>JANWXM010000020.1 GCA_025055285.1 Saprospiraceae bacterium
CGAGAGTCCGTCAAACGCTTCAGGTCGAAGTCTATGCGGCGGATTTTGCCGCCCGCCCAGATGACAATGCTGCGCGCCGTGCTGCCCGCCGCTACGGGCATCCAGGCGTAACCGGGATAGACGCCGAAGATGGTCCAGGCCTCCTGCTGGTCCTTGTCCAACCGGTCGTAAAGCGGGTATTCCTTGCCCGTGGCCAGTTCGCGCACGAAGAGAACGGATTTAACATCTACGCGGCGCACAAAGGCAAGCCATTGCCCGTCGGGACTGACCTGAGGCCGACACGCGCCGCCAGAGCCGCCTGTGAGGGTTTCTACCTTCCCCGTCTGGCGGTCGTAGCGGCGTATGGCAAAAATTTGCTTGAGCGGGTCTTTGTTGTACTGGAAAAAGCCGCCGCCGTAAAGGTCTTCGCTGAAATACACGTAGCGCCCGTCGGGACTGACGGAAGGTTCGTTGACGTCTTGCTGATCGTTCTTGCGCTTAGTCAACTGGACGCCCTCGCCGCCCGAGAGGTGGTAAAGCCACAACTCGCCCGCCCCCAGCGAACGCGTGCTGGTGAAGTGCTTGCGCGCCACAAAGTACTCGCCATCGGGCATCCAGGCCGGGTTGTTTAGCAAGCGAAAGGTTTCCTTTGTTACCGGACGCGCCTCCGTGCCGTCGGCGTTCATGACCCAAATGTTGTCGCCACCGCCTGCGTCGGAGGTGAACAGAATCTTGCGCCCGTCGGGCGAAAAACGCGGCTGCACCTCCCAGGCCAGCCCAGCGCGCAAACAGCGCGCCTCTCCGCCCGAAATGGGCATCGCATATATGTCGCCCAACAGGTCAAAAACCACCGTCTGACCGTCCGGGCTGACGTCTACGTTCATCCACGTGCCCTCCGTCACCACAAAAGAAACCTCTTGAAGCGGAATGCCTTCGGGGGCAGAGACATCCCATTGCTTTTTGTCGGTTTGGGCCCAAAGGCCGAATGAAAAAAAGATAAAAGCAGTCGCAAATAGCGGCAATCGTTTCATAAGCGCTAACCGAAAAGTGAGCAACAAACATAGGCAATCGAACGCGATTACCGCGTTACAACACTTTACCTAAATCGGCCAATTGCCTACCAGTGAGGGCGGATTGGAAACCGTTTGACCAACTCTGCCTCGTTGGGCGCCGGCAGCACCTCGAAGCGCCCATCGCGCCACAGCAGCACCTCCGCAGACTCATTTGTCGCCTCCTGCACCTCGTGGTTATTGCTGGTGAAGATAGCGCGCTGGATGACTCGTCTGATAATGTCCCGGTCGCCGTCGCCGTCGTAGTCCAGCAGCCAGCTTCCGGTCAGGATTTGTCCGCCTTCTCCGCCGTACCATTCGGCTAAGGTGATCCGCCCGGTGAACGCTCGTTTGCGCTTGTCATACAACAGCAGGGAATAGTGCTTGAACCAGAACTGGCGGATGTACACCAAACAACCCTCCACATTTGCACTCAGCGCAAAGCGCTTTAGGCCACAGATGCGATCAACCGCGCCAGGCTCGGCCACATGTGCGATTTCATGCAACAGGGCAGTATCCAACAACCTGAAAAACAGTGCCTCTGGTATCGAGTCTCCGCCCGGGTCTGGCTCGTTTTCGTTGGGAACCTCTATGCGCAGCGTGTCAGCGGCGGGCTGAGGCGCGAAAAAGGCCAGCAAATCAGCCTGGTCTGACGCCGGCGAGGTAGAGGTTCGGCAGGCCAAAGTCAGGCAAAGGACAACGGTCACCCCGAAGGTCAAAAAGTAAGGCAGGTAGCTTATTCTAGGGAAGCAGTAATTGAGATACATATTCAAATTAGTTTCCCTCTGCCTCAGTTAAGCAAGGCCTCTGCGAAGGCTGAAAATGATGGACAACCCTTCGTTGGCCCGGCTAAGAGCAAATCAACTGTCCACCATTAGTCTTTTGAAAGACTTCTGACGAAGGTAAGAGAGCTTGGAATAGCCGGCAATAGCCGTCTCCCATTGTAGTAAAACGCTTTTCTCCGCGTTTAAGGGCACCTAATAATTCCACTTCTTGCGGGTGTACAGGAAATGTTAGTCCCTTGCGTGCGCATACTTTACCACCTTTTGGCCCATTCATTCATACGGCCAACCTTCTCAGCTGACCTCTATGCGTATTCTTAATGACAGAAGAAAAAACCAACCAAAGAAAACGACATGCTCAGCCTAGCTCCTGAGCATCTCGCCCTAGAAGAACGCGTAGAACTCTGTTGACACGCTATTCTTTTTTCAATAACAACAGGCGTAGCGGTCGCTGCCCTCGCATTTGACTGAGCATTTCTTAGAAGGGCTGCTTCCTTGAATGCCTGGCCCAACTTTCGTTACTTCGTACGCGCACTCATTTGCTCCAACGCCGCCAGACGAACAACCACTCAATGGAGCATCGTTCGCCTTCACACATGCACATAGGAGAATTTCTTTTACCGGCGGTAAAACTGACTCCGAGGACTGCAACAGCAAACTGTGTTTCTTCTCATCTTGCTGACGTATCAGGCCATAGCCGCCAAATACGCGAGCATCGGTACTGGCGATAGGGCATGGGCTTGAAGAGAGTTTGAATACAATTTTTTGCCGATTGTCGGCAGACTGAAACTCTACGCACTTCTCTCCCTCCTGAATGCGCCCATTGACGAGTTCTATTCTGCGAAACTCAGACAAATCTGCCGTCGTCTGAAGTATAAACGCCGCATTCGGATACGAGGGATTGTTCTGGATTAATGCCACGAGGTGATTATCAGCCGTTTTTTGAATTACGATGGAAGACTCTTCGTTTTCTGGCTGTGTATTGCGCCACAAAAATGCGCTTAAGAGAAGAAGAGGGCCTGCGAAAAATGCGACTTTCATAGAGTTTAACTTTTAAATTTTGTTAATCAAATTTATTGCAAGGAGATATTTTTCTTTTGCGTGCACAATCTTACTTATATTTGTAGAGGCACCGAAAGAGAGCTGGGCTAGCGGATAGGGCCAAGGCAGAGCTCCTCGACAGCAAATTTTGTGCAAATGAGTTACTAAGCAGCAAAGGGGGCTCTAAGCTAAGGCCTATTCCTTCTCCTTAGAAGCCTACTTTAAGGATTTTTAGGCGCCAACCAAATTTTGAGCGCTTCGATAGGGCGCCCTATTGGCGTGTTTGAGCCGGCCCAAGCGCCATTTTGGGCTTGAACTAGCGTTTTTCGCCCTTGCAAACGAACAGCATAATGCAAGTCGTATTGCTGCGCAAGCGGGCCTTCCAACCACATGGCAACGCCGCGAAGGCGGTGAACAACTGAAGTTTCCCCTACGTACTCACCTTCTTTTGTATTTTCACGAATGCCAATGGATGAACCGTTTACGCGATATCGAATGCGCGAGCCCGTAGGTGCGTTGCGCAAGGAGAGGCTGAAACCTAGAAGACGGCGCGGCGGAACGAAGGCATTGCCGACCACGACATTGGACAAAAGAGGTATTTCACCACCCGTATGAAAGCGAGCTACACCCTCTATGTTCAAGTGAGCAGCATGCTTGGACGCCGCCGCCTTGAGGGCATTTTCTACTGCTAGGCCTGCATGGATACGTCCGTATCCGTAGTAAATGCTATGGCCTCTAGCATCGTATTCACCTCCAGCCTCGTCGATGCGAACACACGAGCGACGAATGAGTTCTTTGACTTCTGAGGGCGTCAGCTGAGGGTTAACGGCTAGCATGAGGGCCACTATACCAGCCATGCCTGGGCAGGCAGCGGAAGTTCCTCCGAAGGAATTGACATAACCCTCAGTTGCATAGCCCTCACCTCCTTGCCGGTCAGTAGTACGCAATCCTTCAGTAAGCGGAGCGGGATGTCGGAAAGCACGCCAACCGTAGTCAGCACTTGGAAAACAGACCCATACGCATTTGCCGAAATCGCTATACACACACCGCTTGCCGGTGTCGTTGCAGGCACTTACGGTGATGATAGGCGGAAAACTGACGTAGCCGTCGTTGTCAGCCGACTCGTTGCCGTTACCAGCAGCAAAAAGGATAACACAACCCTTGCCGTTTCGGCCCTTAGTTAAGGCGTATTCCATGGCCAAGCGCGTGCTATCCGGCAACGGCGTGACGCGGTTGTGCAAAGGATCCATCGGATTCCACCAGTCGCCATCAGAAGGCCCCCATGAGCAAGAGATGACATCTGCGCCGTGGTCAGCGGCCCAAGTGAAGGCATTAGCTTCAGCCATGCTACCCAGACCACTGCGCAAGCGAATGGGCATGAGATTGGCCTCGGGAGCCGTGCCGCTGGCACCGCCAGGCAAACCCGCCGCACAGGCAACCCCCGCACAGGCTGTGCCGTGTTTATCGTCGGGCGACTTAGGCGAGCCATCTAGACTGTTCAACGTAGCATCATAGGGATGAACTATGCGACCAACAAATTCAGGATGAGCAACATCCACACCATCGTCGATAATTGCAATAGTGATGCCCTTGCCGCGCGTGTGCTTCCAAGCCGCTTCAATGTCGACGTGTTGTTTGACGACCCTCCCATTGATGGTTGCCTCTACCAAGTGCCATTGCAGCGGATGCGCTCCCTTGAATCGGCGTTCTTGCACCAACTCAGGATGGCAGTATTCTACCTCTTTTTCAGCGAGAAGCTGTTCGGCAAGTTCGAATACCTTGGTACCAGTGCCTTCCGCAGCTCTGACAAAATATGCATTTGGGGCAAAAGGCAGCTGGCTCTTAACCGTCAAACTGTACTTGTTCAATAATGCCTGACAACGCTCGGGCGAGACGTCGTCGTGAAATTTGACAAAAAAGTTTTCTGTATACAAGACAATATTTCCACTTTCGACTTCCTGAAGAACGCGTCCAGCAAACCGCAGGCTTTCGTCTTGCTTAAGCACAGTGCGCATTTCGTCGCGCTTAGCAACCGGGTCCTCGTCGTCTTGCACGCGGCGGACGCTGACTCCTGCTTCAGGGAAGGCAATCACCTCCTCTGTCGCATCCAACACCTCTCGGCTTTCGCGGCGCAAAGGCGCTTCTTCCAATTGTTTATTGTCTTTGGTGCGCACCACCAGTAGGTCAGGGCTTACCTCAAGCCGGAGAATCTGGCTCTTCTTGCCCTTTTTACCGCCAAATCGGACTTCGTACATGCTTAAATAATTTGAAAAGAAAAAGAAAAATTGAACGCAGCAAATATAGTGCCGCGTAAACGTCAAGAGGGGAAAGTAATGTCGAGGGCGCCTCGAGAAGTGGAATTCTCTTGTTCTATCTTCCAACGCCGATGTGTCCAGAGCCAGTTTTCAGGTTTTTGGCGAATGACATTTTCCAAGGCCCGAGCAAAGGCTTGAGTAATTTCACCCTCGGCAGCGTTTTCGGGCTTATCGTTCAAGTCGGCAAAATGAACTTCATAGAAACCGCGGCGTTTGCGTTCAACCCAGAAGAAGACGACGGGAAACTTCATGCGCCGAGCCAATACATCTACACCGGGCAAAGAGGCCGTCTCCTGGCCTAAGAAGCGTACCCAGTGAGCTCCTTTGCGATTAGAAGGCGACTGGTCGGCCAACAGGATGAACACAGCCGGTATAGCCTGGCGCTTGCAGCGCTGCATCGCAGCAAGAGTTTCTTCCATGCTAATCATTTGCATGCCTGCTCGGCTACGAGAGGAGTTGACATAAGCGTTCAGATACCGATTGGAGATGGGTTTGAAAACTGTTATCGTTGTGCCGTGAAAGAGCGGAGGCATGCTTATGCCTGTGTATTCCCAATTTGCGTAGTGTCCGCCGCAAAGAATAACGCATTTGCCGGCGTCGAGATGCCGATTGACAACTTCAGGGTTTACAGGACGGCTGCGTCGCTGAATTTCAGTAAGAGGTAACGTATACGATTTTAGAGTTTCAAGCACAATATCTGAGAGGTTGCGGTATACCGCGCGCAACAGGACGGCCATCTCAGCAGCAGACAGGCCGGGAAAGGCGCGCTGGAGATTTTGGATGGCCACTCTGCGGCGGTAGCTCACTACGCGGCGAAGCACAAAAGCCAATACCTCCGACAGCTTATACAAGAGCCAGAAAGGCATCCAGCGGAAAATTTCTACGGCCAATCGCGTGAGCCAAAAAGACAAACGCTCCATGCAAGAGGATTTACTTGCTACGCATCCGAACGACAGGACAAATCATTTCCTCCAAGCTGATGCCGCCGTGTTGGAAGGTGTTTTTATAATAATTGTAAAAATGGTTGTAGTTGTTCGGATAGAGGAAGAAATAATCCTCCTTTGCAAAGATGAATGTGCTGCTAATGTTCGGACGCGGTAGGCCAGCTTGCTTGGGGTCTTTTACTGCGAGGACGTCCTTTGCTTCGTACTGCAAGTTTCGACCTACTTTATAACGCAAGTTGGTGGTCGTTTCGCGGTCGCCTATCACGCGTGAAGGCGATTGTACGCGAATAGTGCCGTGGTCGGTGGTTACAAAAAGTTGTACCTCTCGGCCTTCAAGGCGTTGCAAGGCAGCCCACAAGGGACTGTGTAAAAACCAAGAGCGCGTCAGGGAGCGATAAGCGCGTTCGTCGCCGGCTAGTTCTTTCAGCACCTCCATCTCCGTGCGCGCGTGCGAGAGCATGTCGATGAAATTGTAGACGATAACTGTTAGGTCATTGTGCAGATAGTTCAGCATGTTGTCTACTAGGTCTTTGCCCTGACCTACGTTAGTAACCTTTACATATTCCCATTTAATTCCTTTGCGAAAAACTCTTTCGATTTGTTTTCCCAGAAAGAAATCTTCGAAGAGATTTTTACCGCCTTCATCCACGTCGTTCTTCCACTTGTCGGGAAAAGCCTGCTCAATGTCAGCAGGCATCATGCCAGCGAAAATAGCGTTCCGGCTGTACTGCGTAGCTGTGGGTAAGATGCTGTAAAAATAATCCTCGTGTTCGGTGCGGAAGAGCTCGTTTATAAACGGTTCGATAACCTTCCATTGATCGTAGCGCAAGTTGTCGAGCAAAACCACGAAGGTGGGTACACCTTTACCGACATGAGGGAAAATGCGCTTGCGCATCATGGCATGCGACATCACTGGACCAACGTCCTTGTTCTTGTCCACCCAGTCGAAGTAGTTTTTGACCACATATTTGCCAAACTCAATGTTGGCCTGCTGTTTCTGCTGGGCCAAGATGTCGCCCACTTCTGCATGGTTGGCATCTAGGCGAAGCTCCCAGTTGATGATGCGGCGATAGATATCTACCCACTCTTCGTAATTGAGACCGCTAGTAATCTGCAGGAACATTTGCTGGTAGTCCTGCTGGTAATCTAACGCTGTCTTCTCGCGCACTAGACGCTTGTTGTCCAGGATTTTCTTTAGGGTCAGTAGAATTTGATTCGGGTTCACGGGCTTAATGAGGTAGTCGGCAATTTGCGAGCCAATAGCTTCCTCCATGACGTGTTCGGCCTCGTTCTTCGTAATCATCACTACCGGCACGTGAGGATTGATTTCCTTTATCTTGGGAAGCGTTTCTAAACCCGTAAGACCTGGCATGGATTCATCCAGAAAAACGACATCTATCTCGTTGCCTTTTTCCAAGTAGATTTCCACGGCATCATGGCCATTTGTAGCAGTTTCTAGCTCGTATCCTTTACTCTGAAGAAAGAGCAAATGCGGTTTCAACAGATCAATTTCGTCGTCGGCCCAAAGAATTTTGACTTTTTCCATGGATGGTCGGATGTGTTAAATGAAGTGTGCGAAGTTAACGCAATGCAGCGGTTATCTTTGCTCTTAAGCCTAGGATATTATGCGCATCCAACGTAAAATATTCAACGACCCAGTGTATGGTTTCGTGTCCGTGCCCAAAGGTCTTTTGTTAGAGATTATTGACCACCCTTATTTTCAACGGCTGCGCCGAATACGGCAGGTAGGGATGGCGCACTATGTGTACCCTGGAGCGTTGCACACACGCTTTCATCATGCCCTGGGGGCATTGCATCTAACTCAGCAGGCAATTGAGGTATTGCGCGGCAAAGGCGTTGAGGTCACTGATGAGGAGTTGGAAGCTGTTGGCGCAGCAATTCTTCTGCACGACATTGGACACGGCCCTTACTCCCATGCTCTAGAACACACTTTGGTAAAGGTGCATCACGAGGAGCTTTCCCTAATGTTCATGCAGGCGCTCAACCACCAATACAAGGGACGACTAACTCGAGCTATTCAGATTTTCACTGATCGCTATCCGAAACGCTTCTTGCACCAACTCGTCTCAAGTCAGCTGGACATGGACCGCATGGATTACCTCAATCGCGACAGCTTCTTTACGGGCGTCTCCGAAGGCGTAATTGGTTACGACCGCATCATCAAGATGCTCGCTGTCCACAACGGTGAACTTGTCGTGGAAGAAAAAGGTATCTACAGCATCGAGAAATTTCTTATCGCGCGCCGACTCATGTATTGGCAAGTGTACTTGCACAAGACAAATGTAGCAGCTGAGCAAATGGTAATTCATTTATTGCGCCGAGCCCGCCAACTAGCCCTAGAGGGAGTAGCCCTAGAAGCCTCCGAAGCCTTGCGATGGTTCTTGTATCGCAAACCCAATGACAAACCACCTGCTGAAAAGCTGCTGAAATATTTTGCTCGACTGGACGACGTAGATGTCGCCGCCTCCATCAAAGCCTGGTGCTTTCACTCAGACCCTATGCTAGCGTTCTTGGCCAATGGCCTCATAGAAAGGCGCCTCTTCCGTCTAGAATGGCGAAGCGCCCCCATCGAGCCTGATTACATCGCCCAACTACACCAAAGCGCACGGCAACTTTTCGGTCCCTGGGGAGAAAACCTCATCTTCACCGGAGCCTCGAGCAATCTGGCCTACGACCCTTCTGCAGAGAAAATCAATATCCTCTTTAAGGATGGGCGCGTCCTCCCTATAGATGAATGCTCGGATGTGCCGCTATATACCCAAACGATAACTAAGTATTTCGTCTGCTATCCCAAAATTATTCGCCCTGCTTCGCTGTAGACTAATTTTCATTTTTTTTTGAAAAAATGAAAAATGTAGACTTTGTCTAAATTTTTTTATAAACTGATAATCAATATTTTGCAACGAAATTAATTCCAAAAAATGCAAATTTGCTAATTTTTGACATTTAAAATGTCTAAAACCTATTGCGTGAAAGTTAGACATGCATTACTTTTGTGGCGCTAAAAAAAGTGCGCCATGACGATACTCGAATTTAATTGCCGGCTGAACGACCTGACAAACATGCTCCAAACCTTTGCCTATAATTTAACAAAAAATTCAGAAGAAGCAAAAGACCTCTATCAAGAAACGGCCTATCGCGCTTTAGCCAACCGAGATAAGTTCCGACCAGGCACGAACTTTAAGGCATGGATGTTCACCATCATGAAGAATATCTTCATCAACAACTATCGCCGGAAGGTAAAAGCCAATACGATTATTGACACTACAGACAATCAGTTCTATCTGAATTCAGGCAGCCACGCGGTAGGGAATTCTGCAGAGAGTGAAATCACGCTTAAGGAACTGAGCGAGTTGGTATCGGCGTTAGACGATAACACTCGAATTCCCTTCTTGATGCATTTCGAAGGCTACAAGTACCAAGAGATTGCAGACCACCTCGGCCTACCTCTCGGGACAGTGAAGAGCCGCATCTTCTTTGCACGCAAAGAATTAAAAGAGAAAATCCTGTCGAATTACGGTTTTTCGCTAGGGAAGTTCGGTAAAGACAAAGAAGAAGACATGGAGGAGTCGGCTGTTGTCTCCTCCTTCGAATGACAAGAAAGATAAGATGCGAGCGATGCGGGCTATCTTCCATGCGACGAAGACGGACTGCATATGTTAGATGCATAAAAATGCTAGCCGAGAAAACAAAGAAGAGGAACCGCACATTCCTGCAGTTCCTCTTCCACAGGTATACGTTTTTTGCTCAATACTGCCAGAGATCTTGCTCGAAGTTAAAGATGGCGTTTTTGATGCGTTCAGACTCCCAGAGCGCATCTACGCCGCGCGCATAATCTTCGATCCGGCGATCGTAGACGTTCGATTCCTTGATAATGAAGCTAGAAAAATAGCGCTGCTCTAGAAAATCTTCCCAAGAGAGCGTAGCATTGGTATTGCCTCCCAAAGTAAAGACCCGATGACGAGCCAGTAAATTGCGGGCCTGAGGATAGTAGATCCAGAACATAGCTTTCTCGTAGCGGAAGTTACCTTCGTTGTCGCGCACATCAATGAGCGGAGCAATACCCAGAATCCGTACCTGCATCGTGGAGGTCTCCTTATCGAAGAACCAGATTTCTTTAATGCGGAAGCGCTTCACATCGGCCCAGTTGATGTCGTTGCGAACAACTTGAATTTTTTCCTCGTAGGTCTCTGGGTCAAACGTAACGATAGTGTCGGTTTTTGACATCATGGAGAGCACGTCGTCTGTGCTCAGGCGCTTTCTAAACTTATCGTCATCTACAGAGTAAACAGGCAAATCGCCCTTTACCGCTGCATCGGAAAGGATCTTAAAGAAAGGCTCCTCTGGGTATGCAAACGGCAAGTTCATCTTCTCGCGAACGTCAATAATCCGCCATATGCGCTTTTCCCACATGATGTCGCTTTCGCGCACAGGCTGATAATCTAACACGCGGCGTTCGCGCATGATCTCTTTTTTAACCACGTCATCTAAAGGTGCCTCGCCAAACTCGTCAGGTTCACTGGCTTCTGTGCGCACGTCTCGCACCTCTTGATAAGTTTGAGCAAAGGTTAGCGTACCTACTGAGCAAAAAATCAGGCCAAAAGCAGCCAAACGAAGAAGGGCATACATGGTACGTGTGATTGAGTGAGTGTTTAGTAATTTTCGCTCGAAAAAGCCCGCAATAGCGTACTCAACAAAGATGAGGAAAGAATGAGCTATTGCGGGCAAGTCAAAAAGACTAACGAATTTTGAAAACTAGATCTCCCAATTTACGCGGAGCCACGTCGCCAGGGCATTTTGCACGGATGTCGAGAAAATAATAAACGTCGCCCGGCTCGGCTCGACGAATAAGTTCTTGGACTTCTGGATTAAAGCGCGCACCGACGTTTGTCTTTTCCACTACATCTGCGCGTCTTTTCTGATAAGCTACCGTATAGCCAGCTACCTCGCACTTGGCATCGAAGTCAAAGTTTTCTAGCACAGCAGCCACGCCACCCTGGGCTTTGAAGGTACCATTCGGGATAGCGCTGTCGAAACGCTGAGCACCTAACATCGGCACGGGATCTGGAATGCGCTTGACCTTATAAGTGAATTTGGTCGGAGGTAAGCCACCGCCTGAAAGGGTTATCGTAGCTTCGCCAGGCGTCGTAACGCGCACCTGATAATGCGAAGGACCGTCTTTCGTTAGGGTAATGCCAGCTCCCGAAGCACTGATATTGAGTTCATTGGAGGAAACACCCGATGCTGATACCGAGATAGGATTGTCTACACCAATGTAAAAGACGTTCATCTTGTCTAGCTGAATAGAAGCCGAACGACGGCCCACCTCGTACTGAAAGTCTTTGGTGTAGGTCTTTACTTCACCCGTAAGCGGGTTTTTCACATTTACAGTTACCTTGTAGGTCTTTATTCCTGTGCTCGAGGTCATTACCTCATACTTAGCCACCCCATCTTTAATGGGCAGAGGACGGCCGTCAACCGAGATGCTAATATTGTCGGCATTGGTACTATAGGCACTTAGAAAAATATCTGCCTCGTATTTTTCGCCGACGATAACATAGCCTTTCGGAGCACTGATAGCCGGCTGGAAGGCATCAAACTTGATGTCTTCGCCCGCTACTTTCTTCAAGCAATAGTTGAGCACAGCTGCCGAGGAGGCCTTAGCGTCGCTCTGGATCTTACCCAAGATGGGAAAACACGCAGCTACGGGCATCTGACGGAACTTGAAATCAGCCCAACTGGTCTTGTCTGTGTTCTTAGGCAAGGGTTCCACATCTAGGGGCATCGAAGCTGCCACTTCTGGGTCGTTGTCTGCTAGAGCCAAGAGCTTCTGTCGAAGTTCTCTTATCCTGCGTTCAATTTCAAAGCCGATGCCATCTTTACCCGTTTCTCCGAGTACAAACATGCGCGTCGTAATGTCTTTATTGCGGATATCCTTCGGAATGGTTGGGTCATTTTTTGAAGGACCACCTGCTTTGTCGAATAATTTCTTTCGAACGCTCTCGATATATTGCGTAAATTCTTCAGTAAGCGCCAACGCCTGCTTAGCGTTTTCACGATACTTTTCATTCTCTGGTTTTCGATAGGCATCGGCTTGTTTGTTGATGTTCTCCATGACCGACTCGTTGCTCTTTTCGACAATATTACGGCTGCCTTTCAGTCCTCTATCGAGCGAAAAGAAGGCATTCATCACCTCGGCCGATACGTTCAAGGCAAGCAGAGCGGTCAACACCAGATACATCAGGTTGATCATCAACTGCCGCGGCTCCTTTGGTATAGACATATGCTTCCGCCTTTAATGGAGTGAAAAGGGAGATTTGCTGCCTTGTGTTTTATCCTTTTGTGGACCTCTCTTGTTCACTGACGGCCAATATTTGCCATGGCAGCCAGCATGTTGCCGTAAACCGTGTTCAAGGACATTAGGTTCTTGTTAAGAGCGGCGAGTTGGTCCTTGTACTGGCGAACATCCTCTGCTGAGCGGGCCATGTCAGCCATTGCCTCGTTCATCTTGCTATAGAAGTTCGTCATCGTTTTGATTTGCTCCTGCGTCCCAGAGAAATCTACCTCTTGTAAAGCCTTCAGCGCCGCCAAGCTCTTTGACATAGACTGCAATTCCGTGAGCATACCGCCCAACTGGCGCTCTACCACATCGCCGTGTAGAGGTGCTACTTCTGGTACATTTGGCCCTGAGGTAAGAGGCTGAATGCGCGAGTTGTAGTCGTCCAGTCCAGGATATAGCTTGTGCCAATAGTAGTCTGGCTCCGGACCAATAATCCCTAAGAACAGGAAGATGACGGCTTCAACCGAAAGGCCGACGATGAGCATTTCCGAAGCGTATTCCCAGCTCTCTAACTTAAAAAGAGCTCCTAGCAACACGATGGATGCTCCAACGCCAATGATTAGATTCTTAAAGTACTTGAAGGGTTTGGATTTGACGAAACTCTGGAAACTCATTGGTACAGACTTTTTTTAGCAGTTTAGGAAGATTTGTTTTGATGATTCTAATCGCACCGCCTTTCCAAAGGCAGGATTGAGGCGATGTAAGCATTTTTCACGAAAGGACAGTTTTTTAATTTTAATCAAAAGTCGTTAATAGAACGGCCCAGGAATGTCAATACGCACCGGAAGCCGATATAACATTTGGTAGTGTCTTGATATTCCCACGAGCGAGTACTGGTTTGGAGGAAGTAAGCAATATCCTTCCACGAACCGCCGCGGACGACCTTGCGCTTTGAGGTCATCGGGTCATCCTCCTTCGCGTCGTAGCGAATATCCGGATTGAGGTCGTGCATAAAGGAATAAGCATTTTCATAGTAAGCCGTTTCCGTCCATTCTGCGACGTTGCCGGCCATGCAATATAAGCCGTAATCGTTTGGATAGTAGCCATCTGCTCTGACGGTATACAAACCTCCGTCTTCGGGGTAGTTTCCACGTCCGGGTTTGAAGTTAGCTAGCAGACAACCTTTGGCGTTGCGCGTGTAGTAGCCACCCCATGGATACATGGCGCCTTCGCGGCCGCCGCGTGCAGCATACTCCCATTCGTGTTCGGTGGGCAGGCGGAAATCTTCTGAGTTTACGCCTGCATCTGCATTGTACGCATTCCACAGTTTGGTACGCCAGTGGCAGAAGGCTTTTGCCATTTTCCAGTTTACACCTACTACGGGGTAATCGTCAAAGGCGGGGTGCCAGAAGTAGTTTCGCGTCATCGGTTCGTTATAGGAATAGGCATAGTCGCGAATCCAGCACAGGGTGTCTGGATAAATCTTGACTTTTTCTTTGCGGATGTGGCTGGTGCGGCTACTGTTGCGGTCGTGTGCAGCACGCTGCCAATCATACCATTGATATTCGTATACGAATTTGCTAGCGTCCAGTTCTTTTCTACCGTCGAAGCGCTCATTAGCAGGGTAGAAAAGCTCCTCCAATTGCGCAAGCGTCTCTTCATCCTCCCAGTCAATCTCCTGCTCCCAGTCAATCAGTTGCTTTTCAAAGTCGCCTGCGTCGTCCTCTAGGTAATGTCCTAATTTGTCATGGGCTAAGGAGTCGCGTACCCAGTAAACAAATTGACGATACTCGTTATTAGTGATCTCGGTTTCGTCCATAAAAAATCCTTGGATTGAGATGGCTTTGGGACGCGATACTAATCGGCGGCTGAGATCCTCATCGCCTACACCGACATGAAGCGTTCCAGAGGGTACATACACCATACCGTAGGGGTTGATCCCTCTCCACTTGGGGCGCCCTTGAACGCCAATAAGTTCACCGGTTTCTTTCCGGCCGCAAGCAGCGACCCATCCTGCAACAAGCAGTAGCAACAGCGATTTTTGTAGTTTTTCCATGTTTGACACCCGTGTTTGCCTTTTTATTATTTGACTGGAAAAAACGGCCGTAAAGGTAGTGGATTATGTCAATGAGTAAAAAGTTTACCGGAATAAAATTGGTCTTGTCGGCAAAAGCCGCTGATAAACGCAGTTTTAACGCCAACTGGTATGTTTGCTCACTTTTTTTGCGTCCGAGCCAGGATAAACAGGGCGCTAATTTCCCCAAAAACGCGGATTGTAAATAATTGGGGGAAGACGTCCCTCACCAATAGGTTTGCTCAAATCATAGCGGAGCAGAAGTTCATGAGAGCCTCGATGCGCATCTGTCAATGAAGAAAGAGGTAAATCGTATGCATAAGCAAAGGAAATTTTTTCCGTTATCCTGAATCCACCATATAGCACCAGAGCATCTCGAGCCGAAGGAACTATCCCTCTTACGGAACACCCTGCAAAAGTATTTTCTCGCCAGCGAAACAAGCTAGAAATTTCTATTTGTGTCGCCGCTGGGTCGAATTTGATGAGGAACGATGGTGTCGCGCTCCATTTGTCCGATAACTGAATCCGATAGGCTCCCATGCCGGTATATTGAGGGACAGCCCGCAGGCGAAAGCGGCCTTCCGCACTTACAGTGATGAGCGGTGCATGAACGGGCTGAATGGCAACACCTAGGTCTACTTGCAGCCAGCGAAAGAAAACGCCTGCTTCAAGCAGCGGTGTGCCAGCCGTTACTTTTCCCTCCGGAAAGAGAGGGTCGTTGTGCGTAAAACTCCCGCCTGTGCCATACTCGCCCTCTGGCGTGCGCAACTTAGCGCCATCGAGAAGGTATTGGAGGTAGCCAGCACCTACTCCCACAGAGAACAAGCCAGAACGCCCTATGTCGAGGTGGTAAGCATAATGGAGCATAGCCTGTAGGGTTTGGTGCACGCCAATTTGGTCTCTGGATAGACGAGCCCCAACACCACCGCGCAGCACATACACCGGCAAGTGTGCATCGAGGTATTGACCTTCGGGAGCACCTGGCATCCCTACCCACTGATGGCGATATGTGCCATGAGCAAGGAGGGTACCTGCCAGGCCAACATAGGCAGGGTTATAAAAGTACGGATTGAGCATGTAAAAGCTATACTGCGGCAACTGTTGCCCTCGCATTGTACTGACTGCCATCAGCAGAGAGAGCCAAGCGAGCAAATAAATTTTCATAGCCCTACAAGAGTGTTAATGCCTCCTCGACCGTATGTACAGGGCGCTGACAGGCGTAGTTTTTACAAATATAGATTAAAGTGTGGTCTGCGCGCGCTTTTCCTCGCAAAAGTGGATTTTCCTCATTTGGTTGTTCGGCAGCAGCTATGATGGCATCCCAGTTAAAACGGCGTTGAAGTTCGCGGGCGACAGCCTCTGCACGCGAACCCACAATTGCCGCTTCTGGGCGCGGGCGTACTTCGAAGAGAAGAGCAAGAGCCCAATGCTCGAAGGATAGAGGGTATCGCTCGATCGTGGCTCGCATCTTTTCTATGTTCTGGGCAGCCTGTTCGCGCCATTGACTGCGCTCTAGCAAAACACCTAAGCGCTGGAGATTGTGCACCATAGTACTGTTGCCCGAGGGCGTAGCGTTGTCGTAAAGATCTCTTTTTCGCAAGATAACGTCCGTTTGATCAGATGCGGTGTAAAAAAACAAGTTTGTTTGTAGGTCATGGAAATAGGTGTACACTTGCTCCGTAAAATGCTGCGCTTGCCGCAAGTAGGTTGGATCGAAAGTAAGGTGCCAAACATCAATTAGGGCGGCGATGAGAAAGGCATAATCTTCTAAGACTGCAGCGTGCTGAGCCTTTCCGTCTTTCCAACTATGGTAGAGGCGACCGTTTTCATCGCTGAAGTGGTTGAGTAGAAAATGAAGATTTCGCACGGCGGCTTCGCGGTATTCCTCTCTGTTGAGAACGAAGTAGGCGTGGGCATAGGCAGAGACCATCAAGGCATTCCACCCTAATAGAATTTTGTCGTCTAACCCAGGGCGAACGCGCTCTGATCGGTGCTCAAATAAGCGCTGACGCCATTGGCGCATTTGATTTTCGAAGACATCCCAGGCAATACCGCGCTGCTGAGCGTAGTGTCGGGGGTCTGTTGCACGCCATAAAATATTGGTATGCTCCCAGTTGCCCTGCTCTGAAACGCCATAAAGAGTACAGAAGGCTTCGGCGTCGGCGCCGAGGACTTGTTCAATCTCTGCCTTACTCCATACGTAGAACTTGCCCTCTTGACCTTCCGAATCGGCGTCTAAGGCTGAAAAAAAGCCGCCTTCTGGGTGCGTCAGTTCACGCCGAACGAATTCGAGCGTTTCGACAATAGTCTCTTGGTAGGAATGCAGACGCTGTTGCGCGCGCTCGTCTTGAGCGCCCTGCAAAACTCGACAGGCCTCTGCCAAAACGACAACAAGCAAAGCATTGTCGTAGAGCATTTTCTCAAAATGCGGCACCAGCCAAGCCCTGTCTGTAGCATACCGTGCAAAGCCTCCGCCTAACTGGTCGTAAATGCCGCCCGCAATCATTTTATCCAGGGAAAATAGCGCATGCTCCAAGGCCTCCGAGTCGCCGCTGAGGCAATGGTAATACAACAGGAAACGAATCGCCATGGAGGAGGGGAACTTTGGTGCTCCGCCAAAACCACCTTCAACGCGGTCGAAGTGGCTGCGCATAGCAAGGTAGATGCGCTCCAGCATTGATTGGGCTGGCAGCGAGAGCTGCATTTGCTCGACAGGGTGAGGCTCCCACAGCACGCTATCGCTGCGCTCTATGTATTTCAAAAGGCGTTCGGCCTGTTCGTAAACTATGTGGCGTTTAGTTTCCCAAATGTTTGCTATATGTTGAAGCAACTGGAGCCACGAAGGCCGATTGTAGGCTGGTCGCGGCGGAAAATAAGTTCCAGCGTAAAAAGGCTTTCCCTCTGGAGTTAAGAAGCAATTGAGTGGCCAACCGCCACTGCCCGTCAAGATCTGACAAGCTTCCATGTAGATGGCATCTACATCAGGGCGCTCCTCACGATCTACTTTAATGTTAACAAAATGTTCATTCATAAAGGCTGCGATGTCAGGGTTCTCGAACGATTCGCGTTCCATGACGTGACACCAGTGACAGGTAGAATACCCTATACTTACCAAGATGGGCTTATTCTCCCGGCGCGCGCGCTCAAAAGCCTCTGGTTTCCAAGCATACCAATCTACTGGATTATGCGCATGCTGCCTCAAGTAAGGCGACGTTTCGTATTGCAGACGGTTCATCTCGAAAGCATTCATTCAAAGGCACAAGGTATAGACAAATAGGAAAACATAAAGTTCTCGCGTTATAAGAAGACTAAAATTTAGCATTTAAGCATCTTGTCTGTTTATGAGTAGAAAAGGCCTCTTGTTTATCGCATTCTGGAGTATGACCTGTGTTCTGCTCGCTCAAGGGAGAATATTTACGAGAGAGGACACCTTACGCGGCAGCATCACAGCGGAGCGAGCATGGTGGGATGTTACGTATTACTGCTTAAATATTCAGGTGGATCTAGACTCGCAGTACCTTCGAGGTACCAATACTATTTGTTATCGGGTAACGGGCGCTGGCCAGACAATGCAAATCGATTTGCAGCCGCCTCTCGTGCTCGAACGCGCTGAACAAGATGGGCAGCCACTGACAATTGTGCGCGAAACAAGAAGTGTATATCATCTTCAGCTCAAGAAGGAACAAGTGCCCGGCGCAATTGAAACCCTCAAACTTTGGTATCGCGGCCGTCCTGCTCGGGCGCGCAATGCTCCGTGGGATGGAGGTTTCTCCTGGGCTAAGGATAGCGCAGGTCGGCACTGGGTAGCCACCTCTTGTCAGAGCAGGGGCGCTAGCATTTGGTGGCCGTGTAAAGACCATCCCTCCGACGAACCTGATTCCCAAACCACTATTCTCACCGTCCGCCAACCTTACGACGCCATATCTAATGGCCGCCTGCGTCGAGTAATTCAAAACGCAGACAGCACGCGAACGTTTGAATGGCACGTTCAAAATCCAATAAATAATTATGGTGTAACCCTAAACATTGCCGTATATGCGCATTTTGCCGACACCTTTCAGGGCGAAAACGGTGTGCTCACCCTAGATTACTATGTTCTGCCCGAGAATCTTGAGCGCGCTAAGCGGCACTTTCAACAGGTCAAGACCATGCTTCGAGCTTTTGAATACTGGTTTGGGCCATATCCCTTCTATTCAGATGGTTATAAATTGGTAGAAACACCTTTTCTTGGAATGGAACACCAAAGTGCCATTGCCTATGGCAATGGCTACGAGAACGGCTACATGGGCATAGATTTATCCGGTTCCGGTCACGGGCTAAGTTGGGATTACATTATTGTTCATGAATCGGGCCATGAGTGGTTTGCCAACAACTTGACATATTGCGACTTTGCCGACATGTGGGTCCATGAGGGTTTTACTTCCTACAGCGAAGGGTTGTTCGTAGAGTATCTTTTCGGCAAAAAGGCAGCAGAGGAATATTTGCTCGGGTTGCGCAGAAGAATTGTAAATGACAGCCCAGTCATTGGTCCATATGGTGTGAATGCACGCGGCTCAACGGACATGTATCCCAAAGGAGCAAATTTGCTACACACCCTTCGACAGATTGTAAACAACGATTCGTTATGGCGCGCTGTTCTACGTGGGCTAAACCGCGATTTTTATCACAAGGTAGTTAGCAGCTCCGAAGTGGAAGCTTATTTGAGCAAGCATACAGGAAAGAATCTGCAGAAAGTCTTTGACCAATACCTTCGCCACACGCGTATTCCCGTCTTGGAATATCGCCTCAAAAAGGGCCAGATTGTCTACCGTTGGAATAACTGTATTCCCGAATTCAATATGCCCGTTAAAGTATCCTTGGCCCCTGGAAAGTGGCTTTTTCTGTACCCCACCACTGAGTGGAAAATCATGCATGTGCCTGGCTTCAACCCCAAAAGCTTCAGGGTGGATGAGAACTTTTACATCCATACCTTAGAGGTGAAAGAATAAATGCCTTGATCTTGCCTCCTCTCTTACAACTTTTGTAAACATACTTAGGCAAGTGAAAAACAAATGTTGTCTGACACCTAAAAATTTAAACTACAGAGCTAACTGTTCGAGATACTGCAGCATTTCTGTTGATTATCGCTGGCTCAATAGTGTCAAAGCGTGCGTGTTGAGAATAATCCTGTAGCACTAGTAACAACAGAAAATGTTGTTTTGACTGTAATGATGACTTTATTTTTTCTGTTTTCTATTCCTATGACTGCCTTACTTTAAGTTAGGGAAGTCTAAATTTGGCTTTGAGATTAAATGTATTCCTTTTTCTTCTAACGGCCTTTTACTCACGCGAGGGTATAATTCCAATCCACAAAAGTGGTTTTCTGTTTATGAAGTGTTGAATTTAGTCTTAATGCTCATTCTTTCTATCTAACTCCTGAGGTTGCGGTCTATATAGAGAAGTATTCGCTTACAACGAGTTCAACTGCGCTCACATAGCGGACTACCTTTTCGTTGCACCCCTCCTATCGGGTTATTTATCTAGCTGACTTGCTAGAATAAAAAATTCAACAGCGAACGAAGCGACATCTAGTTTGCTAGGTCACTTTCTTTGTCGATTAATTTACATAAAACCCGCTTATTTTCAATCCTTTACGCACTAACTATCGAAACGCGGGTTTGATTTTCAACACTCTGCTAGGCTGACCGCTATGGCTAGACCTCCATCCGCTGTTTCTTTGTATTTATTGCTCATGTCCTGGGCTGTTTCTTTCATTGTTCTAATCACAGTGTCTAGCGTCACTTTAGCCTTGGCTGGGTCGCTGCTTAGGGCGATTTGTGCGGCAGTGATTGCCTTTATTGCACCCATTGTATTTCGCTCGATACAAGGCACCTGCACTAAGCCGCCGATAGGGTCGCAAGTCATACCCAAATGGTGTTCCATGGCAATTTCTGCAGCCATGAGGGCTTGTTCGGGCGAGCCTCCAAGTCGCTCGGCAAGAGCGCCAGCAGCCATAGCAGAGGAGACGCCAATTTCGGCCTGACAGCCGCCCATTGCCGCCGAGATGGTTGCGCCTTTTTTAAACAGGCCACCTAGTTCGCCTGCTGTCAGCAAGAAGCGAACAATATCCTCATCAGCGCGAAATTCTGGACAGAAACAAACACCATACAGGAGAACAGCGGGGATGACGCCTGCCGCTCCATTTGTCGGCGCCGTAACTACACGCCCAAAAGCTGCATTTTCCTCGTTGACAGCCAGCGCAAAACAGCTTACCCAGTTGAGAATTTCGCGAAAGGACCAATGCCTTTGGCGAAGGTGTGCTATCCAGCTCTCTGGGTCTGAGTAATGGCAAGATGGACCCAGTAGGCCTCGATTTAACGCGGGAGCCCGCCGGACAACGCCTAATCCTCCAGGGAGAATGCCCTCTGTATGGCAGCCCTTATAGACGCATCGGCACATGACGTTCCAGATGCGCAGCAAGCCTAAATGAACGGCCTCTGCCGACCGCCATGTCAATTCGTTTTGAAGCACGATGTCCGAAATCGGCTTTCCTTCTAAGCGGCACCAATGGGCTAGATCGGCGCCTCGGTCGCACGGGAAAGGCAGCAGGGCTTCTTCAGGGCGAGATGCTTCTCCTTCCTTAACGACAAAGCCACCGCCTACAGAGTAGTACGTCTGACTGTAGCCTCTTCCGCCATGAAAAAAAGCTCGAAAGGTCATGCCATTGGCGTGATAGGGCAGAGTCTCGTGATAATGGAAAGAAATATCGCTTTCTGGGTCAAATGCCAAGGAGTGCTGCCCGCCTAGGCGAAGGCGTTTCTCCGATTGAATGCGCTTAAAAGTGGGAATAACTTCTTGTTCGGCAATTGTCTCTGGGTCATCTCCATTCAAGCCCAGTGCCACGGCTAGGTCTGTCCCATGTCCCTTTCCTGTTTTGGCTAAAGAGCCGTAGAGGTCTACTTGTATAGCAGCGACATGTTCTAGCGGTTCCTTTTGGCTAATCTCTTGCACAAAGCGCTGAGCGGCCCGCCAAGGTCCCATTGTGTGAGAACTCGAGGGACCTATACCTATTTTAAAAATGTCAAAAACGCTAATACGTTCCATAGTACCCTAAAGGTATGGGCAAAAGAGAGCGTTCTTTTGCTATTTTGAGCAAAGCAAACAAATAACATCGAGATTTCTGCAGACTCGCCTTCTAATCGGGTACACGTGCTCAGACTGAAGACCTTCAAGAAAACCAAGATTTGACTACTCCTCTGCCTGCGCCGGGTGCCAGAAATGACGCTCAAAATCTACTACTCGGTTATTCGTTACTCGCACACCCTCGCTTTCCAACAATTGCTGCATCATAGTAGGAGTAGGAAAATGTAGTCGGCCCGTAAGTTCACCTCTGCGATTCACAACGCGATGGGCCGGTACATTAGCTACCCCTATGCTCTGATAAAGAGCCCACCCTACCATACGGGCTGAGCCGAGAGCTAAATAGTCGGCAATTGCGCCGTAAGTAGTGACTCGTCCTCTCGGGATGCGACGAGTTACAGCATACACTTTTTCCACGTAGTTTTCCATCTGCGCTTCTTTAGTTTACCAAACGAATTCTACGTGTTGCACGATGTCGGGATGTAAGCTTAAGGCTACCGGACAGGTATGGGCGATATGCTCAAAGAGGGCTTTGTCTTCGTCCGAGTAATTGTTCGGCGGCATGTGAATGCGGATTTCTATGCGAGCAATCCGACGTGGATGGGCAGCCATAACTTTGGTTACTTCTGCACGAGCACCATCTATACTCACGCCGCGGTTGCGAACACGCATACCCATGATGGTTAGCATGCAGGAGGCTAGCGATACCGCACACAAATCGGTAGGCGAAAAAGCCTCACCCTTACCGTGATTGTCGGGAGGTGCATCGGTATTGATTTGAGTGTTCGAAAGTAAATGGGTAAGGGTGCAACGCAAATTGCCATCGTAAGTTACTGTAGCAGTCATGAACTTTTTTTGATGCAAAATAAAATACAGAAATCTCAAGTCCGTATCTTCTAAGCTATTAAATAGTCGGATTTCTTTTTGCTCAGCGGCCTTCGATGCCTTGCCTCCTGAGGTAACACACTTGGCATGGAGCGTTTGGTGCCTAATATGGCTTTGGATGGCCCCTTTGGCAATAGTTTGCCATTTATGCAAGGTTTGCAATTGTTTGTTGATGAGGCTCTTCTGTAGGACGTGGAGGGGCGTATGTACCCCTCATACGATGGCTTTTCCAAAAAAATAGCGGGCAAGCACTCACATTCATTAAACCTGGGCAAGGAAGAAGAGTCTTAGATGGTAGACTTTTTTGAAATTCGCTTTTAACCTAGAGGCAAAATATTTTATGGCGTCACTTCAACCTCTTTCAGTTAGTGCCCTGGGGCATCGGCGTGCAGCGCATTTGCTGCGGCGCACGAGTTTCCGTTATACGAAGGCACGCGTTGATGAGCTAGCGGCTCTGCCTGTAGACAAGGCAGTGGCTAAGTTGCTTACTGCTTACCCCTTGCGCATGCAGCAACCGCTATACCCTGATTCGAACGGCAACATTGCTTGGCTGTTGCCACCGCCTGGCCAGAGTTTTCCTGCGGAAGACTCTATTCTGCGGCGTTATGTGATGGCCTGGTGGGTTAGCGAGGCGCTTCACGACCCGGGTATTGTCCATCGCATGGTCTTGTTTTTGCACCAGCACCTTGTCGTGGATGCTGTTTCGGGTAATAATGCCAACTTTTTCGACTATTTATCGCTGTTGCGATGGGCTGCTTTGGGTAATTTTAAGAAGCTCGTGACGAAGATTGTCACCGACAATTGCATGTTGCGGTATTTGAACAACCACCAAAATACAAAGACAAACCCTAACGAAAATTTTGCCCGCGAGTTTTTTGAACTGTTTACTATTGGAAAGGGCCCTCAAATAGGCCCAGAGGATTACACCAACTATACGGAACACGACATTATTCAAGCCGCACGGGTATTCACAGGTTTTCGAGCACGTGCTAACCGCGACCAGCTAGACCCGGAAACAGCCATACCACGAGGCATCGCGGTTATTTCTCAACACGATACAGGGCCTAAAACCTTTAGCAGCAAGTTCCAGAATACTACCATTCAGGGCGCTACAACAAATGCCGGAATGTGGTTGGAGCTTGATGCTCTGGTCAACATGGTTTTTGCCCAATCTGAAACAGCGCGCCTATTCTGCCGCCGATTGTATCGCTTCTTTGTGAGCCGATACATTACACCAGAAATTGAGGCCGACGTTATTGAACCGTTGGCCCAGACGTTCCGCACAAGTGGATACGAAATTAAGCCTGTCTTAGAAAAACTGCTGCAGAGCAAGCACTTCTATGATGAAGATGATACCGAGGTTGGCGATGAAATTATCGGCGGCATGATCCGCTCTCCGCTGGACGCGACGCTGCAAATGATGAGCTTTTTCAACGTAACTCTGCCCGACCCGAACAGTAATCCGAAAGGGCACTATTTAGACTTGTTTTCCAACGGCGTTATTCAACGCATCCTGACGCCAGCAGGGTTTCCTCTCTTCCTGCCCATCGACGTGGCAGGCTATCCAGCCTACTATCAAGAGCCGGAGTACAGTCGGCAGTGGTTCAACTCAAGTACTATCATTCCGCGTTACAAACTCCCTGAACAACTGCTTACAGGGCGCATTAGCCTAGGGGCAAACCCGAATGCTCAGCTTTTCTTCAAAGTAGACCTTGTCTCTTGGGTGCGCAACAGCAGTTTCTTCTCTGACCCATCTGACCCTTATACATTAGTGGATGAATTGCTGCGCTACCTCCTGCCCACCCCCATTAGTTCTGAGCGGTTTAATTATTTCTATAACGATGTATTTCTCAATCATTTACCACCTTACGACTGGACGTATGAATGGCAAGACTATTTAAAGACCAACAACCCTGTGGAGGTGCGGATTCCTTTAGAGCGCCTCTTCAAAGCTATTCTGTACTCGCAAGAATTTCAAACCTTTTAAAAGGTAGAAATGCCCTATTGTTCACCTTCCTTTGCTAAAAAAATATGAAACGCCGAGAATTTCTTAAAATAGTGCCGGCCGCTGGCATCTCTTCGTTTTTGCTCAACGGCTTTGCCATACGTCCCTTTGCAAACAGCCGTTTGGCTCGTCTCCTCAGCAGTTGCGAAGACATCCAGGAACGCACATTGGTACTCATTCAACTCAAAGGAGGCAATGACGGCCTCAATAATCTGGTTCCGTTGGCTCAATACAGTCGTTATCGAGCCCTGAGACCCACAACAGGCTTGGCAGAGAGCGGCTTAATTGAGCTGGACAGCACCCTCGAAGATCAAAAACGGATTGGGCTCCACCCAGCCATGCAAGCGCTGAAAGAACTTTATGACCGCGGCTGGGTAAGCATTGTGCAAGGTGTTGGTTATCCTAATCCAAATCAGTCACACTTCAAAAGCACCGATTTATGGCTCACGGGAGGCGACGGCACGCCGGCTAATTACAACATTAGTTCAGGATGGATGGGCCGTTCGCTGCAAGCGCTTTTTCCCGACGTTGCAGGGGCGCCTACGCCAACCATGCCTGATCCTTTAGGAATCCAGGTGGGCGACACCAACCCATCGTTAGGCTTCCACACCGAAACCGAGCATCAAAACGCCATCAACCTAAGTGGGCAGGACCCGGCTGGTTTCTACTCTCTAGTACAGACGATTGGAGGTGCTCCTGTACTTGACCTGCCCGACAGTGAACACGGTGAAGAGCTGGCTTACATCATGTCTGTAGAGCGCAGTGTTAATCAATATGCTAAACGCATTACAGAGGTGTTTAACGCTGGTACTAACATAGGTTCATACCCGAATACTGCTCTGGCCAACCAATTGAAGACTGTGGCCCGCCTTATTCGAGGTGGCATAAAGACCAAAATCTTCTTGTGTAGTATAGGCGGCTTCGACACCCACAATGCTCAGGTAGATTCCGGCGATACTACAAAGGGTGTACATGCCAATCTCCTCCGAACGCTCAGCGAGGCCATTAAGGCATTTATGGATGATTTGAACAAGATGTCTATTGCCCATCGAGCAATTGTTTGTACCTTTTCGGAATTCGGACGCTGTGCTGCCGAAAACGGCTCTTTTGGCACGGACCATGGCACATTAGCCCCCATGTATATCGTGGGCAAAGGTGTAAATCCAGGTGTATCGGGCACAAACGTCAACCTCAGCGATCTAACAAACGACAATCAGTTGAAAGGCACTCAACACGACTACCGTCAGGTATTTGCTACTTTGTTACAAGACTGGCTTGGCGCAAACGATTGGGTTTTGTCGCAGGCATTCTTTACGCCCTATCCAAAAGTGTCGCTTATTAGCCCAGCCTTCATAGTGAGCCCTCATTGCTACTACGGCGGCAGTACTACATCTGTGGAAGACTTGGAGTACAGAGAAGACAAGATGCTGCTTTATCCGAACCCGGCATGTACTTCTACTGAGGTCTTTCTGCGCTCAACTACTGCTTATGAGGGCGTGCTGAGCGTACACAGCATAGGTGGCTCGTTGGTTCACTACCAGCGAGTGCTTGTCGAACCAGGCGACAATGCTTTCCTTGTCGATGTCTTGCGCCTATCTCCGGGCACGTATCTCGTGCGCCTGAAGAATACGCTCACTGGAGCTACCAAAGTGGCGAAGATGAGCGTAATGCGTTGAGATCAATCACAGCAAATTTCCCTTCACCCTAGGCCCGATGTGCAGTGCGCAGTGGGCCTAATTATTGTTTACTCGAGGCTGAGGCCATTAAATGTTTTGCATTGTTTCTTCGCTGAATCGACCCTTTCAAGCTATCGTATTAGCACGATTCAAACGTTGCTTCCCTTTACCCGAAGAGCTGGCCTACAGAAAGACGTTCGAGGGAGCCTCTAGACAAGCACCTCGCGACTCTAGCGCCACAGCCTTTCACCCTGTGTTTGCGACACCCTCCACCCGACGTGCTTGCCCTTGTCAACGAGAGCTTCAAAGATGACTTACCTGTTCCTTCAAATGTTGCGCATGGGCTAGAATGCGTTGTTGCTCCACCTTGTCCATCCGATCCCATAGCCGATACACCATGCCAATGCGCGGATTAGCGCGCAATCGCGCTGCGTGGCGATTGTAGAAATCCCAATACAACGCATTAAAAGGACAAGCCTTCGGCCCATAGCGCTGATTAAAGTCATAGAAGCAATTTGAGCAGTAGTCGCTCATTCGATGAATGTAGTTGGCGCTAGAAACATAAGGTTTGGTGCCCATTATGCCACCGTCGGCAAACTGGCTCATACCGCGGGTATTAGGCAATTCAACCCATTCGATAGCATCCTGATAAATGCCTAAATACCAGGCGTCTACTTCATCGGGATTTACCCCGAGAAGTAAAGCAAAGTTGCCGGTTATCATCAATCGTTGAATGTGATGAGCATAGGCCCGTTCCAGCGATTGGCTGATGGCATGGCACAAACAGTTCATCCTCGTGTGTCCTGTCCAATACCACTCAGGTAAGGGAGCGGTGTGCTCAAAAAAATTGAGTGCTCGATAACGAGGCATTTCAGCCCAATAGACGCCGCGAACATACTCGCGCCATCCAATAACTTGGCGAACAAAGCCCTCTAACGAAGAGAAGGGTATCCGCTCCGGATGAGCTTGCCACTCAGCAACAGCGCGCTGAATAACTTCCATTGGGTGAATGAGTTTCGTGTTGAGTGAAAACGAGAGCCGCGAATGGAAGAGCAGCGCATCGAATTGCGACATAGCGTCTTGGTAATCGCCAAACAGAGGCAGCCGGTACTGCACGAAGTGTTCGAGCAGCTGCAGGCTCTCGCTGCGCGTCAAAGGCCAATCGAAACATGTAGGTTGAATGCGGCCTATGGTAAGTACTCCTGACTGCTCAAGCAAAGCCACTAGGTCAGACACATCGCGCTCAAAAGAGGGAGCCTTTGGCCCACGCACTCCTGCCGGCAGGCGTTTTCGATTCTCCGCGTCATAATTCCAGCGGCCTGTTAGCGGTGTGTGTCCATCAGCCTCCATGAGCACGTTCCACTTTTCGCGCATAGCGCGGTAAAAACGCTCCATCAGATACGTTCGCTTCCCTGAAAATAGGCGCTTTAACTCGTCTCGCGCCGAAAGAAAGTGCTCCGACGATACGCACTGAGTCTCTATCGGGAGGCTATTGGCCAAAGAGCGCAAAGCTTCGTCCACTCGGTATTCGTCTGGTTCTTGGTACTCGAAGCGCTTAGCTTTATAGTGTTCGATGAGCAGCCGACAATTTTCCGTTAAGGTTTGACGATTGTTTGGGTCATCGAGGGTGATGTAATGTACTCGATGTCCTAGCGACCGCAATCGCGCCGCAAAAAGCCGCATGGCTCCGAAGAACCCTACTACTTTCTGCACGTGATGCCGTACGTAATCGGTCTCTGAGCGCACTTCCATAAGCACGTAGACTACCGACTTGTCTACGTGCGAAAACCACGAGTGGCACTCGTTGAGCTGGTCTCCTAAAATTAAGCGCAGTACTGTGTTTTCCATGTTATTCTCCAACCTCAATTTTAGGTAAAACACCTGAACTGGCTTTCGGGATGAGAAACTACGAGGAGTCTCAAAAAGCGGCTGTAGTTGAACCCAAACAACTGTCAACTGACCGTTGCCTAAAGCTTGGACAAGAGATTTTTAGGCGCCCAGCCTACCTCTGTTGTTTGAGAGGTCTCTCGTGTTGGCCCAACCCTAATGCGAGGCGACGTTCGCTATGTGAGGTCATTACGCAAGATGAGGTTGGAGAGGAGCAGGCAACAAATTACCCGGCTATTGCCCGCGAATTGCGTTGCACCGTCTTCAAGAGAGCAGAGAGCTAAAACTAGACATGATAAAGCGGAAAGCCGATGCCCTTCGCCTATGCTGAGGTGCACACATAGACTTTTTGTACTACTTTAATCACCAGAGAAAATCTCGCTTACATCTTCTCTTCTAGGTCGCGCAATAACAAGCGGAGGGCTCCTGCAGAGAGGAAAAGTTCTATTAAGCTCAGAATCAGAGAAATTATCATTAAGATAAGGCCAAAGGCGAAGAGAAGCTTTGCCCCCGTTTGAAAGCCTTCGTAAATGAGAAACATCGTTATCACGCAGCATAGGATGCTGGCGACAGCGAAGACTTGCATCCAGCGAATGAGCATGAGGCGGCGACGCAAGTTGGATATCTGAGCAATAAGACTGATGTGGCGATCTCGCTCGTAGTCGGAATACAGCTTGCGAATGAGATTGGCGATGGCGAGAAACTTATTGGTATAGGCCAGCATCAGCAGGGAGACTGCTGGAAAAAGCAACGCTGGCGTTTGAATAGTGAGTTCCATATGAAGGAATAAAAAATGCAACTCACCATATATAGGCAGTTGCATCTGACGATAGGTAAGTCGGGATGACTGGATTCGAACCAGCGACCTCTTCGTCCCGAACGAAGCGCGCTACCGGGCTGCGCTACATCCCGCCTTTTTTCGCTGAGCCGGACAAGGGATTTGAACCCTCGACCTGCTGATTACGAATCAGCTGCTCTACCGCTGAGCTAATCCGGCGTATTTTATGCAAGCGTTGGCACTTATTGCCTCGCTCCAGCTTGAAAGTGGCGGCAAAGGTAGGACGCGACCGCGGATTAGCCAAACGCAGGAGCAAAAATTTTTTAAAATGAAGCCCATAAACGACTTCCAAATCGATAGCATATCCAACCTAGTGCTGCAACTCCTTGCTGCTGTACAAAGGTCGCTTCAGCTAGATACACCTCGCTGTCGCTGAGCCCTCAGGCGCTCTTTTTAAAGGGATAATGCATACGGAAAGTAAAGGTTACAAGAGCGGTTTTGGGCTCCTTCCTCGACGTATTGGGTGTACGAGAGGTGTTCGATGGACTGCTTCTGCTGAACGACAAGTGCTATGGACAATGACCGCTTAATTCCTCTGAGCAACATCTGTTCAGAAAGGCGAAAGGGCTTCCTCTGGAGAAGCCCTTTCAGCTATTGTGCAGCTGCTCAGCGCACGCCTATTGTTGGGCTTAAATAGTCATTAGGCAAACAAACGGTCCCACTTTTGCTTTATCTGCCAACCTTTTAGGTACATGACTGGCAGAATGATGAGTGTAATAAATGTAGCAAAGGTGAGTCCGAAGATGATGGTCCAGGACAGTGGCCCCCAGAAGGCCACAGAATCTCCGCCGAAGAAAATCTTTGGGTCGCCCGTAGTAAAGAGGCTCTCAAAGTCAATGTTGAAACCCACTGCTAGAGGTATAAGGCCCAACACTGTCGAAATGGCTGTCAGTAGCACAGGCGCCATACGCGCACGGCCTGCCTCGATAACGGCCTCTGGCACACTCAACCCGCGCTGGCGCATTAGTTCAGTGAACTCGACTAGCAAGATGCCATTTTTCACCACAATGCCGGCTAAGGCTACAATACCTACGCCCATCATGATCACGGAGAAATCCATGTTGAAAATGGCAATACCAAGCAGCACGCCAATGATGGAAAACACGACCTCAGTGAGAATAATGAGGGTCTTTCCCAAGGAGTTGAATTGAGTTACTAGGATGAGCAGGATGGTGAGCACTGAAATGAGTAAAGATCGCGACAGAAAGCGGCTTGCGTCGCGTACTTCAGCATCTTCGCCAGTAAAGCCTACAGTGACACCCTCGAAAGTGGGCAAATTGCGCAGTGCTGCTTTTACGGCATTTACGACTTGAGTCTGTTTGGGTCGATAAGCCGCCTCTATGTTTGAAGAGAGGGTTACTGTGCGTTGCAAATCCAATCGCCGTACGCCAGCAAACGTATTCTGGTACTTGACTTCGGTTAATGCAGCCATTGGAATGGTGCGCAGCACGCCTCCCATGTTCATGTCGCGGAACGTAATGTTGAGGTTTTCCACGGCATTAATGTTGGAGCGCTGGTCTTCGCGTAGGCGAATGTTGATGGGAATCTCCTCTTCGCCATTGCGGAACTTACTGGCTTCTTTGCCTAAGATAGCGGTTCGGAATTCTCCGCCAATTTGAGCTGTGCTGATTCCTTCGCGGTTTGCGCGCTCCCGGTCAATTTGGATGCTAATTTCTGGCTTAGAGATAACTAAATCGCTGCGCAGCTCCTCCACTCCGGGAATATCTAGCGAATCTAGGTATCGCTTAACATAGGTAGAAACTTGGACTAGTCGCGCCAGGTCATCTCCGCGAATTTCGATGGAAATAGGCTTTGGCGTAGGAGGGCCGGCCTGCTCTTGGTCTACGACGATATTTGCGCCGGGTATGAGCCCTCGCGTTGCCTGGCGAATTTTGTCTAGGTATTGTCGGGTGCTAACGCCGTTGCGTTTGGCGTATTCGACGAAGGCGATACCTATTTTTCCTTTATTTGAAGTGGCCGAACGGTCGAAGCGGTCTTCGGAGGCATTGAGGGCGACATTCGCAATAACGGACTCTACGATAGGGTTATTCGGACCGAGGACTTCAACTACCTTGCGCTCAAGGATGCGCGTAAGGGAGTCTGTCACCTCTATATCCGTCCCTTCTGGTAGCGTTAGGTAAACGTAAATGAAGTTAGGGTCTGCCTTGGGGAAGAGAACGATATTGGCCTGGCGAGACACTGTGACGCCGCAAGAAACGAGGAACAGCAGCATTACGGCACCTAGCATCCTCCAGGGCCGCTGGAGAGCAAATCGCAAAAAGTGCGTGTAAGCGCGCTGAATGGCTGGCCATACACGGTTCTGAAAGCGCTCTACGAGATGGTGTAAGGCATACCGGTAGAAGACTACGAGCAAAGCTGTAACAACTAACAAATTACCCATGAGCCAATTTTGATTGGCATAGAAAAAAACCAAGGCCAAGCCATATAGGGCATACCCAGCAATTTTGCGGCGTCGCGCTTTTTTGGGATCGATACTTACAGTCGTGTCGTCTTTGCGGCGCATGAACCACACAGCGAACACCGGATTGATGAGGTAAGCGACCAAAAGAGAGGCTGTGAGGGTAATAATAAGGGTAACAGGCAAATAGTGCATAAACTTGCCAAAGATGCCGCCCCAAAACACTAATGGGAAAAAGGGCGCCAAAGTAGTAGCCGTTCCGGAAAGAACAGGCCAGAAAACCTCCGCTGCTGCTTTCTTAGCCGCCGCTACAATGCCTAGTTTTTCCTCGTGATAAATACGGTGGGTATTTTCTACGACCACAATAGCATCGTCTACTACAATACCTAATCCTAAGAGGAAGGCAAAAAGCACGATCATGTTCATGGTGAACCCTACAACTGGCAGCACCATGAAGGCAATGCACATGGACAACGGTACCGACAAGGCAACAAAGACGGCATTGGTACCTCCCATGAAAAACATGAGGATCAGAGTAACTAAAATGAAGCCGATGATGATGGAGTTGATGAGGTCGTGCAAAGTCACACGAGTGGAACGGCTCTGATCTCCTGTAATAACCACGTTGAGCCCTTCGGGAAACTCGTTGGCCTTCATGTCGCGCACGATTGCCTGAATCTGGTCGGAGGCATTGATAAGGTTTTGGCCTACTCGCTTGATGACGTTGAGGGTGATGACATTCTTGCCATTGAGGCGGCTGTAACTTTCCCGCTTTGCATAGCCAAGGCGTACATCTGCTACGTCTTTCAGATACAGCCGAGCTCCTGACTGAGAGGCAACGACGATGTTCTTTATTTGTTCGACGTCTTGAAAATCGCCGCGAATGGAGACGGAACGCGTCATGCCTCCGATGTCTACGTTGCCGGCCGAGATGGTAGTGTTTTCATAAGCAATGGCATTTTCAATGTCGCGGAAAGTGAGTTGCGCCGCTGCCATCTTGTACTTGTCTACTTCGATCTGGACCTCCTTTTCAGGAGCGCCGACCATGTCTACGCGAGTGATTTCAGGCAAAGCCTCGATGCGGTCTTGGAGTTTTTCCGCATAGGCTTTTATCTTGTCCAAACTCAAGTCGCCGTAGAGGTTGACGCTCATGATGGGAATTTCAGAAATATCCAGTTCTGCTACCGAAGGGTCGCGAGGCAAGTCGTTGGGCAAGTCGCGTTTGGCCTTATCTACGGCGTCTTTGACTTTGTTTTTGCACTCTGTCACGTCGAGCTTTGTATCGAATTCGACGATAACGATAGAGTAATCCTGCACCGACGACGAGGATATCTTCTTGACTCCACTAATGCCCTTTAGTTGCTTCTCGATGGGCCGGGTGACGAGTTGCTCCACATCGGTGGGCGAAGCTCCCGGATAAAAAGTAGAAACAAAGATGGTGGGTATGACTACATCTGGAAACTGCTCTTTGGGCAGTGACTGGTAAGAGAGGATTCCTCCCAGCGTTATAATGATTGTAATGATGAAAATACTGCTGCGGTTGTCTATAGCCCACGAAGTGGGTTTGAAGTCTTTCATAGATAAGGTCACTTTTGATGGATTCAATCGAAGAAAAGATTAGTAGGCGACCCATTCGCCGCCTGTGAGATCCTGAATGCCAGAGGTAATAACCCACTCGCCTGGCTTCAAGCCATTGAGGATTTCTACCATTCCATTATAGGTACGGCCTACCCTAACAGGAACTCGACGAACGATAGCCCTGTTTTCGTCGCCGTTTTTCTCTGCAACAAATACGTAGTTTTGGCCATCGCCCTCTTGATAAATCAAATTTACTGGAAGGACGATAGCTTTTGGATTTACGTAGTCAGCAATTTTCATGACGGCAATCATGTTTGCCCGATACGACTTGTTCCTTTCGGGCAAAGCGGCCTCTACCGTAAAGGTACGGTTGGTAGGGCTAATGGTAGGGCTGACGTAAGTGATACGAGAGGTTACCTCTTCGTTCAAGTCAGGAAAGTACAATTGAACGGGATCTCCTCGCTTTACTGCAGCTGCATAGTTTTCGGGAACCTCTCCGCTTACTTTTAGTTGACTCAAGTTAACGATCTGGCACAGTGGAACTCCGGGAGAGATAGCCTGACCGACTTTGAGGAGAACTTGATCCACAGTGCCGCTAATAGGCGCATAGATACGGGTTTGATGCCATTGCTCTCGAGTAGTAGCCAGGCGCTGTTCTAAGGCATCTTTGTTGGCCTTAGCTTGGATGTATTGCACTTCTGTGCCTATTCTTTGCTCCCAGAGGGCTTTCTGGCGTTCATACAGATCTTGAGCGGTTTTGAGTTGAAGTTCTAGTTCAGCCATGCTTTTGAGCATAACTTCGTCGTCCAGTTGGGCTAACAGCTGACCCTTTTGAACGTATTCACCGTTTTTAACGAGGATTCGCGTAAGAACACCTGGCATTTTAGAGGTCACCGAGACACTCTGCTCTGCTACAATGCGCCCCTGAAGATCAATATAATGGCGGAAAGGCTGGAGGGCTACCTCTTGAAGAGAAACCGTTTGCGCGGGCCGATTTACCTCCTTCTGAGCGCGCTGCTTTTTTTCGAGTTCAGCAATGCGCGCTTCGATTTTTGCTTTTTGCTCGCGCAGAGCAGCCAATTCAGCTGCCTCATTTTTGGGCTGGGTGCAAGCGAAAAGAGCCCAAAGTGGTAAAGTGAAAAGGACGATGCGTATGTTTTTCATAACTATACCGTGTTTTTATCGTGAGAATTTGTTCAAATGGGTTGATTGTTGTTGTCTTGTTAAAGCGAGGTTAGTTTCCAAGCGCTTTTTTCAAGTTCACTTTTGCCTGAAGTAAATTGAAACGCGCTTGGATAAGCGCCTGCTGTGCAGCATAAAGTTGCTGCTCAGCATTAATGAGTTCGAAGCTAGAAGCCAAACCAGTCTTGTATTTGGTTGAGGTTGTGTTATAGATTCGCTGAGCCAATTCAACATTTTGCTTTTGATTTTGAATGCGTTCAAGCGCGTTGAGGAGTTGCCGGCGAGCCGTTTCCACCTCAAGCGCGAGGGATTGTTCGAGCATTTCGCGCTGATTTTCCACCGTTTGGTACGCAACCATAGCGCGTTCGTAGCGTGCGCGGCTCAGTCCTCCGTCCCAGAGATTTATAGAAAGCGATATTCCTGCAATAGCAGAAGGAATAAAGAACCATCGAGAGCTGGTGCCAAAACCTCCCTGCCAGGCAGGCTGATACTGAACAAAACCTACTAATGAGGGAAGCCAGAATTTTTTGTGAAGCTCAGCCTCTAACGCACTCAATTCGCGCCCTTTGAGCAAAGCTCCATATTCAGGGCGATTGTTGAGGTTGAGCACACCCGTAGGCTCTACTTGCGCATACTGTTCCAGGAGCGAGTCCAGGTTATCTGCTAAGGCAATAGGTTGATGAATTGGCATGCCCATGGCCAATTTTAGAGCGTCGAGGACGACCCCGCGTTGGCGAATGAGGTTATCGCGTTCTGTACGCAGAGTAGATAGCGACAATTGCAAGCGGTCAACATCAAGCTGCTCCGCAAAACCCGCCTTTACAGTGGCTTGAGTTTCGCGCAGCAATTGTTCCAAGTTGGCAATGTTGCGATCGATGATTCGCAAGTTCTCCTCTATGAGCAGAGCGGGGAGATAGGCTTCCGTCACCTGGTCGCGTAAGTTCTTGCGGACGCTGGCGAGTTGAAACTGCGTATACTCTCGATAGGCTCGAGCTGCTCGCAGCCCCGTCAAGTAAGGATGGCTAAACAGGAGTTGATTGAGCGAAACGCTCGGTGCTAAGCTGTGAAAAGCATTAAAAAATATCTTCTGGTCATCGGGAGCGGGTATGCCAATTGCGTTGGCAGGAATTCCAGGGCGTTGAAGAAAATATTGATAATTGATACCTAGACCCACTTGAGGAAGGCCTGGGCCCATGCGCTCCTTAATTTGCCACTCTGCATCAGTAACCTGCAAACGCGCTATCTTGATTTGCGGGTGATTGTCCAGCGCATATTGAATGCAGTCGTTTAGGCGCATTGGAGATTGCCCACTGGCCTTTGCGAGCAGAATACCCATCGTCAGGGCTAATGGTGTCGCTTTTAGAAAACCGACAAATGTCATGGTCGAGATTTTTTATTTTAAGCTTTGTACAGAAAGTCGTTCCAATATGGCGAGCCCTTTTGCTGAAGCAATCCCATACAGGTAGTGCGTTAAGTAATGGCGAAACAACTCTTGACGAGAGTACTTGTGTTGAGGAAACAGCTCTTCGTCGAAGAGTTGAAAGACCGTTGCAACATGCAGACGGGCAATAATGTCTACATTTATGTCACTGCGATAGAAGCGCTCGCGAATGCCGCGTTCTAAATTGGCCCGCACTACTTCGTACAAAAAGCCGTGCTGATATTGTCTCAACTTCTCCCAGGCTTCGCGATAATACTTCTGAAGGTCGTACACAACGTTTGTTTTCATCAACTGCATTCGAGGAATGGTGGCCTCAATGACCAGAAAGACCTCCTCTATTGCGTTGGCCGCCCTCCGCTTGCGCTCCTCGCATTGCAACTGCTCCTGCTCCATAAAATGAGACAGAACGCGTTGAACAAGTTCATCCTTACTCGATACCCACTGATAAAGGGTTTTTTTAGAGGTTCCCAATTCCCGAGCCACATCATCCATCGTTACGCTCTTTACCCCGTATCGGAAGAAAATCTCTTCTACCCGTTTGAGCCACTTTTCTTGATGCTCCATGAAGAAACCAAATTACCCAAGGGAAACAAACAAAGCAAAAAAAGTTTCCAGCGTGCACTTTTACTCTCGACGAAGTCGAATAAAATTCCAATAAACTGGCTATTCACTTCGCCTAACATTCGTTTTAATAAGACAATGGTTATCGACTGAGCTCAAGGTGCGCGAGTCAGGAGGAAATCACTTCTTCTCGCCAAATTTTTATTAGATTTACGAGGCAAAAGTCCTTTGAAAATGAAATCCTATAAAACCTTCTGAAATTAGCTATGGTGTATTTTCCGAAAGCTTTGAGATTTTCTTAGTTAATTAACCCTCAAAGAGCTTCTAAATGAAACACTATCAAGGTTTTATACAATGAAAACTAAGGGCTAACCTTAGGCAAATTCATGCAGTTTACAAGAGAAACAGAGAAGTTGTATGGGAAGCTATTCATCTGCTCCAACTTTCCCTGTTCACTTCAAGTCTCGTTTTGTTGTTTAAGGGAGCATCAGAGCTACAGCTCCATACTAGAAGTGCTTTTTTGAGTTAATGACCTGATTCCTCCCTCTGGGAACTAGAGACCTAGTAAGACGCCCCATAAACTTTTGTGGCGGGATGGCCTGACGCGGTATGTTTTATATTCTTTTGTTTTTCTATTCAACTAAAAACTCGAGAGCCGGAGAATTTCTATTGGTGGAGTAAAAGACGCCCTTAAAGGAAAACTGGCCTGTACAGCGAAATGCCTTCTTTAAAAGATTCCGAGTTAGTATTTTCGTCTATTTGCATCTGGGCGAATAATTTGATTTGAGAAAAGAAAAAGTTCTATTCTTGCCTCTCATGAACGATCGTTATTCTTCTTCACTTGGGCAAGGTTCTTTACAAGAAGGCATCGCTTCTCAGCATAAGCGCTTACACCTCACCTACATTCGAGCCATAGCCGCTTGCGCCGTTGTCCAAATGCACGCCATTGGCGGTTACCTTTACTGGTACGGCAAGGAAGCAGCGCAGTTTCACATACAGTTTATCGTGGCCGATATCTATTATAGTCTTTTGCGATGGGCTACGCCTTTTTTCATTATGATCAGCGGTGCGCTGCTTTTAGGCAATCCGAAAGAACAGCCTCTAGGCGTCTTTCTATCTCGGCGCATGCAACGGGTGATGATTCCATTTGTTTTTTGGGGTAGTATCTATCTACTTTATTATTTCAGAGGCCCATTATGGCAAGGTCCATTACCTAAGTGGAGCGAAATCACATACAAAATCCTCTACGAGGACATTTACTTTCATTTGTGGTTTATCCCAATGATCGCTGGCCTTTATTTGCTAACACCTGTTCTCAGAATATGGACAAGGGCAGCAGGCCGGCGCGACTTAGAATACTTTCTAGGGCTGATCTTCCTTTTTAATATGCTGCATCACTACCTACCCGGCCTTCTGGTTGTGCGACATTTTGCGTGGTTTGGCTATATTGGATATTACCTCCTAGGCCATTATTTGAACGTTTATCCAATTGGCCTACCTTGGAGGCAATGGCTTTACATTATAGCAGCTTTCATGCCACTGGTGAGCGCCGGCATCGTGTGGTGGATGAGCGCCCAAAAAGGCGCATACGACGACACCGCTTTCGTATACTCTAGTCCTAATATTGTATTAATGAGCGCTGCAGGATTTGTCCTCTTGCGCGACTATAACTGGGAGCATTTTGCTCAAAGATACCCGCACCTCCATCAAATTGCCCTGTATGTGGCCGAAGTAAGTTTTGGCGTGTATTTCGTTCATCCACTCATTCTCGATGTGCTGAAAAATGGATACTTGGGCATTGAAATTAATCCCCATGCTTTCTTGAGCATTCCCGTGCCCATCGGTATAGGCGGCGTGTTAACAGGCATAATAGCAACAGCGCTTTCGGTAGGGCTTATCTCTCTGTTACGCCTCTCTAAATTTGTGCGCCAATGGCTTACGTGAAGAGCCATGTTGTTTATTGATATGGATAGGCCTGTTGGCGTTCAGCCTCGGCGGCAAGGCTCTTTTCGTCAGCTGTCTTCTCCTTAGCGCGAAAGAAAAACGAGTACATTCTGTGGCTCTGTTTCATCTAAAAGAAAGCATCTTCAGCGTGCCGGATAGCTTTCACTTGCCCATTGGCTAAGAGTACGGACACAATATCGAAGCGAATTTCCCCTTCGTAGCCCATCGTTTCCATGAACGCACCAGCCGCTCGGGCAATTTGGTCTTGCTTTTTGCGGTTCACCGCCTCCTCAGGGCCACCAAAACCATCCAAAGAGCGAGTTTTCACCTCAACGAAGACAAGGTATCCCTCTGGAGACCAGGCAACAATGTCTACCTCTCCTGCTCGAGTGCGGAAGTTTCGCTGCTCAATGCGATAGCCTTTTGCCTCTAGATAGCGAGCAGCAACGTCTTCGCCCTGGCGACCAAGATCAAGGTGTTTCATGTCATTCGTACCAGTGACGCTTGCCCTCCAACCAATCTACATACGACACATCCCCTAGGCGAAACTTAACTTTTAGCATTGCTCGACGGTTAAGTTGGTGTTCTATTCGACAGAAAAACGGCAAGTCAGACGAAACTATAGTCGGTAGCACTGCTGCCGAGCTGCGCTTTGCTTCCCGGGTATCGAGCAATGAGAAATAGAGAAGAGGTGTCTTCTTCGGTGTTTCACCTGTAGCTCCAAGGCTAGCCTTCAATAAGCTGTGGTCTTGTGCATGCAAACTGCTTGCAGCAATCACTTTTGTTAAAACAATAAACATTATAAACAATACCCGCTCTTGCATAAGGACAGCATTAGTTCAAATCACCGCTGCATCACTTAATAATTACCAGTTTTTCAAAATTGCTCTCCACAGTAGTGACTTTTCCATTTGAGTCTGTACCCCGCACCTTGATGCGGTACAAGTATACCCCTCGGGCTAGTGGCACGCCGTATTCATCTCGGCCATTCCAGGCGATGTCGCTCACGCGGAAGCCTTCAGCAATAGTGGAGTGGTGTAAAGTAGTAACTAGCTTACCAGATACTGTGAAGATACTGATCTGCACATCAAGTAATTGACCCGCTAGGTTGTGTTCAAACTGAAAATACGTGTTCGTACTAAACGGGTTGGGATAATTTAATACGTGAGCCAGGGCGGCTTTGCCGTCTTCAGCAACGACAAAATCCGTATAGCCTTCGCCGGGGTTATTCGCTACATCCCAGCCCTTTGCGCGTACTGTATAGCGACCAGGAGCTAAGCCGCGCAGAGGATACAAAGCACGACCCTGACGAGCATCGTCTTGGGCACTTTCATAAAAGTCATTCAGCACGATAGTCTCTAATGCGTTGTCATTCAGTACGGCGGTCAAATCATGCCCTAGACCTGCTCCAGTGACGTTCATCCCGTGGTCGTCAGTACACTTGACTAACAAGATCGGATTTTGGTGGGTGATACCGCCCTGAACAAAGTCTTCATTGTTTAAGAACACTTGGATTACGGGTGGAGTATCATCCTTTAATCCCTCAAAGGTTCCGCCAATAACAATGGCCGTATCAGCTCCTGCAGCGTCGAAAGGAGTTCCGTTTTCGGCGTAGTAACTGATTTTGCCGAAGCCAAAAGCGTAATTGATGTCTTTTGGAATGACGAATTGAATAGCAAAGCGACCGTTTTTCACAGTGGCACTACCGCGAAAGAGGATGCTGTTCTGAATATCAAAAGGAAAGACCGGACTACCGGGGTCTTGGCCCAGAGTTCGGAGGGTTCGTTTCTTGTCAAATAAAGTCACGTAGATGCGGCCATCGAAGTTGGAGAGGAGGTTGTCTGCTTGGTCAGTGATCTCTCCCTCGATTGTTACGGGCATAAGGGCGCGTAAAGTATCGGGCCGTTGCGGATTAAAGGGTTTATTGTTGAGGCGCGTAGTACGCACTCGATAATCGGGAAGCGCTAAATGCATAGAGGGGTCGCCCAACAAGGTGAAGCGACGAGAGTTGTTATCCCAAGAGGTGTAAGGCACGACGTTCTTGGCGCGTCGGAGCATTTCTCCAATAGTTGAATAACGCCCTGATGCGTCGCGTTTAAAGATAAAATCCTGTATAGCATCCGTGAGTTCGTTGTTTGCATTTATGTATACTGAACGCACAGTAGTGAATAGAGCAATTGCTCCAGCATTTGGCTTGAGCAACGCTTGTTCAGCCCCTGTGAGGATGGTGTAATCGTCGAAGCCGCCAAAAGAACAGGTGGCCGTAATGATGAGAGGATAACGGTGGGTATTGTTCCAAGAAGCAATGTCGTTGTTGTCAATTACACGCTCTTGCGCCCACCCGCGTGGACCGCCATGTCCAATGTATTGTCCGATGAGACACCCTCGAAAGATATTTGCATTGATGGCGGCCTTTGCGCCGGGGATGCGTTTTTCAGCGTTTGTCGCTATTTGCTGATATGCGTCAAAGTATACCTTTTCTATATTAAACCAAGTTTCTGTGCGCGCCGCGCGGGTAGCCAAAAGGTCTGCCTGACGGATGTGTGCATTCGAGTCCTCGTCGTCGGCCATAAAGAGCAGGCGGAGGCGCCAGTCGCCCAGTGTTTTCGCACTGTTGTCGTATTCGAGAATCTTAGAGACGATGGCTTGTGCTTCTGCCAGAGAGCGAGGTGTCAGACGTCCTACAGCAATGTCCACTGCTCCCTGAATGATATTCTCGCCCTCGTCATCGTCTAGAAGACCGAAATAGTCATCCGTGGGATATGAGCGAATAGGGTCGAAAGATTGAAATGTTTCATAAACGGGAATGAAGTCCAAGTTGTCGTTGCTATTGGTGATGTTCCTTGGGTCGAAAGACCCATCTCCCACCAAGAGCAGGTAGCGAAATTTACTCGGAGAGCGTTGGTAAAGCATGCGCGCAAAGTCGCGGATGGCAGTAGGGTCTTTTGCGCCAGAGGAAAACTCGTTGTACAGATGGTCAATGCGCACTGCTGCGACGTTTAGGCCACTGTAAGAGCGCCTGTGTTGAACTAATTCGTTGACTGCAGCCTCGAAGTCTGGGTGATAGATAACCACCATGTCCAGGTCGGTTAGACCGTGAACGTTTTGGTTTGCAATACGCCCAATGGTGCGTTCAGGTCTTGGCAAGGAGGCATTGTCGTAGAAAGCGATGAAATTGCGCAGCACGCCTTGAGTTTCAGTGCCGAATTCGGCAACGCCGTTCGCAAAGGAATACTGTAAGCGGCGCGGTTTTTGAGGAGTAGTGATATCCCAGATTTGAATGTTGGCATTGACATTACTTAAGCGAAAACGCGCAGTAGGTTGAGCAAGTGTTCGCAAATCGCGAAATTCCATCATTGATCCCGTCATGACCAGTCTACGGCGGACTTGGATTTCGAGATAATCAAGCCATCCTTCGCTAGGGGCGGCCGTAGGCAGATAATGGACTTTCGCTGTAAACGTTGGACCCGGCAAGGCAAAGCTGCCTGCAATCAAGACTTCTCTGGCATAATCATCTTCGGTATTGCTAACTGCTACTCCGCTAATAGACCCCGAAAAGGTGGTACTACCTACGGTTATTTGCACTGTAGAGGGTGCAGCAGAACGCCCCGCAAACACACTGGTTAAGCGAGCCGAAGAACCAGCTATTGCATTGGGAAAGGAAAAGTTGTATGTGCGCTCGCGAATTTGGAAGAAGTAATCGCCGAACCAGCGCTTGCCTGAGCCCTGAGCCCAGGCTGCTTGATGCAATAAGTTGACGCGGTCATCCTCAATGCGCTGAACATCATCGAATTCTTCCGTCACAAAAGTAGCTGCTGCACTGCTCTGCTCAAAAATGCGCAAACCAGGTGTATCTTCTATGATTAGGAAATAATAGGCAAAATTGTCATACAAATGAGGAGTGATTGTCAACTGAGTTAAATTGGCACTAGGGCGGTAAGACCAGGGTTGTGGGCCTACAGCATAAAAAAGTATGTAGTCGGTGTTGTCGAACCTGCCATCTGCCTCCCCTGCCACAAAGATGGCATTTTCCACCAGATCGTCGGGCCGATGAGCACCTGCTCGCTCGGGAAGCATAGCCCCTCCGTTTCCATAAAGGTGTATTCGCCGAGGGTCAACGCTCTCCAAATTAGATATGCCCAATGTGTTGCGCAAAAAATTGAAATCTAACCGATAAATACCGCTTCGGCTAACGCCAAACTTATAGACAGATCCTTTGCTCAATACAGAATTAAAAGTGTTGGGCCCGCCGCGCCACGTGATGGGCGCTGGCTCCGGAGCCGATATATACAAAGTGAGTGAAAATGACACAACCCGCTCAAACCCTTGGTTGGAGCGGCGAAAAGGATAAAAGCGCACCCAGCCATAATACTCCTCTCGGTCCTTGACGACTTCCGTCTCAAGCTGAAGGTCAGTTGTTAAACGTTCCAAATCCGGATGCTTCGATAAGGAGATCGGCTCGTAGCGCACGGTATTTAGCACCGCTCTTAATTGGGAGCGGCCTCGCAAGGGAAAGCGCTCAGCAAAAAAGGGCAAGGTTGGCGCGGCATCCGAGAAGAATCCGCCTTCAAAGGACCACCGCTCCCAAACATCGCCGTTGGGTCGTTCTATTTGCTCCGGCTGAGGGTGCCATGTCAACTGGCGTTCAAGGCGAATCACGTCTTGTCCGCGAAGAATGCTCCAACAGAAAAGCATCCACACGAGCAGGCAAAATTTCTTCTTCATAAAAGGCAGTCTTTTTGCAGTAAGCCACTGTTCCAATTCAATAGCGCCTTCGTTGGTGCACTGTGGCTCCTAAGGCGTTGCCTAAAGCACAAAATTCGTCATTTTCTTAACGAACAGGAAACTTGAAACGTCCCCTGTAGAATAGCCTAATAAACTGCATACTGTCAGAATGGTTTGCTTTAAAAGAAGCCTAGAGCCCAAGCCGCGGAAAACTGGAAAAATTCGCTTGCCTTGAGTAATAGCCTATTCTCAGGGTAAAAAAAGAAGATAGCCTCTGCCTCGCAGTTAGCTCGTTGTGAAAAGGGCTATTTTCGAGATTGCTCAACAGTGACTTTTGTCACGAAACGACGAACTTTTGGTTTCGTACTTTTGTCCAAAATCCACAGGTTCAACACGTATTGAGCGATTTTGGCAGAATTTTTTTGGGACGGACTAAGTCTTGCAAAAGATGGAGCACAGAATTTACTATCCTATCATGTGGCTAGTTATTGCCGCCCTTGTGGTCGGAATCCTAGTTGTGACTAGCGCGCTAAGCTACTATCGGCGACAATTAGGCAACAATGAAACCCTTCAACAGATAGGCTTCCGGGAGCTTGCCTTTATAAAGGGCGTGCGCTGGACGTTGTGGTTTTTGGCCTCAGTGCTTACGGCGGCTGGCGTAGGCGCCTGGTATTGGGACCACAACCGCCAAAAAGCCTCTATCGAAGCCCGTAGGGCCAAGTTAATCCCTGCTTATGACCCCAAAAAACTATGGGAAGCTCCCGACCCTTTTTTAGCTGAAACAGATGAAGAGGCCGATTTAATCGCCTATGGGCGTCGCCTAATCGCGAACACACAAGACTACTTTGGAGAGAAGGGTATCGTGCGCCCAGGGACAATTAACGCCCTAAATTGCCAAAACTGCCATCTAGACGCAGGCACAAAGCCTTTCGGTAACAATTATTTTGCCGTGGCCAGCACTTATCCTCAATTTCGCGCGCGCTCAGGCTCAATAGAGACCATACCTAAGCGCATCAACGATTGTTTCGAACGCAGTCTCAACGGTCAGCCCCTAGATACCAATAGCCGTGAAATGAAGGCGATTGTAGCCTACATGCGTTGGCTAGGCACGGGTGTACCCAAAGGAGAAAAACCCTATGGGGCAGGGCTCGTGCAAGTGCCCTTCTTAGATCGGGCAGCCGACCCAGCAAAAGGCAGGGTAGTATATGAAACCAAGTGCGCCTCATGCCATGGGCCCGATGGCCAAGGTCTTCCCATACCAGGTAGTGAGAGGCGTTATCCACCTCTGTGGGGTGAAAGAAGCTACAATCAAGCTGCGGGACTGTTTCGCTTGTCGCGCTTCGCCGGATACGTCAAAGCCAACATGCCTCTGGGCGCTAGTCATCAAAACCCGCAGCTAACGGACGAGGAAGCCTGGGATGTAGCTGCGTTCGTCAATTCAATGCCTCGCCCCGCTCATCCTTTTTTGGACACCGATTGGCCAGACATCGCAACCAAACCCTTCGACCATCCTTTCGGTCCTTATGCCGACCCATTCCCCGAAACACAACACAAATACGGACCCTTTAAACCTATAGTAGACTTCTACAAGCAAAAGGCCCAGCAGAAAGAAAAAGGCGGCCGTTTAACCGCTCGCTGAGGAAAAACAACCTTGAAACAACAACTATACAGGAAATATGAAATTCATCCCTACTTATAACGACCACGCCACTCTTGCGAATCGGGCGCGTTCGCGTCGTCAGTTCTTGCGCAATACGCTTCTGGCAGGCGCAGGTCTAGTTTTTCTGCCTAGGCTCAGTCCTAAACAAGAACAAACCCTGATAGAAACCGCACTAGCCGATAATACCCCTCCACCCGACGATTTGAACATGCCGCTCAGAGATGGAGTAATCACCCTGCTACAGACTACAGATGTTCATTGTCAAATTCACCCCCATGATGAAATGTTTTGGGAAAACAACCAGCCTGTGTTCCGAAAAGCAGGCGGCTACGCTCACCTCGCTACTTTTTTCGAAAAGGTGCGCAAAAGCAATCCCAACACTTTCATCGTAGATACGGGCGATATGTTTCAGGGCAGTGCCCTATCAGCCAAAACAACTGGGAAGGCAATTGGCCCTATTCTCAATGCTTTAGGCTACGACCTGTACCTGCCGGGTAATTGGGAAGTGGTATATTATAAGAAGGCCATGCAGCAATTGCTAGGTGGCCTAGATGCGCCCAAAGTGTGCGCAAATATGTATCACGATCTGGGAAACGGCCAAAGAGGCGAACTCATCTTTCCGCCTTATTACACGTGGTCGCGTTTAGGCGTGAAAATTGGCTTCCTCGGCTATACTGATCCACTCGTGCCGCTGAGACAGTCGCCCAATTATTCCAAAGGCATCCTCTACACTAAACCGGAAGAAAATCTCGCTTACTATGTCAAGGTGTTGCGCGAACAAGAGCAATGCGACTTGGTCATTATTTTAGCACACTTAGGTCTTTCTCAGCAGCTTGCCCTGGCTAATCTTCCCGAATGCGAGGGAGTGGATTATATTTTCGGTGGTGACACACACGAGCGCGTGCGTCAGCCTATTGTTTGCAAATATGCCAAGGTGGTCGAACCCGGTGCTTTTGGTTCGTTTGTAGGCCGCCTTGATTTAGAGGTGAAGCAAGGAAAAATTGTCCGCCATCGCTACCAACTTATAGAAATCAACCCTAAGCGTTACCCGGCAAATGCCCACGTAGCTCGATTGATTGAGCAGTTAGAAGCTCCATACCGAGAGCAGATCAATAAAGTCATTGGCTACAGTAAGGTGCCTCTATACCGGTATTTTGTTATAGAAAATACGATAGACACCCTAATTCTGGATGCTTTGTCGTGGAAAGTAAGCACAGATATCGTACTATCCAACGGTTTTCGCTTCTGCCCGCCGCGCGTCACTCCCGATGCTAGCGGCAACATACCCATTACTGAAGGCTATCTGTACGATATGCTGCCAGTAGATGCCACAGTGCGCACGGCCAAAGTGCGCGGCAGTGTGCTGCTTAAATGGTTAGAGAAAGAGCTAAACAACGTTTTTGCCAAGGAGGCCGACAAACGTTTTGGAGGATGGTTGGTCAAATTTCGCGGAATGGAGGTAACGTTTTACGCTTATGGCGAGATGGGCCAGCGCGTCAAGAGCGTCAAAGTAGGCGGTCGGCCGCTCGACCCCGAAAAAATCTACACGGTAGCTGCTTGCGAACGCGATGGCGACCCAGAGACTGTCCTTTGCCGTATCCCAGAGGTGTTCGACGGCAAAAACATGCCATACACAATGCACGCGGTCTTGCGCGAATATTTAGCACAACATTCGCCCGTTTCTCCTATTCCCAGGGGCGATGCCAAAGCTCTAGATGCTCCGCCTACGCTACTCACACAGGTAAGCGGCGTGGACTATGCATTTTATTAATTTTGCCTTAAAAGAGCACCCGCTTATGAAAGCCTGGAATGACTGGAGGCTAATCCTCGTGCTCTGCCTTACCCTTGGTTTGGCGCCTTTCACACCCGAACCTCACCTGTGGGGCAAAATCCGCTGGGTAGTTGGCGGTGCAAAGAGCATGCAGCCGATGGATTGGCTTGACCTATTCATTCACGGCTTACCGTGGCTACTTTTGCTACGCATTCTAACCTTGAGGGCAAAGGAGAGCCTTTTTAAGAGAGCCTAAACCCTTGTGTAGCCAGGCAGCGCTGGAAAACTTATGACGGTGCAGCAAATCACATTCCTTTTTTCTTCATAAAAATATGGAAAACTACCGCCATTTACTCCGAGACTTCGAAGAGCCGTTGTTCGCCGAAATGAAAGAAAAAGGCCGAATAGTGGAAGTCGAAGCAGGCCAAACGCTGTTGAAGAGTGGTCAACCGATCCGCAATACAATTATAGTGCTGGAAGGGCTTATAAAGCTCTTCCGGGAAAGCGATGAAGACGGCAGCGAATTTTTTATGTACCACCTTCATCCCGGCGACGGCTGTGCGCTATCGATGATCTGCGACAAAGCCTTTCGCGTCAGCTCGGTCACCGCACGAGCGGTAACGGATGCCAAACTTTTAGTCATCCCCCTAGAACACACCGAAAACTGGATGCGCCACTATCGCACGTGGTATCACTTCGTCGTGGGTACATATCGCCGGCGCTATGAAGAACTTCTGGAAACGATTGACCACATCGCTTTTCAAAACATGGATGTGCGTTTAGAGTTTTACCTCCGCCGCCACAGCCAGGCGTTAGGAACTAAAATACTAGAGATTACTAACACTCAGATTGCTCAAGAGCTCAATTCCTCGCGCGAGGTCATATCGCGCTTAATGAAAAAACTCTCCGAGGCAGGGAAGATTCGCCTCCTTAAAAACGGCGTAGAACTGTTAAAGATTTAACCTAAAATTGTCGTAACCCAACGCAAGTTACCTCTTTCGCAGCGCACAGTGCCTGTCGAAATGTATATTGTGCGTTACTGCGATGCAAAAGAGCACACCAGAGTGCGGCCTTCGGTAGTTTTTCGAAACAAGCCCGACAGCCGAGAGTGTAGGGCTTTTGTACTGCTTTTCGACCTACCAAGATTTTGGAAAAAGCGGCATTTACATTACTTCAATCAAAAAGCCAACCCTGTGCCATGTTAGAGCCCCGAAGAGGTGGCCCGAGAAACTAACCCTTAGCTGCGAGAAGGTCAGTGCACCACCTGTGGCAGGCTATCCTTTGCTATTTGAGCACGAAAATCTTGAGTTTATTTTTCAAATTAACCGTGATAAAAATCACTCTCAACACAGAGACCCTTTCTTCAATTTTGCCTTAAAAGATAGGTTACTATGTTTCGTCGGAGAGCGCCCTTGTTTTTATTTGTTGTCGTAATTTTAATTGATTCAGTCCAATGCCGCTTCTCCCGCCCGGTAGAGAAGCGCCCATCCACACCTGAAGCTGCACTGGCCGCCCTCTTAGAGGGCAATCAGCGTTTTTTAGCTGGCGCTCTTCGGCATCCGCATCAGACCCAACGGCGCGTACGTGAGGTGGAAAATGCCCAGCATCCCTTTGCCGTGGTGGTTTCGTGTTCCGATAGTCGTGTGCCGCCCGAAATTATTTTCGATGAGGGAGTAGGTGACCTATTTGTTATTCGCACAGCGGGTAATTTGCTCGGAAATCTAGAGTTAGGTAGCATCGAATATGCTGTAGAACATTTAGGCTGTCCTTTGGTGGTTGTGCTAGGGCACACGGAGTGTGGAGCCATTAAGGCCTTTCTATCTGGTGGAGAGTGCCACGGTCATATCCGCGACATCATAGAGGCCCTTCGTCAAGAAAAAGAAGAGCAACAAATTTTACAGAGAGAAGGCAAAAACCTCAACACGTGCATCGAAGGAAATGTCATTCATGGCGTCACTCAAATTCGCCAGCAGCCTGTTATCATGGAGAAAATGAAGCGTAAAGAAGTTAATGTCGTACCTATGATTTACGATGTCCACACGGGAAAAGTCTCTGTAATTAATGAAACAGCTTGGCTTGAAGCACACGCCTTCCTTCCCATTGGAGATAAAAAATAAACCCGAGGAGAAAAGACCAGACTAAGATCACAAATTAAAGATAATGCAAACGATACATAAAAATGAAGAAAATGAGACCTTTGGCTCCCTACATTATCGGTGCCCTCATGGTGGGGGTGGCACTAAGTCTCTTTTCCTTTTCCAGTCGTTTTACAAAAGAAGAAGGAGAGAAAAAGAAAATCCACCGCGTAGTTTTCCATGTTACGACCCCAGATACTGCAGCTTATCGGGCTTTAATGCGCCAGTTAAACAATGTGCTAGACAAATGGCCTGATGCTCGTATCGAAGTGGTAGCGCACAACAAGGGTATTCAGTTGTTGCAGAAGAGCAAAACCAACGTCTCGGCCGAACTGGGTGCGCTCAAGAAGAGGGGAGTAAACCTGTACGCCTGCGAATTTACCCTTCAACAGCAGGCAATAAGCAAAGAAGATATCGTGCCAGAATCGGGATACGTAGAGCGCGGTATCATTCACATTATCGAACGTCAAGAGGCGGGCTGGGCCTACATTAAGGCGGGATTTTGAGTTATCCCTTGCGAAGGCCTCGCTTAACCGCACCGCTGTTGCGAGGCCCATTACCGTAGACTAACGGATAAGCTGCATGTGCTGGTTTAGCCGTCTTGCGGTTGATACAAGCAGGCGGTGACAAATTGTTTTTTTTTTTTACCCAACGAGATTATGCGGTATTCTGTATATTCTGTAGTAGCATATTTTTTTCTTTTTTTAGCGGCTCGGGCAGAGGCCTTGAGGATGCCAACGGACACAGCGAGCCCCCAGGGGCAACAGCCCAAAGTTGAGCATATCCTCCAGGCCTTTGAGAAAGGTCAGCACGGTGGGCAGTTTCGGACGTTTATCATGCTGACGGACAACGGTGGCTTGCTCTCGGATTATTATGCATGGGCCGCTGGAGGATGGCTGCATTTTCAAACTGCCTGCTGGCGCGGCTTCAGTATGGGCATAGGTGGAGCATTTAACTTCAACCTACTGTCAACGGACTTGAGCGCACGCGACTCAGCAACAGGAGCTATTAACCGCTATGAAATAGGCTTGTTTGATGTGGAAAATCCGCGAAATCGCCGCGACTTAGACCGACTGGAGGAGTTGTGGATCCGTTACGAACGGCAAGGGCTGAGCCTAACGGTGGGCCAACAACTCCTTCAAACTCCTTTTATCAATCACCAAGATGGACGGATGCGCCCAACAGCAGAGTCGGGTGCCTGGCTAGAGTGGCAGAAAGGGCGTAATTTGAAGGTAGAAGGTGGCTGGCTATGGCGCATTTCGCCGCGCAGCACTGTGCGTTGGTATACTGTAGGAGAGTCCATAGGCCTGTATCCTCGCGGTATTAATCCTGATGGGTCGGCTAGCGGCTACTCAGGCAATTTAAAGAGCAAGGGAGTTGGCTTGATCGGCATCACCCTCAAGCCCTATCCTCATTTGGCAGTACAGTTGTGGAATCAATACGTGGAACAGATTTTCAATACAGTTTTTTTGCGAGCCGATTATCAACGTCCTCTTCCGCGCGGACACCGTTGGATAGGAGGCCTAATGTTTCTTCGCCAAGACGCCCTTGCCCATGGAGGCCATGCGGAACCCTCGAAAACGTATTTCCCTGCGCGAGGCCGGTCTTTTGCGTTTAGCGCCCAGGCTGGCTGGCAACGCGGCTCCTGGCAAGCGAAGATTGCTTACACACGCGTGACCGCTCACGGGCGTTTTTTGTCGCCGCGCGAGTGGGGCCGTGAGCCCTTCTACACCTTTCTTCCCCGAGAGCGCATCGAGGGTAGCGGCGGCTCACACTCCATCACAGGCCGGCTCATATGGGCTCCTGAAAACAACCGCTGGGTAATAGAGGCTGCTTACGGTCATTTCTACCTCCCCGACGTGCACAACACGGTGCTCAACAAGTATGGATTTCCAGCCTTTCAACAGTTCAATTTAGATATCCGTTATACCTTCAAAGGCCTTCTGGAGGGCTTGCGCGGGCAGATCCTGTACGTCTGGAAAGGGCGTCTGGGCGAATTTTACGGCAATTATCGCTACATCATCAATAAGGTAGATATGTCGCACGTTAGCCTAGTGCTTAATTATTCTTTCTGAAGACCGAATGGACGAGGCTAATATTGATATTGCCTATGAGCTGATCCCCGTCTTCAGGCAAAAAGTGCGACAATCTACGACTGAGCTGATCGGCTTAGCTAGTGAGCACACCCGCTTCTTTCAATGAAGAAGTTAGCGTGAGTTTTTTGAAACATTAACCGATGACTTTAGGTGCACACCCTGGCGCTGCATGCTGAACCTCAGACTGTTTCAACAGTTCGGTACCCAAGAGAGGCAAAACGACCAAAACCATTGCCTGATGAAGCATTAAGGCGCTGCTCCTATGGTTAAAGTTATGGGTTAAGAAAATGCTTCTCCCTGCTAAAGCGCTTCACAGGAAAAAGTAGAGGCATAAAGGGCCGCACGCGCACGAGCGGCCCTTTTTAAGGGTCGGGACGACTGGATTCGAACCAGCGGCCACACGCCCCCCAGACGTGTACTCTACCGGGCTGAGCTACGTCCCGCTTAGCACTTTTTAGTGGGTAATACTGGATTCGAACCAGTGACCTCACGCGTGTGAAGCGTGCGCTCTAAACCAACTGAGCTAATCACCCTTTTTTAATTTTTAATGTCGGACCAACTGGATTCGAACCAGTGACCTCCACGATGTCAACGTGGCGCTCTAACCAACTGAGCTATAGCCCGCAACCGACATGTGGCGCGCTTTTGCGCCATCGGGGCAGCAAAGGTAAGGTGACTTCAAGCATTCATGCAAGGGAAAACGCATAAGATTTTTTGTCCTTCGCACAAGAGGGTAAAATACGTATTGTTGCATCGCCAAAGGCGTGGTTGGTATGCAGATGTCTAAGCGCGTTCGGTTGGACTTTAGCATAGGGACACTCGTTGTGCTCGCTGTGCTAGCTTTAGGGCGCGACTTGATCGCCAACGGACGACCTCTATACTGTCGGATAGGCGGCGAAAACCTTTTTCCTGGGCTGCGCACAATATGGCGAGACCCTGCCCTACCCTACGGACACTCAGTGTTGGACTCTATCCAGCGGCATTTTTTGTGGCGTACCTATCCCTATGAAATGGCTGTATTTGCACCAATAGCCTTTTCACCAGGAGAGTTGCCCACTAGTCCGGATACGACGGTGCGACAGGCGCGACCCGGGACGCGACATCCCATAGGTATTCAACCCTTTTGGCATTGGTTAGGCACGGATGCTCAGGGCTACGACGTGGCAGCAGCTCTCGTAGGAGGGGCGCGAGTGGCTCTTTTGGCAGGTAGCCTGGCCACGTGTTTGGCGTTTGCTCTAGGCGTGTTGTTAGGAGCGCTAGCGGGCTATTGGGGTGATGATCGGCTGCGGCTACGCCGCGGGCCTTTGCTTACTAGTTTGATAGTCTTTCCCTTTGCCCTTTTTCACGCCGACGCAATACAACCCTGGTTACCTGAAAAGAGCAGCGAGTGGGTTCGCTTGCTGGCCGGAGGCGGCGTAGCAGCAATGGAACTGGGTTTAGCTATTGCATTGGGAAGGTGGCTATGTGGCATCCCTTTTTTAGGGCGTTTGATAGCACTACCCGTTGATTTGATCGTGATGCGCCTCGCAGAAGCCTTTTTAGCAGTGCCTGGTTTGCTAGCTGTTGTGGCCTTTGCTGCGCTGTTGCGCGAGCAGACACAAACGCTTTGGGCACTGATTGCGCTCATTGGCCTATTCAGTTGGCCTAGCGTAGCCCTGTATGTGCGCGCTGAAATGCTGCGGGTGCGAGAGATGGATTATATCGCGGCTGCCCGAAGCCTCGGGCTTTCGGAAAAGCGCATTTTTCTTCGACATGCCCTTCCCAACGCCCTCCAACCTGCTTACACTGTCTTTGCTCTAGGAGTAGCCAGCGCCATCTTACTGGAAGCTTCGCTGTCGTTTTTGGGTTATGGCGACCAGCGCTTCTCCGGTGCTACCTGGGGCAGCCTCCTTCAGAGCGCTCGCACAAGCCCTCATCTGTGGTGGGTGAGTTTACCGCCTGGGCTTGCTATAACGCTTACCGTAATGGCTCTCCATCTCCTTGGAGAGCGATTGGGCAGGCAACACCGAGAAAAATGAACCTTTGAAAAAAACTCCTGTTTTAAATAAAAAACTGTGCTTGCGCCATTGGCGCGCTAAGTGCCGAGCAATGTATTGGCCTTTAAAATTGAACAGAGAGGTCTGTGCATCCAAAATACTGAACGTTCACACTCATTTTCGCATTTCTTTTTGATGCCATTCCTACGCTCTGATTACTTTCGTGTTGCGCTGTTAGGTGCCGTATTTTTTATACCTTTCTTAGGAGGAGTTCACTTATTTGACTGGGATGAAATCAACTTTGCTGAGTGCGCACGCGAGATGCTGCTGACGGGCGATTTTCTCCGTCCGCAGATTGACTTTGAGCCGTTCTACGAAAAGCCGCCGTTATTTATTTGGTTACAAGCGCTCTCGATGCAAGTGTTTGGCGTCAGTGAGTGGGCTGCGCGCTTGCCTAATGCTGTAGCAGGTATCCTCGTTTTGTTATTATCGTATCACTTAGGCACGAGGATCCACGACCGGATATTTGGTTGGCTCTGGGTATTGGCGTGGTTGGGCAGCATCCTGCCTCACCTGTATTTTCGCAGCGGCATCATTGACCCTTGGTTCAACCTATTCATCTTTCTAGGGCTTTGGGGATTTATCGAATTCCGCTGGCTTTTCTTCAAACGCTTTGAAGGGCGCTCCTTCTGGCAACGCTATCGATATCTGCTCCTAGGAGGGTGGGCACTGGGTCTAGGCATTTTGACGAAAGGCCCAGTGGCATACCTGATTGCTTCTTTGGTGCTGGTGTTCTATTGGATACGCTCCAGATTACGAAATCACAGTTTTTGGCTGCATTTCCTCATCTTTAGCGCAGCAGCGTTCTCAATATCAGTCCTTTGGTTTGGTGTAGAGACGTTGCTTCACGGACCAGCGTTTATACGCGAATTTGTGGCCTATCAAATCCGTCTGCTTACTACGCCAGACAGCGGGCATGGCGGCTTCTTAGGTTATCACGTTGTGGTGCTCTTGCTAGGTTGTTTTCCCATCTCAGTTTTTGCCCTTCCGAACCTGTGGGGCGACCATCAACCTCAGGATGAAATCTTAGAATCAACTACGCTGCGGACTTGCCAACGCGCCGACCTAACTACGTGGATGCAGCTGCTTTTTTGGGTGGTATTAGTACTCTTTAGCCTAGTGCGCACCAAAATTGTCCACTATTCTTCGCTGGCTTACTATCCGCTTACTTATTTAGGGGCGTATACCATCTGGCGAGCTATACATTGGGAGGTACGCCCGATAATAATTCCCATATTCCTCGTCGGGTTAGGCATACTCATTGGTGGCGCACAAGTGTTGTTGCCCTTCTTGGGCCAAAACATTCACCTTATTAAGCCTCTCCTGGCGAAAGATCCTTTTGCCTTGGCTCGACTAGACGTCGAAGTGTCCTGGCATGCATACCAAGCGCTCCCAGGCGCTATTCTGGTTGTGGGCATCCTGATGGGAGTTTATTGGTGGCAAGTCAAACGGCCATGGGCATCAGCGCAGGCCGTTTTCTCGGCTGGTGCTCTGTTCATCTCCCTCACCCTTCTGCTTTGCATTCGAAATATTGAGCGATATACACAGGGCAGCACAATTGACTTTTATAAAAGCAAAATTGGGAAAGATTGTTTTGTAAAAACAGTTGGCTTTAAAAGCTACGCCCATCTGTTCTATACCCAGAAACCTCCAGTAAGTGACCCTGCAGTGGATGAATACCCTAACTTAGCTTACGGCAAACCGGGTAAAACCGTATACTTTGTGGCAAAAATGAACCGATTAGAAGACCTGCCAACGTTGCCCGACTGCCGAGAGCTGTATCGAAAGGATGGCATGGTTTACTTCGTGCGACAGCCTTAGTGGCGAATTTTTTCCCGCCAAGCCAGAGGTTTATTGCTCCTGTGTGTACCTTTCAGGGATGGTAGAAAATACTTTCAAACATGAGAAATGTAGTTTTCAGGCTTTGGCTGGGTCTTCTTTGGTTAAGCTTAGTTCGCGCCTCCGACAAGGCTGTCGTTCGATGAACGACGGGTACAGAGCACAATTTTGGTCGAATACCCTTGAATCATACTGTTGAACATCACTTTGTTTTTGAGAATATCACAGACTTTCCTATCGTCCTTGAAACAGTGCGTACCGAGTGCGGCTGTACGGCTGTCGATTGGCCGGAAGAGCCGGTTGCTCCCGGGCAGGCAGGTCAGATACGTGTTGAGTTTCATGCTGACCGGGCAGGGATTTTCAAAAAGAAAATTAAAGTCTATTTTGACCGCCAACATCGAGCAGAAATTTTGTGGATTACTGGCTTTGTGGAGTGAGTGTTGGTGTTTGAGTAAACTAATGCGCCATGTCCTCTGGTGCACCAGAGGGCTGCAGGATGGCAGATAAATATGATTTTTTAGGCCGCCGAGAAACGCCGAGAAAAAACGCTCTGTGGCTCTCTCTAGCGCATGCATCTTTCTGTGACCGGCCCGTGATCAGTTGAGCGAGAACCGCACCATGACCCCTGTGTTAAGCGTAGTGATCGGGAAAGATTGCGAAGTTTTAGGAACAGTGCGGCGATAATCGGCAAACAAGCGGAGCGTCAAGCGGCGATTGAGTGCGTAATCTACTGATGGATTGATGCTTACGATACGGCTGCCTCGCGTAGGCACGGCCTCATCTAGCTGGTCGAGGCGGTGATTGACCGTAACATCATCTCGAATATCCAAGTCGAACTTGAAAGTCATATCGTTGGCCTGTTGGCCGCCGCCAAAAGGACCGGGTGAAGGAGGGGGCGTCGGCGCCGAACCCGGCGTCTTCTTAGCGCGGCTCTTTGGTTTCTTTTTGCCCGTTAAGAAGGCGATATTGACGTTTCGCAAGCGGTATCCAAAGCCTATTGTTAGTCCTGTAGATTGAGTCTCGGCCAGCTGGTAATCCACAAATGACATGGCGAGCATGCGGCTCTTCTTGTAGTCCACCTTGAAAGTCATGTCGTTCTTTAGCCTGACGTCCAATCCCAGGAGTGGCGCAAATTGCTCATTGATGACTACTTGAGGGATTTCGAAGCGAGCGATATAATTGAAGTTGACCGTGTCTAATTGGTAGGGATTGTTTCGGTCGAAAAAGATATCTGTGTTAAAAGAGTTGATTGTCAGCGTATTGCGATAACTATGAGTGATCTGTACATTGGCAAAGATTTTGTCGAAAGGCTTAACTTTGTGCAAGCCGTTGTAGCTAAGTCTCCAGTTGGGCGCAGGCAAGGTCTTGAAGATGTCGAGCGGCACGGTTTTAGGGTCTATGCCGGTGTAAGCCGCAATGAAGGAGGGTAGAAGTACTTCTTGCTGAATTTTTCCGTAGCCCTTGCGATAAGCTGGGCCGTCCTTGTCGTGTGGTTCAAGATTTCCAGCTACCTGAGCAAGTCTGTCAGAGATCACCGAGCGGTAGGCTTCGTAGCGGGCAAAGAGGCCGTTGATGTTCTTGTCGAACATGGTCTTAAGCGAGAAGTAAGACACAGTGAAGCTGCCAAAGTCGCGGTAAGCGCGCGACTGGTAGTCAGTAGAGTCGGGATGTAAAATGAAGCTTTGGTCTTTGAACAGCTCGGTATTATTGAGTGCATGTTGGCGATTGGCGGTCAGTTCGATGCGGAATTCTCGAAAGGGCTCTAACGTAACAGCAATGTCGGCGTTTTGGGTGTAGTTTCGAGTGACCTGTTGGTTGAGTTCTGGTCGCTGCGTAATCCAGCCGTTTGCGGCAGCCTGATAGAGCCACTCGGTACTAGGCTGGAAGCCTGCAACGAATGCCCATCCCGGCGCTTGAAATCCCTGGCTAAGGCCCATGAGGTGGACGTCGGGCGTGAAGCCGGGGACGACAGTATTGTAGTTTTCGCTGTAGGTGAAACGAGCTTTGCGAACGAGCATAAGTGGGCGCAGGGCAATGCGCTCAGCAACGGAGGGCTGGCGCTCTTGTTGCTTTCTGCGTTTTTTTTCAGCAGACCTTTTGTCTTTCTTACTTGTTTTGTCCTTATTAGCCTCGGCGGATGGCGTGCCTGAATCTGTCGGCTTCGCCTCTAGCGGGGCGTTCGGAGTAGGCAAGTTGCGCCCGCTAGGCGGTATATCTCGGCCTGGGCCTAGGCCTCCTCCACCAGGCATCATTGGGAGGTCTATGCCGCCAGGCATATCAGGGCGGTCGAAACCTCCCGGCAAGGTGCGATTGAGCGGATTGCCTCGGCCACCTGGCGGCATGGAACCACCAGGTCCTCGCCCACCCGGGCTGTTGATCTTGGCCAGATATCGGCTCTTGTTATAGAGAGTTTCGAAGTTAAGTTCTCCGTTAATTTGGCGTGCGCTCTGATTTTGAATCACATGGCCCAGAGAGCGGAGATTCACTTCGTGGGCATAAACAGGAGGCACGTCGCTCATAAATTGAAGTTTAAGCGACTGTGCTGTCCAAGTATAGCTGGCATTGTAGGAGGCCCTGATGATGATCCAATCCAGCAGCGGCAAGTAGCGGAGCGGCAGGGTATAATTGATGCCAAAGCTGTGGGTATAGTTTTTGGGCCGGCCGAGTCGGCGCAAGTTTTTGAGGATGGAATCGCGGCGCTCTTGAGGAGTTACGATTTCGCCGTTGAAGAAGGGTTGTGGCTCGTCGATGAGGCTGCGCATCTGGGCGTTGAAATTAAAGCGAAGGTTGCGCGTGATTTCCCAGCCCAGGTCGTAGTTGCGATCCCACGTGAATCGGCGGTTAAAGTAAGTATTCAAGGCGGGATCCTCACCGGCAAAGCGGTAAGTAGTTACCTGTCGGACGCGCTCCAGCGTAGTATTAAAGGCGTAGGTATTGGGCAGCGGATTGAAGTTGATTTCCTTGAGCCAACGAAGAAGTTTATCGTTTTTAACGAGGTTTTTAAACGGCTCGATAGGCTTTAACCCTGTAGCATACTGCCAATCGAGGGTGCCTTTATAGCGGTTAATTTCATCGAACTCGATAAAGGGCGTTCGCCGGCGCTCCTGGTTAAAGGCGTAAGTAAGGCTAAAGTTTTCAATGTTCCACGGCAGGCGCACCTTGCGCGGAAGCCCGACGCGGTCTTTGCGCACGTTAGTAAAGTTGTACCCTCGAATGATGGTAACCTCTTGGGCTGAGCGCCGAATGCTGTCGCGATGGCGAGGGTCGGCTTGCCGCAGCTTCTCGCGTAGTTTAATATCTAAATCGTATGGATCGAATTCAGGTGTTCGCGTTATGTTGGAATACTGCACGTAAAAAGGCAGGCGCAAGCCGAAATCTTTCGGGAAAAACCGCCCAAGCTCGAGGTTAGCCGATAAATCGTATTGAGCTACCTCCTCGCGTTGGCGTTGAACTAGCTTTTGCTCCATGCTGCCCCAGCCGATACTGGTGTATCGGCCCGATAGGGAGATGTTGCCTAAATCGGCCAATTTGATATCAAGGCGGGTCTGTCCAGCATAGGCAAGCTGTTCGTTAAATCCATTGAGCCGCAATTCATTAATCCATACCTCAGCGCAGTGCGGCTGCAGGTTGGGATCTACATTGCGCACCCCTACCATGACGCCGCGCACGTAGCCTAGGTTGGGATTACCTACCACTTTTACGCGAGCACGCGGCTCGTCGGGGTCACTACCGATAAAAGGTACGTTCAGATCCCAGTTCGGAGTAGCATTTCGCTGCTTTTTGATTTCTGTGAAAAGGCGTAGCGGTATATTAAAATTATTCTCAGGCCGCCAAACTTCTATTTTATACTCTCGACTTTCTGGATTGCCGTTCAACCGCGTTTCATCAGAAGGCGTAAGCGGCAATTCATATTCGTAATAGTTACTTACAAAATCGGAGCCTAGTCGGATGAAAATGCGCAGGTGCGTACTGTCGAGCTTATCTCCACCGCGCCCCTCTGCGTGGGCAAACATTTTCAGGCGGTCGAACTGACGCAGGTCCATGTTGAGAATTTTAAATACGGCGCGCGCGTCGCAGTAGGCCAAATCACACATGTTCATGGAAAGGGCCTGTTCGTTTTGCAAGATGTCGGGAAACGCACCCACAGACTGCTGGCGAGCAATGCCAGGAGGAATGGTGTAGTTGAATGGCGTGCGGGCGGCATTTTGCTCAATGCTGACCGCGTTTACGTCAAAGTTCGTAGGTTTTCCAACGTCGCATACGCTCGTTTGGCCCGGGTCTACATTGGGTAAAGGCAACGTATAGCGGCGCCACTGATTGCGGCCTAATTCGAGGGTAGCAAATCGGAAGGTGGTACGCTCGGTAAAGCCTTTCCAAAAGATCCGGATGAATCGAATAGAACGGAAATCTTGAATGCCATTAATGGTTTGACGACGTGGGTGGTCGAGAGGCAATTTGAAGCGATACCACACGAAGCGAGCACCATCGCGATCAAAGACGACAGTGTCAGTGATGAGGTCGCGCAGCTCAGGGTGATCAGTATCGATAACTTGCATCTGAACCCCATCATTGAAGGTAATGGTGCGCTTCTTAAGAGGGATTTTATAGCGGAAATAGGCTTCTGTTTCGTTGAGCGAATTATCGCGGTTAAGGTCTTCAGCGTCTGGGAAGTTTGTGGATGCTGGGTTGAGGTTGACAGTCTCGTTTACTGGCGAATTGCCTTGTTGACTATTAAAATGCTTATAGCGCTCTAGAAGGCCGGGTTTAGTATCTTCGTAAATAGGGTCGCGGAAGAACCGGAAATTGTCATTGGAGGGGTCTTCTAAGATGGCCGCTTTTGCTTTAGGAGAAAGAGAGGAGTTCTGAATGATGTTGAGCCAATGGGCGAAAAACTTGCGTTCGTCTTCGTCGTCTAAGCCATCCAGGCCTAAATCTTGCAAAGGGCGCTTGGCGGGGTCATTATCGAAGGCGTTTACTACGGGAGGGAGCACTGGTACCCTTCCCCAGGCAGAGTTTGTCGTGCTGCTGGTGCCTGGGCCAGTGGGTAGGGCATTTTCGAAGAACTGACGGCCGTCGCGCATGATGTCCTCTGAGATGTTGCCCAGGTCGATGTACATGTCACCGTCTGCAGAGATGGGTGTGCCGTCGCCTTTTTCCATGTACGGATTGAGCATCCAAAACTCAATGAACTCGATGTTTGCCGCCTCGAAGTCTACGGTGAAGAGGCCGCGCATGAAGCCGGCCCATCGAGTTTCGGGTCTATCTAGTTCTCCATTGATTGTCAGGCCTTTAGAGATACCTGGATACCCGTCTGGGCGTTCGAAGTTATAGGGGCCGCGCTCTCGCGGAAAGATGGTTACATCCAGCGGTCGAAGGGCCGACACCTCCAAGGGCGTCAGTTGCCGGTTGGGAAAGATGTCCTGGAATTGAATGATCCGCGTATAGGGATTTTTCGCGTCCACAGCATCGCGGGCACTAGGGTCGGCGATGTACCAGGAGAGGCGAGCCCGGTTAGCGCCCAAGGCTAAGCTGTCTGTTAAGCTGGCCTCTGGAAAGAGGAGCGGATCTCCGTCGGGTACAGAAGCAATGACCCAGCTGTTGGCTGGGTTAGCCAGCGGCAGATTTGCTGTACTGCCTTCAAAGTCGTCAATATAGACAACGCCGCCGCGGTCGCCACCGACATTAATGGCGCGGTTATGGCCCGGGTGGAGTAAAGCAACTTCCGCTTGTGCCGTTATGGTTGAGGGCGCCTTGGTGTCGATCAGCGGCAACTTATCAATCAGGCGAGTAATCCAAGGAACCTCTTTGGACAAATTGAAGTCCAAGCCGTACATGCGGTTGTTGATCGGATCGTCGCCAAAGTTAACCTTTTGAATCAGAGGGCGCTCGAAAAGATTCATGTAAGTGGCGCCAATGTTTAGGTCTTTTCCAACGGTGTAATCGAAGCGAGCGCCGAAGAGTGAACGGTTTTGAAAACTAAATAGTGAGTTGTCTTCGAAGCTGACGTTGATGGGCTGTCCTGACTGTAAGTAGGCTTCGTTGAGAATGCGAATTTTGCCAATGTTGTAGTCTACTATGTAATCCTGACCTTCAACGAGTTGGCGGCCGCCAGCGCTGACGCGGACAGAACCACGAGGTAGGTTAAACGTACCCAACGAGATTTCTGAAGAAGTGGAGGATTTATAAGAACCGCGCAAAGTAAATCGATTGAGTTGTTGAAACTCGCGGGCCCGAAATAGTGTGGAGTCGTAAAGCTGTGGAAAGGTGTACTTTTCTATCACTTTTTCAGAGGCGCCCGCAGCGCGCAACTTGCGAGCCAGGTGTTCGCCAAAGGGCTCGAGCACGGGGAACATGACGCGGCCATTGCGCAGGTTGATGGTCAGGCCAGGCACAAAGTCGAAAATGCCGTCGGGCCCGGGATCTCCCTGAAGATTGAGGCTGTCCATTCTAAACAATTGCAGTAAGGGCACTCCGGCCACGCCTGGCGGAATATCCTCAGCATTCAAAAATCGGCGCTGTCCTTTACCAGGGTCTTCATAAAAAATATCAAAACGAAACTCTTGCGGGTCTACATTCACAGCGCCAATGGAATAGACGTTTTTCATCATCAAATCCCAGATAGGATACCGCACATTGGCCGTGGTGCTCTTGAGCATTTTAAGAAAGAGCACATTTTGGCTAAAAGTATCCGTATTGGGCACATCGCTACTAAATTCACCAATTTTATAAGGTTTGCCGTTGTACGTGTACTCAACGGCGATGGCGACGACTTGATCGGGTTGTACGTTGGTATTAATGCTTAGAAAACCCAATTGCTCGTTGTACGTGTATTCATTGGGAGAAAGAAGGCGTCCTCGCACTTTTTCGAAGTCGCGCACTTGCTGCAGGCCCAACTCAGAGCGGAGTCGAGCAACAATCTTGTCCGAAAAACGCACCGTAGAGTCTTGAGCGACGAGTTCGAGCAGCGCAGCGTAAAGGCGATTGTTCTCGTTTGTGGGTAGCGGTTGCCCTTTGATATCTCGAGCAGGCGGCACTGCGTAAGAAAAGTCGGGCCGGTCGGGTTCGGAGCCGTCTAGGTAAGGCTTAGGTTCGCCCAGGTCCATGAAAGCCACAATGTCGCGCGTATTATCGGGCACACGCGTGACATTTGTCAACCACACTTCCATGCGGGTAATGTTAAATAGCGACATCGGCACGGGCAGGCAAGCAAGCGCTGGTTCGAACTGTTCCCGATTCCAGTGGCTAATGAAGAAATGGCGATTTTCGTCGTATTCATCTGCAGGCTTGACAAACTGCTGAACTTGCGAGCCGCCCTGAAGGGTTAGGTTGTTCTGCCGCGAGCGCTGTTGAGCAGCTAACAACGTAACGTTTAAGTGTCCAAATTTCAGGCCTGTTTTAATGCCAAAAAGATTCTGTACCCCAGGAATCAAATTGGAGCGCATGGGCAGTGAGACGTTGCCTGCTTCAATGTTTTGGATAATTTCATCCTCAGAAAATCCCTTAGGGTCGTAGTGAATCTTCATTTGGTTGTCAAAGTCAAAAACGGCGCGGTTATTAAAATTGAAGTTAACCTTGAGTTTTTCTCCTACCTGCCCAGAAGCGCTCATGTTGATGTCCATTTCAAAATCAAAGTTTCCAATGCGCTGCTGGCGTAGGGTCAGAATGGGGTTTTGTATTTTTTGATACTGGTAACCTATGCGTAAGTTGACATTGCCCTGAGGTTTGATGTCTATGTTTGTACCCCCGAAAAGGCGTTCTACAAGCGAAGTCTTGACATCAAACTTGGCAGCCGGGTCTTCTACAGCGGATTTGCGGCTGCCTGGAGTGGTTACGCCGAGCATTCGGTTGAAATGCTCTTCGCGCTGCTTCTTTTCCCGCCAGCGCATATACTCCTCGAATGTCATGTAAGAGGGCGTGCGAAAGTAGTCTTCGCCGATTTTCTCAACAACGATATATCGGTCGGTAACGGGGTCATATTCTATCTGTTTTTCAATAACTTTTGGATCTTGGAGGTCAATAGGGTTGCGCCTAGACGGGCTCATGAAGTTGTCTTTGCGATCGCTCAGCGGAGGTAGAGTGTCGCCTACAGTCGTCTGCGGTGCGGGATAAAACGGTTGCAACCAGTCGTTAGTCTGAGCTTTCCAGCCAGCAGGCGGGTCGGGTAAGGTGAAAGCATACAGGAATAACGCGGAGACGCCTAGAATTGTCGCAAAAAGGAAGTCTCTTCTCGTCATTTTCAGCAAGTAGAATAAACTTAGTTGGCAGTTTCCAAAGGCAAGGTGCAACGCTTGCCATTGACGTCGGTTTCAGTTGAGTGGTTGCCTGTTTCTTAGCACAATATGTCAAGTTCGCTCTGTTGACCTGCTTAACACGAAAAGAGCTATCAAGTTGCCCTTGTGTTTGTACTCGTCTTGGCAAGCAACGCGCATTTGCATTTTTTTGAGAGGTTGAACGTTCAACTCTACTGTCCTGCTAAAGGCCAGCCCATGGATCTCTACCACACGCACCCCATGTCCTACAGAAAACACTCCAGAACATCACACCCTGAGTGGCATGCCTATCAACTCAGTTCTCATCTATCCTGCTGACAGAAATTCTATGCGGGCGGACGGGTAGGGTAGATGTGATGTTCATCAAGATGGTAGATGCGAGCGAGAGAGAGCCCTGCACCCATCCGCCCGATAAATCGGGCGGTTACAGGAGGGTAGAGGTGTTTTTGGGCAGGCGCTCTTGCCGAAGGTGGGGGGTGTTTCTTGGCTTTCCCGGCAGTTAGAAAATAAAAAAAAAAAAAAACAAAGGGTATTTTCCCCAGATACGCGCGTCCGTTTAAATTAGTCTTGAAAAAAATCGACAAACGGCGAAAAAAATTAACACTTCTCCCTTGCACAGTTTAAAAATGCAACGCATATCTTTGCCTCGTTTTTATAATCCTTGCTAGGTGTTTCGAGGCTCGGAGGCTGTGTCCATAAAGTTTTCCAGCTTACCGACATTTTATAATCGCATGAAAAGTCGTAGATCAAAAAAGCGGGTGGATCCGTGTAACTGCCGTTTAGGCAGGAGTGTGTTTTCTATTCCATATTTCCTCAACACCATTGGCTGCGACGATGCTTCCTCTGCGGGAGCATCGCCGCTTTTTTTCTATGAGCATAACCTAGCAGGTGTACTTTCGGCATTGCTTTTGCCGCAAAGGCGACGACCTGCTCTTCTAATCTCCCAAATGCCCTGCCGGACGTCATTTATCGTTAACAATAAACAGATTACAACCCATGCGATTACCTTTCATTCTCCAACGGAAAAGTGCTCCCCAGGTTCTACAGCCTGGAGCCTCAGAAGACGTTTATCGGACTCCTGAGGCATCCGGGAGCCCAGCCTTTTGGCCCATTTGCCTTCCATTTTTTCACTCTTTACCTTATTTACCCATGACACATGTGTTTACATCTTCCTCCATTTTGCTGAAGAGTCGTCTTAACGCAGGGCTATCCGCTGCGTTGCTGATGGTATTTTGCCTCTCTGCATCCATCGGATGGGCACAGATATCGTTTACGGGTTCGTACACCCAAGATTTTAATTCTCTTGCTAGCACCGGGACGAGCAGTACAGTGCCTGCGGGATGGGCATTCTTAGAAATAGGGCTTAGTGCCAACGCCATGTATACTGCCAACAACGGTGGTTCAGGCATCGCCGACACTTATAGTTACGGTGCAACTGGATCATCAGAAAGAGCCTTCGGAGAACTTTCTTCTGGCAACCTGCCTACGGTATACATAGGTGCACAATTCACTAATAATACAGGAAGTACCATTACGTCTCTTACGATTTCCTACACAGGTGAGCAATGGCGCCGAAGTGGCAGTAATAATGTGGACTCATTGT
>JANWXM010000021.1 GCA_025055285.1 Saprospiraceae bacterium
TTGTGTCTCCATCCTGCAAGATTACAACTTTTGGCATTATTCTCTATTTTTGGAAGAAGGGGTGCGGAAGATGCATTGTTCCGCAATTTCGGCGTATTTCTGCCGAACCATTTCTTTAATCTCTTCAGCCGAGTTCATACCTTGAATAGGTTTTGTATTCAACCGCAAGTATAGGGCAATCTCTGACACAAAGCTGCCAGTAGCAATCCCTCTAGTTTGAGTTAAAATTTAGGGCCTCAGCCAGCACCATGTTCTTTCTTTCTCTGGCAGCAATCAGGTCTTGTGCGGAATACTTTTTGTGAAACCAGTTGCACCGGGTAATGTAGCGCTTTAGCGCCGAGAAAAGACTCCTTGTCAAGAGGGTGTTCCCTTTGAAGTTTTCTGTGCAAAAGGACGGCGTTTTGCTCCTTACTCTTCAGAAGAAGGTTTGCGACTGGGCGCTTAGTTTGCATTATCGCTTAAAAATTTTAGGCGCATCAGCTCTACTTCCTCCCACGTGACCTCTTCGTCTTTAAGAGCCTTAACGGCCGCTTCGATGCTGTCTGTTTCGGCCTTAGTGAAGTAGTCCAAGATGATGTCGCGGATGTATTCATCCACGTTTTTATTTATATAGTAGTCGAGATTGATCTTCGTGCCAGACTGCACAATGCTGTACAATTCGTCCATGAGCTCTTGCCAAGTGAGATCATTGGCGCTGGCAATATCTTCAAGCGGAATCTTGCGATCAATAGCTTGAATAATATTAATTTTTGTTTTTGACTTATTAGCCACCGATTTGATCATGATATCGGTGGGCCGCTCAATTTCATTTTCCTCGACGTATTTTTTGATCATTTCGATAAAGGGCTGGCCGTATCGGTGGGCCTTGCCCAAAGAGACGCCCTGGATTTTGGCTAAGTCTTCCATCGTAATAGGGTATTGAGTAGCCATTTCCTCCAGAGACGGGTCTTGGAAAATGACGTAAGGAGGAAGGTTGTACTTTTTAGCGACGCTCTTACGCAGATCTTTGAGCATGTTCATGAGCGTCTCATCGAGTACAGCAGTGCCTCCCTTTTCATCGTCAAAGTCGTAGGCGCCACCATCGTCGTAGTTGTGGTTGATGGTAATTTGGATAGGGTAGGGAGCTTTAAGGTACTTGCGCCCTTCCTCTGTGACTTTGAGGATGCCAAACTCTTCAATTTCCTTGTATACGAGGTTGTTGATGATGGCATGCCGAATGACTGACGTCCAGAAATTTTCATCGCGTTCCTCGCCAATGCCGAAATTTTCGGACTGATTGAAGCGAAAATCGCGCATTTCTTTAGTCTCATTTCCGCGCAGGAAGTCTACAATGGTTTTCATGTGATAGTTTTCCTTCAATTCGAGGATGGCTGAAATGGCCTGTACCATTTCTTCCTGCACGTTGAGGCGTTCTTTGGGTGTTTTACAGTTGTCGCACATTTTGCCGCACTTTTCTTCATTGAACTCTTCGCCAAAGTAATGAAGCAAAAAGCGGCGGCGGCACGAGGCGGTTTCTGCATAGGCAACGACTTCTTGCATGAGTTGGGCGCTCATTTCCCGCTCGGCCAGTGGTTTGTCGCGCAGAAACTTCTCTAAGCGCAAGATGTCGTTGTAATTGTAAAAAGCGATGCATTTGCCTACTAAGCCATCGCGGCCAGCACGGCCGGTTTCTTGATAGTAGTTTTCGATGCTCTTAGGCATGTCATAGTGGATAACAAAGCGCACATCAGGCTTATCTATGCCCATGCCAAAAGCAATAGTAGCGCAGATGACGTCAATTTCTTCCATCAAGAAGTCATCTTGCGTCTTAGAGCGTGTCTTGGGGTCAAGGCCCGCGTGGTAGGGCGCGGCTTTGATGTCGTTAACTACGAGTATTTCAGCTAGGTCTTCAGCAGTCTTGCGGTTTTGGACATAAATGATGCCCGATTCGCCGCGAAATTCTTCTTTAATAATCTGGATTATTTGGCGGATGGTCTGGTCTTTTTTAATCTTAGGCCGCACCTCGTAGAAGAGGTTTTCTCGGTTGAAGGAAGCAATGAAGAGGTTGTAGTCCTTCATGTCCAGGTTTTTGATGATATCTTGCTGGACTTTGGGGGTAGCTGTTGCTGTCAGGGCAATAATGGGTACGTCTTGGGCGATGGCGTCCAGCATAACGCGGATGCGGCGATACTCAGGCCGGAAGTCGTGTCCCCATTCTGAAATGCAATGGGCTTCATCCACGGCCACAAAGGAAATGTTGTTATTGCGGAAAAATTCGATGTTTTCTTCTTTCGTGAGGGTTTCAGGTGCTACATAAAGCAATTTGGTTTTTCCATCTACGATGTCTTGCTTGACCTTGCGCATTTGGGCGCGCGTGAGGGAGGAATTGAGGAAGTGAGCGACTTCGTCGGTTTCGGAATAGCCGCGGATGTTATCTACCTGATTCTTCATCAGAGCGATTAAAGGGCTGATGACAATGGCGGTGCCAGGTAACATTAGCGCTGGCAACTGATAACACAGGCTCTTCCCGCCTCCAGTGGGCATAATAGCAAAAGTGTCGTGCCCATCGAGGAGGCTCTGAATGATTTCTCGTTGTTGCCCTTTGAAGGCTTCAAAACCGAAATATTTGAGCAAGTTCTCCTGAAGGATGTCGCGGGTGCCAGCTACAGATGTCATCTCTCAACAAACAGTTTTAAAGGTCAAATCGCTTTGCAATGAATAAAATGTCGACGTTTTGCCTAGAGTTAGACCGCTTTTCAAAAAGGTGGCCAAAGATAGAAAAACGACCGGGATATCTCCTACAAATTTTTTCGAGAAAAAATGGTGCCATTTACAGCAAACCAGACATTTGTTTGGTTTGTGCTGCTTTACAGGAATGACGTCAAAATAAAAATCTGCGTGTCGTTGAACACTGCTTTGCCTTAAGGAAACTTTGTCCATCATTATATGGCCTTTGCCAAGTAAAGCAAATTTAAATCCTTTTTGCTTTTACCTAGCTGAAGTTTCATCGACAAAAGGCTCCTTAAATCTGCTTTGCGTCAAGGACACGAGCCATACAGCCCTTGCGTCGAGCGCTTTTTGGGCGTAGAGGGATACGCCCTCACTCGGGCAATGCCCAGTCAATAGGCAGCAGACCTTGCTTTTGGAGAAGTTCGTTGGTGCGACTAAAATGTCCACAGCCAATGAAACCATCTCCCGCCAACGGTGACGGGTGTGGTGCCGTCAGTACGTAGTGGCGCATCTCGTCAATGAGTGCTTTTTTGCTTTTTGCAAAGTTACCCCACAATAGAAAAACAACACCTTCTTTTAAGTCAGAAATACGCCGAATGACGGCGTCGGTAAACTTCTGCCAACCTATTTTTTGATGCGAAGCGGGCTTACCTGCCTCCACTGTAAGCATAGCGTTGAGTAGCAACACACCCTGCTTTGCCCAATGCGTCAAATCTCCATGTTTAGGTATTGGAATGCCCAAGTCGCGTTCTATCTCTCGAAAGATGTTGACTAGGGACGGCGGCATGCGCACCCCTCGAGGCACCGAGAAACACAACCCCATGGCTTCTCCTGGATTGTGGTAAGGGTCTTGACCCAGAATGACTACTTTCACCTGCTCGAAAGGCGTGGTATTGAAGGCATTAAAAATAAGCGATCCCGGCGGATATATGATTTTACCTGCCTTCTTCTCTTGTACCAAAAAGGCCTTTATCGCTGCAAAATAAGGTTGTCGAAACTCGTCGGCCAAGACGCGCTTCCAACTTTCCTCTATTTGTACATTCTGGACTTGCTCTTCCATGATTTATTCATAGATACAACGCGGATAGTTGGCTTCAAAAATGTTCTAACTCTCGAGAAAAGCACTTAGCTGAGCTTCGCGAGAACGCCCCTTCGACTCTAAGCACCTCTGGTGCCTTCCTAACAAATCTCAAAGCGAATCTATGCAAATTCAATGCGTTAAACGCAAAACTCATCCTTTGGTTGAGGTTACTTCAGGCTAAAAAGCGCTTATGTCTACCCCAGAAAAATAGCCTGCGCTTGCTAGCAGTAGCAGAAGGATACCCACTGCAATGCGGTAGTAGCCGAAGAGTCGAAAGCCATGTCGAGTTAGGTAGGCGATGAAACCTTTAATGGCCAGCATGGCTACCACAAAGCCCACGATATTCCCTAGAGCCAATAGCCCTATTTCTTGAGAGGTAAATCGCAAGGCTCCCGCTTCGCCATAGTCCCACAGCGCCTTGCACGAAGCAGCAAACAGCGTAGGTACTGCTAGAAAAAACGAAAACTCGGCTGCCGCTTTCGGAGAAAGCCCCTGAATTAAACCTCCGATAATGGTAGCTGCTGAGCGGCTTACACCCGGCACCATAGCAACAACTTGAAACAAGCCGATTAGCATTGCTCTCGTCCAACTGAGTTGGCTAATTTCGGTCTCGGATGCTGCTGTTCGGTTGAACAAGTCATCTAAGAGCAAGAAAAAAACTCCGCCAGCAATGAGCGCCACAGCCACAACGAGAACGTTTTCCAACATCTGGTCAATTAGTTTTTTTAACAAAAATCCGAACAGAACAGCGGGCAGGAAGGCAATGCCTATATTTCGGTAAAACGTCCAGGGTTGGAAAAAGCGGTCGCGATACAACACCACCACCGATAAGATAGTTCCAAATTGGATAGCCACTGTAAATACCTTAACGAAAGGGTGTGTAGCAATACCCATAGCTGTGGAGGCAATAATCATATGGCCCGTGGACGACACAGGGAGAAACTCCGTTAGGCCTTCTACGATGGCTAATATAATAGCCTGAAGTAGATTCATGCTGGAAGGTCGTTGTTCGGCGCGGTCGAGGCCTTTTCAGGGTCGAGGAAAATACCGATTCCGACGACGATAAAACCCAAAATCATGAGAAAGGGAGCTAGCGTAATGCGTCGCGGGCTGTAAATTATGGCTGGGTCCCACGTATTAGGGTCGGGCATTGAACCGCCACTCATGGCAATCAGCCCCAAAATAATCAGCAAGAGGCCGATGCCAATAGCTATAAAATTGCGGCGGCCAAAGATGAAGGGTTCGTCTTTGCGCCATAACTCACTGGGACGGCCGCTTGTGCTAGAGGTTTTGCGAGAGGTGGATGTTGAAGTGGTTGGTCGCCGGGAAGCCGAAGAAGGAGAAGGCTGGGCGGCACGGCGTTGCGGTTGCTTGGCCATCTGCTTGTATTTTAGATATGTTTAAGGCATTTACTAAAAAGTACACTCAACTGGGCCGCTCATCGAGAAATTATTTTCAACATGGAGATAGATCGCAAGTATACTGAGCGTACTACTGCGCAGCAAAGAACGGCGTTTTTTCCGCGTTTTTAGTAGAGATCGTCAATTTTCATGCGTAAGAACCGGCGCACGACGAGATAAGTGCTCACTCCCGACAGGAGAATTCCCAAAGTGAGGAGCCCTATAAAGATGGCTAAAATACCGTTGAGGTCTTGAAGTTGCTTCAATTCAGGCATCTGCTCATACGCCCAGCTAAGTAGCGCAATAAGCAAAGCAATCGCCAAAATCGAACTGAAAAGGCCATTGAGTAGAGCGCGCTGCAAGTACGGACGAGTAATAAATTCCCAAGAAGCACCTACTAATTCTTGATTTTTAATAATGAATCGATTTGCGTACAGAGCTAGGCGAACGGTGTTATAGATAATGACTACGGCAATGATCAATGAGGCTAAAGCTAGCCATAATGTCACCTGAGCAATAAGGTTAAGATTTCGACTGATGTTGCCAACGTCTACTGCCTCGACATAGAGTTCAGCCACGAGGGAATCTTGCTTAAGTGCTTCGCGCCATTTGAGCAAGCTATCGCGCTGAAAGTATTCAGCCTTCACGTGAAAGCGCACTATGTCGCGCATCATGTTAGGAAGGTCAGCCAGCAGACTTTCATCACCCAAATCCGTGCGCATAGAGGCAGCTGCCTGCTCGCGAGTAATATAAGTTACCGTTTCGGGTTTGACGAAAGGCTCTTGGCGAATCTGCTGGATGATGCGCACTAGATCGTCTTGAGCAATGTCAGGTTTAAATTCTAGCCAGACGTCAACTCTTTCCTTGAAGAGCGCTATCAAATGCTGACCGTGCAGAGCAATAAGAGCGAAAAGCCCTGCTAGCAAGAGCACCATTGCCATGCTGATAATGGCCGGAATGTAAGTAGGTCGAGAGCGAGGCATGTACACAAATATTCTGGGTAAGAGAGATGGCTCAATAGCAGAGACGACAAGTCAAGTAAACATCAGTAGGCCAAGAGTTTTTGGATTTGTTGGCGCAGGCGCTGGACGGGAAAAAAATGCTGTTCCAGCGAGAGAGCAAAGGGCACAGGCGTGTCTAAGCTAGCAGAACGCATCACGGGCGCATCTAAGTACTCGAAGAGATGCTCGCCAATCCAGGCAGCAATTTCGCCGCCTATGCCACCGAAAAGCGTATCTTCGTGGAGGACGAGCACGCGATTGGTGCGCCGGACGCTGGCCGCTATCGCTTCGTAGTCCAGAGGCAAAAGCGAGCGAAGGTCTACGATGTCGGCAGAAATCTTGAGTTCGTCCGCGATAGCTTCTGCCCAGCGCACACCTAAACCATAGGTAATAATGCTTACAGCATCGCCTAACCGAACCTGACGAGCCTTGCCGATTTCTACCGTATAAAATCCTTCGGGTACAGGACCCGAAAGGCTGCGGTAGAGAGCTTTGTGTTCGAAGTACATCACTGGATTGGGATCAGCAAAGGCCGCTAGCAATAGCCCTTTCGCATCGTGAGGTGTGCTTGGATAAACTACTTTGAGACCAGGCACATGGGTAAACCACGCCTCATTAGACTGGCTATGAAAGGGACCCGCACCTGTACCCGCACCTGTTGGCATGCGAATAACAACATCGGCATTTTGCCCCCACCGCCAGTGAAGCTTAGCTAAGTTATTAACAATCTGATTGAATCCACAAGTGACAAAATCGGCAAACTGCATCTCCACCATGCTCTTCATGCCCTTAAGGCTGAGGCCCAGTCCGATGCCGATGATGGCGCTTTCGCACAAAGGTGTGTTGCGCACGCGCTCACGTCCAAACTCTTCCACGAAGCCCTGGGTAATTTTAAATACACCACCGTACTCGGCGATGTCTTGACCCATGAGCACGAGTTGCGGGTAATGCCTCATCGCTTCTCGCAGGCCATCGGTGATGGCGTCGATGAAGCGCAGCTCGCGAACAGGGCCCTTCGGTGGCACCGCAGCTGGTGCTGGAGCATACACATCGCGCAACTCTTCTTCTATATCGGGTACAGGGTCGGGCTCTGCAAACATGATCTCTACCGCCCGCTGTACGGCTTGCTTATTGCGCTCTCGCACGCGCTGGCGGTGCTCTTCAGTGAGGATGCCTTGCTCTAGCAGCCAATTTTCGTAATTCTCAATCGGATCCTTTCGAGCCCATTCCTCCAAGAGAGCCCTGGGAACGTACTTTGTGCCGCTGGCTTCCTCGTGGCCGCGCATCCGAAAAGTAATGCATTCTACCAAAACAGGCTTGGGATCTCGCCGCATCTCTTCGGCGAGCTGAGAGATGGTACGATATACTTCCAGCACGTTATTACCGTCAATTTTTACGCCGCGCATACCGTAGCCAACAGCTCGATCCACGAGGTCTTTGCAGGCGTACTGCTCTTGTAAAGGGGTGCTCAGGCCATAGCCATTGTTCTCGATGAGGAAGATGACAGGGAGCTTCCACACAGAAGCAACGTTCAGCGCTTCGTGAAACTCGCCTTCACTAGTGGCTCCTTCGCCCGTAAACGCTAAGGAAACGCGTTCTTCGCGGCGCAACTTGTGCGCCAGAGCAACACCCGCAGCTAAAGACAGCTGTGGCCCTAAGTGCGAAATCATGCCTACGATATGATGCTCCATTGTGCCAAAGTGAAACGACCGATCGCGTCCTTTTGTAAAACCGCGGCGTTTGCCTTGCCATTGACAAAAAAGCCGATCCAAGGGTACTTGGCGCACTGTAAATACGCCGAGGTTGCGATGCATGGGAAAGATAAATTCGTCAGGGCGCAAGGCACAAGTCGCTCCAACGGCTATAGCTTCTTGGCCAATGCCGCTGAACCATTTACTGATACGGCCTTGGCGCAAAAGATTGAGCATCTTCTCCTCTATCTGACGGGGCAATACTAATTGCTCATACAGATAAAGCAAGATGTCGTCAGAAAGTCCTGAACGGTCAAATGCAATATGCGATGCCATATGGTTCTGCTTAGCGGCCGCGAAGGTAGGAAGGCTAGTAGCATCCTGTACTAGGAGATAAACCTCGTGCTTCCTCGTTAGACAGGAGAACTTGATACCGAATTTTATACCTTTGCCCGCAATTCAACAACGACTCTGCTCGAAAATTCACAACACATGAAATACCGAATTCTCATTGCTGTTTGTGGGCTGGTTTTGTTTTCGTCAATAAAAGCCTTTGCCCAAACGACTCCTAGTGGAGCTCCTGTTATTCCTCTTCCAACCGGCGACGTCCGAAAAAAGGCCCCTCAGCCAGGCACGCCACCCAAAATTCAGATAGGAAAAGCAGCTACAAAAACGCTGAAAAATGGCCTAACTGTTATCGTCGTTGAAAACCACAAGTTGCCTGAGGTATCTTTTCGCATATTTATAGATTTCGATCCCGTTCTTGAAAAAGACGCCGCCGGCTATGCAGATATGGCTGGTGAATTGCTTTCCAAGGGGACTAAAAATCGGACAAAAGCTCAACTCGACGAGGAAGTAGATTTTATCGGCGCCTCCTTGTCCTCGGATGCCAACGGCGTATCGGGCTCTTGCTTAAGCAAACATACCGATAAGTTGCTTGATTTGCTAGCCGACGTATTGCTCAACCCTGCTTTTCCTGCAGAAGAACTAGACAAAGCCAAACGCCGTGCAGAGAGCGCTTTGGCTGCTGCCAAAAATGACCCTGACGCCATTGCAGCCAATGTCGCCAACGTACTCCGCTATGGCAAAGACCATCCCTATGGTGAAAACATGACCGAAAAAACGCTAGCCAAGATCAGTCTAGACCAAATAAAAAAATATTATCAGACCTATTTTAAACCCAATATCGCTTATCTTGTTATCGTAGGCGATATCAAACAGGCTGATGCCTTCGCCAAAGCCGAAAAATATTTTGGCAAATGGAAAAAAGCCAAAGTGCCTAAACATACCTATCCTATACCTAAAGCGCCTGAAAAGACGAGCGTCGCTTTTGTGGATAAAACGGGTGCTGTCCAGTCGGTTATCAACATCACTTATCCGGTCGAATTACCGCCAAACCACCCTGATGTTATCCCCGCGCGCCTAATGAATACTCTTCTAGGTGGCTACTTCAACAGCCGCGTAAACGCAAATCTGCGGGAAAAACACGGTTATACTTATGGAGCGCGCACTTCGCTGTCGCCCGACCGCCTCATCGGCAGCTTTTCAGCTACTGCTAGCGTGCGCAACGAAGTGACCGACAGCGCAATTGCTCAGTTTCTCTTCGAATTGGAACGGCTGCGCAACGAGCCCGTCGCTGAGGATGAACTTCAACTCGTCAAAAACGTCCTCACCGGCCAATTTTCTCGCAGTCTCGAAGAACCAGGAACGATCGCTCAATTCGCGCTCAATATTGCTCGTTACAAATTGCCTGCCGACTACTATGAAAACTACCTGTCCAACTTGCAAAAGGTAACGCCCGCTGATATACAGGCTATGGCTCGAAAGTATGTGCGCCCCAACCGCGCGCACATTCTCGTCGTAGGCAACAAAGACGAAGTGGCTGACCGCTTAAAGCGCTTTTCAGCCGACGGGCAGATCAATTTCTACGACTCTTACGGCGATCCCGTGAAGGTAGCCGACCAGAAAGCCGCCGCTAACATGACGGCTGAGGCAGTCATTCGCAAGTATCTTCAGGCTATTGGAGGTGAGCAAGCAATAAATACTGTCAAAGACATAGAGGCTATCTACGAATTCAACCTCCAAGGCATGGGCACGCTGGAAATGAGCGTCTTGCAAAAAGACGACACAAAGGTTCTTATGCGCATGAGCATGCAGGGTCAGGTTATGAACAGCCGTGTTTACAACAACGGCAAAGGTAAAGAGGACGGCATGGGCGGCTCGCGTACCCTCACTGGGGAGGACTTAGAGGATATGAAAGAGCAAGCTTACCTCTTCAAAGAAGCTGCCTACCTAACGAAAGGTTATCGCCTCTCCTTAAAAGGTATTGAAAATGTGGGCGGCAAAGACGCGTATGTCATAGCAGTAGAGCGGCCAGGAGGTAAAAAGAGCACCGACTACTACGAGGTGACGAGCGGCCTTAAGTTGCGCGAAGTACGCACAGAAGAGGGCCAAAATGGCTCGCCTACCACTGTAATTACAGAGTTCGACGACTACAAGCCCGTTCAAAGCGTACTTTTACCTCATACAATAACTATGACGGGAGCTTTTCCTATCCCACTTAAAGGCATAGCGAAAAGCATTAAGATCAACTCAGGGATCCCTGACAGTGTTTTCGATATAAAATAGCCCCACAGCACGGTAACTGCATTAACAAGATAGGCGGTTTGCCTTTGCACTTTAGCTCCTTTCGCCACGCTAGAGCGCAACGAATCAGCGAAGTGTTAGGGGGCTTGGCGCAAAGCAGTGGCTTCTTTGAACAAAAAATTTAGCTGAATCATGATGTTGTTCATTCTGTTGCAAGCATCTCAAGGAGGAGGCAATCCGTGGATTGGCTTTCTGTTTCCGGTACTTATCATCTTCGTCTTTTGGTTTTTCCTCGTTCGCCCGCAAGTGAAGCGCCAGCGCGAACAGCAGAAGTTTATTGAAAACTTGCGCGAAGGAATGGAGGTGGTGACTAGCGCCGGTATCATTGGAAAGGTAACAAAAATTGACGGAAACGTAGTGCGGCTGCTCATTGACGAACGCACATTTATTCGCGTGTTGAAGCAAACCATCACAGGCGAGTTTAAGCCCGGAAGTTGAACAGATACTCTTTTGCAGAAAAAGGACGATTTTAGATGATGAATCTCGTCTACGTCTTTCTCTGCAAAATGGTCTCCTTACCACAACCTCGTTAGGGAGGCGAGAAAGGGGAAGAGGCTGTACTCTGCTGTGTGTCTAACGGTATTTTCTTAAATATGCAAATTCTCGAAAAGGCAACGGTCTTCGAGCTGACAGCATTAAGCTTCTTCCAGGAGCGGATGATTTTCAAACCCAGTTCAAATCGCCTCTAAATGAGCGAGTACACTGTTTAGTATTGAACAGTATGTTCGAGGAGAAGCTCGTTCTGAAGACCGCGAACTTCCATTTGGACGACAGGACGGGTTCCCTCCCACCGAATTTTAAGTATGCCGAAGTTGCGCTTGACGATCATAGGTCCTACGCGCAAGCGATTGGCTTCCTCCAAACTCGTGCGGATGTGTGTCATGCCGCTGGAAGTGAAATCGTACAGCGGATAGGGCAAGCCCTGTAAATCTAAGCGCGAAATTTCAGCCATGTGTCGATCTCCAGAGAGAATCAGTAAGTTGGCGGGTTTCGTCTTGACCAAGAGTTGGAACAATCGCTTGCGCGCATTAGGGAAGTTGCCCCACTTCTCGTAGCCGTGCTCGTTGGCTAATACCTGGATGCTGGAGACCAAGATGTGGAGTTGGGCTGGGCTATGAGTTAATTCTTTTTCCAACCAGGCCCATTGGGCCTCACCGAGGATATCGCCTTCTAAGTTAGGCAAATACCGGCGAGCCGGGTCAGGATCGGGCAGAAGAGTATCGCGGAAATAGCGCGTATCGAGTACGATAATCTTGATTTGACGCGGAGGTGTACCGAAGAGGTAAGCCTGGTATGCACCTTCGCGCTTGCGCACAGGGTCTGAGTAAGGTACATCCAAAAAATCGAGTAAGCATTTTTTTGTAGCGCGCTTGTTGGGTAGACCCTTTCCTGCGTCGTTTGCGCCGTAGTCGTGGTCGTCGTAAATGCCAATAATGGGCGTTTGGTCGCGCAGTTTTTTATATGCCGGATGAGTTTTCAAACGTTTGTAATGGGCGGCCAAGACGCGCGGATTGGTTGTGTCGGCATAAATAATATCTCCGAGCCAGATCCACAAATCAGGTTTATTAGCCACGACGCTAGCCCACATATCTTGCGGCAAGTTAAGGTCGTTACACGAGCCAAAGGAAATGATGCTTAAGTCTTTCGATAGGTCGATTGGGCGCGGCTGAAAAGCTTCTAGGTCTACTGACCGCTCAGTAACGTTGTCGCTGTACTCTTGTGCAAAAACATACGAGGCCTTTCCGCCGAAAAGCCCAAGAAGGCAAAAGAGAAAGATTTGGAAAACGCAGAGGCGCATAACGCAATTCGAGTTTGTTTCGTAAAACACAAAAACGCCTGCTTAGCGAAAATCGTGCACGCAGGTTGTGCAATGTCTGTTCCACATTGTGCGTGACTGTTGGATTTAGCAGATAAGAGAGGTAGTTCTTACATTTTAAAACAACGAGGCCTCTTGGGCCGTTAGTGAGGTGCAGTGCGTCTATGTCAATGGGAAAATTCAGTGCTATGGTGGACGAAGGGCGACTTCTTTTGTCTGTTCTTGGGATGATTGGCTTACTCCTTGGCTCGTGTAGCCCTGTGTCGCCTATCAAGGATGGAGTTACGGCTTTTGAGCGAAAGCAGTACTTTTCGGCTATACCTTTGCTTAAGCGCGACTTTGAGCGCGCTCGAGGCCGCTCGGACAAAGGGCGTTTAGCTTATCGAATCGCCGAATCATATCGAAACATCGGAGATTATGCCTCCGCACATCAGTGGTATGGCATTGCCTATCAGTATAACTATGGGCCAGAGGCCCTTAAGGGTCAGGCTCATATGCTTAAACGTCTAGAGCGTTATGCCGAAGCAAAAGAAGCCTTTCGCAACCTAAGTATCGAAATCGGCAGCCCTTACGAATATCGAAAGGAGATGGCTGCGTGTGAAATAGCAATTGGATGGTTGGCCTCAGCAAAGGAAAGTGGCTGGAGTGTTCAACCGGTAGCCTTCAACAGCCCGCAAAACGATTTTTCGCCAGCGTTTTACACCGAAGGACGCCTAGTCTTTAGCAGCGATCGTCCGGGAGCTAACAGCAAAAAGAATTACGGTTGGACGGGTAACAAGTTCATGGATTTATTTGTCGCTGCTCCTGATGCATATGGTGCGCAGCCTTTCGACGTGCGCATTAACTCGACAGGTAACGAGGGAAGCATTGCTTTTAACCGACTTTTCACAGAAGTTTATTTTTCTCGCGCCGTAGGAGCTTACAAAGGCGACGATCAGTATTGCAAGCTGTACGTCTCTACTCGCACAGAAGATGGCTGGTCGGAGCCTAGCCCCTTGCCGTATCAGAAGGAACGAATTAACTACATGCATCCGGCCTTGTCGCCAGATGGTCAAACACTGCTCTTTGCCTGCAACGACCCGGAGGGCTGGGGAGGCTATGATTTATGGATGATGCGCCGCAATCCCCAACTTGAGGGCGGATGGGAGGAGCCCAAAGTGTTAAGTCGGAACGTAAATACTCCAGGTAATGAACTGTTTCCAACTTGGTGTGCCGATACAGTTTTCTTTGCATCAGATGGACATCCGGGCATGGGAGGCCTCGATATTTTTCGAACTTACAAAATGGCTGACAATACCTGGGCTACACCGCAAAACCTCAAACCTCCTATCAATAGCGGAGCCGATGATTTTGGCCTCATTGCTCTTGTGCACAAGCCACAACATCGGCCGCCTCAACCCGGTGACCTACTCTTGTCGGGTTTCTTCACCTCCAACCGACCTGGAGGCCGAGGCGGTGATGATATCTATTACTTCGAACAGCGCGTCCCGCCCCCAAAACCACCCAAAACCGATACTACTGTAGCTACCCCAACTAAACCAATAATATCTTTTAAAATTCTCTTAGAAGGCTACGTACTAGAAAAAATTCTGGCCGACCCTACCGACCCAAACAGCCGCGTCTTGGGCCGAAAACCTCTACCCGGAGCTCGCGTAGATGTAGCCTTTCGCGACAAAAATCAGCTCATCACTGTGGATGACAATGGCTTCTTCCGCTTAGAACTGGCTGAGAATACCGACTACACATTCACCGCTGCCAAAGAGGGCTACCTCACCAACAATTTACGCTTTAGCACGCGTGGCATTCCACGCGATAGCGCAAATCCCGTCCAAATTTTCGAGGTGGAAATCGTGCTCGATAAAATTTTCCGCAACCGCGAAATCGTGTTAGAAAATATCTATTACGACTTCGACAAATGGGACATTCGCCCTGATGCTGAACCAACCCTTAACCGGTTGGCTGAAATGCTGCAGCAAAATCCTGGCATCCGCATCCAATTGGGTAGCCATACCGACTGCCGAGGCGATAATGCCTACAACCAAACCCTATCCCAGAGACGCGCCCAAAGTGCTGTTAATTACCTCATCGCACGCGGCATTGACCCCGCTCGCCTCACAGCAGTGGGCTACGGCGAAACTCAGCCCGCTGTCAACTGCCCCTGTAATCGCTGTACAGAAGCTGAGCACCAAGCTAACCGACGAACTACGTTCAAAATCCTGGACTAAACGGTATGCACTTGCTCGGCCTTATCGGGTATCCGCTCAGTCACTCCTTCTCTGAGCGCTATTTTGCCGAAAAGTTCAATCGAATGGGTATCGCCTCTATTTGCTACATGCTTTTCCCTCTGCCCGAGTTGAGTGCCTTGCCTGACTTATTGTCCCAGTATCCTAATCTGCGCGGCTTCAACGTAACTATTCCGCACAAAAAAGCAATCCTTCCTTATCTGGACGACCTTGATCCCACGGCCAAAGCCATTGGAGCAGTTAATACCGTTGTCGTTAAGGCAGGACGTCTGCTCCACGGCTACAACACCGACGCTGAAGGATTTCAACAAGCTTTGCTCGCTTGGATACACGCACAGGGAGCCTCCTTGTCGCTATGGCAAAAAGAGAAAGCGCTCATTTTGGGCACTGGCGGCAGTGCGCAGGCCGTTAGCTATGCCCTGAAACAGCTCGGTATTGCTCACCAATTTGTCTCGCGCAGGCCCAAAACTGCTGAACAACTCTCTTACGCGGATGTGGATGATCCTCAGCTGTGGGATCGCGTGAGGCTCCTCGTCAACACAACACCTCTGGGTATGTACCCTGCCGTAAACACCTGTCCAAATTTGCCTTTTGAGTACATAAACGAGCGCCATTGGGTGTTTGACCTCGTTTACAATCCGAGCGAAACCCTACTTTTGCAGCGGGCTAAACGCCAGGGAGCGCACACCACCAACGGCCTCGATATGCTTTACCGACAGGCAGAGGCGGCCTGGGCCATCTGGCAGAAAGAAGTATTGTCCTAACCAAAGTTATTCCCGAATTTACTTGCATCATGACTGCATTACCCGGAGATCCGTCTTTGGCTTATACTCCTCCTGCTATAGATTTTCTCAACACTGAAATTGCCTTTGCTCATCTGAGCGACGCTGAATTGCGCAAAACGCGATGGCTTTTTCGACTTATGAACTCGCCCACCTTGGTGCGTCTGGGCGCTCCGCTTATGTTATGGGCTGCACAATACCGCCTAAAGTGGGTAGAACCCATTATTCGCCGCACGCTCTTCGACCAATTCGTCGGCGGAACAACACTCCTCGATTGCGCACGCAACATAGAGCGCTTAGCTCGACAAGACGTGCTAACTATCTTAGACTATGGCGCCGAGGGAAAAGAGACGGAGGCCGACTTCAATCGCACAATGAACGAAAATATTCGAGCGATTGACTTCGCCGCTCAGTCTTCCCACATCCCTGTAGTGAGCATCAAAATTACAGGTTTGGCTCGTTTTGGGCTTCTGGAACGTATTCAACATACCCGCGTGCTGACGCGCGACGAACTCAATGAATACCGAAACGTCCTCAAGCGCGTAGACGCCATTTGTTATCACGCTGCTCAAAAAGGCGTTTCTGTCTTTGTAGACGCAGAAGAAAGCTGGATCCAAGATACTATAGACCATTTGGTTTGGCTCATGATGAAACGCTACAACCGTCAGCGCGTCGTAGTGTACAATACCTTTCAGATGTATCGAACTGACCGATTGCAGTTCCTTACAGAAAGTTATGACCGCTCGCGACGAGAAGGCTTTCTACTTGGCGCCAAACTTGTACGTGGCGCTTACCTAGAAAAAGAACGCCAGCGCGCAGCCCAAATGGGTTATCCCGACCCGATCAACCCCAACAAAGAGACCGTAGACGACCACTACAATACAGCCCTGCGCTTTTGCCTAGATCACATTGAACACATAGCTGTATGCAATGCTAGCCACAATACACAAAGCGTGTCCGTCCAAATAGAGCGCATGGCGCGCAAGGGCATTCCTCCTCAACATCCGCATACCCTGTTTAGCCAACTGTTCGGTATGAGCGACAACCTCACCTTCAACTTGGCTCGCGCTGGATACCGCGTAGCAAAGTACGTGCCCTACGGTCAAGTGTTCGAGGTCATACCTTACCTCATTCGCCGCGCTCAGGAGAACACATCGGTAACGGGCGATATAAGCCGAGAACTGGCACTAGTGGAAAAAGAGTATCGGCGGCGAAAAGCGAGGCGCCTTCGCTCTGGGAATGCAGAAAGTCAGGCTTGAAAAGCCATGCTCACGACAAAACACATCCTCTTTTGCAGCTCCTCGGCAAATCGACTTTCCTATAGCGAACAAAAGAACGCTGAAAAGGGCTTTCTATAGCCTTCATAATAAACTTGAAAGCTTCAAGAGCGTTTGATAAACGCGGATCATTAGTGTTCGAATTGCCAGAGGCTCAGCTTGCAAATCTTGATGTAGAGCGACAAGTCGGTAGTCAAAGGCTTCTTTGCCTCGACCATTTTTGGCCTCTGCTAAGCCACAGCTGTCAGGACAACTCACAAACGTATGCCCTGGACTAAGCCTACAGGCAGAGTCATATCTGCACGGGAAACTTTCGACCCTATTGTTATTAAAAAATTGGTGCAAAGCAAATCCTTGCGCAATAATTTGCGTTTTACGAGGTTTAAATTAGAAACACTGACCAACTTTGTATACTACCCGATATGAAACCTATAGCGTTTCTGTTGCTTTTTGTCATAGCCTTCGGTAGTTCTAGCTTGGCTCAATGCGTGCAAGGCGACTGCATAAATGGCAGAGGTACTTATATCTATCCATCTGGAGCAAAGTACATTGGCGACTTTAAAAACGGCGAGATTCACGGCATCGGTGTTTGCTACTATACCGATGGCAGCAAGTATAGTGGTGAATGGAAACATCGCTACCCTGATGGCCGAGGCACTAAGACCTATCCCGATGGCACCAAGCGCACTGGGCTGTGGAGACGCGGCAAACCCGTAGACGAGCACGGCAATATCCTCGAAGAATACATTGCCAAGAAAAAAGAAGAACTTCAAGACGACGGCACGAACATTCAATCTGGCTGCTTGAAGGGCGACTGCAAAAATGGCTATGGCATTTTTGCTTATCCCGATGGTAGTAAGTACGAAGGAGAGTTTTCAAACGGAAAATTCAACGGCCGAGGCACGTTTTATTTCCCAGATAGTAGTCAGTACACTGGAGAATTCAAGGACAATTACCCTCATGGTTACGGTACTCGCACTTACGCCAACGGAAAGAAAGAAACTGGCCAGTGGCGAGAAGGTGAATTTATCGGCTCTGGCATGATTGAGGCTGACCGCTTGGGCTGCATTGAGGGCGATTGTGAGAACGGGAAGGGCACGTACATATATCGCGAAGGTTCAGCCAAATACGTAGGAGAATTTGTTAATGGACAGCCTCATGGTTTTGGTACATGCCTTTATGCCAACGGCGACTATTACCGCGGTGAATGGGCCGAAGGCGCATACTCGGGAAAAGGCACACTTTATTTGAAAGACGGTACAGAAGTGACAGGCTACTGGCGCTCAGGGGAATACATAGGAAAGCAGCCGCCTGCCGAGACAAAACCCGTAGTCGCCTTGCCTGCTCCAAATCCACCCGTGATTACGCAAGTGAAAGTATGGGCACTAGTAGTAGGCGTAGCTGCATACGACCACATGCCCGCTCTGCGCTACACCGATGACGATGCCTATCGCTTCTACGCCTTTTTAAAAAGCTATGAGGGCGGAGCACTGCCCGACGAACAACTGCGCATCCTTATTGACGAAGACGCTACCCGCCACAATATTTTAGGCACCTTGCAGGAAATCCTCGACTTATCCGGACAAAACGATTTGGTTATTTTCTACTTTTCGGGTCACGGCCTAAACGGCTCTTTTCTCCCTATTGACTTCGACGGCTACAACAACAAAGTTGGTCACGATGAAATTGCCGCCTTGTTTAACAAGAGCAAAGCGCGATATAAGCTAATTATCGCCGATGCCTGCCACTCTGGAAGCTTAATTGCCATGCGGTCTGGCGCGGCAGAGACAGGACTTGTTCAGTACTATCAAGCCTTATCAAAGGCGGTAGCTGGCACAGCCCTCCTCATGTCGTCGAAAGCAGACGAAACCTCGCTAGAATCTGCTGGTCTACGTCAAGGGGTGTTTAGTCATTTCCTTATTCGAGGTCTAAAAGGAGAGGCCGATAGAAACCGCGATAAAATTGTCTCAGTTCAAGAATTATACGAGTTCGTCTATGAGCATGTGCGTGCCTACACGGGCAATCGTCAAAGCCCAGTCATCAAAGGGGGCTACGATCCAAATATGCCGGTTGCCGTGGTACGATAAGGTCCCAGAAAGAGGAAAAAAGTCTTTTCTTTGCCAAAGACGCGCGACGAATGCGCAAAGTTATTGCGACGCTCGCCAGTCGTAAAGCCAGCTGATTCATGTATGCCTATTTAAAGGGCCGCATTACTTATCGCTCTGCATCCTACCTTATCGTTGAAGTAGGAGGTATTGGTTTTCGCGTACTTATTCCGCTGAGCACCTATACTGCCCTGCAAGGGATCGATGTTGCCACGATCTATACCCATTTGCACATTACAGAAGAGGCCCATACACTCTATGGTTTCGCTACAGAAGCTGAGCGCAACCTCTTTGGCCAACTCCTCAGTGTCAGGGGCGTGGGGCCAACTTCTGCCTTGTTGCTACTTTCGGCAATGAGCGTAGAGGAGATTCGCGCTGCTATCATAGGTGAGCAGGCACATGTGCTCCAGCGCGCCAAAGGCATTGGCCCAAAAGTTTCCAAGCAAATTATATTGGACCTCAAGGATCGATTAATTAAAGAAGCCCCCGAGCCAGCTTCTTTCCCTCTGCCCTCTGCCGCGCTTCCGGCGCGCGAAGAGGCCATCGCTGCGCTTGTAGCATTGGGCTATCCGCGTCCTTCTGCCCAAAAGGTGCTCAACCAATTGCAACGCGAGCAGCCTCACCTTCAGCGCATCGAAGACCTCGTCCGCGCTGCCCTCCGGCTCCTCAGCTGAGGGAGCCGTTCGCCATGACTAAACGCGACTATTCTCTCAACAAGCTACTTGTCCCCTATTGCTTTACGACTTTAAGTGTCGCATTTGATTCTCCTGAATTCAGGCGCACGATATAAGTGCCAGGACTCATCCCTTCTAGACTAACCTCCAGCTGATTGGGCCCAGCGAAAAGCTCTTGCGCAAAAGAGTGAACTGTTCGACCTAGCGGATCGATCAGCTCTACGCGCACTAAACCGCTTTGGGGCAGCTCAAAAGCTAAGCGCACTGCGTCGAAGGTCGGATTGGGGCTGGCCGACAGGCGAAGCGGCGTAGAACTCAAAGCAGGTGCATGCACCTTCAAACTGCGCGTACCAAAGGCAAACCAACGCCCCCAATCGTGTGCTGAGATGACCATAGGCACTGAAGTGCCCGTACCCTGAATGCGGTTCGGTGCAACCGAACGCCGGTAAATGTTATACTGGTTGTTTACTTTACTCTCAAAGAGAATACTGTTGTCAGTACGGGTATAGCTAGGCCATCCTAATACTCCATTATCAACCACCAAGAAGTCCACATCACCCGTTTGAACATTGGCGCCTAGTATATGATAGCGATTATTCAACTCGTCCACGTAGTCAAAAGCAATCACATAGGGAGCCATTTGGGAAAACACTGGATTGCCTACACTGGTACCTGGAGGTAGGCCATTAAACAGTTTCGATATCGGCGCCTCGGAGGGAGTAAAACTGTTTTTATCCCAGAATTTTAGAAAGCTAATATCCCAATAAGAAAGGGTTTGCCCTGTAGTACTGACTAACTCATTGAAAGCGTCGTACATGATGTACTCGCCCGAATAATCAAATTCCAGTACATCCGCATACTTCACATCATTAGTGGACTGGCCCGTAGTATAGGTAGGATTGTAAAGCGTAAAGACTTGAAAGTTGTTTACTGGGTCATTCAGGTCGAAAACATAAATTTTATTGTTTGCTGTTTGGGTAAGGGCTGCAACAAAACGTCCATCTTTAGAGATGGCTACATTGCGCCACTCTGGCAAAGCACTCAGCTGGATCACTTGGTAGAATAGGTTTGGCATAACTTGCTCTATGTTGATGCCAATAATGTGCCCTTCGCCGTCAACGAATACGATTAGCTTTCCGTTGTCGGAAACACTTGGGCGGCTGGCTACGCCACCGCTATACAGAGTACCAAGGTATTGACCGTTGTCGCGATGGAGGTTAAGCAAGACGCCGTTGTTGTTTTTAGAGACGATAAGGCCCGTGCCCGGGTTCTCCTTCAACAGTCCGAAGGGATTTGTGGGTTGTCCGCCACCAATGCCTACGGCGGCAAAGGCACTAGCAGCAGCGTTTGCCACTGCGCTGCCATAAAGGTCAGTAGCAGCTTGCATGACAGCAAGGCGACAATCAACAAATTGACTAGACTTAACTAAATAATCGCGTAGCGCTTTGTAATAGACGCGTTCTGCCTTATCTAAACCTACAGCCGAGTGAGTAGCGAAGAGAACAAAGGCCCGATTGACAATACCAGAATTGATATGTACCCCACCGTTGTCTTGCGGCCCAACGTACTTTTCATTCATATGCTTGGGCTGAGGAGGAGTACCGTTGTTTGGGAACTGCATGTCGCGCAAGCAATTATGCGTAGTAGCTCCTGGCCGGACGACATCTTCGCCAATAAGCCAGTCGCCTCTGTCCACGCATGCGCCAAAAATGTCGGCAAACGATTCATTGAGTGCTCCACTCTCGTACTGATACTCTAGATTGGCCGTATTCTCAATAACGCCGTGGCTCATTTCGTGGGCACCAACGTCAAGACTACCCGCTAGGTCGAAAAAGAAAACGTCTCCTGCGCCATACCATATCGCGAAGCCATTCCAGAAGGCATTGTCCATAGGGCCTCCATTATCGTCTGCTACATTAAAGAAGGAAATAATATTGCCTCCCTTGCCGTCTATAGAATTGCGCCCGTGGGTGTTGCGGAAGTAGTCGTGGCTCTGGATAGCGTTCCAATGAGCGCTTACTGCACTTCTGTTGTTGAATACCGTTGAAGGAGAGGTTACAATGGTATAGTCAAACGTATTGGGATTCGCTGGTGTCGTGTTCTTTGCATTGAGGGTGACGATTACTCCTACAGGGTTGTTGGGCATTTTGGAAGCCGAGGCATTAAACATTGGCTTACTGGCGTCCTGCATATAGACGGTATTTCCAATCCTCCAGGCGCCGAACGTTCGGTTAACGTTCTTTAAGTCTAAACCACTGGCTACGACTGGATTTCCATTGCCACCAACAGCGGCACAACTGCTTAGATTGTTAGAGGAGACGGCGGTTAGCGTTGGAGCAGATTTTCCGTGAAAAGGCGCAATACGACACGTATGGTCGAAATGATGCAAAATGCTACCGTCGAGAGCATCGACAAAGTAAACTTTTCGGTGTAGCAAATCGGCATATAGTGTAACGACGTAAGCTAAGCGTTCGGCATCGAGACGGCGCTCGTGGTGGTAGATGACCAACTCAGCATGGGCCTCGGAACCTCCTATAAGGGCGCGTTCCTCTTCAGTCCACTGCGTTTTGTACGTGCCTAGATGGGCGCGAGCGCGTTGAACGGCCTCCTCAGCACTTAGAATAGGAATCACTGTGCTTAGTTGAGGCGTTGGATAATAGCGCCCATTTAATGCTGTGAATACGCCGTTCTGCGCGTGAGCGATGACTTCGGCGCCATACACTGGCACTCCTTTGTAGACTTGTTCTAGGCGGACGTGCCACGTGCCTTGTTCATCCTGATGGGTTCGGCGAACTATAAACTCTTCCGCTGGTCGTTCAATACCTTCCGGTCGTAGTAGCGCAGCTACATAGGCTAGAGCCCGCTGTTCGATAGGACGGTCGGCGTCGGCTACTTCAGCCGACTTTACTGAACCGCGAAACCAAATAGGCATTCCGCTTTCGTTGTCGAAAGTGCGTTCAATAGCAGAAGTCTCTTCTGGGACAGGAGGAAGTTTCAAAGCACCAAGTGAGCGCAAGTAGGGCACCTCTGGCGGCAAAAGAGGTTCGGCCGATGGTACCTGCAAGCGCTCTGGCCAAGGGTTTAGCCGAAGGCGCTCTAGGGCTGGCTCAGGCCCTACCGCAGGAGGTTTTATCTTAGCGCTCTGGCTGAAAATGGCCTGTGGAATAAGGGCCAAACAGGCGAAACAAAAAAGGAAAAAACGAGTAAGCATAGGTGTAAACGGTTATGTGGTGAAAGGTAGGTTAAATAGTCAAAAAGCATGCGTTCAATAAGATCATTATTTTTGAGGCAATACACCGTGAAAACGTAATAAATGATTGGGAGCCCGTTCATTGTAAATGCATAGAATGAGCGTGTTGCGCAGCTTTGCATCGCGGGGAAATAGGATCTTGATAGGATTGTGTACGTAGCCGTATTCGCCAAATAGTTCTAACTGCGGTGAGCGTGGCCGACGAAACAACCTTAACTCTGTCACATTATTCGGCAATGGCACATCCCCATAGCCCTCCTCTTGAAGGAAATGACGAATCATTTCAAAAGTATCTGCTAATGTCCTGCCGGCGAAAACAGTGCGGTACTCCCATCCGTCGCTACGGCCACCTAAGTATTCTGTCCCTGCGGGCGGAAATCGCTCCCGCATAGGCACATGCGGCTCGTTCGAGAGGTTTGGTTCAGATACCAAAAAACCAAATTCGTCGTATTGCGGAGCGCTCATTTCAAGAGACAAAAATACAACCTCCTTTTACTCATCGTCTGTAGGTAAGCTATCTTTAAGTTTCTTCGCTTCCCTCAAATAGCCCCTAGGTAATCTGATGCCTAAAGAGCACATGACGTATAAGCTAGGGATTCCTTCCCAAGACGTTCTCTATGTCGCCTAATGCTTTCTACTTCCTGATAACCAGGCGAAACGCGGAGAATCTGGCCGATGTTCCTCGCTAGCTGAGTCGACCAGTCTACTCCCAACTTTCAAGTTTTTGCATGGAAACTGGCCAACAAGGAACACGAGGTGCTATAGGTTTCTTTCGACCCTGGCCTTTGGTTGTGGAAACAGTGCCTCAACTTGCTCTTGTGCAGCAGTTTTAATGGTATCGACTTTCTACAGGAGTAAGCTTTTAAAATATTCTGATGATCAGCATTTTCTGAAGAAAAACGCCGTTTTTGGCTCCTCTAGTGGTTTGCAAGCAAAAAAGCATTCCCGAAGGTCAATGATATGCGTGAAGCTACCGAGTAAGGACTAATGTACAAAGGAGGAAACTCCTAACTTTGAGAAAAATACTTTCGTCATGCAAAGAAGTAGTGCACTTTTATTGTCTGTTCTCCTGTTACCAGTCTTGATCGACGCCCAAAGTTTCAAGGGTAGGCTGATGCTAAATCTGCACAATTTTGCTGTGCCAACTTTTTATCTGGGTAATGCTCAGGCCAATACCAACGCCTTTGGTATTGCTTTCTTCCGGGAGAAATTGGGTACGGGCGAGACGTATAGAACGTCTTGCATGGGAGCATCCATCAGTGCGCACTATTTTTTCTTAGGTCATTTCTCTTTTGGTCTAAACGTAAGCGGCAGTACTTTTAATAATGAGGGCTCTGAGGCAGAGAGTATTCGCCTATTCCTAGTTGGCCCAGAACTGCGCTGCTACTTACCTCTGGAAAGTCGCGTCTATTTCTGGGTAAATACCCAAGCAGGAAGAGGAAAAGTGATTCTTATCGAAGATTTTGGCTCGTTTAGTTTTTCTTCCAGGCGGTTGAGTATGGGAGGAGGCATGGCATATTTTTTACGCGAATACCTGTCTTTTAACGCAGGGTTTGGCTACTCGTGGTACAAATTTTTAAGCGAGGAGGATCCCATCAATTCCTCCATCAGTAGCAGAGGATTGACACTCGACTTAGGAGTGTCGCTGTTTTTTCGATGATGGGAGGAACCGTCTTTCTACTACTCTGCCCTTTCAGCGGCCTGCAAAAGCGCTTGCACGAGCTCTGCTTTTGTAGGCGTTCCAGCATATCGCCACAATTCTTTGCCGCGGCGGAACAGGATAAGAGTAGGCACACCCATGACTCGTTGCTGAACAGCCAGAGAAGTGTGTTCGTTGACGTCTATTTTGATGAGGTGTAGGCGGTCGGCCCATTCGGCTTGCACTTCGTCAAGCATGGGCATCATGCGGCAGCAGGGAGCGCACCACGTAGCGTAGAAATCCACCAGGGTGAGTCGATCAGAGCCAACGAGGTTTTCGAAATCAGTGATCATATATTGCTGCTGGAAGCGCTAGATACGCCTCACCATTTCACGAAAGAAGTTTGGCCAACGCGTCCGATTTCGGAAGAATAGAGGTGCAAGAAATAGATTCCAGGCGCCCAATGAGCTACCTCGAGGGATTGAACCTGCTCTGCTGGAGTTGTGCCCTGCACTAAAACTCGTCCTAAGGCATCACTAATTACCCATCGAAAAGAATGTAGTATGGGCCATTCAAAGTGTAAGACATTTGTTACTGGATTTGGCCATAAAATCACCGATGTCTCGCTTTTGGTCGCGGGCGCAGATGCGTTAACAGTACAGCTCTGTAACTCAGTGCGGAAGACAGATAATCCGCCTCGTAAATTACCGACAACAACTTCTAGTTTACCGTCGCCATCCAGGTCTCCAAAGGCAGGAGAGGAACGCTCTCCGACGTCTACGTTGCCCCATCGCTTTGAAATGACCGGTAGAGGTAAGTCCGTAGGAGCCAAACCGACGTAGGCTTCAAGTGTACCCTCTAGATTGCCACATATAATCCAGCGCTCGCCGTTGGGTTGAACGAGCACTGTAGGACGGCTAAAGCCTACGCCAATGGGTGTTCGCGTATCAATGGCTCCCAGTCGAGCTATTGTAGGCGAAGCAGCGAAGAACGGGTTAGATGATGGGCCAAGGTTGCGAAAGTAGGCCACTGAGCCATTTCGACGACCCACGAGAATGTCTGCTAGGCCATCCTGGTCTACATCGGCGATAGCTGGCGCACTAAAGGTTCCCGTGTTCATGTTCGCCCACATGGAGCGCAAATCTTGTTGGAATTGCATGGGCTTACCTGGGCCTGCCTTGTTGATGAAGCAAAGAAGGCTTCCAGCACTGCCGCCGATGAGCAAATCCAGATCACCATCGTTGTCTAGGTCGCCAAAAGCGGGAGCGTAATCGCTATTTACATGAGCGTAGGCTGATAGCCCTAGCCAGTCGCTGTCAACCAACTCGAAGCGAGGTGCAGTAGAAGTCCCTCTATTTAGCCACAAATAGAGCGAAGCAGTGCCAAAAGGGACAGTTGAGTAATAACCAGCATTGCCCACAACGAGGTCGAGCAAGCCATCGGCGTTCACATCGGCCAAGGCAGGATGGGTACTACTGCCTAGATCTATCATGTCGCCCACGAGGAAACGCCGATCTTCTAATTCGAAGTTATGCCCATTTGGAGCAGTATTTGCGTAGTACCACACGTTATTTCGGTCTTCACTTCCGTACCGCGTATTTGGCGCTACGAGCATGTCGCCTCGGCCATCGTTGTTCACATCGAGGTAGAAGGGAGCCGGAAATTGAGGCAAGTCCACGGGAGTGCTATAGGAGGGAAAGTTCGGGTCCTGCTCTGCCATCCATGCTTGATTTGGCGTTCCGTAATTAATCATTTGATTAAGACATCGGAAAGACACGTCGCCGCTGACCAATTCCATGTCACCGTCGCCGTCTTGGTCGTAGAGCATAAGGGTAGAGCCTGGGTGCCGCTTTTTGTAACGCACTTCGATAGGCGGTTCCGTGAAGAAGCTTACACACGTATCGGAGCGCGGGCTTAGGTTGTTGATACAGCCGTTTAAGCCGCTTTCAAAAAAGCGTCCCCAACACCGGTCTTCCACTACGAAGTGTAGGCTATCTCTGTTGAATCCTTTCTCTATGGAGGTATTCTTGACCCACCATACATGGCCGCCGGCTATGCCCTCAAACGTCAAGATGTCTAAATCTCCGTCCCTGTCCACATCAGCAATACCCGGTATGTCGGTTTGAGGAACGACCAGATTCACCCATGTACCTGGAATAGTTGATGGATAATAAATTTGAGTGTTGTCGCAACTCGAACAGCCCGGATAGTGAAACAAGAAAGGCCTGAATCGGAGCATTTTATTTTCAAAATATCCCTGAAACACCTGCATCTCTTGAGAGCCAGGCGCCAAACTATGGCAAAAAATGTCAGCCGCGCCGTCACCGTTAAAATCACGTAGGAGTGCATATTCGCGTAAGTGAGGGAAATTACACGCGTACGCTGGCGCGTACCGATAGTTGATGGTGTTGGGTTCGCCGTCGTTGAGAAAGGTCAAGAATACATCGCCTGCGCGGTCGAAGACAACCAGGTCTTGAATGCCGTCCTGATTGAGGTCAGCTAAACTAAATTGTGGAGCGTTCAGCCCGCCAGCAAAGGCATGCGGAAGCAGACGGCCATTTTGAACTGCGGGAAAGTTTAGCGCAGGAAACTCTGTCTGGGCAAATACCAGTCCAATTTCTATTATGGACAAGGCTGTCAAGCCGAAAAAGCGCATCCAGACTCGATGGTGCATAGCGACAAGATTTAAACCCGATGAGCAGGCGTTCTATAATGCAAATCTATGGTGCTCGAAGCTAGGTATAAGCAAAAACGCTCCTGTTTCGTCTCCAGTTTTGGAAAGCAGCCTATTTGTCGCATTAGTGTTGTTTAACGTTCTTATGCAGAAGAAAGGCTAGCGATGAGGCGAAACAATCTACCTGCTCATTGGCGATTTCGGTCTTGGCGAGCAAAAACCTTTTGCAGTAGCGCAGTTGTACGCGCTAGAGGATTTCGTCGAATATTCTTTTCCTCTTCCTCGATTTTAGCAAATAATCCCTTAAGTGCTTCGTGAGTTACATAATCATCCAGGTCAGTGTTTATTTTAGTCACTAAAGGTATTTTATTGTAGGCCGTAGTCGCATCATACCAAAGTTTATTAGCTCCAATATTGTCTAATGCCCTTACAATGACGGGATTAAATTTATCGTAAAGCTGCTGGTAGGTAGTGCGGCGTAAGTAATCAGTAGCGGCATTATCCGGGCCCATCAAAATGTTGAAGGCATCTTGGAAGGTCATAGCGCGGATGGCGGCTAGGAAAATGGGCCCAGCTTCTTTTGCTGCTTCTTCGGCACCTCGGTTAATGCGTTCGAGCAATTCGTTTTCTAAGTTACTGAAGCCTGGCACGTTACGCAAGCGATCGGTGAGGTTACGCGCCTCAGCGGGCAACAGAATCTTGTATGGACTTTTAAAATAACCGTCGCGGGCCGACAACGTGTTGACGCCGTTAGAAACGCCTCGGTTGAGTGCTTCCTTAAGGCCCTGGCTAACTTCGGCCGACGTGGGCTCGCGCATGGCTTCATTCGCAGCTCGTTGCAGGACATCGCAACTCTCTAGCCACCAGGCAGAAAAGAGAATAGCAAAAACAGATACGCGTCTAAGCATAATAATTGTTTTGAAAATTTAAAAAATATGTTGTCACTCTGAGGGATAAAAATCCAAAACTTGAAGAATGGAAAAGTGCAAAACGTGATTAATAATATCGACATTTCCAATTGGATTGATGTATTGGTTCATATAGCCTAGCTCCAAACGTGTATGGCCATTATGGAGCACGCCTATGGCAAGGAGCAGGCGGTTTTGATCAAAAAAGTTAGGGTTAAGCTGACGAGCAGCGGTATTGATAAACACTTCATTTTGTAGAGCAAAATAGGGCTTAACGTGTCTTGAAGGGTTTTTTGAAAGATTGAAAATTGTTCGGTTGAAATAGCGGAAGCGAAGACCCTCGCGCCAACCGCGGCGTCCATCTGAATATGCAGCCCATCGCTCCTCTAGGCGCAGTCGGTGTGTCATAGAATGACCTGACCCCCAGCGCGCTGTATGCAAGTATTGCTGCCAGAGGCGGTGCTCGCTAAAGTAGCCATTAGGGCTAGAATTTCCAATAAGAGCGTAGCCTAGTGTGAGGTTTGTATTCGGAGAGAGCAAGTATTGCAATCCGGGGCGCAATAGGGTCTGATTAGCGCGTTGAGCCTGTGCATCCATTCGAAACTGGATATCTAGATGCATTCCCCAGTGCCGGCTTAAGCGGTAGTGAGCGAAATAAGTAAACCAATTAACTGCTTGATGCTGAACCGATTGAGCATCAGCATTCGGCACTATTTTGATAAAAATAACGGCAGCAAGGATAGCAATAATTCGACTTAACATAGGTGGGTTTCCTAAACATAGCGGGCCAAAAGTATGGTTAACTTCGCTGACCCGCGTGTGAGCAAGGTCACTCTCCATAAGGTCTTCAACAGTACAACGCTGTTCCTCTGCAGAAAATACTTCATTCACCTCTGCTCCAGGCGATAAGCGTAAATTTCTGTGTCGTAGCCTACTACCATCCAATACTCCCGAGGGCCAACAGCAAACAAGTCGAAGGGCGTATCGCTGCCGATAGGGAAGCCTTTGGCTACACGCCCATCGGGGTAAACAAGAAATGCCTCTCGCCTTGAACGGCAGAGAACTCCTAAGCCGATGTTGTCGGCGGTCCAGAGCGTATCTATTGGCGCTCGAAGGTCTACTTCAAAAGGTCTTGCGCTGTGCTGACTACCTCTGAGCGAAGGACATGGACGCAATACGGTTCCACTTGCTACTACAACAGAGGCGCGGCCCGTTCTAGGAGGAGCCGGCATTATTGCTCCAAGGCATCGCTGTCGAGCACGACCTCCGCAGGGATATGAAGATACTTGTCCACTCGTAGAGCAACGAAAGGCAACGCCCTCGTCGTTAATGCACAAGATGTAAGGAGCATTTTTCTCCCAGAGACAAAGCGGCGGCGTAGTGGTAAAGTTACCCTCGAGTTGTAGCGGAGCAAAGTGATCTTTACCCGCGCGGTCAGCACATATGAGCTGTCCTTTTTCCCCTAAGGCAACGATGTAGTCTTTGTTTTCCCACTGGAAATGAAGCAATGGATGTACAACGCGGCCAATGCCACTTACCTTTGGATTCCAGCCTTGTAGGGGGCGCCCGTAGGCGTCAAAACCATATACATTCCCATTAGCACAGGCGACGAACAATCCATAGCGGCGAGCGCTCTCTAAGGGAACTGCAATAACGCCATTGGTGATGGGCGATTGGAAGCGCAAAGGAAACCCTAGCCCTTGTTGACCATTTGCATCGAGCAACCAGAGGGCGTTGCTCGTGTTAAAGACGTAATACCTTTGTTCGGCCGATTGTTCCTCCAGAGCATGGATGCGCGAACGAATGGGCAAGTCCAATGCCTTGCTCCAACGCAAGTGCCCTCCTGCTTCTATGCAGTGCAAGTGGCCGCGAGCATCTTGAGCCAGCACCAATGCAGTTGGCTCCGCTTTGGAGGGAGCTATTCCTTGAGGCTCACCTATAGCCCTGGCGGGCAGCGAAATTTTCCACCCCAATCTAATTGCTGTCGTTGCCTGAGGGCGGATGCGGACTTGCTCTAATTCGGCGCGCCATACGCCCCTGCCTTTTGGCTGAAAATCTAGCCCAATTAAATACTGTGAAATCGATGGCCCTAAAGCCAGAAGCCACTCATCCGCCTCCGGCGTAAGCAACTTCTGCATGAGCAAGGCCATGGCACGCCCGTGAAAAAAAACAGACCACTGACTCTGAGAGGATTGTCGCGAAAGCAGCGCCAAATAGTCCGGCTCGTTGGCTAGCGTCTGATTGACAATGTATTTATCCAACCAGAGCTCCAGAGCAGTGGCAGAGGGTGCAAAAACGGCGTAGCCATTGAATATCGCGCAGGCGGGATTCTCTGGGCGAATCTTTATGCCGGGCCACAGAAAGGGCTCTATCAAAGAGCGGTCAAGAAATTGCCGAATTTCAAAAGCATGGTAACGATAGCGCCGAATCATGCCGCTGCGCGCGCCATACGCTTCCAGCAGTTGGTATGCCAATCTTTCATCGCGCACGGAACATACCCACGCACCTTCAAATGTAAGGTTATTTGCTTGAGGCTCTAGCCAAATAAAAGCGGCTTCTTGGCCACACCACGGCAACACGTAGCGCTGAAAGGCCTCGCTATTCTGACCTCTTCGTGCAAAATCTTCTAAAGCTTTTTCCGGAGGCTTGCGCGTATGCCAGGTATAAAAAGCCACGTGGTCGGGTAGTATAGCTGAAATAGAATAGCGTTCAAGCGCATTCCCTGAAAAAGCTGTTCGAGAAGCACGTATTACGACTTCACTACTGTCGGGCCAAAAGCCCATGACCAATGCCTCGAAAGGAGAAAGCAGCTCCTCGGCTATGGCCGACCATTCGGGTACTAATGCAGGGCGGATGTGCTCTGCTAATCCTGCACATCGCGCCAATACCGATACTGGTGCTTGCGTCAAAGCAGCTCGCCGTTTCCACGTTCTACCGCGGCGTCTCAACTGCATTAAGGCCTCTTCCACTAAGTAAGAGAAACGCGAGACCAAGAGAAGGTTGCGCTTAAAGGCTATAGTCCAGCGCTCTCTGCCGCGATACTCGTAAATTATCTCGCCCTTGAATCGATAAGATGACCATGCTCCAGATGCGCTACTTAAAATGCGTTCTGGCGCTATGTTTTCACCAGCGTCGAGCACTATTAAAGGCTGCAAACTATCGTTGATGTGTAAACTAAATGCTCCTGCTTGCGGCCGAGATGCCCACCATATACCTGTTTCAGGGGGCAGTAACGCCATAACCTTTTTTACGGTGGTCTCATATTGCTTCAAAAGCGGATTTTTACCACGAACTTGTTCCTTTATTCGAAAGACGCCATTCATGCTGGCCATGCCCTGGCTAAGGCTAAGTACAATAGCGGCTTGCTCTGAGACTGCGTGAAGGGGGGTATAAGGACGCCTTTCCCATGCAACGTAGCCCGCTATTCCAATTCCTAAGGCTAATCCACTTAGTAGCAACACTCGGCGATGCAGCAGCAAGCGGGCCAGATGAACGCGCATCATTATTCGGATGAACTTTTTGAGCAAACATCTGGAAAAATTGAAGAGCAAATCAATAAAAAACCCTAGCTATCCTTTCTTAGCTCTTTGCTAAGGCGCAAAAAGCAGTGTAACAACTAGTTAGATACAGTATAATTTTCAGAATTTGAATCCGACAGAAAGGAGAATATCCCAGATTCGGTTGCGAACATCTACTACTGGCCCTCCAGCATAGGGAGTAAGGGTATCCGATGGCGATGTAGTGCGTACACCGAGGTCAAGAAAAAAGCCTTGTGCCTTGACGCCTATTCCGCATGAATACATCGGGTCTAAGCCCGTTTGATTTACCTCTGGCTTACCCAAAAGAGACACTCCTCCGCGCAAACGCACAACTGAAAATGCCAACTCACCTCCTAGGCGCAGATTTACAGCTCCTCCGTAAAGGCGGCGGATTTGCGCGTTTACCTTGCGTTCTTGTTCTCTAAGTAATTGGTCGGTTGTGCCTCGGGTAAAGTTAAACTGTGCTGCGCGGTAGTCTATCCATTCTAGATCTGCGCTGACGAAGCCTTTCCTGTCGAAAACCAAAGCCGCACCTCCGCCTGCTCGCCAAGGAGTCGTGAGGCGGTAGTCAAATCTGCCATCGGGTGATTGTGCGGTGTTTCGATTCGTGCCAGACCCGTCAGTGTACTGATAAGTAAAGGTATTGTTGAAGTTATCCGTCAGCGCCCACGCTGTGGGCGTATGAAAATAGGCACCCAAGCGCAGGGTTTGACTTGCTCGGTAGATGAGTCCAAATTTGCCGTTGAGACCTAATCCTTCAGTTTCGTAAAATTCTGTAAAAGTCAGATTGTCGAAATAAATTACTTGTGTATTGAGGTCTTCCTCTGTGTAGTCGCCCTCAAAGCTATAGCGGGCAAAGGGTATGCCGAAAGTGGCGCCAATAAACAAGCGTTCGTTGTAGTTGCCAGCTAGGGAAAAGACGAGTTCACTGACCCGGCCGCTTTGAGTAATAGTATGAGTGCGGTACAAATCGGCCTGTTCGTTATTTTCGAAGTCGTAAGAGGGCCAATCGTTTTGGAAGTAGAAAGCATTCACTTGGAAGGCAAGCCTGCTCGTGAAAGGGTCGAGGAGATTGCCTCGTGGGTCAGCCCGCATTAAGGGTTTTGCCTCGTCGAACCACGGCGTGAGCACGGTTCCAGAGGCGTATCCAGCATAGAAGAAGTTGCGGTTAAAGTTGGCCATTTGATTCAATCCGATGCCAACGTTGAAAGTGCGCCATCGGCTCTGACGTGGGGAGGTTTGAAATACAATTCCGAGGTTGTCGAAGCGAAATGAAGAGCCATCTTCCACGTTGGGAGTAATAACACCTGGTAAAGAAGCTCGAACGCGGGTAAAGCGCAGTGCTGGCGAGAAGACGAGTTCACTGGTTCGATACATCGCCAAGCCTGCTGGGTTGAGGCTAGTGGCAGTGAATTCTGCTCCAAGGGCTCCAAAAGCCCCACCTACGCCGAGAAAGCGCCCTGTTCCACTCGGCTGAAGATATGCCAAACGAATAGCATCGGTAGCTGTTTGGGCTTGAAAAGATGCAGTCCACAAGGCAAAGGCAGCCCACAAGAAGCGCTTCATAGAGTAGTTGTCTTTGAAGAAAGGATGGGTTTGGTTGCTCTTAAAAAAACAGGGTGGAAAAAGGGATGGCTACCTGTTTCCACCCATAGCTCATGGTTTCCTATAGGAGAATTTTTTTACTCTTGACGCCCTCGAGGAGTGCCGCTGGTTCGAGGCGCACTGCTTGGGCGTTCAGAGCCTCTGCTAGGAGAGGGCTCATAGGAGCGGATAGATGGCTCCTGCGAACGAGCGGGGCGGTCGTAAGAAGAGGGTTCAGCACTGCGCTGAGGGCGCTCGTAGCGGTCGATGTCATAACGGGAGGGCTCTTCTCGGCGTTCAGGCCTGTATTCACGCAAGGGAATTTCATCGCGCCGAGGCGGACGCTGCGGTTCAGCGACTTCTCTGTTGGGTCGCCCAGGTCGGCTCTCGTGCTCAGGGCGCGGCTGGCGCTCTGGCCACGTAGCCGGGCGCTCGGGAATAACATCGCGCGGCGGACGCGATGGCTCAGTAGTTTCCCAATCCGAACGCTCAGGTCGACTCTCGCGCTCAGCGCGCGGCAAGCGTTCTGATCGGGAGCCAGGGCGCTCCGTAGATGCCTCGCGATCAGAGCGATATGGCAATGCAGGCGTAGTCTCCGGACGGCGGCCATCTGGGCGCGACCCTTCCACGCCCGCGCGCGGCGGCCCAACAGGGCGTACGCCTTCAGGCTGAGCACCAGCGCGATCTTGAGGCAACCGTTCTGCCGACGTAGACTCTACTCGACCCGGCAAAACTGGCGAACGCTGAGGCCTTAGTTCAATCACCTCACCACCAGCGCGCGGCGGTGCCAAGCGCTCTCCAGAAGTCGTCTGGCCTACGATACGGGCGTAACTCGATGGACTTATCTCTGTGCCACCGCCGCGGCGAGGCCCATAGTAAGTGTGTGGCGAAAAACTCGGCGAATTAGAGGGAGGATTGCTAAACCCGTAGTAGTTGTTGTTAATCCGCACATTCGCAGGGAATATGTAGGGATTGAACCCATTCCACACCCAGTATGGGTCGTAAAAATAGTTGTTCCACACCCATGGATTGTGCCAAGGAGTGTCCCAAGGATTCCACCCCCAGCGCCAGGAACTCCATCCACAACCCCATCCCCATGGAGTGAAACCCCAACCCCAGAAGGGATCGTACCACGCCCATGCATTCCATGCGCGCCACCGCATCCAGCGGCGCCACATCCAGTAGTCAGCAAAACTACCGACGTATATCGTCACGCCAGGTGCGAAAAACGGGTCATACATCCACATGTCTACGAAAAACGGATCGTAGTAATCTACTATCCGCAAAGGGCGATGAAAGCGCCGAATACGCGAAGAATATTCATAGTCGTAGTAGTCGTCGTAATCGTAATCATTTCTATCCTCGTAACGGCGACTATCTCGGTCACGCTTTTGCGAAGGACGATATCCCTTCTCAGGGCTCGGATCGTAGTAAAGGTCGTCTTGCCCGTAGCTGCTACAAGCTAAGGCTAAGGCAATCAAAATTGTGAAAAGGAAGCGAATATTTTTCATAGTGCACTGCGTTTGTCTTTTTAAAGGAAAAACTCACCTCGGTTTACAGGGTCAAATGTACTTACCTTTGCGCCGCTCATGTTGTTAAAGGTAATTTAAAGTCAACAACTTAAATTAGTTAAAGTTGAATTAAACTCAGAGAAAGTTCTAAAACTCAATCTTTTCAATTTTCTGTGAAGATACACTTTTTATAAAAATCCGTACTCTTTCATGGCCAAGGAAATTACGCCTCGTTCGGAAGACTACTCGCAGTGGTACTTAGACATTGTGCATAAGGCAGGTCTGGCGGATAGTTCGCCAGTGCGCGGATGCATGGTTATTCGCCCACATGGCTTCGCCATTTGGGAAAAAATGCGCGACGCCCTAGATGCGATGTTTAAAGAAACTGGGCACGTCAATGCTTACTTTCCGCTTTTTATTCCTAAGAGTTTTCTGAGTCGAGAAGCCGCTCACGTAGAGGGCTTTGCGAAAGAGTGCGCTGTTGTAACGCACTATCGCCTCAAGAATGACCCTAATGGTCAGGGCGTCATCACAGATCCTGAAGCGAAATTGGAAGAAGAACTTATTGTACGCCCTACTTCAGAGACCATCATTTGGAACACCTACCGAGACTGGATCCAGAGTTATCGCGACTTGCCCTTGCTCATCAACCAGTGGGCTAACGTCGTACGCTGGGAAATGCGCACGCGTCCTTTCTTGCGAACGGCAGAGTTTCTTTGGCAAGAAGGACACACAGCCCACGCCAGCCGCGAAGAGGCGATGGAAGAAACGCTGCGGATTTTGGAGATCTATCGCCGTTTTGCAGAAGAATACATGGCTATGCCTGTCATAAAGGGTGTAAAGACGCCTAACGAACGCTTTGCAGGGGCTGATGAGACTTTCTGCATTGAGGCACTTATGCAAGACGGCAAAGCTCTCCAGGCGGGCACCTCGCATTTTTTAGGGCAGAATTTTGCTAAAGCCTTCGATGTGCTTTTTCTCAACAAAGAAAATCAACAAGAATACGTATGGGCTACCTCTTGGGGGGTCTCCACCCGCTTGATTGGAGGGTTAGTCATGACGCATTCAGACGATGATGGCCTGGTATTGCCTCCGCGCTTAGCTCCTATTCAAGTAGTTATTGTGCCCATACCAAAGCCCATCCCGGCCCTAATGGAGGTGGCCAATCAAATAGCCGCGCGTCTGCGTGCGTTGGGCATCTCTGTAAAAGTGGACAACGACGACCAAAAACGGCCGGGCTTTAAGTTTGCTGAATACGAAATGCTCGGAGTTCCTGTGCGTTTAGGCTTGGGTCAGCGCGACCTTGACGCCGGTCAAGTCGAGGTGGCCCGACGCGACACAAAGGAAAAAGTTAATGTTCCTCTAGATGGCGTGGGCGAATACGTCGAGCGCCTGTTGCGCGACATTCAACAAAACCTCTTTGCCCGGGCAAAGGCGTATCTCGATGCGCACATTACGCGCGTGGACAAGTGGGAAGATTTTGAAGCTGTACTGGAGGAAAAAGGCGGTTTCATCGCTGCTCATTGGGACGGCACGACAGAAACTGAATTGGAAATTAAAGAACGCACGAAAGCGACAATTCGATGCATTCCTTTAGATGCTGAGAAAGAGGCAGGCGCATGTGTCTTGACTGGTAGACCCAGCCAGCAACGCGTCTTGTTTGCTCGAGCCTACTGAGTGTGGCTCTTCCAAGGACGGTAAAGAGGAGCTGCCTGCGGCGTTTCCCAGTTTGCTGGTTTTTCGCCCAGCGGTTCGCATGGGCGCAACGAAGACCAACACTGTTCGGGCAATTGCTGATATAGTCGCGTGCCCTCCGTCTTCCAGGCCAACATCTCGTCGCTTACCTGGCGCACAATACGCGCAGGGTTTCCCGCTACTAAACTGCGCGGTGGAATCTTTTCTCCTGCCTGAATAAAGCTCAAGGCACCAACGATGCACTCCGGCCCAATTTCAGCTTCGTCCATAATCACAGCGTGCATGCCGATAAGGCTATTGCGCCCAATCACAGCGCCGTGGATAATGGCTCCATGCCCAATGTGCGCGCTCTCGTGCAATTCAACCGTTACGCCAGGAAACATATGTATCACGCAGTTCTCCTGCACGTTACAACCATCTGCTATCTCTATACGACCCCAGTCGCCTCGAAGTACAGCACCTGGACCAACATACACCTGACGGCCAATGGCTACTCGCCCAATCACTACAGCCAGTGGATGAACAAAAGCACTTTCGTGAATAACAGGACGAAAACCGTTAAATTCGTAGAGCATACCAATTCTTCTCCGTGCGATTTTGGCGCTAAGGAAATAGAAAATTTCTGTATGCAGCGCAGGATGCTCTTCCTCTTTTACCTGGCTCTTTGAAGTTTTCATTACTTCGCAGCAGGGAGGCCTGAACTGGCCTACAGCAGGTTGTCGCAGCATATCTACTTTTGTGCGCACTTCTATGCTGCTACACCCTATGTCAAAACAATGCGCTTTAGCCTTATGGCTTTTGATGCCGCCTTTTGTATGTGCTCAGCAATTCAATTTTCCGCAAGCGCAACCCGGTCGCTGCTATGTGCAATGCCTAATTCCCGACCGATACGAATGGGTTTCGGAGAACATCCTCTCGCGTCCTGAGCGAGAAGAGCAGGTAGCCCTGCCGCCAGTATTCGAAGAGCGCAGAGACAGTTACGTGGTGCGGCCGGCCCATGTCCGCCTGAGGCAAATAGATCCACAATGGGAAGAAGAGGAGGTGCGCATCCTGATAGCGCCGGCAGGGTACAAAGTCTCTCCGGATGCTTATACAGCGGTTCAGGAGACCATATGGCTGCAACCACCCGTGCGCCTATTTTCAATAAGCGAGCCAGTATGGGAAACAGTAGAAGAGGCAATAGAGGTTGAACCCATGCATCGGCGGGTTGAGGTTTTGCCTATGCGCTATCAATGGGTACCTCAGGAGGTAGAGGTTCGTCCTGCAACTCGGCGATGGGTGCGCAGAAAGGTCGGCACTGGTTGCTTAGAGGCAGATCCTGAAAACTGCATGGTTTGGTGTTTGGTGGAGCTGCCTGCTCAAACTCAAACAATATATCGTCAAGAGCCCATAGGCTGCGATAGTGAAGATGCCCAGGATTGCGTTCGCTACACGATTGTACCAGCAAAGACTGTACTGAAGACAGTAGAGCGCCTCAAGGAGCCAGCCAAGGCCATAGAGCATATTGAGCCTGGAAAGTATCAGGTGGTTAGGCGGTGGCAACTGCGCCCAGGAAGAAATGCGCCCAACGCTCCTACAGCCGCTCAGGACGAATATCTTGTGCTACGCCGTAAGGTACTGCGCCGCGAAGCGCAATTAAAGGCAGACTCCGTACCGGCAGTTTATGCCCCGTATACGCGCAAAGTATTAGTGCGCGATGGCATGGCAATCGGGCAGATAATGCCTGCAGAATATACCACAGTGTTGAAGCGTCGCCTCGTAAGACCCGGCGGCTACTGGGCTTGGCGCGAGGTGTGGTGTGAGGAAAGAATTGCTCAACTCGATATACGGCGCATTCAAGAGGCGCTCAAAGTGCGAGGTTACTATTCTGGGCGAATCGATGGCACTATGAACGCCCAGACGAGAGCTGCTATCCAGCAGTTTCAGCAGGAAAATGACCTGCCTGCCGACGGCAACATAGACCTAGAAACCTTGCAAGCGCTGGGTGTCGGAGGCTAATGCAGCTGTCGGTTGACGAACTTTTTCATTCTGCAAAATGTTTGTCCCTCTGGATCAATTCCTAGAATCATAGTTATTACTTAGTCTTTTGATAATCATTGCTTCGTAACTTCCAAGCTTTTATGCGCGAAAATCTGCACCCTGCTTCAACGAAGGCTTCCGTTGTGCGCCGCTTACTGGCCTTAGTTCGGCCCTATCGAGGTATAGTATGGCTTACGGCTGTACTAGCTGTGGTCTTAGCCGTGTTAGCCATTGCTCGGCCCAAGTTACTTCAGGTCATGGTAGACGACTACATTATCGTAGGAGATATAGCAGGCATGAGCAGGGTGGCTCTATACATTGCTGCACTTTTACTTTTAGAAGTGGTACTTCGCTATATATTTCTGTATTACACCGATTGGGTAGGTCAAATGATTGTTCGGGATCTGCGCCATCGAGTATTTAGTCATGTGCTACGGCTCAACTTAGCTTACTTCGACCGCACACCGGTCGGGCAAAGTACAACGCGCACTATAAGTGATGTAGAAGCTATCAACACCGTTTTTGCCGAAGGAAGCATCACCATTTTAGCAGATTTATTGGCTCTAGCAGCTGTAATAGGCGTAATGTTTTACACTTCGTGGAAGCTGTCGCTGGTCGTACTGTTGGTTTTTCCACTCCTCTTATGGGGGAGCTATCGTTTCAAAGAAAGCGTGCGGAAGAGTTATGAGAAAGTGCGCACGCATATCGCTGCAATGAACAGCTTTTTGCAGGAGCGCATTAGCGGTATGCGGACGATACAAATATTTAACGCTGAAGAGCAAGAGGCCCAAAAGTTCCGTAAAATCAATCGCGCTTATACAGAGGCGAATTTGCGCTCCATTTTGGCTTATGCTATTTTTTTCCCAGTAGTGGATATCATATCGGCGCTCTCCTTGGGTTTGATGGTATGGTATGGAGCGCGCGGCGTGTTATCTGAGGAAGTAACTATTGGTACATTGGTTGCTTTTCCGCTCTTCATTAGTATGTTGTATCGGCCCATTCGCATGCTGGCCGATAAGTTCAATACACTTCAGATGGGGCTTATTGCTGCTGAGCGAATATTTCATCTACTGGAAAATAAGAGCGTTGCTGCGAATCCGGGCACTCTTCGGCCAGAACGTTTGCGTGGAGAGGTGGAATTTGACAACGTGTGGTTTTCATATACAGGCTCCTTAGAGGATGCCGTGCTCAAGGGAGTGTCCTTTCGCATTGAACCAGGCGAGACGCTGGCTATTGTAGGGAGTACAGGCAGTGGCAAAACGACCATTATTAATTTGCTCACGCGCTTCTACGAGATCCATTCGGGCAATATTCGCATCGACGGGCAGGAGCTGTACGAATATGATCTTTACGCATTGCGCCGTCGGATGGCCGTTGTCCTTCAGGATCCATTCCTCTTCTCTGGTACCGTGCTAGAAAATATCACCTTGCGCGATGCAAACATTTGCGAAAGACGAGTAATCGAAGCGGCTAAAACTATTGGTGCTCACGATTTTATCCTTCGTTTGCCGGGCGGATACCACTACGCCGTGAGAGAGCGAGGTCAGGCCTTATCTATGGGTCAACGTCAGCTCATTGCTTTTGTTCGAGCCTTGGTATTTGACCCCGATATTCTCATCCTTGACGAGGCAACTTCTTCTATTGATCCAGAAACTGAAAGCGTCATTCAGTACGCCATCGAACGTCTCATCGCTCGTCGTACGAGCATAGTGATCGCCCACCGGCTTTCCACCATTCGGCATGCTCGGCATATTCTTGTACTCGAACGCGGTGAAGTACGCGAATTCGGCTCGCCTGATGAATTGCTTGCCCTCGAAGGCGGCCGTTATCGCGAACTGTACGAGAAACAGTTCCTACCCAACGGCATACTCGAAGCAAGGTGACTTTTCAGGAGAAGCAGAAGTAAGATACGGTTGTAGCGAAATGCTCTCCAAGAAGTCCTCTCTACTACGCTTGTTGAGAGGCAATACGATTAGAGACGATACCAAATAAGCAAGCTGTCCAAAAGGAATAGGAAGAATATACCAAAGCGGGTTTGACCATTTCTTCGCTGCCAAGCAAGATGCTCGCAATGAGAAAGGCCAAGGTAGTGTTTTGCACGCCGCATTCGAAAGCTGCCGTCAGGCGTGAAGGATGGGGTTCACCCACCCAGCGCAGAAAAAAGTAGCCAAAGAATAAGCTGGCAGCATTTTGTGCTAGAGCAACAGGGGTAATGGTCAAAAAGTCATGAAGCGTCAAACCGGCTCCTCCATACTGTTCACTAGCGAACATTTTAATGAAGAAAACGACCGCTAATAAAGTAAGCATCACATAACGCGCTGGTCGGCTCACTCGTTGAGCAAATAAGGGATAATAGCGGCGCACGACAAGACCAGTGGCGGCTGGCACAATAGTGATAAAGAAAACTTGGCGAACCGTATCCCAAAAGGGCAGGTGCAGGTCAGTGCTTCGGCCTAAGAAGAAAAGCAGCGCAGCATTGACAACGATTGGAATGGTAAATAGAGTGAGAAAGCTGTTTGTAGCAGTTAAAGACAGAGAGAGCGCTACATTACCGCGCCATAAGTAGGTCAGAAAACCCGACGTAGCACCACCTGGACTAGCACTTAAGATGAGGAAGCCTACTTTGAGCGCCGGTGAAAGTGGCGCAAGGAGGTTTATGAGGAATGCTAAGATGGGCAAGCCCAACATTTGCGCCGAAAGCGCGGAGAAAAAAGCTCGCGGATAGCGCACGATGCGTATAAAGTCGTCTACAGTAAGCGTTAGGCCTACTCCAAACATGATCAGCGCTAACACAGCACTAACGGCCAAATCTACTATCTGCGTCGGGGCCAAAAGGAGCAACACCATCTGTAATTTGCGCGCAAAAGTAGCAGGCATTTTGATTTGCCCAATTAGTCCCATTTATGCTCTACCATGCTTCAGAACGCTCCACAGAAAGTTCTAGAAAAAGAGCCTGCTTCAATCCGGTATGAGTGTTTTTTCGAAAATTGGAAAGTAGAGAAAATACTGGTATTTACAACTGCTGTAAGACAAAGGTTGTATTCAACTAAATCGCAGGGTTAACATTCAACATACATTCCCATAAAAAGTTACGCTTGTAGCTGTTTTTCCGGAAAAGAGTGCGATAAAAGAAGCACATTTGCGGAAAAAGTATTTCAAGGTGAAAACCTTTCGCACTGTTTTGCCACCGTTGTCGGCCCCTTTTACTCTGACCCACACCGATCGAACGGTCATTGTAGGCTCTTGTTTTTCCGAGCACATGGGAGAACGCCTAAGTGCGTATAAATTTCCCGTTCTCGTCAATCCAAGCGGTATTCTATATAATCCGATTTCGATTGCCCGATTATTAGAAAACTTGCTTCTCCCAGCGGTCGATTTTTCTGAAGCAATATTCTGGCATCAAGGACTTTGGCATAGTTGGGAGCATCATGGCCGTTTCTCACATCCCAATCGGGAGATTTTTGAGCAACAGCTTTACACGGCGCATGAGCGGGCAGTAGCGTTTGCTGCTTCAACTCAGCGACTTTTTCTGACCTTGGGCACAGCCCATGTCTTCTATTTGCGCCATAGCGGCCGCACAGTGGCAAACAACCACAAGGCACCCGCAGATTGGTTTGAGCAACGCCGCCTTACCGTAGAAGAAACTGTTAGTGTTTTGGCCTCTGTCCTAGAAAAATGGAAAAATGCTCGGCCAGACTTGCAAGTGCTCCTCACGGTTAGTCCTGTGCGCCATTTACGCAATGGCCTTATTGAAAACCAACGCAGCAAAGCTGTTCTTCTCTTGGCATGCGAGCAACTCTGCAACCGGTATCCGTTTGTTCATTATTTCCCTGCTTACGAGCTGCTCCTTGATGACCTCCGAGATTATCGCTTCTATACCACTGATATGATACATCCTTCTGAGGTTGCGGTCGACTATATCTGGGATTATTTTGCTCAAGCCTTCTTTCCTCCAAAAACGGCGCATCTCGTGGCCCAAATCGCCCAAATTCGAGCCGCTGTAAACCACCGTCCCTTTCATCCAGATACACCGGAACATCGCGCCTTTGTGCAGCAACAATACAATATTGTTCAGCGACTGCTTCGCCATCATCCAGAAATAGACTTTTCGGAAGAACTAGAGCATTTTTCTGCTTTTCTTAAATAATTACACCTGCTCTTTGCTTAAGAGCTGAATTATTAGTTTGAGACGGGCACACCTAACTTTTCTGGTGAATTTGCTCAAGCAACAGGGGCTATACGATTTGAAGTCGACGGAGGTTTCGCAGCTTGAATTTGACAGTTTTGACCTTGAGGATTTAAGTCCGTATAGCTTGCTGTATCAGACAGGGTATTTAACGATAGTTGGTCGCAGTAAGGAAGGGTTATACCAGTTGGGTTATCCCAACTACGAGGTGGAGCATTCGATGTTGGCCTACCTGTTGCAAGCATTTGGCGGGTTTGCAAAGGGTTTGGGAGAAGTGATTGCTCTTCGTTTGGCTAGGGCTTTTGAGCGGGATGACCTGGAGGGTGTGATGCGGATCTTGCGGGGTGTGTTTGCTGGAATTACCCTATCCGCTTCACAAGAAGCCGTCGGAGCGTTTTTTCGTGCGGCAGTGCATTTGTTGTTTTCCTAGCTGGGTTTGCGCTTGCACGGCGAGGTGTGCACGGCAGAAGGGCGTGCAGATGCGGCAGTGGAGACGAGGAGTCGGGTGTACGTGATGGAGTTTGAGTTAGACCGAAGTGCGGAGGATGCGGTTCAGCAAGTTTTGAGCAAGCGATACCACCGCGCGTTTTGGCTCCTGGGCAAGCCGGTAGTTGCAGGAGGTGTGAATTTCTCCACGCAGAGCCGCAACATCGAGAAGTGGAAGGCAGTCATTGCCGAGATAGGGTGTTAATTGATCCATCAAAAGACGTTAGGTTTCGTCTTACCAAAGCTCAAATTCTGTGCGTCGATTCTGAGCGCGTCCTTGAGGCGTATCGTTAGGTTGAATTGGTTTGCTCTCTCCAAAGCCCTTATATCGCAGCCGCTCGGGAGCAATACCTCTACCGATTAGGTAATCATAGACCGCCCTAGCACGGCGCTCAGATAGGATTTGATTAAAAGCCTCGTCGCCAACGTTATCAGTATGTCCATTAATTTGGATACGCAAGAGAGGGTTTTCATTGAGAAAAGAGACCAGTTGCTCCAACTCGACAGTGGAGGCCGGTAGCAATTCAGCAGAGCCGCTGGCAAAGAAAATATTTCGCAGCACTATAGGAGGAGGAGAGGATGTTGAAGTGGGTGAGGCTTCTTGAGTGGATCCTATGGGTTGCAAGCGAATGTTGAGGAAAAAAGGTTGGTTAAAAGACGTCGTCTCCGCCAAATTGAAGTGTTCGGAGTGAAAAAGATAGTTTTCCTTCGATACATTGAGAGCAAAGTCTCTGCCTGCAGGCAAACAAATGAGAAATGAGCCATCAGCCTGTGTACGAGAGCTGATATATTCTTGGTTGGTAGTTAGGTCTGTACATACTACTCGTGCAATGAGGGGTTGGCCGCTGACGGCGTCTGTGACGACCGCTTTGAGGTACGTGACTGGCTTTGGACGCGCATAATCCGGCAATTCAAAAGTATATATGTCGAGGCCACCGACCCCGCCGGGTATTTTGGCAGCAAAATAAGCCGTCGTGCCGTCTAGGCTGACGATGAGCGTGCCCTCGTCACCTTTTGTGTTGATGGGATAACCTAGATTTTGAGGAGTACTCCAAGAACCATCTGGGTTTCGACGACTGAAGTAGAGATCATTTCGGCCCATGCCAGGGAGGCCATTTGAAGTAAAGTAGAGAGTTTGCCCATCCGGATGCAGAAAAGGAGCTTGTTCGTCGGCAGGAGTATTGATGGGTGGCCCTAGATTTTGTGGTTCGGTGAAACGACCGTTAGGCAGGCGAGTAGTAAACCACAAGTCTTTACCTCCTTGTCCGCCAGGTCGGTCACTACTGAAAAACAGCGTCTTGTTGTCAGGGCTGATAGTGGGCTGGGCGTCCCAATAAGGCGAATTAACCACAGCACTAAAAGGCGTTGGCCTACTCCAAGCTCCATCTTTAAACTGAGACCAATAGAGGTCGCAACTGCCCTGAGAGCCGTCATTACGCCGATTGCATGCAGTAAAAACCAACCAACGTCCGTCTGGGTTGATGGCATGAGCCCCCTCGTTCAAGGTCGTATTGACACCGGAGAGGTATTCGGCGCGCCCCCATGAGCCATCAGGTTGACGCTCGCTTCGGTAAAAATTCTCGTCGTAACCGTCGCGGCGTGTGAAAATCATAGCATTACCATCGGCCGTTAGCGAGGGCAAATATTCGTCAGCAGGTGTGTTGATGGTCGGCCCTACCGAACGCGGTGCAAAAGGAACGGGTTTTTTTATCGCCTCCGCCGCAAATCGGCAGTTCTCCGCCAATCGGCGAGCAGAATAGAGCAAACGCGCATCCTTGATGCCTGCTTGCAAAAACATTTCGATATACACACTAGCCTCCTCATAGCGGTCTAGATTCCATTTGCATAGGGCCATGTTAAACGAGGCAGACGGGTGAAACACTGGATTCAGCCGCAGCACGCGCTCATAACCTCGAGCAGCCTCCTCCCACTGCTCTTGGTCAAAATGAACTTCCGCCCATAACAATTGCGCCTCAATAAATGTAGAATCTTCTTGAAGAGCATCTTCCAAAAAACGCAAGCCGCGAAATGCATTTCCTTCTCGAATGTAACGACGGCCTTCCAAATAAGCAGCGCGGGCTTTGGGCGAAGTGCTCTCAACAGTGGTGTATTTTTGCGCAAATAAGGGGGCTGCTACAACGAACACTATTCCTGTCAGTAGGCAGCGTTCTTTCGAGAAAAGCGACGAAACAGGCATAGGAAGATTATAGTTCGGCTGCAAAAATGCTAAATAGAGAAACGTGTTTTGTGGGTAAGCGTTTATTCAACGGGAAGAAGCTAAAAAATATTGGAGAGATACACCTGTAAGCTACCTCTCTAGGGTAATACCTCGACAAAGAGTTCAAAATCTCTTTTGTCGAAAGTCTTTATCAGCTTCACAATCTGGCTGTTTGTCGCTCCGTTTGGGGTGGCTGCGCTCCTTTAGCGTAAGCAGGGAGGGGGTGTCGTTGTTGTCTTGCTAAATGCTTGAAAATAACTCAAGATAATAAACGTTTTCGAGCGAGAAAACGCGACCTTTGCCAAAGAGAGGCGAGCTAACTCCCTTGAATGGCCAGCATATGCGCGAGACGACTTTTATTCAACAAAATCAGCAGAAGTGGGCAAAATACGAGGAGCGTCTTTATCAGTCTTGCCCTGACGCTGACCAATTGCGAGAAATGTTCGTGCACATCACAGATGACCTAGCTTATGCTCGCACCTTCTACCCAAATCGCTCAGTGCATCACTACCTAAATGGCCTAGCGCAGCAGATTTTTCGTCTCTTTCACCGCAGCCAATATCCACCTTTTGGGCAGATATTGAGTTTTTGGACAGACGAGATGCCGCGTCTGCTGTGGGAATCTCGTCGAGCACTCGGGTTGTCGTTCGGTCTTTTCATCCTGTCTATGGCCATTGGAGTTGTCTCGAGTCATGCCGATCCTGATTTTGCGCGATATATCCTCGGGGAACAGTACGTGAATATGACCTTGGAGAACATCGAGCGCGGCGACCCGATGGCCGTGTATAAAAATACTCCTCCTTTGGGGATGTCTATTGGTATTGCAGCCAACAACGTCTCTGTAGCGCTCATGACAGTGTTATCAGGCGTGTTTACCTCCTTGGGCACTGTACTTATCTTGATTCGAAACGGCATCATGGTCGGCGTCTTTCAATATTTTTTCATCGAGCGCGGCCTGTTCTGGCCCTCCTTTTTGACTATTTGGATACATGGTACATTAGAAATCAGCGCTATCATTGTGGCAGGAGCTGCTGGACTAACAATAGGCTCGGGGCTGCTTTTCCCCGGTACGTATACGCGGCGTCAAGCCTTTCAACGTTCAGCGCGCAGAGGAATTTTTCTCTTCCTCGGTCTGGTGCCCGTTTTTGTGCTGGCAGCCTTTTTTGAGGGGTTCTTGACGCGTCATACGGAGGCCCCAGATGCCTTGCGCTTGAGCTTTATTTTGCTCTCCCTCTTATTGGTGTTGGGTTACTTTGTTGCTTTACCTTGGTGGAAGGCTCGACAGAGAAGTTTTGAGAATGTGTTTAACTTTTACGAACCTGTAATACCCATGCGCGAGCCGATCCTCTTTTCTGCCATCAAAAATCCGGCAGAAACCCTAAGCGATGCCTTCCGCCTGCTTTTTCGTCATTTGAGTTCCGTAGCCCGCTATTCGCTTTTGGCCTCAGGGGCTACTTCAGGCGCATGGTGGCTTCAAAAGAGCGTCAGGCCAGCCCGCTTATCTTTACCCAACGCATCGTCGGCCTTATTCTCCGCGAACGATGCGCGCAGTTGGCTCGCTCAAGTAGGCAACCTCCACGAACCATTTCTCCTTGGAGCAGAAGCCTTGTTACTGTGCACCATAAGTGTAGCGTGTTTGCGCCTTTTACAACGCGAAATGCCCGAGGACTTTCGCAATGCTCACAGAGGAAGATGGTATTGGCCACTAGCCATAGGCTCTGTTATTTGTTGCGCGGGAACCCTAGTGATAGCCAACAATTTAGGTACGGTCGTAGCATACAGTTGGGCAGTCTTTCTAAGTCTGTGGCTTAACTCCCTGTATTTCAGTTTTGTAGGTCAGAGGCTGCCCCTTTATAGATTGCTCTTTCAGCCGCGTGCATGGTTGGGCGCTGGAGTAATTGGGCTTGTTTCAGGCGCACTATTTGGTTTGTCGCTCATTGCCAATCCTCTCACAGTAGGAGCATTGGTAGAATTTTTTAGATGGCTAATACCTGCTCAGGCCGAGTGGCAGCAAACCTATTACCAGTTGGCATCCATGCTATGGGTGAGTTTCTCTTTTCACATTTGTTGGATGCTTGCTACTTGGGGCGGAGCACTTGAGTATTTTTCTCTTCGAGAAAAAGAAGTTGCTTGGTACTTATTCCAAAAGATAGATCAAGTTGGTATTTGTTCATGTATTCGCGGTTTAGCGCGTGAATAAATTTCCCGTGAAGTTACCTACCTCTTTTGTGCGACAGATGCACGCCCTTCTTGGCGAAGAATACGATGCCTTTGCTACTGCCTTGAGCGAGGAGCCACCCGTTAGTGTGCGGTTGAATCCGCAGAAGAGTTTGGTTGACAGTCAATTAAGGAGAGAACATCCAGTGCCTTGGTGCAGTGAGGGTTGGTACTTGGCCGAGAGGCCTAATTTTACCTTAGACCCTTCTTTTCACGCCGGCGCCTATTACGTCCAGGAGGCCTCTTCCATGTTTATGGGCGAAGTGTTGCGCCATAGTTTGGATCTCGACCAGCCCTTGCTCGTGTTAGATATGTGTGCTGCTCCTGGAGGGAAAACAACTCTTCTACAGTCTGTCTTGCATCCCGATAGTATAGTGGTTGCTAATGAGGTTGTGCGTTCACGCTTAAAAGCGCTGCGCGAAAACATAGAGAAGTGGGGTCATCCGTATGTTGCGATCACGTCGGCTGCAAACGACGAATGGGAAAAACTAGGAGCGTGGTTCGACCTTGTCGTCGTGGATGCTCCGTGCAGCGGTGAGGGCCTATTCCGTAAAATGCCTGAAGCTTTGCGCGATTGGTCGCCTTCTCACGTAGAGGCTTGCGCCCTTCGCCAGCGGGCTATTTTGAATGCCGCAGTTCGCCTACTCCGGCCAGCTGGGGTTCTTATTTATTCGACATGTACTTTTAATAGGGCAGAAAATGAGGACAATGTTAAGTGGCTAATTAGTACCTTTGACTTAGAGCCAATTCTACTCGACCTGCCAGCGGCATGGGGAATCGTCCAGACAATGCCAGGCACCTACCGCTTTTTCCCACATCGCCTGAAAGGGGAGGGGTTCTTCCTAGCGGCTCTTCGCAAGAGCATGGGAGCTCCAACCTTGCCACCCTTTCGGCCTCCTGCTGCATTTCGGCGACTAGAACCAGCAGCACGTCGGCAAGAGACCTCTCTTCGCGCGTGGCTAGAGCAAGGGCGCGAGTGGGCTTTTTTCGTTGCTCCGAAGGGCGATATCTTGGCAATCCCTTCGGCTCATGTTCCATTCATGCGCGTGCTAGATCACTCCTTGACCAACAAATGGTTAGGCCTTCGCTTGGGTCGATTCAAAGGAGGAGATTTCGTACCTGATCACGCTTTAGCTCTCAATTGGATGCTTTCATCTCAAGTCCCCAGCGTAGAGTTTGATCGTGAACAAGCCCTATTATTTTTAAAGAAGGAGCAATTTTCTGCAGATATCTTGCTCGAGCACCGCGGCTGGGTGGTTGCTCGCTTTAATGGATTGGCGTTAGGCTGGTTGAAAGCACTGCCTAATCGTTGGAATAATCACCTCCCGCAGGAACGCCGTATTCGGATGTCATTAGATGCCTACCTATGAACTATTGCTCTTCTGGCCTGCCTAGAATACGACCAGTTTGGTATTGCTGTTGAAGGTGTGCTTGTTCCCTTTGGTCTTCCTCTGTAAATACAGGCTCGCTCATGCGCGCTAAGTCTGGCTGACCGGCATCTATCCAGGCAGAGTACCACGCAGAAGCCACTGCTTGAATGGCCGCGCGCATCCGGCGCTCCACCATCCCTCCGAGAGCTTGTTGGTAGGCAGCAGCGTAGTCTGGGCAAGCGACAAGGACAATTGTTCGCCCGCGCGTTTCTGGACACTTCTGTTGGTCCGCAGGGTAGCTTTGGCGCAAGCGAAGCTCAACGGCGAGCACACTGTCCACTAAATTATGGCTTTCGAGAACGATATTCCAGTAATACTGGGTGGCGTTGCCAATATACTGAGGCTTACCCACAAAATAATCGTATTGCTCGTCAGCAAAGAGCTCGGGTAAGCGGCTTTCCCAAAAGGCATGAATACCTACTTGTCCTGTTTTCTGCCCATTGTAATTGCTTGTTGTGTGAAGCGGCACGTGGGCGTCGCCAATGTAATGACCGAGGTCTGCGCATAGGCGCAGAATGCGTTTTGCGTCGCGTCGGCGAAAGGCCATAGTTAGATCGCGTTGCACTTTCTGAAGATGCCAGGGTAGTATTCCATGGGCAGAAAGAGTTTCGACAAAAAAAGCTTCGCGCAGCACCGGAGCAGCCCACTGATGCGCGTCTAAAAATTGCTTCAACGTGTCAGCATCGAGCCGATGTTCAGGGTCTGAAAAAGCTGCAGTGACATGCTGAGCAAAATAAAGTCGCCAGATGCTTGCAAACGCCGCAGCGGTGTCGCGTTTCTGGCTGTAAAGCAGTAGCGTATCACCCTCTTTGGTAACGCCGAATATTTCTGCGTAGCGCAGGAGCGCTTCTGTAAATGTGCGCGGTAGGTCAGCAAATGGCGGCTTGCCGTATTCGTCCAAATCGATATAATGGCGCGGTCCTTCGGCCAACACAGCATAGCGGCGCATGTCGGCATCTGTAGCGTGGTCGCCTAGCCAGTCTATGTGACGTTTGAAGAAAACCATCATCTCGGGTGGAAGCGTCAGCACCGCTAGGCGATTAATGCGCCGATGAGCGAAGAACCCCCATGCCGTACAACTTTTGGAGCACTCTTCTCCGTTCGATGTCCGAGCTGGATAAGGCTTTAAGGCAGACCAGTGCGCTGAAAGCCCAAGCGCAACGCTGGCAACAATGAGTAACATATAGTGGACGCGCATGTGTCGACGAAAATGAGTGGGAGTGGGTAAATATGCATGCGGCTTTATTTCTTACTTTCACTGGGCGCTTCGTCCAGTAGCCGAACCGACCAGGCCTCTGCAGGTTGCGCAAATAGCGCCTTTGTACGTGCCCATGTGCGTTGAAAGAGTTCCGACTGGCGATAATGCTCCAAGGCTGACTCGTTATCCCAAATGCTCCAAGTGAAGAGAGTGCGAGGGTCATTTATGGCTTGGAGGAGTTCCATGTGCCGGCAGCCAGGAAAGGCACGTATTTGGCTTTTGCTCTCTTCAAAGATCTCGTTGAGGAAGACCTCTACTCCCTCCGGTCGAAAAGTCATCTTGACAATGCGTTTGATCATAAAGCTGGCCGATAACATTTGGGCAAAGTTAGGTAGGCGTATTTGCGAAAGAAGCTAACAGGAAGTAATTAAAGGATCGTAATCTTGCCGCATATTTTCTCGCTTGTTCAAGCCTCTTTTTATGTATGCTACACCTCCGAAATTTATAGGCTTTCGCCGCAGGTCAGAGTGGCTGACGGCATTTCAGGTGGCCACTTGCTTGCCCGCATTTCTTGCGCCAGGGGATATTCCGGTAGCGCTAGCTAGTAGCCTTAGCCATTGGCTTAATGGCAGCGGCTTGTTAGCAGCAGAAGCGGGCTATTCCGCTGCAGAGCGCTATTGTCTTCGCATCGCCTTTTTGTGGAAGATCTATCAAGCGTTTGAAACGGCGGGCTTTGGAGAACAAGTTGCCGAAGCCATCGCGCGCAATGCCTTAGATGTGCTTGAGGAAACTCCCGTCTTCGGACGCCCTATAGATTCCGAAAGCCTCTTCTTGGCGCCCTTCCCAGAGGCCGTGTTGGCGCACGTGAAGGCCGTACACGAGTATTATCTCGCTCACGCGCCTATTCGCGAGTTGGAGTTCGGTTGTCCGCCTCTCGCAGTGATAAGTTTGCCTTTCAGTAGCCCGGGCTTCTTGTGTACTGTCGTGCTGCCGGCAGAAATGAGCGTTGAGCGAGCGCGCCGTCTTTGGCGGCAATTTATGCGAGAAAATACAGCCGTTCGCCTTATCTTGCTAGGCAGCGACCCAGCAGCTTGCGAGGTAGCGAAAATTGCCGATCCGATCTTCTACGCGCCGGGTGGGGGCCAAAAGCCGGGGCGATGCCTTTGGTCTCAGCTGCCGGGCTTAGCACCTGATATTCACCAATGGCTTCGACAGCAAGGATACGCCAACCCTGAATATGCGCGCTGTATCATTCTAAAGGCAAGCGGAACCCTGAGCACCGTTTTGACTAATACGGATGCGATTGATGAATTTGTCCTTTCAGAAGCCTTTTTTAACGCCTGCTAAAAATCCTTCTCTCTATGTGGCGCCATTTCCTTTTGTCCTTGATTTCTATCTTATTGGCAGGCAACTGTAGCCTACTTGCTCAGAGTCAGACCATTCTCCGCATAGAGGAAATTAGCCGCAACACCGGTCGAGTTGTCCCCGTATCGGCTTCAGGAGTTGCTATTGTAGATATAAACAGCAAGTTGCGCATCTCGCCTAATCGCGAGGCTATCCAACAAAGAGCTATGGAGGTGGCCGAGAAAGCTCAGCTGGATCGCGAATTACGCAATTCTATTTACCGCATAGAACGCGTCTTGCTCGAGCAGGAACGCCTCGTTAGCTACATTCGTCAAGCTTTGCAAGCGCCGGAACGTCAGCCTGACTCCCTCCTCATTCTGCTGCGCGCCACCATCCGAGCTATCGGGAACGATACACTTCTGCGCATGCGCTACAACCAATATAGCCGCGAGTATTCCGATCGGTTGCGCACAGACCCATCCTTGAGAGAGCGCGAAGACCGTTTCCTGTATATTCTAAGCCGCTACAATGAAGCGCTCGACAGCCTCCGCAATGCCTTGCAAACCCTACACAAGAGTGCTCGAGTAAGTTTTAGCTTGCGCGCTTTCCGAAAAGACCGCAGCGGTGGCATGCGCTTGCATATTGAAAATTTCGACTTGTTCGAACAAGGCCAGTTCTATGAACTGGAAAACTGGACGCTCATCCTTACTCCTGATCAACAGCAACAATTGCGGCGTCTGAAAGACCTCGCCAACACTCTTAACCAAGGCGCTGATAAAGCCCTCCAAGATTTTCGCGACAAACTTTTTCAACAGTTGCCGGCATTAGCTTGCCTAGAGCAGTTTCCCAATGAACTACGCCTAGCTGGCACTACCGTGCCATCAGACATTCGCTTCATCCTTGAGCGCAGCTGGAACGACCTTCGACAACAACTCGAGCGGTTGCGTACAGAGCTCATTAGTGCTTCACCTGCTGTCGACATCCGCGACCTCAAAGGACGATGGAATGCTTTACGCTCTTATGTAGATAGCCTTTACCAAAGTACCGTGCGCCAACTCACGGCATTGCCACAAACAAACACGCATGTGCGTAACCTTTTACAGTGCATCGAACAACTTCACGCAGACGTAGAGCGCGTGGACCGGTTTATTCAGGCCTTTCCAGAGAAGTATCTTCAAAGGGTATACCTGGCATCCGATGAATTAGCCGATGAAGTGCTCCGCTTTGACTTAAGCCAAATACCTGAAGTTGGGATGCTAGACCTATCTTACACAGGTCGACGCGAGGAAGGCGACGAACTACTTATTCAAGCCCTCCTCGTGCCTGCGCAGGATACAAACATGCGTCAGCGCTACATTGTCATCGAAGAACGAGCAGCGGTCATGATCCTCACTGGCCCGCATGCCGTGCCTCGCGTAGGGTTGATAATGGCCAATCCTTACACCCTCCAGCAGCCTGCCACTGCTCAGTTTCGTTTTACGCCCGCAGCAGCTTTACTCCTCAAATTTGGCAGCCGTCGCTCGCACTTTTATAACCAATTTCTCGACCCTGGGATTGGCATTGTGACAGCATCCCCGGATTTTTCCCTGGATGGCATTCCTGAATTCGGTGCAGGATTGGCTGCTACTCTTTTTCGGGATATCGCTACCGCAGGTTGGGCTTGGAATTTTGGTCTAAACCAGCCCTACTATTTCATTGGAGTAAACATTCCTTTCCTCCTTCCTGGAATGCCAGTAGGTTCGGCCCGTTGATGCTGGTGCTTAGGGTCTGTTAAGCCTTCTTGCTAGTGCGCGTCGGTTGTCAGTGCTGCTATCTGTGCAAAGAGCTTCGATAGTTGCTCTAAGCGCTCGTAATCAATTGAGTAGAAGATAAATTTACCTTCTCTGCGCGTCTTGACTACGCCTGCCTGTCGCAGCAAAGCCAAGTGTTGGCTAGCTAGACTTTGCTCCATGCGCAACTGTATGTACAAATCCGTTACGGTCATTTCCTGCTGGGCATGGATGTACTGAAGCATCTTTTGCCGCAGAGGGTGCCGAATGGCGCGTACTACAGCAAGTGACTTGTCCAAATCCGAACTGTTCAGATACGGAACGAAGGCACCTACCCTCCTTTCGCTTCTTGCTTTTCCCATATTGTATGTTTTGATAAGTGAACTTCTGTATGCTGGTAATTTTCTCATCGCCAAAAGTATGCCATACAATAGAAAACCAGGGTTTTCACATATTTTTTTCAGATATAACCCTTTAAACTTTCGCTAGATATTCAAACTGCAAATTTTTAAAGCCGTATTTAATTGAAAATCCCTGTGAAAGTGCCTTTTGCCTTGCATAATTGACTCGGGAGCCGCACCTTGGCGCCGCCTCTAGCAAAGCGCAAGCATATGAGTCGAAAGAATAAGCTGCAAAAATTCGCTGAGATTCGCACCTTTCCTAATGTATATGAGTGTTATGATGTTCAACACCCATCCTTAGTAGGAGTGGGTATGGAGCCCATTGACCTGAAGGGTCGGTGGCGACAGGTACATTTTCAAAATAACCATCCACTCGTTTTAGAACTTGCCTGTGGTGGAGGTGAGTACACCATAGCCTTAGCGAGGCAGTTTTCCAAATGTAACTTCATAGGAGTGGATGTAAAGGGAAATAGAATTTGGAAAGGAGCCAAAATTGCCTTAGAAAGTGGATTGAGCAACGCCGCTTTCTTGCGAACCCGCATCGAAGTCATAGAACATTTTTTTGCTCCCAACGAAGTAGATGAAATCTGGATTACTTTTCCCGACCCTTTTCCACGCCCTAGTAAGGCAAATCGCCGTTTGACTTCACCGTTTTTCTTGGAAAAATATCGCCGCATTTTGCGTCCAGGCGGAATTGTTCACCTAAAACACGATGATTCGGCATTTTTTCATTTTACACTCGAAACTATCGCAAACGACCCACAGTGTAAACTGCTCTATGCAGACGAAGACATCTACGCGAAACCCTTGCCCTGGCCTGAGTTGGGCATCTGCACCCGCTATGAAGCGATGCATCTGGCAGAGGGCAAAACCATCAAATATGTGCGTTTCCAAATTCATTAGTCGTAAGAAGCAAGCCTATGCCTAAGGATGTACCTGTTTTTACCGATTTTTGGAGCGCATCTTGCAGATACTACCTCAAGTTAGCACTATGCGTAGTCCGCTTCGCGTAGGTATTACGGGTGGCATTGGCAGTGGCAAGACGACTGTATGTCGCCTTTTTGCCGCCTTGGGTATTCCAGTGTACGATGCCGACTACTGGGCTAAATGGCTCGTGGAGCACGACCCGCACGTGCGCGAAGCTGTGCGCACCCTTTTAGGCGATGAGGCATATGACGCTGAAGGTAGATACAATCGGTCTTATGTGGCTCAACGCGTATTTAGCGATCCTCACCTGTTGCATGCTCTAAATACCATTGTGCACCCTGCTGTGGAACGCCATAGCGGCAACTGGCACGAACAGCAAAGAGCCTCCGGTTGTCCGTACACACTCAAGGAAGCAGCCCTTCTTGTTGAAAGCGGGAACTATCGCTCCCTCGACGCTCTCGTTGTCGTGACAGCACCCGAAGCTGTTCGCATTCAGCGAGTCATGCAACGAGATGGGCTCTCTGAAGATGCGGTGCGCGCTCGCATGCAGCGCCAAATGAGCGATGTTGAAAAAATTGCTCTTGCTGACTATGTTATCGTCAACGACGGTCATCATGCCCTTATCCCGCAGGTTTGGAAGATTCATCGCGCTCTCGTAAAGCGTTATGAAGACCAAAAAATGCAGAGAGAACCCGTTTGAAAAAAGAGGAAAACTTATCTTTGCGCGCTTTTTTTCAACATCACTCCTGTTAGAAGTATGAAAAAGGATATTCATCCAAAGAATTATCGGCTTGTAGTATTCAAAGATATTTCGACAGAACAAGCATTCCTTACTCGTTCGTGTGTGAACACCAAAGAAACCATTGTTTGGGAGGACGGAAAGGAATATCCTTTGGTAAAGATGGAGATTTCGGCGTATAGTCATCCGTTCTTTACCGGAAAGATGAAGTTTGTGGATACGGCAGGTCGAATTGACAAATTTAATAAGAAATTTGCAAATACGAAGTTCGCCAAATAGTAGTTGCTAGCCACATGCCCATCTTTGGCGAAGTTGACCTACCGCAGAGGCGATTGACAGGACGCAGATTGCCTCTGCGGTTCTTTTTTACTTTTGCACCAGATGAAGTAGCCCGACTTATCCATGCAAAACCTCATTCTATTCGACTCTGATGCACGTAATCACTTGCTGCCTCTGACTGCTACTCGTCCTATGGGTGAATTGAGAATAGGCATCTTTACCATTCGCGGTAAGTGGGAGCGCTATTTAAATTCTTACGCCTCATACATCACCCAGGAATATTTACAAGAAAAGTATCCTATTCGCGTTGAAAGCGAGAATTTGGTCGTCAATGGTGGCATCTTACCCAACGAATTGCTTTGTCAGCGGATCGCCCAACTGGGCTTTAGCGAAGCCCTTCTACGAGACGGAGAGCTTATCGCTACTCGCTTAGATGCGCTTCAGTTTGAAACCCTTATCGAAGATGAAGAGGTTCGCGAACTGCAAGGCATCGAACTAGAAGCCGATATTCCGATCGTGCGCATCCAACGCTTATGGGAGCTCACCCAACAGAACGGTGCTGCCATAGAAGCCGACTTTCAATGGATTGTGCGAAATCGCCAGTCAGCGCCTTTGCCCGATTCTAATCGCCTCATCGGTCCGGCTGATCGACTCTTCATCGAACCAGATGCTCGCATCGAAGCCTGTACGCTCAATACGACAGAAGGCCCTATCTACATTGGCAAAAACGCCGAAGTGATGGAAGGCTGCCTATTGCGCGGTCCAATCGCAATAGGTGAAGGCGCCGTCCTTAAAATGGGAGCGCGGATTTACGGGCCGACAACTATTGGCCCAGGCTGCAAGATAGGAGGAGAAGTGACTCGCTCCATCTTCATAGGCAATTCCAACAAAGCACATGAAGGCTTCATTGGCGATTCGGTAATTGGCGAGTGGTGCAACATTGGCGCAGATACGAACAATTCAAACTTGAAAAATAATTATAGCGAAGTAAAGTTATGGGACTATGCCGAGGAAAGCTTCGTGAGAACAGGTACTCAACTTTGCGGTTTGTTCATGGGTGACCACGCTAAATGCGGCATAAATACCATGTTCAATACAGGAACCGTCGTGGGCGTTTTCGCCAACGTCTTTGGTTCAGGGTATCCTCGCCATTTCATTCCTGATTTTGCTTGGGGCGGGCCGGACTCGGGTTTCCGCACATACACCTTTGAAGAAGCCTGTGCCACCGCCCAGCGTGTCTTGCAGCGACGCAATCGAAACTTAACCGATTTAGATAAAGCCATCTTACGTCACATCTACGAACAAACGGCTTCCCTTCGCCCTTGGGAAAAATAACTCAAGCCCACGTTCTTGAGCGCACTTTACTCTGCTGCATGCCAACACAAAATAGCTCTAAATACGACCAACGCGGTGTATCCGCCTCTAAAACCGATGTACATGAGGCCATCCATGGGCTAGATAAGGGCTTATATCCTGAAGCTTTCTGCAAGATCTTGCCCGATGTGGCTGCTGGCGATCCAGGTTATTGTAATTTGCTGCATGCCGATACTGCCGGCACAAAGGCTGTTTTGGCCTATCTGTATTGGCGTGAAACTAACGACCTTTCGGTTTGGGCCGGTATTGCCCAGGATGCCATTGTGATGAACTTAGATGACATAGCTTGCACAGGTTGTACCGACAATATCTTACTATCCAACACTATCGCGCGCAATCGCCGTCTCATTCCTGGTGCGGTCCTGAAGGCTCTTATTGAGGGCGCAGCTGAATTTGTTGCGAAGATGCGGCGTTGGGGAATCAACCTCCACCTCGCTGGTGGTGAAACTGCCGATGTAGGCGATTTAGTTCGAACCATAGATGTGGGCTTTACGGCCTTTGCTCGGATGCCCCGTGCCAAGATAATTGTCAATGCCATTCAGCCGGGAGATGTTGTTGTCGGACTAGCCTCTTTCGGCCAGGCTGTATACGAGGAACAGTACAATAGTGGCATCGGTAGCAACGGACTTACAGCGGCACGCCACGACGTGTTGAAGAAAACATATGCTGAACAATATCCAGAGAGCTATGATCCCGCTATACCGCCGGACTTAGTTTATTGTGGACATTACCAACTCACTGAAACCCTGAACGTAGAGGATAAGCCGACAACAATTGGTCAACTCTTACTGTCGCCCACGCGTACATACGCACCCGTTCTGCGCCTTTTCTTCGAGCGTCATCGGCCAGACGTACACGGCCTTATCCATTGTACTGGAGGAGGGCAAACAAAAGTACTCAAATTCCTGCACAATGTGCGCGTCGTGAAGGATAATCTCTTCGAAGTGCCTCCTGTATTTCAGCTTATTCAAGCTAGTGGACAAACGGCGTGGGCTGAGATGTATCAAGTGTTCAACATGGGCCACCGCATGGAGGTGTACACCTCGCCTCAAGCGGCCAAGAGTCTCCTTGATATTGCCGAAGATTTCGGCATTCGAGCCCAAGTGGTTGGCAGGGTCGAAGCGTGTTCAAAACCTTGCGTCGAACTGCATACACCTTTTGGCACTTTCCACTATATTGCTGACTAATACTTCCCTAAACAGACTTAATTAAGCAACCCTTCTTGCCATCCTCTTCATAAAAAAGTCTAAAAACATGAACATCTATAAATGGTTGCTTATCTGCGTGTCGTGTACGGTGCTAGCTACCTGCGGAGAGCAATATGATGCTAGGATTCAAGTTCTGGAGAAAAAAATTTCGCAGGCAGCCGACCCAAAACTCGTCGCCGACCTCATTGCTCTATATCAGGAAGCTGTTCAGCGTCATCCTGAACGCTATGCCGATAATGCCCGCTACCTAACTCGAGCAGCCGAACTAAAATTCACGCACGTACGCGACAATGTGGGTGCCGTTCGATTGGCGGTTTCTGCCATAAAAGACTACGGTTCAAAGGCTGACGTTGCCGAAGCCGCGGGTCTATTGGCTCGCATATGGCGCCTATATAAAAACCGCGCTACTCCCGACCTCTCGCGAGAACCCGACGATATTGACCTCATGCGTTTTACCTTAGAGCAAAACACGCGTTGGATAGATAGTTGTCTAGCTCGCCTAGATCGCCAGCTCCTCAGTACCGCTGAAGTTAATCGTCAAACGGCAGAAAAGTTTCTCCAAACTGCTGAAGGTTACGCCATCCTTATTGAAGATCCAGATCCTAACAAAGCAGCTCGTTTGTACGTACAAGCGGCCAGCTTGGCTCGCTCAATAGGAGAGCCGAGGACATCATTGAGGCTATATTATCATGTGGCCGAACAGATGCCTCAGCAGAAAAGTGCTCCTTTGGCCTTATTTATGATGGGCATCCTCTATGAAGATGACCTCAAGGAGCTGGATAATGCTAAAAGAACGTATGAAGAATTTCTAAGGCGTTATCCTAATGATCCCGAATATGCCGATGATGTAAAGGCTGCCCTAAAGAATTTGGGTACGCCGCTAGAAGAACTTATCAAACGTTTTGAGCAGAACAAACCGCAGTAGCGTCATTTTATGGAGCGCTCTGCCTCTACATTTGCTGAAGAATGGACCTCTTTTGTGCAATGCGTGGGCTCAAGAAGCCTCTTGCGAATTGCACCTACACCATCGGGTTTTTTGCATCTAGGAAACGCCGTTAATTTTGTACTTAATTGGCTCGCTGCACGCCTTCGACCAGGGGCGCGGTTGCTTTTGCGCATTGATGATCTGGATGCGGAGCGAAAACGTCCTGAGTACGTACAGAACATCTTCGATACCCTCCATTGGTTAGGCATAGATTGGGACGAGGGTCCGCGCTCGCCGGCAGAGCTCGAAAATTGCTGGTCACAGCGCTTCCGCTTGCCCTTGTATGAGCACTTGCTTGGCACATTGCGAGCAAAGGGGGTTGTATTCGCATGTGCCAAATCGCGTCGGGAATTAGCTGCTCTAAACGGTTATTATCCAGAGCATTTTCGACAGCAAGCTTGTTCACTAGATGACCTCAACGTCGCGTGGCGCTTGCGCACTCCATTACCTCACAATACTGCTTATATGCCGCCCGATTTTGTCGTGCGGCGCCGCGATGGCATACCCGCCTATCAACTTGTCTCCGTAGCCGACGACATTCACTTTGGTGTCACCCATGTTATTCGCGGCGAAGACCTACGACCCTCTACACACGCTCAACAATACCTCGCTCAGTGCGCCGGCTTACTCGACTTCAACAAAATTATTTTTCTGCATCATCCGCTCCTTCTAGACGCAGCAGGAAACAAACTTTCTAAATCATCTGGCGCAAGAGCCCTGCATCAGCCGCACAACAGACACTCTGCGCCAACCCTAGTCTATACCACAGTAGCCAGATGGCTCAAATTGGAAGAGCCAGTCACTAGCGCTGATCAACTTTTAAACCTTGCGCGCCAAAGACAAAGCTGAAGCTACTCCTCGTACAAAAAGTATTTAAGAGGCAATTGGAAACTAAACTCCTGTGCAAAACTAGGTGCGGAAAACACCCCTTATCGTCAACTGGCACTTCCTAAGAAAAAAATATGCGAAAAACTTTCTCTGAGCACGCTCTTTTACCTGCACAAGGCGTACCTTTGCGGGCCTTTTTGGTTTTTTGCCAGAAAGGAAAGGGGTAAAGGTCTCGCCCGGGTAGAGAGGCCTCTATTTATTTCCATTTAAAAAGGCCCAGGAAAGCCAATTTTTTACTAACATACATATATGATGCTCGACGATGAAAAGACACCTGCTCTAGAAGAGCAAACGCCGCAGGAAGTAGAAAAACCATCCGAGAACAGAGAAGGCGAGGCGGTATACCGACAAGCCTCCACAGAAGTAGCAGAAGCCTCTATTGAAGAGGGAAAGCCCTTTAAAGGAGAGACTCGTGAGTTAGAATACTCCGATGAGTCAGTCCTTTATTCGGCGGATGCTGAGACTGAGCATGAAACTACTGAACAGTCGGTGGAGGACGAAGAAGAGGAAGAAGTAATCATTGCGCCTGAGTCTTATCAAGAGGAAGACTTACCTGTCGAGGTTTTGACTGGCGGCGATGCTACTTCTTCGCACGAAGAATTCAATTGGAACATTGATAAACGCGGAGCAATCACCTATTCTGAAGAAGAGCGCAAGGCATTGCTTCAGCAGTACGAAGCAGCGCTTACACAAATAAGGGAAAATGAAATTGTTAAAGGGCGTGTGAGCGCTATTACTGCGGGCGATGTCGTTCTCGACATCAACTACAAGAGCGATGGGCTAGTTCCGTTGAGCGAATTCCGTGACTTAGCCGAGATAAAGAAAGGTGATGAAGTTGAGGTGTACATTGAAAGCCAAGAAGATAGCGAAGGGCGAATTGGGCTTTCGCGTAAGAAGGCAAAGATCCTACGCGCTTGGGAAAGCATCGTTGAGGCCTACAAGACCGGTGCTATTATCCGAGGAACCGTCATTAGCAAGACAAAAGGAGGGCTGATTGTAGATTGCAATGGGCTGGAAACATTCTTGCCAGGTTCTCAAATTGATATTAAGCCTGTTACAGATTACGATCAGTATGTGGGCAAGACGATGGAGTTTAAGGTCGTAAAGATCAACGAGCAAATCAAGAACGCCGTCGTCAGTCACAAAGCCCTTATTGAGAGCGATTTAGCAGAGCAACGCGAACAAATCCTGGCGAGTTTAGAGCGCGGTCAAGTATTAGAAGGAATCGTTAAAAACATTACCGACTTTGGAGCTTTCCTCGATTTGGGAGGAGTAGATGGCCTACTGTATATCACTGATATTAGTTGGGGGCGCATCTCACATCCTTCAGAGGTACTGCAGCTTAATCAGCGCCTTCACGTGGTTGTGCTAGATTTTGATGAGAACAAGAAACGCATTAGCCTTGGTCTTAAGCAGTTGACGCCTCATCCTTGGGAGATACTGCCACCCGAAATTAAAGAAGGGGCTGTTGTTAGTGGCCGAGTCGTTAACATTGAAGAATATGGCGCATTTGTGGAAATTCTGCCTGGCGTAGAGGGGCTTATCCACGTCAGTGAGGTTACCTGGAGCTCGCAGAGTGTCAATGCGCGCGAGTACTTTACAATTGGCCAGCAAGTAGAAGCGCGGATCGTAACCTTAGACCGTACGGAGCGGAAAATGTCGCTCTCCATCAAACAGCTGACTCCAGATCCTTGGACAGAGGTAGATACGCGCTTCCCAGTGGGTTCGCGGCACACGGGTATCGTTAAGAATATGACGAACTATGGCATCTTCGTTGAGCTAGCGGAGGGTGTAGGAGGCATGGTACACGTCAGTGACCTCAGCTGGACGAAACGCTATGCGCATCCTAGTGAATTTACAAAGATTGGAGAGCCCATTGAGGTAGTTGTGCTCGAAGTAGACCGAGAGAAACGTCAGATTAGCCTCAGCCACAAACACATAGAGGAAAACCCGTGGGATACCTTTGAGACCATTTATCCCGTTGGTTCTTACCACGAAGGAACAGTGATGCGGCGCGACGACAAGGGTGCTGTTCTCCAAATGAGTTCTCACGGCGCTGAGGTAGAGGCCTTCATCCCAGCCAAGCACTTGCGCAAGGAAGACAATACCTTCCCAGGAGTGGGAGAGACCCTAACGGTAAAGATAATTGAGTTTTATAAAGACGAACGCCGCATTATCGCTTCCCACGTGCGCTACTGGGAGGATGTTAAACAAAAGGCGGAAGCAGCTGCCCGAGAGGAGAAAATGCGCGAAATGGCAGAAACCCAAGCTGCTATCGGGGAGGTTCAAAAGAAAGTGGAAAAAGAAACTCTTGGCGACCTGGATGCTTTAGCTCAATTGAAAAAACAGCTTGAGGACGAAAGTAAAAAAAGCAAGAAGAAAAAGACGTCTGAGGAGGAATAAAATTCAAAAGTCCCTCTTGAGCGAAGGTCACTCAAGGGGGACTTTTCCTTTTTAGTGGGCCCGGCAGGAATTGAACCCGCGACCGTCTGATTATGAGTCAGCTGCTCTAACCACCTGAGCTACGGGCCCTTAAAAAAACACCTTGTGACCGCGCAAAGGTAAGAATTCTGCTTTGAACACTTGAAGTTCTTTTGCGAACTAAGACTTGACTACAGGAAAAACAACTTATCAATTAATTCACAACTTGCTGCGCAGACGGCTTACCACCTCTTTTGGAACCTCGAAGACTGCGGCCACCTCCTCGTCGCTCCACGTC
>JANWXM010000022.1 GCA_025055285.1 Saprospiraceae bacterium
CATCGAAACATCCTTTCCCTGCTTTCCTACTGGGATTTTTATTCATGATTTTCTACTTTTGGGGTGCGGAAGATGCATTCAAAACCTTCCTTCAACACAATTTCCTTTCTTCCAGCAGTGACTACCCAATATGCATCTGGGTTCAAGTAGTGCTGTGCAAGTTGTTGAAGCGCAGGTGCATCTATCGTTTGAATGGTATACACTTGGGCTTCGAAAGCCTCAAAGGGGAGATTCTCTGCAACGTAGGCGCGAACTAGGTCGGAGATGTTCAACGGCCCATCTATACCATTGAGCAACATGCCAGAGAGGTAATTGCGTACCATGTTTAATTCAGCAGCAGGGATAGGCTCTTCTTGAAGGCGCCGCATCTCAGTGAAGATTTCGCGTAAAGCCAGGTCGGCTTTTTGGTCGTGCACCTCGGCAGCAATATAAAAATAACCATCGTGGGCCAGCGCATCAAGACTGGAGTATATGCCATAAGTAAGGCCGCGCTTTTCGCGCAAATTGCTCATCAAACGCGAACCGAAGTAGCCGCCTAGTACGATGTTGAGGACGGAGAAGGCGTTGTAGTCGGGATGCTGCCGATTGAACATGCGCCTTCCGATTTTAATAGCTGTCTGGTGAGCATTAGGCTGCGGCAAATGCACCCAACGAGGCGGTGCATCCGAAGAAGGGAGTGGCGGCATAGGCGGTGTAGGTCTGGGCGGTATTTGACCAAAGGTTCGATTCAACAAGCGCAACACATCGTCGTCCACATGGCCACTGGCAATTAGGACGCCATTAGTCGGAGTAAACCAACGGTCGAAGTGCTCCACGAGGTCTTCGCGCTGAAGGGCGCGATAACCTTCCACAGAAGAGTTATAGCCGTAGGGGTGTTCCGTGCCGAAGATGCATTCAGTGAGGCACCGATAAGTCATTACTTCAGGCTTGTCTAGCTCCAAGAGGAGTTCTTGAATGCTATTGCGCTTGTAGGTTTCTAATTCTTGCTCAGGAAAAGCTGGTTCTTGCAGCATCTCTGCAAACACAGGAAGCAGCTCGTGTCGATACCTATACAGACCAAATAGAGTATAGCTACTAAAGTCCAGGCTGATAGGTATACTAAGACCAGCGCCATAAAAGTCGAAATACTCTGCCAACTCAGCGGCGCTGCGCTGGCGCGTTCCTTCGCGCACCAGGCGGCTTGTAGCACGAGCCACCAGAGGTTTAGCCTCCTGAGGCCTTCCGGCGCGATAAAGTACTTCTACTTTTAGAATCTCGCGTTCCGGGAAATGGAGCAAGTATAAAGGCATTCCATTGTCTAAATGAAGTAGCTTAGGACGCGGCAACTTCAGCGGACCTACCGGCCGAATGAAAGGAGCACTTCGCTTTAGGGAAGATCTCCGATTCGAAGGGTTTGCCATACTCTTAAGTAAACGTCTTCGCGCACACAAGAACGCACTCGTGGAAGCCGGCCAAAGGTAAGCGCTCTCTTTATTTTTTGCACACAAACGAAAAGCCCTGCCTTACTTTTGCCTCGGATTTCTTTCCAAAAAGCAATTTGTATCAATAGCGTTACTTCTGCATTGTTTTCTAACCTGGCTTCCAAGAGAAACGAGAGCTGCTACGAATATCGGCGCGAAAATCCAAGTATACATCTTCTATTTTGTTATCGTCATGAAGTTTAGTGTCTCCTCCTCCGAACTCCTTAAGCACGTTCAAGTTGCTGCCGGCGCCTTGGGTTCCAATCCTGTTCTGCCCATTTTAGAGAACTTCCTCTTTGGAGTGTCGGGTAAACATCTCTCTATTTGTGCCACCGATCTAGAGACTACTATATCTACCCAATTGGAAGTGCAGGCAGACGAAGATTTTTCCGTGGCCGTGCCCGCCAAGCTCTTGTTAGACACCCTGAAGGCCTTGCCCCCGCAACCCATTACTTTGTCAGTAAACGAGGAAAACTTTTCTATTGAAATCACCTCCTCTTACGGTAGATACAAAGTTGCGGGAGAAAGAGGAACCCATTTTCCCGAAGTACCTCAACCTGAGAATGTAGATTCTGTGAAAATTAACAGCAAATATCTCGTCGAGGCGATTGCAAAAACCGCTTTCGCTACTTCTAACGACGAATTACGCCCAGCTATGACTGGGGTATACTTCCAAGTGGATTTTCACAAACTTACTTGCGTAGCTACGGACGCACACAGGCTAGTCAAATTCACCACTCCGCACCTCGTGGGCGAAGTGGCTACCTCCTTCATCGTCCCGAAAAAGGCGCTTACCCTCTTAAAAAATACTTTACCCGCCGACGCTACCGTCGAAATTGCCTTCAACTGCGCCAACGCCTTCTTCACTTTTGACAGTATTCATCTCGTGTGCCGCCTCATTGATGCGCGCTATCCCGATTATAATGCCGTCATCCCTGTAGACAATCCGAATCGCCTCATCGTTCAGCGAGCTGACTTTCAAAATTCTCTCAAGCGCATAGCTATTTTCGCCAACAAAACTACCAACCAAGTCGTCTTAGACATTGCCCATGGGAATTTGACCCTCTCTGCTCAGGACTTGGATTTCTCTAATGAGGCTACTGAGCAAATGCCCTGTACTTACGAGGGCATACCTCTTCGCATAGCCTTCAACGCCAAGTTTTTAGTGGAAATGTTGGGTGTCCTGGATACCGATGAAATCAAGCTTGAGCTCTCAACTCCTTCACGCGCTGGCGTTTTAACTCCCGTAGAAGAAGAAAACACCGACCGGGAAATCCTGATGCTCGTTATGCCCGTCATGCTGAATGCGTAGTACCGCTGCATCAACTAACTGGTCAAACGACAATTCTAACTTCGAGTTTTCGATGAGCCTCTCAAATAAGAGTGTGAATTCAGGCGAGTTTTGGTGCTTTTGTCTGCCGACAGTTGTCGACGCTTTCGCCGACATCCTGGAGGGCGAAGGGCTGAGTTCTTCCCTTAGGCTCACAAAGAACGGATAGCAATAAAAATTAAAACGTATATCGAACTGTTGGGAATGGAGTATCAACCGCGTTTGATTGAAAAAAAATGGAGTGAATGGTGGAAAAAACACCAGGTCTATCGAGTGTCCGAACGACCAGATAAACCTAAGTTTTACATTCTCAACATGTTTCCCTATCCCTCTGGAGCAGGGCTACACGTAGGCCATCCCTTGGGATACATCGCCAGCGACATTATTGCCCGCTACAAGCGCTTGCGAGGTTTCAATGTCCTTAACCCGATGGGGTTTGATGCTTTCGGCCTACCTGCAGAGCAGTACGCCATTGAAATGGGCATCCATCCAGCCGTGTCTACAGAGGAAAACATTCGGCGCTATCGCCAACAACTGGAAAACATTGGCCTGAGCTTCGACTGGAGCCGCGAAGTACGCACCTGCGACCCCAAGTACTACAAATGGACGCAATGGATCTTCTCGTTACTTTTTCGACATTATTACGACTACGATGCCGACAAGGCACTGCCCATCGAAGATTTGGTAAAGAGGCTTGAAAAAGAGGGCAATGCAAATATTCGAGCGGCATGTGACGACGACACTCCTACCATCACGGCACAACAGTGGAACGATTTTTCCGAAAAGGAAAAGCAGCTCTTCTTACTTAAATATCGCCTGACCTTTCCGGAGGAGTCCTTCGTCAACTGGTGTCCAGCGCTAGGCACGGTGCTGTCTAACGACGAAGTGAAAGACGGAGTGAGTGAGCGAGGCGGCTACCCCGTAGAGCGCAAGCGCATGAAACAGTGGAGCATGCGCATTACTGCCTACGCCGAGCGCCTTTTGCGTGGCTTAGACGAAATCCAGTGGCCTGAAGCCATTAAAGATCAGCAACGCAACTGGATCGGTCGCTCGGAAGGTGCCATCGTTCGTTTTCCGGTACAGGGCCACGATGGGCTCTTCATCGAGATTTTCACTACGCGTGTGGATACTATTTACGGAGCGACTTTCATGGTGCTAGCTCCTGAACATGAACTCGTCTCCATAATCACTACACCTGCTCAGCGGCCTGAGGTTCAGCTTTATTTAAAATGGGTAGCTTCCCGTTCAGAGCGCGAACGCATGGCAGAGGTTAAGCGTGTCACCGGGGTCAATACAGGTGCATTTGCCATCCATCCGATAACGGGTCAGACAATCCCTATCTACGTAGCTGATTACGTGTTAGTTGGATACGGAACAGGAGCCATTATGGCCGTCCCAAGCGGCGACCAACGCGACTGGAATTTTGCTAAGGCATTTCAATTACCGATTATTCCTATTCTAGACAGTCAAAAGAACCTCGACCAAGCTGCCGATCCTACTAAAGAAGGTCGATATATCAACTCTGGCATTATCAACAACCTCACCTTCGAAGAGGCAGTACCTGTCTTGCTGCAGTGGCTAGAGCAAAGAGGCTTGGGCAGGGCACGCATTCAGTACAAACTTCGCAACGCCATCTTCAGCCGCCAACGCTATTGGGGCGAGCCAATACCCATTTATTGGAAAGACGGTGTACCGTATCTGTTGCCTGAAAACGAACTCCCGCTTGTTTTGCCCGAAATAGACAAATACCTCCCTACCGAAACAGGGGAACCGCCGTTGGCGCGAGCTCAGCATTGGCGCTACCGCCCCACCCCGGAGGAAACTTACGAATACGAATATAGTACCATGCCTGGCTGGGCCGGTTCCTCGTGGTATTGGTATCGCTACATGGACCCACATAACGACGAGGCCTTCTGCAGCCAGGAAGCTTTAGCCTACTGGCGCTGTGTAGACTGGTATATTGGTGGCGCAGAGCATGCTGTAGGCCATCTCCTGTATAGCCGGTTCTGGAATCATTTCCTCTACGACCTAGGTCTGGTGCCCGAGCGCGAATTCGCTAAGAAGCTCATCAATCAGGGCATGATTCAAGGCAGATCGAGCATCATTTTCCGCGCTAAAGAGTCCTTCTACGAAGAATATCTCTGGATAAAGGTTCTCAAACCCTATCTAGATAGCTTCGGCCCTATGCGAATTCCTCAAACACTTGCCGAAGAGTCTTTTATGTACGACTTTGCCTTTGCTACCAACGACCTAGTAATCGAAGTGGTTTCTTGGAAAAAAGCCGAGAAAATCGAAATCGTTCGCCAGAGGGCCGAAGCAGATGGAAAACGCCTCCTCGTCCTTTTCACGGAAGAATTAGCAGCAGACATTAACGCGCATGAAAAGACCGCCAACCGAATCCGGCAGGCGCTGCATAGCCGTGAGCCCTTCTTCATGAGCGAACACGTGCCAGAGATAGAGCAACTCTTCGTTTCCTATGAGCTGACTGCAAAGTACTCGCCCGAGTGCTTTAGTCGCTTACATGTGGATATTTCTCTCGTCTCCGAAGACGTCCTCAACATAGAGGAAGCGCGCAAACGCCCTATGTTTCAAAAAGCCAACTTTAAAGTTGGCCCAGAAGGGCGTTTCTTGTGCACTTACGAGATTGAGAAAATGTCCAAATCGAAGTACAACGTAGTAAATCCCGACGACGTCATCGAGCAGTACGGGGCCGACTGCTTCCGCATGTACGAGATGTTTCTCGGCCCTGTGGAGACGAGTAAACCTTGGGATACCAAAGGTATCACTGGAGTACAAAGCTTCCTTAAGCGCCTATGGAGCCTTTATGTGGGTGCCGACAACACTTGGCTGGTTCAAGAGACTGAACCCACGCGGCAAGAACTCCGCGCCTTGCACCTCACCATTAAGAAAATCACCGACGACATCGAGCGATTCTCCCTGAATACTTGTATTAGCCATCTAATGATCTTGGTTAATGAACTGCGCGACTTGAAATGCCACAAGAGAGCAATCTTAGAGCCTTTAGTCGTTTTAATTGCACCTTTCGCCCCTCATCTCGCCGAAGAGCTCTGGCATCGCTTCGGCCATTCTACTACGGTTTGCGATGCTCAATGGCCAGCCTACAATGAGCATTACTTAGAGACTGATCGGATTGTCTATCCTGTGCAAGTCAACGGCAAACTCCGAGGAAACATCGAAGTAGACGCTCATGCCACTATACAAGAGATCGAGCAACTTGCCCTGCGACAAGATTTTGTGTTGCGCTATGCAAGAGCCAATGGCGTAAAGAAGGTTATTGTTGTACCTGGGCGCATTATAAATATCGTGGTCTGAAGGCTGTGCGTCAGAGCACATACGACGAGTTAACGCTCGTCGGAGGCTGCTTTTGCTTTCCTATCTTTGGCGTCTTAGGAGCAGTGCCTGCGCAGGGGGGAGACAGAGCGTCGGCCTCTTCGAGAACTGTCAACTAGCCAATGTCAGCAGCGTTCCTCCACTTACAGGCACTTAGTTCTTTAGGCAAAACAAGAGAGAACCCCCGCTTCATTCTCATGCAGAAAACGACGTGCCGCACCCGCAGGTGGAAGACGCATTCGGATTGTTAAACTTGAAACCGCGGTTATCTAGGCCGTTGACAAAATCAATCTCCATTCCTAGCAGGTATATGGCATGCGCCCGGTTCATCAACACTTTGATTCCACTGACTTCGAAGACGTCGTCGCCTTCTTTTGGCAAGTCAAAACCCAAGACATAAGAGAAACCCGAGCAACCGCCTCCCTTTACTCCGACGCGCAAGCCATACTCTTCCGGAATATTTTCTTGCTGGCGAATAAGGCGCAATTGCTCAACGGCTCCCGGCGTGAGGATGATGGGTGAAGATGTTGCCTGTACCTTGTTTTGCGTATTCTCCATAGAAAGTAGTGTTTTCCCTGCAGCAAATTTATAGTATTACTAAACGCAACTTATGAGGTTAAAGTTTTGCCAGGAGGATGGCCTCTTTTTAAGGGTTGCTCCGCAGAGGACAAAGCGGCATTACTATACCTTTGCTTGCCCTTTTGAGTTGCACTTTTCGCGGTATGAATCTTTTTTTTGAAATTCTTAAGCTGACGCTGCCCTCGTTGGTAGTATTTTTTACGGTTTATTTCATGCTCAAACTGCTGTTAGAGGAGCGTCAACGGATGGATTCCCTTATGCTGCGCCAAGATGCCCAAAAGATAACCCTCCCTTTGCGCATTCAAGCCTATGAACGCCTAACGCTACTCTGCGAACGCACTTCTATTCCAAACACCCTCTTGCGGGTACGAACCCCTGGCATGACTGTAGCCCAACTTACCCATGCCCTGCTCATATCAATTAATCAGGAATTTGACCACAATACTTCGCAGCAGCTCTTTGTCTCTGACACGCTTTGGCGCATCATCACAACTGCACGTCAACAGACCCTTATGCTCATTACGCAAGCAGCAGAAGGGCTCGACCCTCAGGCAAGCGATGAGGCCCTCGTGCAGCGCTTGTTTGCTATGCTCGAAGCACAGGGCGAGCCTACGCCCCTCCAGAAAGCCATCGTGGCAATTCGAACTGAAGCCGGACAGCTTTTCTAACAGTCAGCTTTTCGGCATACTTTTAGAAGTACTTCCTTTACATGTCCTACAGCAGCACTGTTTTTCTCGCCATATTCAGTATGCGATGAACTAACGTAGGACGCTTCTTATCTAGCAAGAGGTGGCCATTCTGCAAGAGGTAGGGCACTAGCGGCGTATAGTTTAAGTGACGTGTTCGCTGTATCTCATGAGCCGCTTCTCCTCGAGAATGTGCCGAACACGCATATGCATAATTTTCAAGGAAAACGAATAATCGTTTTGTTAAAAGCCCAGCTTTCGTCCTTTTTTTAGAACAAAATAAAGTATTTTCCAAATATAAGCATTTTAATCTGTATACCCTTTTTTGCCTTCGCAATTATGTCTCTGATTGTCAGAGGGCTGATTGCCTCCCTATAAAGAGGAAAAAAATTTTCGTCGAAAAGTGTCTTTGAGCTTTTTCAAATGCCATCCGTTTCTCCAATCTTTGTCCTCCCTTCCGATAGCCGCGATCCTTAGAGGGTTATCTAGGTTTGTTTGAGTCCAAAAACTATCTTGGCTATGACGAATAATTGCCAGGTGGTGTGGGATAGGTGTCTACACATTATCAAAAGAAACGTCCCACCTCAGAGTTTTCAGACATGGTTCGAACCGATTCGGCCCGTGCAACTAGAAGATTCGGTGCTGACGATCGCCGTGCCGAATAAGCTCTTTTACGAATGGCTGGAGGAGAATTACGTACAGGTTCTCCGGACGAGCATCCATCAGGTTTTAGGTAAAGAGGGTCGCTTGCGCTATTGCATTTTAAATGGCAGTGATGGGCGTTCAAATTCGCCAAATAAGGCCTTATCGGAAACGGCAGCATCCTCCGAGTCTAGCCTGATTCCGGGTACCTTTGATATCGAAAAAATCAAAGACCCGCGCATCATTCCAGGCATTCGGCGCGACCGAGTAGACCCTAATCTGAATCCTAATTACACTTTTGAGCAATTTATTGAAGGTGATTGCAATCGCCTGGCTCGCAACGCTGGCATTGCCGTAGCCAAGAAGCCTGGAGGCACAGCCTTTAATCCCTTGTTTATTTACGGAGCGGTAGGGCTAGGGAAAACCCACTTAGCTCAAGCTATCGGAAATGATATCGTACAGCGTTTCCCTGAAAAGCTGGTTTTATACGTATCGACGGAGGAGTTCACTAATCAGATTATCCAGGCCATTAAGAAAAACGATGTCAACGCCTTTGTCAACTTCTACCAGTCGTTGGACGTCCTAATCATGGACGATATTCAATTTTTGTCGGGTAAACAAAAGACGCAGGAGATTTTCTTTTTCTTATTCAATCAGTTACATCAAACAGGTCGGCAAATTATCCTGACCTCTGACCGTCCTCCTCGCGACCTAGAGGACATCGAAGACCGCCTGATCTCGCGCTTCAAGTGGGGGCTAAGCGCCGACTTACAGGCGCCCGACTTGGAAACTCGCATTGCCATTTTGGGCGCCAAGTTGGAGCGAGCCGGCGTAAAAGCCAATCCAGAAGTGCTCGAGTACATCTGCTACAATGTGAAGGATAATGTGCGTGACCTAGAGGGCGTCATGGCAGCTTTGTTAGCCCAAACCACCCTGATGCGTCGAGAGATCAGTCTAGACCTAGCCAGAGAGGCTATCCGCAATTTTGTCGCATCGCCAAATCGAGGCATTACGATTGAGGCTCTTCAAAAACTCGTAGCCGACCACTTTAACTTACCGGTCGAGCGTCTGTCGCAAGAAAGCCGCAAGCGCCAGTTCGTCGTTCCAAGGCATGTAGCTATTTACCTGTGCAAGCGGCTAACCAATGCTTCCTTGAAGGCCATTGGTAAAGCGTTTGGCGGGCGCGACCACAGCACCATCATCTACTCCTTGCGCACGGTTCAAGATATGCTGGATACCGATGCCTCCTTCCGAGCAACCATGGAGGAAATCGAGAAAAAGGTCAAAATGACCTTTATGACTTAGAACAAAAAACAGGCATAAAAATTTGGTTATGCTAAAGGCTTTGTTTTACCTTTGCAGGCGCGGTAAGCCACCGGTTTGGATGGGTGGGTGAGTGGCTTAAACCAACGGTTTGCTAAACCGTCGTACGGGGTAAACTCGTACCGCGGGTTCGAATCCCGCCCCATCCGCGCGATCAAAGTGTTCGGGATGTAGCGCAGTCCGGTAGCGCACCTGCTTTGGGAGCAGGGGGTCCCAGGTTCGAATCCTGGTATCCCGACGACAAAAGCTCGCTTCGGCGGGCTTTTTTTGTTTTAGGAGAAAACCTAGCTCCGCCCTGACCACTTGGCAGAGCGCCCAAACTCACGCCCATAGATACGCACCACTAGCAGAAAGAGCGCAATTAAAATAGGACCAAAAACCAATCCAATGAATCCAAACAGCTGTATACCAGCAATTACGCCAAATAAAGTAATGAGTGGATGGGTTTCGCCTAAACGCCTCTGCAACCACATGCGCCCTAGGTTGTCTACCGAACCAATGACGACGAAACCGTACAGAAAAAGCGCCACAGCCTTGAAAGGTTCTCCATGGGTTAGCATCACCACTGACAAAGGCACATAAGCCAATGCGACCCCTACAACGGGAAGCATTCCAGAAATGCACGTAACGGCAAACCACAGCCAAATGTCTGGCACGCCAATCAGCCAATAGAAAGGCAAACCTGCTAACCCTTGGATTAAGCCCATAAATGGAACCCCTAACGCATTGCTGAACACTAGAGCGTTGAGACGTGCTTTGAACTCCGTAATATTGGCTTCGCTGAAGGGAAGCCAATGATAAAAAGCCTTCTCTACGCGCATCCGGTTTACTAGCATGTAGTATAAAACAAAAATGACCAAAAGCGCCATTACGACGCCATCTAGCGTAGCCGATATTAGCGCCCTCACTTGAACGCTTACCCAAAGCATGAGGGTACGAAGGTTTTCCGCAGTTATTAAATCAAACCCGTATCGCTCATGGAAATAAGCGGCTACTCGCTCGATGCTTTGAAGAATCTTGGGTGAGTACTGAATGGCCGAGACTAAGGGCTCCTGGACTAAATAAACGAGCGCATAAATTACCATGCCAAGGATGCCGCTTGCTAGCACGATGAGCAAGAATGCAGCGAGTAAAGGAGGCCATCGCTTAGTTTCAACGAGAAAAGCCATCAAGGGAGACAGCAATACATAAAGGGTATATGCTCCTAAAAAGGCTGGCAAATAAGCGCGCAACGTATAGAAGATAATCGCGGCTAAGCCGAGCATAAGGAGCAACAGCGCGACTTGGCGCAGCAAAAGAGCTGGTATGCGGGTTAGCATAGCTGCCGAAAGATACAACGACCCCCGCGCGATAACGATTTAAAAAATACCTGCGTTTACTAAGGTTACTATTGCGGTATTTTGGCTCGAACCCTGATGACGCTGGATCCGCTGGAGTAGTCGCTCTTTCACCTTAGGCCACTCTTCAGCAATAATGCTATACAGCGCGGTGTGACGGCACCGCCCGTCGGGCAAGATGCGGTCGTTGCGCAAAATGCCCTCGAATGTGGCACCCAGCTTCTCTAGGGCCAGCCGCGAACGCACGTTTTCAGGCGAGGTGCGAAACTGTACGCGAACTAAGCACAATTCCTCAAAACAGTAGCGCAACAGCAACCACTTGCTTTCTACGTTGACGCCCGTGCGCCAGAAATCAGGGTGAAGCCAAGAACCCGTCTCAACGCGCCGATGTGCCGCATTCCAATTGTGCAGGCGCGTGTAGCCGGCAATTTTCCCATTAGCTGTCAAGCGAATCACATAGGGATGATGCTCCTTTGCCAAGCGCAAAGCCAGAGCCTCTTCTAGGTGTCTCCAATGCGTAACCTCTTCGGCGCGACTTTCTGGAAAGTGCTCCCAAATGCGAGGGTCCTTACCCAACGCCACGAGTTCCTCAAAATGTTCCCTGTCTAGCGGCTCCAGCTTAAGGCGTTCGCTCTGAAGCACAGGTTGAGGCTCGGGCGGTAAAGGCGGCAACATGGTAGCTCGCTTTGTCAATGGCAACGACAAACTTCCGAAAGTTGCCGCGCTAGGTATGAAAGCCTATGTTACTAAATTGTTAAGCCCATATTACGCCTTCTTTTTCGAATGCCGCAAGGTTTAACAACTAATCCTATGCGCAGGTGGAGCAGAGTTACCTCTTCAACATGCGGTCTGCTCCGATAGAGCTCTTTCCTCCGATAGTATGCTGATGCTCAGACCATCCTAACGGTTTTGGTTCTAAAGAGGCGAAATGATTGAGCGCGTTGCGCCACAGTGAGTGGGAGCGCTGCTCCCACAATTGAAGTCGCGGCTATAGGAAAACGCTCCAAAGGCCCGTATTCTCCTTTGATGGGTTCTCATGAAAAAAAACTGAAAATCAATGACGCATCGAATCGACTTGGGTAATATGGAACACAAGTCAAACCTGACTCTCGCAGATGCTAGACATAGGCGGTGTAGGGCATCTGGGTGGTCGTCTGCAAGAAAGGAATGGAGAAAGGCAGCCCTAAACCACCGCCAAAGGTTCAGGAGTATGATACAGGAGGTAGCCAGCAGGGGCCTCGAGGCGTATCCGCATGCATTTGTGCTGAGCTGTATTTTGCCGCTTGAAGCATAGAAGCGCTTACTCCATATTGGAAGCAATGTTGCTGCGAGGGAAGAAGCCCTCCTAAGAGTATTACCAGCGATTTTTATTGCAGTGCCTAGCTGGCGAATTGCACATGCCATTAAATGCTCTCTTTTGGCTCTTTTGACCCATGTGGGGCATATCGTACTACTTGCAAGAGGTTGCCCAAAGTGCATGCATACCTGCAACCTGAGCGCCAAGAACGGTGAACGAAAGAAAGAATAGAGGTTGAATAAGTATTCTCGACTAACTTTTTTACGGCACCTTTGATTATGGAGCCGTATTTGGTTTTTTTTCAGCGGACGTGCGAGGATATTCTATCCTCTTAAGTTGCTCGAGCAAACTATCTCGCCTTGCTTTGAAGGCCTCCCAAAGTTGACCAGAAATCGGCTCAGGCTGAGGTAGGTTTAAGCGAAGGTGATCTACCTGTTGACCATTTTTCCAGAAGCGAAAACATACGTGCGGACCCGTAGCCAGTCCTGTAGCGCCGACATAACCGATGACTTGCCCTTGCACGACTCGCACTCCTGGGCGAATGCCGCGAGCGAAGCTACTCATGTGCAAGTATTGGGTTTCGTAGACTTTATCGTGCCGAATGCGCACGTATTTACCGTTTCCACCGCGCTGCGTAGCCTCTGTGACTACTCCATCGGCCACAGCGAGAATCGGCGTGCCATACGGAGCGGCATAATCAGTGCCAAAATGCGGTCGGCGATAGCCCAAAATAGGGTGCAATCGATTCATGCTAAAGCGGCTAGAAATTCTGCTGTACTTAACTGGTGCCTTCAAAAAGGCTTTACGAGCCGGCCTACCGTCGTAATCATAGTACTCTGTTTTACCCTCTGAAGGGGAAAAGCGAAAAGCATAGTAGCTCTTCCCTTCTCGCTCATAGACCGCTACAAGAATTTTGCCTGAGCCTACGGGTTGCCCTTCTACCATGTCTTGCTCGTAAAGGACCTTAAAGCGATCCCCTATCTTTTGGCGGTAAAAGTCTACCGACACTGCTAGGGCATCAATCATAGCATCGGCAAGGTCATCCTTTAGCCCGCTTTCTACGAGGGCATGCCACAAGTTGCTCTGCACCTCGCCTGCCGCGACTCGCGTTTCTACTTTAATATCTCGTTTAATCACCTCTACACAGGGCTGGTCGTATAGGTGAAAAACTATGTATTCATAGGGCGATGGTTCGTAAACGGCGTAGAGCGGCTTTCCGTTATCGCGTCTTTTCCGATATATAAGGTATAGTGGTTTTCCCGTGCGCAGGGAATGCATGCTGAAAACACCCCGAGCACTCTCTACAATAAGGGATATCTCCTGAGGGCTAAACCCTTTCTGTTGCAAGATGGTCGCTAAGGCATCACCACGCTTCAGCGAGTATTCTTCAAGCCGCAACTGCCTTAAAGGAAAATTCCATCGGCCCTTCTCTTCTTGAGCGAAGGTCGGTTGCTCAGTCAACTCCGCAGACTCTCCCCATTTCTCTAACGGCACCCTGAACAGGAACAGCCCTACTACCACCCCTAGGACAGTTACATCGAGAAGAAACAACTTCGCATGGGAAATTTTTCGAATAGCCTGCAACCAGTAAGATACTTTTGAGTAGTCCGTTTGCACAGCACAGAGCGTGTCAAGTTCAACAATAGTGAGTCATAGGAATGCGGCAAAAATAGGACTGTGTTGGAATCAATCCACAGTTACCATTCTTTAAAGTTAGCTATTTGACAAAGAAATCCGACGAACAGGCGCCTACAATTAACTGGTAACAAGAGCAATATAAGATTTATCTTGTCGCCTTAATCAAGCAAAAATGCAGTACAACTTTAAAGGTCGTTGGCCTCTACTCCTCGTTGGCTGAGTCGAGAAGACTGGCTACTGATTTTGTGTTTTTGCGCAGAAGCTCGACAATAGGGAGCATGCTTTGCCAAAAGTTCCTCTAGCTTGGGACTTCAGTCGTAGGAGCAGCGCTCGATGCTCCATCGCGCAGTAATTTTAACCGGCTTGCGCTTTTTTAAGCCATAATTATTAAAATGATTTTGAGGCTAAATGGGCAATCCCGAAGCTTATGACTGAAGTTACGGGTTAATCCTTCGAGAAATTCATACTGGCTTTTCGGGTGCAATAAGTTTATCTTTCTGTTGGCTAAGTCAACCGATCCTTAGTTTTCAGGTTTTTGCATCAGAATTGACCGATAGAGGGCATTAGCTTTCGTACGGGCTTTGGTCTCCCTTACTGTTCTCGTAGGCGGTCCTTCGCGCCCCTGCCCTCTGCATGTCGCGTGCTCAAAATTTTTGCAAGTCACTCCTTTTACAATGAAGAAGGAAAACTTGCCCGCTGGATTCGCACAAAACGGAGACTTCCAGTCGAGCGGAGCAAAAGATATTTGCACGTGTTTTTCACCTTTATCTACCTGTTAATAGCGTATGCGAATCAGGGCAGCCATCCTAGTTTGGATTGCAAGCGAGAGTCTTCTTCTCTCGCAGGCTTACAAACAACCGCCTCCGGATATCGTTTCCCTCGTGCTGGCGCCGCCGCCTCCTTTAACGAGCGCGAGCCCAACCCATGAAGCCATCTTGATGGTAGAGCACAATCCCAATCCGAGTATTAGTTTATTGGCACGCCCATACGCGCGGTTAGCAGGTATTCGCATAGATACAGCGCTGAACTGCCGACAGCTGACCACGGAATATACGGGCTTATGGGTGCGTTGGCTATGGCAAGAGGCGCCAGTGCGCATTCAATTGCCCACACATGGCACACTGGCGGGCATGCCACTCTGGTCGCCCGATGGGCGCAAGATTGCTTTTGGGATCCGCGGGCCAATGGGTGTCGAGTTATGGGTGGCCAACGCCCTGACGGGCGAATGCCAGCGCGCAGGCAACATGATGCTCAACGACGTACTAGGGCCTGCTTTTAAGTGGATGCACGATAGCGACCGCCTCTTAACGAAAGTGGTGCCTGCATACCGAGGGCCAGCGCCTAGGCCCGCCGCTATTCCTACAGGACCGATCATTGAGGAGACATCTCCAGGCAAACTTGCTCAAGTGCGTACTTATCAAGACCTCCTGCAAAACGCCGATGACGAGCGCCTCTTCGAATACTATGCTACTAGTCAGATTGCTGTTGTTCGCAGCAGCACTGGTCACGTCCATCAACTTTGTCTGCCCGATTTGTATTTAGAAGCAGAATGGTCGCCCGATGAAAAGTATCTGCTGGTGACTATTTTGCAAAAGCCCTTTTCTTATCGCGTTCCCTACAATGACTTTTCGCGCCGTACGGAAATTCGCGATGCGAACGGTCAGTTTGTTCGCGAAGTGGATAATCGCCCGGTCAGCGACGATGTTCCACGCCAGGGGGTCGTGAAAGGGCCGCGCGACTTCCGTTGGCAAAGCTTACATCCTGCTCGACTGCTTTGGGTGGAAGCTTTAGATGGCGGCGACCCGATGCGCAAAGTCGAGTATCGGGATGAACTTCTCTGCCTTGATGCGCCTTTCACGGCACCGCCAACACCGCTCGTCAAGACCCGACATCGCTTGACTCAGCTCGACTGGACGGCAGACGTAAATACTGTATTGCTAACCGAGTACGATCGCAACCGGCGTTGGACAACTACCTACCGCATAGAGCTAGACAAACCTGAGGCAAAGACTGTCCTCTTTGACCGCAGCATTCGCGACGATTACAGCGATCCGGGCACGCCTCTTTACACGCGTTCCTCTAGCGGCCATCGCATCATGCGTCAAGAGGGCGATTGGGCTTACTTCTACAGTCGCGGTGCCTCACCTCGAGGAGACTATCCGCGCTTGGATAAGATCAACCTTAGAACAGGTGAGCGCCAAACTGTATACGCTTGCCCTGAAGGTGCTTATGAAGAGTTCGTCATGTTCGAGTACAAGAATACGCATCGCCTCGTTACACGCTACCAAAGCAAAACGGAACCTCCAAATTTCTATCTGGTAGATTTGAAAACCAAGGCTCGAAAGCCATTAACGCAGTTTACCGACCCAGCACCTGAACTGACGCGCGCCGAAAAGCGCTTGATCAAGTATTGGCGAAATGACGGTGTGCCGCTTTCAGGTATTTTGTATCTCCCTCCCGGTTACCAACCAGGTCAACGGCTCCCTTTGTTCATCTGGGCATATCCTGTTGAATACTCCGATGCTGCCACCGCTGGTCAAGTTCGCGGCTCAGAGCATACCTTTACGTATTTTCGCGACGCTTCACCGTTGTTCCTACTTACAAGAGGATATGCAGTTCTTATGAACGCCACGATGCCTATCGTGGGAGATCCAGAAACAATGAATGATACGTTTATTGAGCAGACAGTCGCCTCGGGCCGCGCCGCTATTGACTACTTGGACTCGCTTGGCATCATAGACCGCCGCCGCGTAGGCGTAGGAGGGCACTCTTATGGAGCTTTCATGACGGCCACTCTACTTGCTCATTCTGACGACTATGCCTACGGTATTGCCCGTTCGGGAGCATACAACCGCACACTAACTCCCTTCGGCTTCCAAAATGAACGCCGCTCGTTTTGGGAAGCAACAGAGGTATACATTCGCGTCTCGCCTTTTACATATGCTCATCGCATCAATGAGCCTATCCTCCTTATCCACGGCGAGGCGGATAATAACGCCGGTACTTTCCCATTACAATCTGAACGGCTCTTTCACGCCATCAATGGCAACGGAGGTATCGCGCGTCTTGTTATTTTGCCCTATGAAAATCACTCCTATCGCGCACGCGAAAGCATCCTTCACGTCATAGCAGAAATGCTCGAATGGGCTGAAAAGCACGGTAAAAAATAAACTGTTGTTGAAAAAAGTAGTTTTCTTACTAGAGCACAGAATATGGCGAAACTGTACAGAAAATAATTTAAACAGATTAGGACTTTTATAAAAATAAAAAAAGGAGACGATATGCTATCCGAGTCAGTTCAAGCTAAGCTTAACGAACAGATTCAAAAAGAAGCTTTTGCCTCTAATGCTTATTTAGCCATGGCTAGTTGGGCCGAAGGAGAAAACCTACCCAACATTGCCCAGTATTTTTACAATAGCGCCGAGGAAGAACGCCAGCACATGCTAAAGATATACAAGTATGTAAATGCAAACGGTGGGCATGCGCGCATAGAAAACAAGCTAGACAAGCCGAAGGAAAAATTTAAGAACGTGCTCGATGCCTTTGAAACAGTTTATGACTTAGAATGCAGCGTAGGCCGTGCTATCAACGAGCTAGCCAGTTGGTGTTTGCAAAACGGTGAACACGCTACTTATTTCTTTTTGCAATCGTTCGTACTAGAACAACAGGAAGCAGAGCGTAAAGTAACTGAGCTTCTGAGCATCATTAAGCGTATAGGAACTGAGCCGCAAAACCTGTTCTACTTGGACAAGACGTTCAAGAAGATTAACGAGCAGTCCTAATTTCATGCTCACGGACAATTTTCCGTTTTACAAGCAACTAGATGCTTCGGACTGCGGCGTAGCGTGTTTGCGCATGATTGCACGCCACTACGGGCGGTACTATTCGTCGGAATACTTGCGAGAGCTAGCATACTTAGATCGCGAAGGAGTATCGCTAATGGGGATTGCGGATGCCGCTGAAAAGATCGGCCTGCGCACCCTAGGAGTCAAGACGAGTTTTACGCGATTGCAAAACGACTTGCCTTTGCCATGCATCGCGCACTGGAAACAAAACCACTTTATTGTAGTATATCGCATTGCAAATGGCAAAGTTTATGTGGCAGACCCTGCCATAGGAAAACTCCAACTAACGGAGCAGGAATTCATGAACGATTGGTTCAGCGGAGTGTATCAAACGGAGCCGCAGGGCATCCTGCTCTTGTTGGAACCCACGCCGGAGTTTTACGAACGAGAGGGCGAAGACCAACGACAGGTAGGGCTAAGCATCTTGTGGCAATACATCCGGCCGCACAAGGCGTTGGTCTGGCAGCTGCTTTTGGGCTTGTTACTGGGGAGCATCATCCAGCTGGCCTTCCCTTTTCTAATGCAAGCGTTGGTAGATAAAGGTGTGCAGTTGCGCGACTACAACTTTGTGTACCTGATGCTCATTGCCCAGGGCATGCTCTTTCTTAGTCAGATGGCCGTAGAATTCATTCGAGGGTGGATCTTGCTGCACATCGGTACACGAGTAAACATCAATCTGGTGTCAGATTTTCTCATTAAATTAATGCGGTTGCCTATGTCGTTTTTTGATGCGAAAATGACTGGCGACTTGCTGCAACGCATCTATGACAATGAACGAGTGGAGCGCTTTCTGACCTCATCTTCTCTGGTGACGCTCTTTTCTGTATTCAGTCTTCTAGTATTCAGTTTGGTGCTGCTGTTCTACAATTCTACGATTTTTGTGGTATTCTTTCTGGCGGCTCTCTTTTACTTTGGCTGGGTACTGCTATTCATGCAACGGCGCCGTTCGCTAGATTACAGGCGTTTTGAGCAAATGGCTGAAAATCAAAATATTTTAATCCAGCTGGTCAACGGAATGCAAGAAATCAAGCTTCACAACGCTGAGCGCCAGAAGCGATGGGGGTGGGAACGAATCCAAGCCAAATTGTTTCGCATTAATTTGGACTACCTCGCCACAGACCAAATGCAACGCGCCGGAGCCGCTTTCATTAACGAAGGGAAGAACATTCTAATCTCTTTTATTGCTGCTAAAGCAGTTATGGATGGGCAGATGACCCTAGGCATGATGCTAGCAGTCCAGTACATCATTGGGCATGCCAACGCGCCCTTAGAGTCTTTAGTGCAATTTCTTCTAGTTGCCCAAGAAGCCAAGATCAGTTTGGAGCGAATGAGCGAGATTCATGAAAAACCTGATGAAAAACCTAGAGATGACATCCGCGTGCGTACCATGCCTGAAAATGGCAACTTGTGGGCCGACGGAGTGAGTTTTCGCTACGGCGGGCCACACGAACCGCTGGTGCTGCGCAACATCGATCTCGTCATCCCTCAAGGGAAGACTACTGCCATTGTCGGTAGCAGTGGAAGTGGCAAGACAACTCTGATAAAATTGCTGCTCAACTTCTATCCACCCACCGAAGGGATAATTCGCTTAGGAGACATAAATTTGAACCACATCGAACCAGCTCTGTGGCGTTCGCAGTGCGGTGCGGTAATGCAAGACGGTTTTCTATTTTCAGATACTATTGCGCGCAATATCGCGTTGGGCTTCGATACCATCGACCAGCGCCAACTCATTCATGCGGCCAAAGTGGCCAATATTCACACTTTCATTGAATCGTTACCGCTGAGCTACAACACGCGCATTGGCCCAGATGGCATTGGGCTAAGCCAAGGTCAACGCCAACGCATCCTTATCGCACGAGCGGTGTACAAAAACCCGCGCTACTTCTTCTTCGACGAGGCCACTAATGCCTTAGACGCTTACAATGAGCGCCTCATTATGCAAAACCTTCGGCAAGAGTTCGAAAATAAAACGGTTGTGATTGTAGCCCATCGCCTCAGTACAGTGCGTCACGCCGACAACATTGTAGTTCTGGATAAAGGAGAAATCGTCGAACAGGGCGTACACGACGAACTCATTTCTCAGCGCGGCTTGTATTATCAACTCATTAAGAACCAATTAGAGCTAGGCTTATGAGCACGACCCCTAAGCGCGAATATGTAGAATTGCGCTCCGACGAAGTACAAGAAATCTTAGGCGCACCTCCGGCATGGCTAGTGCAATGGGGCACGCTCATTGTATTTGTCGGAGTGGTAACTCTCATTGCTGTGGCAGCAGTGGTAGAGTATTCAGACGTGGTGCCAACGCAGATCACAATTACCCGCACTTCACCGCCCTTAGATGTACGAGCGCCGCGCGAGGGCTACATTGCAGCCTTTTTAGCACAAGACAGCCAATTGGTTCAAGAAGGGCAAGTGCTCGCAATACTCCGAAGTAGCGCCAACTATAGCGACGTGCGCCAGCTCGACGCCCTGTTAGCCCACTGGCTTCACTGGGTTCCCGACTCAATTGAGCGCATTCAGCCACCGCACAACTTACAATTGGGTGAGATGCAAACGGAATATGCGGCCTTTGTTCAGGCAATAGAAAACTATCGCTTCGGAAAGGGAGATAAAGGCACTCAAGTTCGTCAAAACACCACAGCATTCAACCAGCAAATTAGCAAAATGGAGCAGAGCATCGCAGTAGATCTTCGCTCCATTCAACGGCTCGATGAACAGCTCACAGTAGCTCGCGAACGCCTCCAACGCCTGACAACACTCTACGAACTCGGCGCCATCTCGCGCATGGAATTCGAACGGGAAAAAGAACGCATTGCCGAACTTGAGCGCCAAAAAGACGCTTTAGAGGAAAACGTGCTGCGAAAGCAAAACGAAATTACCGCTCTTCGCCGAAACCGACAAGACGCCTCCTTTGCTGAAGCAGAAACGACGCTTAGTGCTGTTGGTCAGATCCGACAAACCCTGGGCAACTTACAGGCCGCCCTCAACCGCTGGAAAAGCAACTATTTGATCCTAGCTCCCATATCAGGGCGCGTCGCCCTAAACGGAAACATCTTCCTGCGCCACCAGTACGTGCGAGCGGGCCAGCAGCTTCTCGTCATCTTGCCAAAACAAGATGACGGCGTAGTAGCTCATTTGAAACTGCCCGTCGTTAATAGCGGAAAAGTCCGCCCCGGCCTCCCTGTTATTATCAAATTAGAAAGCTACCCCTATGCTGAATTTGGCGTTTTGGAAGGCGTTGTTCATTCAAAATCCGTCGTGCCTACTGACGGTTTCTACACCGTAGCTGTCTCGTTGCCAAGAGGCCTAACTACCAGCTACGGAAAGACCATCCCGCTTGAGCATCAGCTAAACGGAATCGCCGAGGTAATAACAGAACAAAAATCACTCTTGCGCCGCATTTACGAGCAGATTTTCATCGCTTTCCGCTGATTGATGCCGACATGTTCTCTAAGACAGAAAAAAACTTGCTTTGCCTTACTTGAAACTCTGAGAGGAATGCGGAGCTCCAGCCTGGTAAGCCTTAATCCAAATAGCACAGAAGCCGTTAAAGAAGACTTTACCTTTGTTTGGACATCGTTAACAGCGGGCCTATTGGCTCACCCTCTAAAGGGGTTATACCTTTGTGGTGTTAAGCAGGAAGGAATACCTCTATCTTTCACAAACACGTTTTGAACAATGAAGAAACTTTTCCTTGTCATCGCTTTTGCCCTGCTAGGGGGAATGTGGGCGGCCGCTCAAGTGCAGAATGGGCCAGTCATGACTTTTGAAACCACAACCATCGACTACGGCACCATCCCTAAGGGAGCAGATGGGCTGCGCAAGTTCAAATTTACCAACACAGGTAACGAGCCGCTCATCATTAAGTCGGCCAAAGGCTCTTGCGGATGCACAGTGCCTACCTACCCGAAAGAGCCTATTATGCCGGGTGAAAGTGCTTACATTGAGGTACGCTACGACACCAATCGCGTGGGTGAATTCACCAAAACGGTGACTATCACTACGAATGAAGCGGTAGAGACGCGTATGCTGACCATTAAGGGCAATGTAAAAGACACCGGTACCCAGGAGTCAGTGCCCGCTGGTACGGGAGGATTGAAACAGTAATTGATTGATTTTTGGTTTGACGATACGAGCCTGGCAGGTGAAATACCGCCAGGCTTATTTTTTTGAAGAACCAAATAAACGACTAGAATCCTCAGCGCGATATTATTAAATCTTCTAATCTTGCACTGTAGGTGAGACGAGAGAGCTTTAAAAAACCATTAAGTTTCCATAAAACCACTGTACAACCAAATGATTGCCTTACTTTTGTCGCTGTGAGTCGATATCTTCCAAATAGATGAATTGCATGGTCTGGAGAAGACTCAACGGCCAGCGTCTAGAAAAACCTTTGTTGGAGGTTGTGGAGGAAACTATCCGCCGCGAAATAGCAGCGGGCTACCGCCTGAAAGTGTGCATTGGTACTGACTCTCAAGTATTGGGCGATGAGGTGCACTTTGCTACTGTTATTGTATTTCTTCGAGAGAAGCGAGGCGGTTTCATGTTCATTTCCAACGAGAAGAGCACTAGGCAGATGAGTCTTCGAGAGCGTATGATTTTGGAAGTTGGTCGCTCAGTAGAAGTGGCTTATTCCTTATGCGAATTACTTGACCGATACGACGTGGCTTTAGAGGTTCATGCCGATATCAATACTGACCCCATGTTTGAAAGCAATGCTGCGCTAAAGGAGGCCATGGGCTATATTTTGAGTATGGGCTTTGTATTCAAAGCTAAGCCCGACGCCTTCGCATCCTCATCATGTGCAGATAAATTCGTCTAATGCTTAGTTGAGGGTTCTGGGAGCCTTTAGCGCTTATCTACTTGCTTAAGGAGCCAGTCCTTTTCCATTAGCGGCTGCGTACTTTCAATGATTTGGCGCAAGCGTTCGGTCTGAGAGCGTGAATAAGGATTCCAAGTGAGGAGTTTCCGCATCATGCGCAACATGTTCTTATAGGCCATTTTGCGCGTAGGGTCTAGTGCCTCTTTTCGCTGCAAATAGATGCGCATGCTTTCCAAGAGCGATTCAAAGGCCTCAAATTCTGTCTGCTCATAGTAAATTTTGAGCAGCATGGTTTTCGCTATGATGTTTAATAACATGTCATCGTACTCGAAGCGCGTCAGTAGCCGCTGAGCATTGTCATAGTCGCCCTTTTCATAGTAAACGCGCGAAAGGTTGAAATTGACAATACTTTTGCGTTCGCGCTCTTCCAGATGATGCTGGAACTGCCCAATAAATTGCTCTGCCCAACCGTATTCGCCAATGCGCAAAGCAGCGCCTACAGCATTTCCGAAGGTATAACGCGAGACAATGCCATTCTCTAGAAGGGTTCCTGTTTCTAAGCCAGAGCGATACAACAGAAAAGCGCGACGAGCATAATCTGTGCTTCCTTGATTGATCTTGGCTACGCAATAATTGATGGCTATGATGTAAAGCACGCGGGCTTCAGAGTGGTTGAAACACTCGATCTGCTCGTGAATGAGCTTTTCCAGTTGGTCGAAGTATTGCTCGCTATTGGGCTGCGTTAGTGCCATGTATGCATGGTAAAAAATAGCAATCGCGGGCTCGTGAAGCAGGTCTTTATGGCAAGTCACGTATTCTAAGAGCTCTGGGAGTAGGCCGAAATCGTAATTAATTTTCTGGAAAACATTTCGATGCGCAATCATAGCGCAAGCGATGCGCAACTTTTCGGCTAGGAACCATTTTTCCAGTGCGTCGGCGCACTCCTGTAGATTCACTGGCGTGTTTTGCGAAATAGGCAGGCGATAGTTGTACTCTTCCAGCTCTAAAAAGTAGCGATGCAGCAGATAATAGCCGTTCCGAAGAGGTTGTTGTTGTAACCACTCCTGCCCTTGGCGATGTACTTGCCGATAGGCCTTGTCCAATTTTCGAGAGCGGTAAATTTTGGAAAGAGCGCTCAAGTAGACGGCCTGATCCTCAACGCTGTTTTTAAAGACCAGATACGCTTCGATGGCTTTCAAAAGGAAGAACATTACCTGCCGGAGGCGAGCGTCGTCAAAAGGTTCACCGGGGAAGACCGCTTTCCAGACCCGATTTTTATCTGGTGCAGCTGTGTTATCCGAATTTTGATGCTTGTGCAAATACTCAAAGAGGCGCACTACGTCTTCGCGTTGATTGTGGGCGGGCGAGTGAAGCCACTTGTGTAATTCTCGCACCTCTTTTTTACTGAGGGAGCGCATGACCTCCCATAAGACGCTTTTTTGCATAAGACTACGGCATTTGGGCCTTAGCATAGCATCTTCGACAAGGCGAAGATGCAGAATTTTAAACTGTAAAGAAAAAATGCTGTTTAGCAGGTGCTTTACATTAGACGATTCCCTCGCGAAGTAGGTCGTGCAAATGAACAACACCGAGATACTCATCGCGCTCTATGACGAGCAATTGGGTGATGGCGTGCTGGCGCATTAGCGCCAAGGCTTGCACAGCGAGGGTGTCAGGAGTTACCCATTTGGGTTGAGAAGTCATAATATGTTGGGCAGTGATGCCGCTGATATCGGTGCTTTTTTGCAGCATACGGCGCAAGTCTCCGTCGGTGATAATGCCAACGACCTTTCCCTCTTGGTTAACAACAGCAGTAGCCCCCAATCTTTTGGAAGTCATCTCAATAATCACCTCGCGCAGCGGTGCTTCTAAAGAGACGGCAGGGCGTTCGTGGCGAGCGCTGAGTTCACCTACGCGCAAATAAAGTTGTTTTCCTAGAGCACCGCCTGGGTGAAAGCGAGCAAAATCCTCGGGCGTAAAGCCTCGCAATGCGAGAAGCGCAGTGGCCAGAGCATCGCCCAAGGCCATTTGACTAGTAGTGCTCACTGTAGGCGCCAAATTGTTTGGGTCGGCCTCTTGGTCTACAGGAGTCCATAGTACATAGTCAGCCTGGCGAGCCAGCGTACTGTGGCGATTTGCTGTAATGGCCACAAGCCGATTACCTAGGCCCTTCACCAAGGGCACTAAGACTTTTACCTCCGACGTTTCGCCGCTTTTAGACAGACACACGACGATATCGCCAGGTTGTACTGTGCCTATGTCTCCGTGTATAGCATCGGCCGCGTGCAGGAAGAGCGCAGGTTGTCCTGTAGAATTCAGCGTCGCTGCAATTTTCTGCGCTACGATAGCACTTTTGCCTACTCCTGTGAGTACAACTCGACCGCGACTTTGAAGAATGGCTTCTACACAAGCCTGAAAGTCGGGTGATTGCTTTAGGCTATCCGCTAACCTTAACAGAGCCCGTGCCTCGAGGCGGATAGTGCGCTGGGCAATTTCGAGCGGAAAAACTGCTGTGTTCAAGGAGTCTGTCATATTGGAAAATGCGCACAAAAGTATAACCTTTGAGGTCAAAAAACTGCAATGGCAAAAAGCGTCCCTCCTGAATACCGCCCCATTCATAAGTGGGCAGAGGAAGATCGCCCAAGAGAGAAGATGTTAACCAAAGGTAGCGAAGCCCTCTCTAATGCTGAACTGATAGCCATTCTCTTAGGTTCTGGAACTAAAGGCATTAGCGCCGTTGACTTAGCTCGAGAAATCTTAAATGCTGTAAACAACGACCTACATGAGCTAGGCCGCCGCAGCATCCATGAGCTAATGCAATTTAAAGGGATGGGCGAGGCCAAAGCGCTTGTGGTTGCCGCCGCGCTTGAGTTAGGACGCCGACGCCAAGTAGCAGATTTACGCGAAAACCCACAAATGGCCTGCAGTCGCGATGTCTACAACTACATTGGGCCCATGCTTGCCGACCTGCACCACGAGGAGTTCTGGGTGCTTATGCTTAATATCCGCAACGAGATTGTTCGAAGCGAGTGCATCAGCCGAGGAGGTATGAATTCTACCACTGTAGACGTCCGAATTGTTTTCCAGAAAGCACTGATGGCTCACGCGACGCGCATCATTGCCGTCCACAACCATCCCAGCGGAAATCTCAAACCTACTCAGCCCGATATCGAACTTACTCATCGCTTATACGAGGCTGGACAAGCCTTGCAAATACCTCTTTTAGACCATATAATCGTCTCTCGCCGAGGCTACTTCAGTTTTGCTGATGAAGGCCTTTTAGTGAAAACTTGACCTATGGGTTTGAATCATTCCTTCAATTGCCCCGCTTTTTTCCTCGAACAAATTCTTCTCCGTGCCTGGCGTGATTGAAAACCGGTGGCAGCGTGCGGAAAGCTGCAGTTACCAAAGCATGCTCTCTTATTGATATTGATAAAAAGGAAGATAAAGGACATTAAAAATCACAGCGGCCCACTGGCTTATATCTTCCCCGCTGAAACGCTAGAGACTTTTATGGGTGGCTTGCCCTGCTAGAGAACAAGCTAAGGTGAAAGAGGATTACCTCTCGAGACAGGCATGGATATTCCCTTTTGTTTGTCTAAGACATGGTCAAGGCACAAAGACTTTTACAAATGTCCGCGTTCAGCAAACTTTGCATCCAAGCGAAAGAGGAAAACTGTGTAAACCTGTGATGCCTGCCTTGTTTTCTTTTTTGGACAAATCCCGTAGCATTGCACCGCCTGGATACCACCGATGGCGTGTGCCACCAGCAGCCCTGGCTATACACCTATGTATTGGCCAAATATATGCCTATAGCGTATTCAACAAACCACTTACGCAACTTATAGGTATTACGCACTCTGCCGAAGGTGATTGGACGCTAGTTGAGGTAGGGCATATTTTTTCCATAGCCTTGATCTGTTTGGGTGCTTCCGCGGCAGTGTTTGGCCGGTGGTTGGAGCGCGCTGGCCCTCGCAAGGCCATGTTTGCGTCGGCATTGTGTTTTTCGGGTGGCTTCTTCGTTTCGGCCTTGGGCGTGTGGCTACATCAGTTGTGGTTACTCTACCTAGGCCACGGTTTGCTGGGAGGTATTGGACTCGGCTTGGGCTATATTTCGCCAGTTTCTACCCTAATTAAGTGGTTTCCCGATCGGCCGGGTATGGCCACCGGGTTAGCTATCATGGGCTTCGGCGGAGGAGCCATGCTTGCGGCGCCATTGTCTATCGCTTTAATGGACTACTTCCAAACGCCTACTTCAACGGGAGTGGCGGAAACATTTGTCGCTATGGGATTCCTGTATTTGGCGTATATGCTTTTCGGGGTGTTTACAGTGCGCATTCCGCCGGCCGATTGGAGGCCAAAAGGCATGGAGAAATTACCACGTCAAGCATGGACAGAACTTGGATTAACCGCAGACGAAGCCATTCGCACCCGGCAATTCTACTTGCTCTTCGGAGTGCTGATGCTTAATGTAAGTGCAGGTCTAGGTGTATTGGGACAGGCCTCCGTGATGATTCAAGAAATGTTTTCTGCAGCAACTGTAGGCCCAGACCGAGCAGTAACGCCGGCTGCAGCAGGTGGCTTTGTCGGATTGTTGAGCTTATTCAATATGGTAGGGCGCTTTTTCTGGTCGTCGCTTTCCGACCGCATCGGGCGGCGCAATACCTACACTATCTTCTTTCTTCTGGGTGCAGCGCTTTACACAGCCGTGCCGTGGACGGGCCAAACGGGTGCTTTGGTATGGTTTGTTCTCGCTTTTGGGGTCATCATGAGCATGTATGGCGGTGGTTTCGCTACTATTCCCGCCTATCTGCGCGACGTATTTGGCGTGCGCGAAGTAGGAGCAATCCACGGCCGGTTGCTATTGGCCTGGAGCCTGGCAGCCGTTATTGGGCCTCAATTGCTCAACCACCTGCGCGCCTATCAGATAGAGGTATTGGGCCTGCCACCTGCTCAAGCGTATTCCTTGACAATGTACCTGATGGCTGGCTTGTTAATAATCGGCCTACTTTGTAACCTGTCGGTACGCCCTCTTCGAGTCTAATGTTGAACTTATGAAAACCTCTTTCCGAGAAAGAATAGCCCTTTGTCTTTCATGGGCGTTTGTAGCCATACCTGCGCTGTGGGGTGTTTGGCAAACAATTCAGCAAGCACTTCGCCTCTTTCGGTGAGCATGCCCAGGGCGAGTTCACATGCCTGAGGACATCACCAGAGATATGTCTGCAGACCTCTGGCTGTGATCGTTCTATGCGAATAAGATGTTTATTGCTGATCTCAGCCACAAGCCCTTGCGCTAGCTACCGATGAGCCCTTTCAACAGCTTCACGCTACTCATTGGAAATAAACCAGTTAAAGCTGTTCCGGTAGATACGGAGAGTCGCCCCGAATCGCGTAAGCGCAACGCTTGTCCTTCTCCTCAGCAACAGGCCCGAGCAGGGAAACGCCTTTGAATCAATACTTCGCAACTACCTTCTCATCGCTGCTTGTGCTTTCGCTGGCACCTATCTCGAATGCCAGACGTCATACCTAGAAGAATGAACAAGCTCGTCTCAAAAGTCTTCCACTTCCTGTCTAGCAATTGAAGCCACAGATAGCTAGGGACATTTTTAGTGACCAGTAGCAAAATTTTTCAATGCCATTTCGAGCCGCATTAAACATTATTTCCAAAACTCGTCTAGCTTCGGTAAAATTGTAGCTTAGTTGTTTGCAAATTATTGGCCTTTAAAAAGGCAGGCAAAAAATATTCACCAAAAAAGATACTTCTGCTCGCCATGTTTTCTCGGCGCTTCTTCTTGAAACAGACCCTGCTCGCAAGCACCACGGCGTTGCTGTATGGCGGATGGTGGCATCGTCGAGCCCTATTCCTTGGGCAAGAAGACTCAAAGCACGCTAAACCGCGTTTACCGGTTGTCATAGCTACCTGGGACAATCGCTCAGCTACGGCTGCTGCATGGAATATCTTATCGGCGGGTGGTCGAGCTCTAGACGCCGTTGAGGCGGGTGCTCGAGTAGCAGAGGCAGACCCTAACGACACAAGTGTCGGCTATGGCGGCCTGCCCGACCGAGATGGAAACGTTACCCTTGATGCTTGCATCATGGACGAAAAAGGAAATGCTGGCTCCGTCACTTATTTGCAGCATATCAAGCACCCTGTTAGCGTAGCACGTCGCATCATGGAAAAAACGCCACATGTGATTTTATCGGGCGACGGAGCCCTAGCGTTCGCCCTACAGGAGGGCTTTCCAAAAGAAAATTTATTGACCGAAGAGGCTCGCCGTCAGTGGGAGGCCTGGAAAATTAAATCAGAGTATAAGCCCGTAATCAACCGCGAGCGACACGATACAATTGGCATCCTTGCGCTAGATATGCAGGGGCGTCTGTCAGGTGCTTGCTCCACGAGCGGCCTAGCTTTCAAGATGCGGGGGCGCGTAGGCGATAGCCCTATCATCGGAGCTGGTTTGTTTGTAGACAACGAAATAGGCGCAGCAACGGCCACTGGCTTAGGTGAGTTAGTGCTCAAAACGCTGGGGTCATTTCTTATCGTAGAGGAGATGCGTCGAGGAAAGCATCCGCAGCGCGCCACTGAATTAGCCATCCGCCGCATTGCCTACAAATATCCTCAGCAAGCGCGTGAAAATCAGGTTGGATTTCTCGCGCTCGACCGACTCGGACGACACGGAGCATTTAGCCTCCAGCCGGGCTTCAATTACGCCCTTTATCAAGATGGCCAAAACCGCCTCTTCGAGGCAGATAGTCTCTTTTCCCGCTAAGCCCAATCGTCAAAAGACGCTTCGTTTGGGCAAAACGCTCACTGCACTGCTTCCGTCTGCAAAGCATTTAGGTGGGCGTGCGAGACCTCTTTCCTGCACTTCTCCATAAAAATGGAGCGAGCGCGAAGGTTGCCTTCGCGCTCGCTTCTCTTGCAATAGTGCCTACATGCACGTCACTTATTGCTTAACGAAGGTGCTTTCATAGCGACCTTCTGCCGTTTGTACAGAGAGCCGATAGATACCGGCGGGCAGTTCAGCGATCTGAAGCGTGAACATATTGCCGTTTGGCACTACCTCCGTACGCAAGAGACGCCCATCGGGTTTGCGGATTTCCGCAACCGCTTGACCTAGGACAGCCCCCGTTTGAGATTGAGTCGCAACCGTTATCCAGTCCGTCGCTGGATTAGGCGATACGCGCACCGAGGTATTGGCTACGGGCGGAACCGGCGGAACCAAATCCGGGCAATCTATCGCCGCTAACTTGTCGTAACTCGAGCAATTGGCTTTCTCCTTGTCCTGTACGCGGAAAACGTAGGAGTTTTTGCCATCGCCCTCGAACGGTCCCAAAATGAGAGGCTGTGGCTGGCCGTATGGGAAGGAAGCCAATACCTTGCCGTCAGCATCCATGACGTTAAAGCCACTAGCGCTGCCATTTTGATGGCGGAAGGTGAGAACGGCAAAAAACTGGCCACATAGGCAGGGCGTTGCTTGCACCTTCACGTCCCAAATCTCGCAGGGTTTGCCGACACAATCCGGTGCTTTAATCGAAGTTTCAACACAACAGAGGGGCTTAGGCACCGTAGTAGGCACAACAATACATACTTTGAGCTTGTCCTCTTTTCCACCGCTCGCAGGGAAGTTTGGAATTGTCACGGGCAAGGCATAAATCGGGTAGGTGCCTAGCAGAACACCGTTGCCCCATACGCTGAAGAAAGTATTCAAGGTAAGAACAAGCGACTTAAAATTGATTTTAACTCGATACGTACCGTCCGGATTGCAATCACCCACGGCTACCTCCAAATCTTTGATCTCGCAACCTGCACAACTAGGTGCGTCAAACTCAAGCGATTCGCAGCACAGCGGCTGGTCGGAGCCGAGGCTCAAAGCACACACTTTAATGACATCTTTGGACTTTCCACTGGCCGGGAAGTTGAAGATGGTCACCGGAAGGTCAGCTTGAGAGTAGGTGCCCAAAAACTTCCCATTGCCCCATACGCTAAACTTCAGAATAACAGTCAGTGGATACTGCAACTTGAAGTTTAAACTCAAGCGGTAAGTACCGTCAGGGTTGCAGTCACCTGTCTTGACGGAAAGATCGGAGATCTTACAGTCTAATTTCTGACAATTGGGGGCGTCAAACTCGAGCGACTCGCAGCACAACGGCTGAGCTGTAGCAGGATTTACGACGCACACTTTGACGATATCTTTTGGCTTACCGCTAGCCGGGAAGTTAGGAATAGGCACCAACTGCACACCAAGCGGGAACGTGCCAATGTGTTTTCCATTGGCCCAAACACTGAAATAGAAGGGCGAAGGCGCCGTAATATTGAAGCTAACCTCCGCTTTGTAAGTTCCATCAGGATTGCAGTCTCCTGTTTTGACAGTAAGATTAGTGATCTTGCAATCTAATTTCTGACAATTGGGTGCGTCAAATTCGAGTGACTCACAGCACAGCGGTTGATTGGAGCCGAGGCCCAAAGCACATACCTTGATCACGTCTTTGGGCTTTCCACTAGCGGGGAAATTAGATATGGTAACCGGGAGGTCAGCCTGGGAGTAGGTGCCAAGAAACTTCCCGTTGCCCCACACGCTAAAGTTCAGAATAACAGTCAGCGGATACTCTAACTTGAAGTTCAGCTGCAAGCGGTAAGTGCCATCGAGATTGCAGTCGCCTGTCTTGACGGTGAGGTCAGAGATTTTGCAACCCAGATCCTGGCAATTGGGAGCTTTAAACTCATGGGTAATGCAACACGTGGGCGTAATCGTACCCGCTGGGCCGAATACACAAACTCGAATAACATCTACATCTTTACCACTGCCGGGGAAATTGGGAATCGTCAGGGGAAGTGCCGAAAAAGGATAAATGCCTAAGAACTGCCCATTGCCTGCCCAAACAGCAAACTGCCCTTGAGTTGTTGTGATTATAAAGTTGAGTACTAGGCGATAGGTGCCATCGGGGTTGCACGGCCCAACCACTACTTTTATGTTTCCAATCCCGCAAGGCGCTCCTTTGCAATCCGGTGCCTTGAATTCAGCTTCCAAACAACAAGCAGTCAGGGAAGGTATGTTAGGCGTAATGAGGCATACGCGGATCCTATCTACATCTTTTCCACTAGCAGGGAACTTGGAAATTTTTAACGGCAGGGCACTAATCGGGAAGACCCCTAGAAGCTTACCGTCTCCTGACCACACGGCAAATCCAGCCGGCGTAGAACCCGTATAGTTGAAATTGATGACAATCGGATAGGTACCATCTGGATTGCAAGGTCCGGCTACCTCTACCTTCAAATCAGAGATAGGACACGGTGGCCCATCGCATTTCGGCGCTTTAAATTCGACAATTTTGCAACAAAATTCTACACCGTTAGGATTCAAAAGGCAAATTTTTAGCCGGTCTACTTCTTCGCCACTAGCTGGGAATACTAAGTTAAGCGGAAACTCACTCGGATCAAAAGTTCCTAATGGGTCGCCGTTACCGGCTTGAACACTTACTTTGAAAGAGGTTCCAGCAGGCAGAGAGAAATTGGCCGCTACCTTTATCTGGTAAGTCTTTGGCGACAGGCACAGACCTACTCCCACTGTAACATCGTCGATGCCGCAGGGCTTGGCAATGCAGCTCGGTGCATTGAACTCCAGACGTCGGCAACAGCTGCTCAGTTTCCAACATACTTTTACGGCATCCACGTTTTTGCCGTTCCAGGGGAAATTCAGCGTCACGGGTAGGTTGCTAAAGGCATACCGCCCTACAAACCGGCCATCAGCAGCGTAAACGTCGAAGGAATCTAGCGGAGCCGCAGGGGTAGGTGTTGGCACAGCAAAATTAAGCGTCAATTTATAGGTAGAGTCAGAGGTACATTCTCCTGTCTCTACCCGCATGTTCCGAATAGCACAGGGTACTGGAGGTGGACAAGTTGGCAGGATAACTGTAACAGAAGCACAGCAATTCGGACTGTCTTTCAGGCAGATGCGAAGCGTTTCTGCTGGTTGATTAGTGGGTGGAATGTTTAAGGTGATGGGTAGCCCTGCGAGAGGAAATACGCCTAAGGATACATTATTGCTCGTCCAGACCTCAAAAAGCAAACCCGTGGCATTCTTCACCTTGAAGTCCAACTTTACTTGGTGGCCCCCCAGGGGCAGGCAATTGCCCGCACTGGCTTTCACGTCATATATCTCGCAGGCACTAAACTTCGTACAATTGGGCCCAAAAAACTGCTTCACCCCGCAGCAAAGTGGCACTACCCCGGCGCTGTCTTTCATGCAAACTCGCACAAAACTGCCAAGCCCAGCTCCGGCAGGAAAGTTATTGATTGTAAGAGGTAAATCGCTTAACTTGTACGTCCCTAAGTTGACGCCATTTCCAAAAACCACGAATTCGTTGCTGGGCGGATTCTTTACTTTGAAATCCAGTTCAATCTGAAAGGTAGAGTCAGAAGTGCATTCCCCTACGTCAACGACAAGGTCAGAGACAACACAAGGGACCATTTGACCGGCCATGGGATAAGCACCAACAAACAGCCACAGCAAAAACAGAGAAACCTTCGGGATGCGCATAGGAAATGTAATTTTAGGTGAAAGGTAAATAAGTCTACTAAAAGGATACACGTCACCTCTAAGACGCTTCCTTAACAATTCCTTTTTATGAGAAGAACAACAGCAGACCCTCGTGCTTCTCCCGTGCTTTACTCGAAGAACGCCAAATGAAGCGGAACGAGAATTCTTTTCCCTTGTAAAAACTGCATGCATTTCGCCTTCCGCTCAATGTTTTGGTCTAGTCGCAAGAGGTTTGATGGGCTTACTTCCATTGAGCAACGCATGCCGCAGGGAATTCCTCCACAAGGTTTGTTTGCAGGGCCTAAAGATAGGCCGTCTTATTGAAACAACTCAGCTATTGCTCGGTGCGGTCAGAAGTACAGGGGGTGGAAGCGGACAAGACCGCGATCTGTCCATTCTAGCGTTGGCGCTGGAATTTTTACTGCATTGAGGAGATAGGCCAGCGTCCGCAAAAAGCGGCTACGTGTGGAAATTCGCGTAAAGTCTATATCTAAAGAGAGGAAGCACTGCCGCGTGCGCGGATAACGCCGTGGGTCTACGCGATAATGGTCGCAATAAGGGCCGTAGCAGTTAAGATTGCCTTTCCACTCATACCCCTCAGCAACGTAGAGGTTTTGTGCGCCCATCCCAACAGCCAGGTTGAGCCAAGGCGGCAACCATTTGGCGCGGTCCTTAGGCAGAAAGGAACGAGGATTCACAGAGGCCCAAAACGTTAGACCGTTGTAGTCCTTGAGCAAAAACGACAAAAGTCCTGAGCCATAAATAGAACGAGCGCGAGCCTCGAGCGTCCCCCAGTTTTCACTGCCCGGCGGTGAAAAAGGATACAATCTTTCGATAGGATACCGCTGGCGCCAAGCGCTCCATTTCAATAAAATACGCTGTTCACCCCAACCCAGTTGTTGCCCTAAGAATAAACCCGACCCTAAAAGATTTGCGCCTATGTCGCTCCAGGAAAATCCTCCTTGAGGCGAAAATCCATCAAATATTTCCAACGTGGTCATAATCAATTGACTGCCAGCGAGGCCTATCCAGGTAGCAGTCGAGGGCTTTACACCCGACCAGCGCGCTCCGCCCCAAAGCCCTCGACTCTGTTGATAGGAGGCGAATGCGTGACTCATCTTATCCATCTGGTTCCAATGTCCTAAATCGTTCATTGTCCGAAACTTAGGCGAACGCCCAAGGTTATCTCTTTGCCAATCGTTGTGCAGAGAAACAACAGCTGTACCGTAGGCGGCAGCACTTAGGCCTACGATCACCCAGAAACGCCGGGCGTTAAAAGAGTCGGCAGTTTCCAAAAGGGTCATGCGAGGTTGAGCTTGGGCACTGAATGCCCTGTAAAAGAGTATGCCTAAAATCCAAAGGCTAAGCGCGAACAACCATGATGAGCGCATGACAGGAAATCTAAAAGGATGAAAAAAGAAGTTATGGATTCAAAGGGAAACTTCCCTAGAAGATTTTTAGAGTGGTAGCAATTTTAGGTCCAAAAATGAGGACACCCACTACTGCTGCGCCCAAAGCACCCAGCAATACAGCACCGGCGGCCGTGTCTTTGGCTTTGCCCGCAATGGGATGATAAGCAGGTGAAATCAGGTCTGTCAAGTACTCCAGCGCGGTGTTGACTGCTTCTAAAGCAAACACCATCGCTATGCACAAGACAACGGCAGCCCATTCCAAAAGGGATAGGCCTAACCAGAATCCACTGAACGTCACCAAACTCGCTGCAAGAGCGTGAATGCGGGCATTTCGCTGGGTCTGTATCAGGTCAAGAATCCCCCGAAAAGCATCTTGAAAAGCGCGTAAGCTCATGCGTTGGTATTTTTTGCCTAAAAGTAGAGAGATATCTCTAAGAAAGATAAAAAATTCTTTTCTAAGAAGCATGTGTAACTCACGTAAAGCTGCTTACCTTTGTGCTCTCCTTTGCGCAGAGCGCAGGGGGTAACGGTAGAAAGTTCTGTTCGATCCGGAGAGATGTCCGAGCGGTCGAAGGAGCGCGCCTGGAGAGCGCGTATACGCCAAAAGCGTATCCAGGGTTCGAATCCCTGTCTCTCCGCCCGTAAAATTGGAGAGGTGCCGGAGTGGTCGATCGGGCTTGACTCGAAATCAAGTGTACCCTTGCGGGTACCGTGGGTTCGAATCCCACCCTCTCCGCTCAAATGACGCCCAGTGGTGTGCAAGCATTGGGCGTCTTTTTTTGCAATCAAGAGAAAGTTTGCGCGGCAGCTCTCTGCTCCTTCCGAAAAAATTGCGGGGTTGCGAAAGCCATTACCATGGAGGCCGGCTAAAAAGCACAAACGGCCCATCATAGGCGATAGCGTTGGCTGTTCTCACTCCCTGCTAACTAACCTTGTACAAACGAGGCAGAATGCTGTGCGCCGAAGATTGCATCGCTCCGTCTCAGCGAGCACACGGAGCCCCCTGTAACCGCCTGATCTAATTAGGTCGAACAGAGTAAGCGTATCCCTTCCTCTCACCTATCATTTAACAAATATAACCTCATGAAGGAATGCCGATGCTGGGTAGAGAATCTGTTAGCGGAAGGGAGCCTCTGAAGGAAAGGATTTTGGCTGAGCACGTTAAGCGCCGACAAGGCCCTCTACCTCAACCGTGAGCAACATCAATTATCAGGCGGAAACCATTAGCATACTCTACGGATTCAGTGCACAGAGCACGCAGGCCTCGTTATAGTCATACCCTTTTGCTGAGTCATAAGGGATCTGCTACCTGTGAGCCCAGCTACATCTCGAGAAACTTAGATTCTAGTTGGACGGCATCGCGCTCTTAACAAGAAAAACGCTGCACCCTGCGACAAGATCTTCTTACGAAATACAGCACTTACCCCGAGCGCCTCACCGCTCTTCGCCATTTCAGCGACGCTTTTTCAAACCCGTCTGGAGTAGCCTATCGATAGGCCCTCTCGTCGCTTCCGCCGCGAAACTCCTCAAGAAAAGATGCCTCGCGCCAGCAACCAGGGTATGATAAGCCACAGTAAACCCTTCACTAAAAAGAATAGAAAGCCCCAAAAGCCGAGCTTTTTCATCCAATTTAGGATTCGATTTCGCCGAGATCCTTGTTGCGAGGTACCCATTAGTCGGTGATAATTTCGTAGGTTTTAAACACAGAAACCATTGGTGGTTTTTGCCCACTCTCTTTGGCGCGGCGCATGTCTTCAAAGCCGCGCTGATGGCCTTCTAGAAATTCAGGTGAAGCTGTCCAAGCCCTAAAGTGCGCTTCGCTATCCCAATGGCTAATCACAAGGTAGGGTTCTCCCGCTTGCTGAGGCTTAAGGACCGACATGAATCGAAAGCCCGGCATACGGTCTATAGCCCGCGCTCGCGTGCGAAAAAGTTCTTCAAAACGCGACGTGTATTCTGCTTCGCACGTGATGTAATTGATAGCAACAAAACCCTTGTTCATCCTGTGTTTATTTAGATTGATTCAATACAAGGGCAAAGATAAAGACCGAAGTTTAACCTTTTAATAAATTTTTGAAATGTTAGAACAACTACGTCAGAGAGGAACTTCTGGCGAATTATGTTACCGGGAAAAATGGAATTCACGAGCGTGCTGCAATTTAGTTAAAGGTCATTTCTCTTTGGCAATAAGAGCGCTAAGCCGTGGTGGCCTTTCCATCCCTTTTTTCTTTGAGAACTTATTGGCTGGAATGCCTCATATTTTTGGCGACATTTCGATAAGATACATTTCGCCACTTGTTCACTTTAGCCTTTATTTTGGGCGTCGAAAACGACACCTAGTTAAAAGAGCCCTCTTTATAATCTTTTAAACAACTTTTCACCTTATGCAAAAAAAATTTGGGTTCATTCTCCTAACTCCCGATGAGTTTGATGGATGGATAGTACAGCAGCGTGTTGCGCGCACCATTCTTTATCTTCAACAGCACCACACCTGGACACCCAGCTACATTCACTTTCGAGAAGACAACCATTTCGAACTTCAGCGCTCAATGCAGCATTTTCACAAAAATGTCAATGGCTGGCTGGATATTGGCCAACACTTCACTATATTCCCAGATGGATGCGTGGTCACTGGGAGAAATTTGGAGCTATCTCCCGCGTGCATTTTCGGTTTTAACGCGCATGCCATTTGTATCGAGAATTTGGGCAATTTCGACGAAGGGAAGGACACCATGCGCCTTGAACAACGCAATGCTATCGTGCGAGTTACGGCTGCCTTGTGCAACCGCTTCAATATCCCTGCAACGACCGAACGCATCGTCTATCACCATTGGTTCGACCTAAGCACGGGCAACCGCACCAATGGCAGCGGCATTACGAAGAGCTGCCCAGGCACTGCTTTCTTCGGAGGAAACAAGGTTGTAGACGCAGAAGTCAATTTCTTGCCCTTAGTGCGCGAGTACCTTCATAGCGGCCATGTGCCGCCTCCCGTATTAAAGTATGGCTACGTGACTGCCGAGTGGCTTACTATTCGAAATCAGCCCTCTGTTAGAGGGCGAAAAATGAACGTTACACCTTTTGGTTCGGTATTGCGCATTTATGCTGAAAAAAACAACTGGTACCGCATTTCAGCGACAAAGGAAGAATGGGTATCGGCCCAATTCGTTCGGGATGCCAAGCGAGCTGTCGTGATTAACACCGACACCCTCAATGTACGCAGCGGGCCCAGCACGCAATTTGATGTAATTGGCACACTCTCTCGCAACGATGAAGTATTTCTTTTTGAGGAAAAAGGGAATTGGGCTAAAATCGGCGTAGATGACCGCTGGGTTTCCAAAGCTTATTTGCGTATTTACGCCTAAACTCTTATTTGTTGTTTGCCATGACATTCGAAGAATACCGACAGTACGATGCACTAGGTTTAGCAGCACTGGTGCGACGCGGCGAGGTTTCGCCGGTGGAGTTGATAGACATTGCAGCGGCCCGCATTGCAGAAGTAAATCCACGACTTAACGCTGTCATTCATTTGCGTGTGGAGGAAGCTCGCAATGAGGCGCAACAAGTCAATCGAGATGCACTTTTTGCAGGGGTGCCCTTCTTGGTTAAAGACTTAGGCATGGAAGTAGAAGGGATGCCGATGTGTTTGGGCAGCCGAGCGTACAAATCTTATCGGTCTACGCGCGATAGTGAAGTGATAAAGCGAGCAAAACGCGCTGGCCTGCTCATTTTGGGGAAGACTAACACCCCCGAGTTTGGCCTAACGCCTTTTACGGAGCCACGGGCATTCGGTCCTACGCGCAATCCGTGGAACGAACAATACTCGCCAGGAGGGTCTAGTGGCGGCTCAGCGGCAGCTGTTGCCGCGGGGATAGCCCCCATTGCAACGGCTAACGACGGAGGAGGTAGCATTCGTATTCCGGCGTCGTGTTGCGGGCTTTTTGGTCTAAAACCTACTCGAGGGCGCGTCTCGTGGGCTCCGCTATTAGGCGAGATGTGGTCAGGAGCTGCTATTGAACACTGCGTGAGCCGAACTGTACGCGACTCAGCAGCGTATCTGGATGTTATCCAAGGCGCAGTACCCGGCGACCCCTATGTGATTGAGCCTCCCGCGCGACCTTACCTACAAGAAGTAGAAACTCCTCCCGGCCGTTTGCGCATTGGCTATTCCTTAGAGCACACCATGGGATTTTCGATAGACAAAGCTTGTGAAGAAGCCGTCTTGCGCGTCGTGGATATTCTGCGCGCCGAAGGGCATGAAGTTGCGGAAGTTCCTCTGCCCTACTTGCGCGAGGACCTGGCCAATGCCTTCTTGGCAGTAGTGGCCGGAGAGCTGGGCGGCGATATTTACACGCTGCAGCAGTTCTTGGGCCGACCAGTGCGCCCTTCAGACGTAGAACCGAGTACCTACGCGCTTTATTTGCTAAGTCAGTCATTCTCTGCCATCGAGTACGTCTATGCCAAGCGTCAGTGGAGTATCATTAGCCAACGTATTGCTGGTTTTTACGAAAAATACGACCTGTTGTTGACCCCAACCTTGGCGCGCCGACCCGTTCCCATTGGCAGCTTGCAACCCCAGGGAGCCGAGGAGCGCCTGATGCGCGTCGTTAACACGCTCCGCCTGGGCACTGCAGTAAAGGCCTCGATTCAAAAACTAGCCGATAAGATTTACGATTATATGCCTTGGACGCCATTTGCGAACATCACTGGTCAACCGTCTATGTCTATACCTGCGTTGCGCACTCCAGAGGAAAATCTACCGATTGGTGTCATGTTTACCGCTCGCTGGGGAGAAGAACACGTTCTCTTCCGCCTGGCAGGCCAACTCGAAAAAGCAATTCAATGGGACAAAGACAAGCCTCTCGCCTAAGACTGTCGAGGAAGCAAGAGGACACCTTTTCAAATTGACGTCCAATCTTATACTGTTCAATAAAAAAACCGCAGTTCACGCCTTCTACTGACAGGTTTTTGCGCAAAGACACAAAAGTTGCAACAGCCCTAACTGATTCAACGAGTGAAGCACATGCACTTGTTTCAGCGGAGAAGTCGGCCTGAGTTCTTTGGAAAAATAAATCCATGCCTTCAATCACAAGGCTGGGCATTGCACACTGATTATCAAGCTATTTTAACGATTTTCGCCCGTGAGAGGGCAAAAGATGATAAAAGCTATTCCGCCAAAGCGCGTCGAGGCGAGCTGCTCTTGCGACAAAGGTTGTTTCAGCGGCTTATGTTCTTCATTGCTTAGTTTGTGTAGCAAAAATCTGGCCTAGTCAAAGCAGTCAAAGAGGATGAGCAACTACTTTAGAACACATAGGCTCGTTGTCCAACAGCGATTATCTTTTTGGAAACGAGCAACATACCATCCGCTTCTTAAGTTTGTACTTTCCAAGGACTCTCTTAGCCATTCTTCCCGATCAGACAATAGGGCAAAACTTCGCTCAACTGCTAAGCGGCCATCTATGCTCCAAATGCTCAATTGACATGGCAACCATTCTGGTGGAATGCTCACCCAAAACGAGGAACCCTCAGTTGGATTCGGATAGAACATGGGATGGCTCATGGGCTGACTACCCAGATCCAAATTTGAGGAGGATTGCACCAGCTGTTTTCGAGGCCCTTGGAGGACGGCATGCATTAAATTGACTTGCCCTCTGGTGAACATATTTACACAACTTTCGCTGGAATAGTCCATAAAATTCTCCACGAGGTCTGGCATATCACTGCCATAAAAAGGCTCAATTTTGAGGCAGGTATTGCGATTCTTATTGCAATCGAACTGGGATTGCGAATTGGCAAAGGGCGTATCGTCGATGCCGTCGCTCTGGTTGCAATTGTTGGTTCCTAGAAAATCTCCATCTCCCCAAATGTGTCGCAGTCCTAGATAGTGACCAATTTCGTGCGTAGCCGTCCGCCCTCTTATCGTCAGGTTACCTCCGCCTATCGGATTAGGCATAGGATTTGGATTGTTGCGCCCAACGGTTCGAAAATCAAGTACGACACCATCCTGTCCTGGAGAGGGAGCTCCGCTGTTTGCGGGCCAGTTAGGCAAATTATTGGGTGGAAAGGCGAAACCCAGTATCTGGCCAGCAGGAATACCAAAAATCATCAAAGGCTGAATACGACATATCCAAATGTTTAGATATCGAGAGGGATCCTTCGCATTGCTTCCGCCTTGGGCAGAATTTTTTAAGTTGGTCAGTAGTTCACCGCTTAGAAGGTTGAACTGAAAATTGGCATTGGTCTTTACTCTGCGGATTTCATGAAGCTCGAACCGAATTCGAGCATTGCCTGCCACATGTCTAAAGATAGAACGAAGGTTGTTGGTATCGGCATTCTGGCGGTTATAATCTTCGTTTAGAACGTCTATTTGATTGATAAGAATACTATCGTGTAGATTTTCCTCCGGATTCTTCCAGACTACGTGAAATACTACAGGAATAACATAGGGCGAACGCTCTTGAGAAAAGCCAAGGGCTGCATTTGCTCGACACGCCTCAAAGGTCGCCTCAAAAGCTTGATGCAATTGGGGATAGTGCTTTTGAACAATCCAATGAAAGACCTCTTGTCCGCACAATACAGGAAGACCCTGCATAGGTTGAGCCTGCGCTGCCAACGTCGCAGCAATCAAAACTCCTACAAAAAAGAAGCGAGCCCAAGGCCAGTAAAGGAAGTAAGCGAGGGGCGGCATAAGACGGATGCTTTTAAAAGTGAAACGTATAAATGCTGATAAAGGAATAATTGCTTGGCCGGTTTTCAAACTCCTGCGAAAAATGATGCGAAATGCTATTTTCGACTATTTAAAATAGGGCACTCTTTGCTTCTTGGTGGTTTGCGTACAGGATCTATAGCTTTTCTTTCGACGAGTTGTTTAGAACAATAGTTGGTAAAAAATTTCAACCGAATAGCTGTGTGCCATGTTGCCTGAATGGCGCTCAAAAAGCACGCGCAACAGCGTTCAATGTCCTCGATGCTTTCAGTATCCGAATTGCGGGCATATTTATTCGTGACCACTTGACGCATCGAGGGACAAGTGCCATCCTTGCTCTCTGCCAAAACGGTTTTAACCCCCTTGTTCTCAATAAGTAAAGAAGTAGATAGAAACCGTTGAAATGGTTTATAGGTCTTTGCCCAGTGCCAAAATCTACAGCCAAACTTAAGATCTATCGTCCAGCTTGCACACGAAATTGCTCTAGGCTGTTCATAGCCAAAATTGGTGATTAAGCATTCTAGCTTGCGCTTTTGGTTGTGAGTGCTGAAAGTGAGCATTCTTTGAAAGCCCTTGACAAAAAGACCAACGGTTTTCTGCTGGCTGGCTACTTTTGCCCATCCAAAGCAAAGCGACGAAATGCTAGCTGAGATAAGTGCTTTGATCTTGCGCTGGTGGGGGTGGCGAGTAGAAGGGCTATATCCTCGCCACGTCCCCAAATTTGTGATGATTGTGGCGCCTCATACCTCGAACTGGGACTTTGTTGTAGGCCTGCTGGTAAAGTGGGCTTATCGCATAAAAGCCAATTACGTAGGCAAGCACACCCTCTTTAGATGGCCCTTCGGAGTGTTCTTCCGTCGCCTAGGAGGCATCCCTGTAGACAGAACGCGTCGGAATAACTTCGTTTCAGCAATGGTAGCATTGTTCGAACAGCGAGAGCACCTGCATCTGGTGTTGTCTCCTGAAGGCACAAGAAAGAAGGTGGAGCGCTTTAAAACGGGTTTCTATCACATTGCGCGTTTGGCAAAGGTACCCATTGCCCTGTGTCAATTCGATTGGGCAAATAAGCGAATTTACTTCGACCCTCAACTCTTCTGGCCGACAGGCGATGAACAGAAAGACCTGGATACGCTCTGGAATTACTTCAAAGGTATTGCGGGAAAGGTGCCCTCTCAAGGGATTAGCTAATCAGAGAAGCGCCTCCACGATGTTCTCCTCCGAAATACCCTCTGCTTCTGCTTTGAAATTGCGAACGATGCGATGACGTAATACAAGAGGAGCAATTGCCTGAACGTCCTCAATATCTGGAGAGTATTTGCCTCGAATTGCTGCGTGGCATTTTGCGCCCAAAGCCAGGTACTGACTGGCTCGAGGGCCTGCGCCCCAAGTAAGGTAATCGTTGGCCACCTTTGCAGCTCGAGGCGTGTTGGGCCGGGTTTTAGCCGCTAAGGCAACGCAGTACTCTATGACATTGTCGGCCACTGGTATCCTTCGAATAATTTGCTGAAAATCTAAGATTTGGGCTGCATTGAGAACATGGCGCAACGATACCTCGCGAGCAGAAGTGGTGTTTTTCACCACAAGCACTTCTTCGTCGTAGGCGGGATAATCCAACAGGATATTAAACATAAAGCGATCTAATTGAGCTTCTGGCAAGGGGTAGGTACCCTCTTGTTCAATGGGATTTTGAGTAGCCAATACGAAGAAGGGCGCTGGAAGGGCGTGGCGCACACCTCCTACAGTGACGGCCCGCTCCTGCATTGCCTCCAGAAGAGCAGCCTGAGTTTTAGGAGGTGTCCGGTTAATTTCGTCGGCCAGCACAATATTAGCAAATACGGGCCCACGTACAAAACGAAAACGGCGCTCTTCATCCAGGATCTCAGAACCCGTAATGTCTGAGGGCATTAGGTCAGGGGTAAATTGAATGCGTTTGAACTCTAAATCAAGCACTTCCGCAATCGTACTTACTAAAAGCGTCTTAGCTAAGCCTGGTACACCTACGAGGAGCGAGTGACCATTTGAAAAAAGAGAAATAATGACAGCTTGAACTACTTTTTCCTGACCGACGATCACCTTAGCTATCTCTTGGGAAAGATCGCGATACGATTGAGCAAGGGCATCTACAGCATCAACATCAGATTTAAAGTGAGACATAAGCGAAAATGTTTTGAACCTCTAGGAGGCAGTTTAACCTAACGACTTCTTTACTACTTCGTCACAGGAATGAAGAAATGAGAAGAGTGGCCTCTGCCCATCCGGCCCCTGCAACAAGCGAGCCCGAGAAGCACGAGCCTCTGCTAGGCCGCAGACCGAGGCAATGCTGACCCTAAAAGCGGGCATGAAACGCAGCGAGTTGCTCAGTTGTTTCGGCACCTGAGCTGAATCTTTAGAACTAAAACGCCGGCTCTTTATATGCATGAAGCAAGTTGTGCTCGTGCAGGTACAGGTGTCTACCCTACTGCTCTTCCTTTTAAGGACCCACAACTTCGCGTGTAGCAGGCGAACACGTGGTAAAAGGCACATGTAAAGCGGCATGAAGAGCTAATGTTGCCAACCTCAAATGGTCATGATCTCTTTTTCTTTTGCCGAGACCAGGTCATCTATGCGCTTCACATAGCGATTGACCATTTCTTGTAAGTCGTGCTCGGCGCGCTTGGCTAGATCTTCGGGATAACCCGCTTTCATGGCTTTCTTTACATGGTCAAGAGCCTTATGACGAGCATTTCGCACGCCAATTTTGCTTTCCTCCCCTGCATGTTTTAGCTTTTTCACAAGTTCCCTGCGGCGTTCTTCCGTAAGCGGAGGAATGGTTAAGCGAATAACCTCGCCATCGTTGGCCGGGGTAATTCCTAAGTTAGCATTAACAATAGCGCGCTCGATAGGCGCTAGCATGTTTCGTTCCCACGGTTGAATCACTAGCGTGCGCGCGTCTGCCACCTGTATGTTGGCCACTTGGTGAAGAGGAGTAGGACTTCCGTAGTATTCAATTAGGATATCTTGAAGGATGACAGGCGAAGCCTTGCCCGTGCGCAACTTAACCATTTCATGGTTCAAATGCTCTACAGCGCGTTCCATGTGCGCCTGAGCTTCCGACATGACGTGACTGATATCTTCCATAAAGTGCGGACTTTTAAAAAACAAGCGTTGTGCTTGCGCTATTCGGGCCGCAAATTTGGCAAGTTTTCCCGTTTTAAATGCATCAAAATGCGCTCCTCTAAAGGATAACCCATCTTCTACAAATTAAAAGGAGAAGCGATGCGTAAAATAGTCGTATTTTTCGCTCGCTTGATGAAAGCGCCTACTTTTCTTTGCGAGCAGTTCTCGCGCATGTTTCTCCAAATAAGAAGAGGTGTCCTTGAGAATTGAGCAGTTAGAACGGGAACTATCGCTGAAGAAACTTCAGCTGAATCACCTGCTAGCACTTACTCAAGCGATTAACGAGAATACGCCAGCAGGTGAGCTGTACAATATGTATCGCGACTTCCTACAGTGGCACATCGGCATTTCCAAGATGGCGCTCTTTTTTAAGGAAAACGGCCACTGGGAATGCGTCAAATGGGCAGGTATTCCCGATGAAGAAGTCCATCGCTATTCGATGGATGAAGTCTTGCCACTTTTCGACACGAATACGCGTGTGAGTGGTCATGGGCATCCGTTTGTTCGGCAATTTGATTTGGTCGTTCCCGTCATGCACAAGCGGGAGCCAATTGCTTATGTCTTCTGGAGCGATGTGCCAGGCGAAGATGCCTACAGCAAACTCCAGATTGCCATCACAATAACCAATGTGTTGGCGGTTGCTATTGAGAATAAGCGCCTTTTTAAGAGTCAGCTCCAACAGGAGATTTTTAATCGAGAAGTCCAGTATGCTGCAGAAATTCAGCAAGCTTTGGTGCCTGTACAACTTCCGTCGAGTGCCTATTATCAATTGTCAAGCATCTACAAACCGCACTTCGCTGTCGGAGGCGATTACTACGACGTATTCGAACTAGAAAACGATGCATTACTTTTCTGCGTGGCCGACGTGACGGGCAAGGGCATCCCTGCAGCACTGCTAATGTCGAATATCCAAGCCACCTTAAACGCCCTTGTAAAGCGCTGCCACTCCTTAGAGGAAATCGTTCTTGACATTAATCGCACCATCTATCGCATTACCCAAGGCGATCGCTTTATCACGCTCTTCATTGGCCGTTACGAACCTCGCCACCGCTCGCTGCACTTCATAAATGCCGGACACACACCTCCATTACTCTTGTGCAGCGATAAAATTATTCCATTGAAAAACGGCTGTACCGTTTTAGGCGGACTACCTGAACTACCCTTCCTCGAAATTGGTGGTCTTTGCTTGCTAGAGGATGCAATCCTTTTTGCCTATACGGATGGGCTAACCGACACGCGCAACGATGCCGGAGAATTTTTCTGTGAAGAGCGTTTGATAGAATTTTTAAAAGAGCATCAACACCTCGAGCCTCGCGCACTTAACCAACAATTACTCACCTACATCGAAACCTTCCGTCAGAGACAATCTATACCTGATGACATTACCGTGCTAACGTGCAAATTCTTTGTTTAATATGACGCAGATACCGTCTAAAAATGAACCTTTTCAGATTTCCGTCAACAACCAATATCAGCTGGAGGTGTTGCCTGCAGAGGCAATGGCTCTCGATGTCGTGGCGGATGGTAAAGACGCCTTTCACGTCTTAAAAGATGGCCGAGCTTTCCGCATAGAAGTCGTGAGCGCCCACTATGAGGAGCGCCGCTTCGTCTTCCGTATAGACGGAAACCTATACAACGTGTACATCGCTGACTTTTATGCGCGTCTTCTTCAACAGCTGGGCATGCACGCGCGCGGAAGTTATCGCTCTAACACGATAAAAGCTCCCATGCCAGGACTAGTTCTTCAGGTGCTTGTGCAACCTGGCCAAAGCGTAAAGAAAGGAGAGCCTGTGCTCATTTTAGAGGCAATGAAAATGGAGAATGTCTTAAAAGCCACGAGCGAGGGCATCGTGAAGGAAGTTGCCGTGCACAACGGGCAGGCAGTGGACAAGGGCGCAACCTTAGTGACACTTCAGTGAGGCTGCTTTTTCGGTCGCCCAGCCATTCAAAAAAGTCGTTGCCGAAGGCATTCTTTGTTTAGGGTTACCCCGCGTTGTCTTAGATAAGTTGCGCTTTAGCCGAAAAAATGCCCTCTCCTACGCATGAGGAGACGAGTTTTAGGCCGGTTGTAACCACATTGCGAAGGATATGAATTTATCTGAACTCTCCCTTCGGCGCCCTGTGCTTGCCACGGTAATGAGTATTTTTATCGTGGTCTTCGGAGTGTTGGGCTATACCTTTTTAGGCGTGCGAGAGTACCCAGCCATTGATCCGCCTACCATTAACGTACGGACGACCTACACGGGTGCGAGCGCCGAGGTAATTGAAAGCCAAATTACCGAACCGCTCGAAAAGGCGGTTAATAGCATCGCAGGGATTCGCACTATAAGCTCGCAATCTTCGCAAGGGACGAGCTCAATCACTATCGAATTTGAATTAGGCGTAGACCTCGAGCGCGCAGCCAACGACGTACGCGACAAAGTATCCCAAGCCGTCCGATCGTTACCACAAGACATCGACGCGCCACCTGTAGTAACCAAGGCAGATGCCAACAGTGACCCAATCATGTTCATTCCGGTGCAGAGCAGCACTCGGAACGTCATGGAACTGTCTGACTACGTCGCTAATGTTTTAGCTGAGCAACTGCAAACCATTCCAGGCGTTAGCGAGGTGCGTATCTTCGGAGATAAGCGCCCTGCCATGCGTTTATGGATAAACCCCGTCAAACTGGCTGCCTACGGATTGACTGTACAGGACGTGCAGCAAGCGCTTAATCGCGAAAATGTAGACTTACCTGCCGGTAAAATTCGAGGCAATACCGTCGAACTTACAGTCAAAACCTTTGGTCGGCTGGCAACTGAAGAGGACTTTAATAACATGATCATCCGCCAACTGCCACCAGAGCAGGGCGGTGGCACTATTCGCTTCCGCGACGTAGGCGAAGCTGTGCTCGGCCCTGAAAATGAGGAATTTAGCGCCCGACGCAACGATGTGCCCAATGTCTCGATGGCTTTAGTGCCTCAACCTGGAGCCAACGTGATCGATATCGCGGAAGAGTTTGAGCGTCGTTATGCTCAGTTGAAGAAGAATCTGCCTCCCGACATCATTACAGAAGTCGGATTAAATCGCTCTATTTTTGTTCGGCGCGCTGTCCAGGAAGTGCAGGAGACTCTCGTCATTGCTGTAGCGCTGGTCATCCTGATCATCTACCTCTTTTTCCGAAATTGGCTGATTGCGCTGCGCCCACTGGTAGACATTCCCGTTTGCCTTATTGGCGCTTTCTTTATCATGTACCTATTCGGCTACTCGATCAATGTTCTAACGCTGCTAGCTATTGTTCTGGCAACTGGCTTGGTCGTAGACGACGGCATTGTGGTGACAGAGAACATATACAAAAAAATTGAGCAAGGCTTGGACAAATGGCAAGCGGCTCGCGAGGGGACTCGAGAAATCTTCTTTGCCGTTATTTCCACCTCGTTGACCTTAGCGGTAGTGTTCGTGCCCATTATCTTCCTGCAAGGCTTTACTGGACGGCTGTTTCGCGAATTTGGCGTCGTCATTGCTAGCGCTGTGTTAATCTCCGCTTTTGTTTCCTTGACCCTTACTCCTGTACTAAGTGTTAAGCTCAGCGGGAAAAATCCTCAGGCGCCTGGACGTTTTTACCGCGCCACCGAGCCCTTCTTTCAAGGTATGGACCGGCTTTACAGCCGGCTCCTGCGCGGCTTCATGCAATATCGGTGGTTTGGAATGGTTATCGTGCTGGCCTGCTTCGCCGTCATTTACTTCGTTGGGCGATCGCTCAAAACTGAGTTGGCTCCTCTGGAAGACCGGAGCATCATCCGCGCCATTGTAACTGCTCCAGAAGGCACTGATGTAGACGCGACAGAGGCTATCATTAGCCGCATGGTCAATCAAATCATGGACTCCGTCCCTGAGTATCAAATGATTTTCGGCATCGCAGGAGGAGGACGTGTCGGAGGTAGCAATTCTGGCTTTATCAGCCTTGGACTTGTTCAGCCTCAATACCGACAGCGCACTCAGCAGGAGATTTACGAGCAGCTGCTGCGCATGAGTCGTCGCTTTACGGACGCTCGCATCTTCCCCAACCAAGAGCAAACCATCTCTACCTCCTTTGGTGCAGGGCTGGCCTTACCCGTCCAATTTGTCATTCAGAATCAGGACTTTAACAAATTACAAGAGGCGCTTCCGCGCTTTTTAGAGGAGGCTGGTAAAGACCCTACGTTTGCCAATGTCAATGTAGACCTAAAATTTAATAAACCTGAACTTCAGGTTGAAATAGACCGCTTGAAGGCTGCAGAACTCGGCGTAAGCGTATTCGATATTAGCCAAACCCTTCAATTTGCTCTTTCGGGTCGCCGATTCGGATATTTCATCATGAATGGGCGCCAATATCCCGTCATCGGGCAAGTAGAGCGCGAAGACCGCGATGAGCCTGCTGACTTAACCAAGCTCTTCGTGCGCAACAACCGCGGTCAGCTGATTCGACTAGACAATGTAGCGCGCTTTTCAGAAACAAGCGGGCCACCTATTCTTTACCACTACAATCGCTTTAAATCTGCCACAGTGAGTGCTGCTTTGGCACCAGGCAAAACACTCGGTGAGGGCATTGCTGCCATGGAAGCCATCGCCCAACGAGTACTCGACGATTCTTTTACCACCGACTTAAGTGGCCCTTCGCGCGACTTTCGCGAGAGCCGCGGCAATACGGCTTTTGCCTTTTTGCTTGCCTTAGGATTAGTTTACCTTATCCTGGCTGCGCAATTTGAGAGTTTCCGCGATCCCTTTATCATTATGCTCACTGTTCCGCTGGCCATTGCAGGCGCCTTCCTATCGCTGGCTATTACCAATCATACTTTAAACATCTTCAGCCAAATAGGCATGATTATGCTTATTGGCTTAGTCACTAAAAACGGAATTCTCATCGTCGAGTTTGCCAATCAGAAGCTGCGCGCTGGTGTCGTAAAATCCAAAAAAGAGGCCGCCATTCAGGCGGCGCAACAGCGTTTGCGTCCCATCTTAATGACTACGCTGGCCACCGTGCTCGGCGCATTACCAATTGCCTTGGCGTTGGGCGCTTCTGCTACCTCGCGCATTCCATTAGGCATAGTTGTCGTAGGCGGCATGTTGTTCTCCCTCATCCTCACGCTTTTTGTGATTCCTGCCATGTATACTTACCTAAGTGGCATTAAACAGGGCGGATCACAGAAAACTGCACCTCATACAGAAACCCGACAAGGAGTACCTTCTCCGTTCTTGACCCACGCAGCAGAGCCCTGACTCACTTGTTGGCTCTAACTCGTCATACGGCTGCCTGAGCAAGACCCTAGTGAGTTTTCCGTTAGAGAGAGCCACACAGCCCAGCGTTCACTCCTCTGGAGAGACGCATCTATTTTCCTCCGTATCAGCTTCTGATAGATCGAAAAACCCTTGTGGGTTACGCGGAAAACGGCGAGGTTGCCGACCGTTATTGCTAAACCTAACGTGCCTTTTTATGGCGGCCTTGCTTTCGTATTCGGTAACAAGGAGTAGACCTCCTAAGCATTTAACCAGGAAATTACCGCGCTCGAAGACAGCCACAACTGTCCCTGGTAACGCGCGTTCGTAGCCAAAGTCGTTGAGGTCAAACACTTGTGCACGCCATATGCGCACAATTTCCTCGTTCACAAAGGTAAATGCACCGGAAAAGGGCCGCGTAACCGCGCGGATAAAGCGCTCGAGTGCGTAAACATCTAACTCCCAGTCAATTAAGCCATCGTCTGGCGTGCGCTTGGGGTAATAGGTAGGCTTCAGCGAAATATCCTGTGGAATGCGGCGAAATTCGTTGTGCACGAGTGCTTCAATATTTCGCTCAATGAGATACTTCATAGCCAGCGTATTTTTGAAGTGCAGCGTCTCGGCTGTGTCGTGCGGCGTAATTTGAAACTTAAAGGTATCCACTATATCCCCCGAATCTACTCCAGGATCATAGAGAAACAGGTTCGTGTAGAAGGCCTGCCGCCCTTCGATAAGAGACCAATTCATCGGCGAGCGTCCACGCCCCCGCGGCAAATTAACCGCACTGCCATGCATGCCAAAAGCGCCAATACGCAAGGCTGAAAGCACCTCCGCTGGAAGAAGCCGTTGCCAGCCAATGACAAAAGCCAAATCGAGTTCGAGGCGTTTCAAGTAAGCCAAATCATCAGGGTGTCTAAGCGAATAATAACGCGCCTGATATACCTCCATGCCTCGAGCTTCCGCCCAAGGTTTCAAGTCAAAATAATCAGCCACCTGGTGTTTAATACCAGCCTCAGCAGATAATGTAATTAGGAAACGAATGGGATAAGGAATGTCTAGATGCTCTAATAAAAAGCGCGTAGTAGCCTTGCAGCCAAAAACGGCTATGCGCTCACAGATAGCCATGTAGTTGACGGAACGGAATGCAGTTTTCGGAAAAATTAGCTTTTATACCATCTACGCGTAGGCGGTAATAGCGACGAAGCTTGTCTAGATTGGTCTCTCCCTCCAACATCCACCAAATGGGGTGAATGAGCAAGTGAATAGACTTTCCCTCAATAAACTCAGGAGTATCGAACGGATGTCCATAGCGCCACACCCCTGTAGAATCGGAGATGTATTTTACGTCTCGGAAATAGCGCGATTGGTACGTATGTTCAATTCCTGCAATAGGCATGTCGTGCTGTTGAAAAAATAAACTAGGTCGGTGCAAACTGACAATGTTTACTTTAGTTCTAAAGATGCTCTGGAATATCTCAGCCTCCAAACGCAACCCTTCCTCAAAATCTGCGTAAAGCTTGGGGTCAAAGTGCAGGCTAATGACGTGTCCCATCTCCTGGATAAGGCAGATGTTTTCATAGTCCTTGGGCTCTAGCACATTATACATTGGAGAACGGATAAGAAAGAAATAAGTGGAGCGAATACCCATTTCCTTCTCTAGGGTAGCCATGCGCAAGGCCAAGTGAGTGTCAAAATCTACGTCGTGCCGAAGGACTATTTGAAAGTAGGGCTCTTTCAATTCGGGAAAAAAGCAAAAGCCATAGCCCTGCCTTAAGAAGACGGAAATAAATTCTTCATAACAGCCAAACATCTGACTTCGAGTCTTGTCTTTGGTAGGTAACACCGCTGATGCAGACGTTTTGGAGGGTTGCGAAGAAAGTTCCTTTAACGACCGTACAAGTTGAGTCATGAGCGTTCGCTTTTCATGAGAGAATAGAAGAGAGTAAAATTTAAAAGAAGACGTGTTATCTTAAAGTAAAAATTTCAAGAAACTTCATCGAAAATGCGGAAAGGAAGTCGAACACATCAGAGTGCCTGCAGCAAACAACCTAATTCCACTCCTTCGGTAGCAAAATTTTATACTGCTAAACCCTACATCAAAGCAGTTTTGAACTGGTCTTTTCTTTTTCCAACGTATCAAAGAACCACTACCAACTTTTTGTCAGAAAATCTTAGGTGTGTTCAAAAAAGGGATGTCTATTTAGACTAAAAGAACGGAGAGAAATAATCGAAAGCAAAGATGTGCATTTCCTAGCAACTGCGCACGCGCTTGATAAAGATGTTGTATAGAGCAATACAAAGATACCGTAGGTCGGTCCAGAATGGATTGCGCTCGTAGGCCTCTAAATAGCGGCGTTCGATGGCTACCGTATCTTCCAGCGAGCTTGGAATTTCTACGTAGACAGGCGGAATAAGACCAGGTTTAAACTTCTTTCGGTACTCTCGGAAGTCTTCAGGAAATAGGCTGAAGTAGTGCTCGCTTATGGGCCGTACGCCAAACAATTTTAAATCGCCACGCAGCAGGTTATACAGCATGGGCAGCTCGTCGAGCCAATATCTGCGCATGAACTTGCCTAGGGTAGTGATGCGCGGATCGTTGTTGAATTTAGATCCAGTACCGACACCTCCCGCTCCATTTCGCTCAAAGATAAATTTTTGAACGTATTCTGCATAGGGAGTCATGGTGCGCATTTTATATACCTTTATAATGTTGCCGCCCTTCCCTACGCGCCTTAGTGTAATAAGCGGTCCGTAGGTAGCTTCCTCGTCGTAACTAGGCGCTTTCTCCTTTGTCACGACGAAGTAAATCATGCCATCGATCTCGCGCGAGTTTACCCATTGGAAGCCACACGAAAACAACCTTCCGTAGGTTTCCATTTCGGAAATTACTCGGCCGCGGCCCTTTGTTAGGGCAAAGTAAATCCGCCGCAAGCGTGGCAACTTGGGCCAAACGCGATGAATTAAAAAATCCCACGTGTAATAAACCTTGTTTAGCGGACGAGGAAGGTAACTGAGCACGCGTTGGCGCCGCACATGCAGAGGGTAAACACAGCCGATGAGGTAACCGCCCAGAGCCAAGTGCTCATTTACTGATTCAAAGAATTTGTTTATGTAGCGAATATCGTTAATGCGCTGCGTATTAATTACGCACAGCGCTTGGTTGCCCCCAGTAATGCTAGCATTAACAGGGTAAAGAGTGTGTAGGCAAATTGCCTCTCTTAAGACGTCAGGAGGAACCACCTCCTCAATGAACTGCACAGCCGCTTCGGGAAAGTGTGTGCTGAGTTGTTCGCGCAGGCGAGGTAAGGTTGTAGCCAACGAGTTAAATGAAGGTGTAGACATAGGCATGCTTTATGCTTTTACTTTATAAGTTATTCGTTAAGAGAATTTTAAAGCAAGAATGCAGCTTGCCCATACAGCATTGGCGCTCACCATGCTGTTCATACAGATTATGCCTCACTAGCTCCGTAAGGATTAGTTTCAAGAGGAGACGCGCGACGTGAGTATGATTCCCGAAGAAGGGATGGATCCAGAGTCAATTACCCACTTTGGCGAGAGATATACTCTTTTGAAGGGCTGGGTAACGCGCAAGAGAGAGAAGAGCGATCAATGCACCCAAAAAGGTACACTAAGCAAACAGAAGAGCGGGTAGCATTCCTTCCATAGACGTGCGCTTTTCATTAAGGACTGTGGGGGAAGATTAAAGCCTACATTTGCTTTTGCCACTAAAATTGTGCCAGCATAATATCTGGGCCGGAAGGATAAAAAAATTTTATATGTACAATACCCGTTTGAGAGTAAATTTAGCTGTAAAACGCGCGCACATTCGCCCAGCCTTTATAGTAGACGCACTTTTTAGCCTCTTGTCACATTTTTCTGGTGCGTTACGCCGTTAAGAAAGGGATCTAGAGCAGTCGGTTTGCCTGCCTGGTAAGGGTTATCTTTTCTCATAGAGCGGCTCGGTTTTGGCGCCATTGAATAAGCCAGTACTTGGCAACATTTTTGGCATATTGGTTATATTTTTCGGCCAACCAGAGCAAAAGATTATCAGTCCAGCGCTGAGGGTGAAAGTTAAGCATAGCGCGTGCAGGAAATTTCCGGTTGCGTACCGCCGCGATGATGTCGAAAGTTGTGTGAAACGTTAGGCCAAAGTGGTTGTCTACCTTGTCGCGTACGGATACGGAACAGCCATCCCAGCGGCGCCCTGTGTCTGTGAGGTAGAATACCTGGCGAAAATCGAGATCGAAATACGGCTCACCTAGAATCCCGTAATCCTGATAGCGATAGTACTTCCAGACATCGCGGTTATCGTAGGGCGAGCGCGGGCTACCGTGCATGCAGATGGTGCTAACGGGTACAATGCGTCTTAAGCGCTCAAGGTGTTGCTCAAAGAGTCGAATAGCGCGATAAGGGTCTCCTTTGGCAAGATCCATGTCTTCATAGTGATAACCCACTTCATGACCTAAGTCATAAATAGCTCGAATGATGCCCTCGTCGTAGCTTTGAGGAACGACGCGGAAATAGTAAGTGCCCACAATGCCCTTTTCGTATTGAATGTGAGCGAAGTGCAGGCTGTGCATTTTGCGCGCGTCTACGTCGTGGCGCAACAAGATAACTTTTGGCTGCGGTTGTCGAAGATAAGCCGAAAACGTTTGAAAGGCGTAACCCGCCTCCAGAAAGGCGTCTAACAGCTGACGATATGCTGCCAAAGTGAAGTCGCGCATAAGTGATAGTGTTTTAGGCAAGTACCGACGAAGCGGTTAGTGTCTTCGCATAATATTGATATACCCGACGTAGACCTTCTTCCATATAGACGCGAGGTTTATAGCCCAAAAGGCGGCGTATTTTAGAAATATCCGCCTGTGAGTGGCGCACGTCCCCTGCTCGTTCTGGGCCATATGTTGGATAAATATCCTTGCCGCTAATCTGGCGCAACATGGCAACCATCTGGTTGAGGCTTACTTGCTCACCGCAGGCGACATTATACACCTGATTGAATGCATCTCGATTTTCAGTAAAGAGTGCGAGGTCGTTGGCGAGTAAAGCATTTTCTACGTAGGTAAAGTCGCGAGTCGTGTTGCCATCGCCGTAAATCATAGGCGATATGCCTTCTAGGAAAGCCTTACAGAAAATGGGGATGACTGCGGCATAGGGATTATTGGGATTTTGGCGGGGGCCGAAGATATTGAAGTAGCGCAAGCCAATAAACGTCAGCCCATACACCCGAGCAAAGACCTCCGCATACAACTCAGAAGCGTACTTGCTTACTGCATAGGGCGATAAAGGACGACCAATGCGCTCTTCTACCTTGGGTAATTCAGGACTATCCCCGTAAGTACTTGAAGAGAAGGCCAACACGACGCGTTCAACCCCCGCTTCTTTTGCCGCATAGAGGATATTAACCGTGCCACCTACGTTGACCTCATTGGTGCGCATAGGGTTTTCCATCGAACGAGGCACGGAGCCAAGCGCTGCCTGATGGGAGACCTTGTGGATGTCGCGCATAACTTGGCGGCAAGTATTGTAGTCGCAGATATCGCCGCGCACAAATTCATAGCGCGGATGAGCCATAAAGGGCTCGACGTTTTCCATATAGCCGTTCGACAGGTCATCTATCACCCGTATCAATTCTACGCGAGGATCTTCTATGAAGTATTCGACAAGATTAGCACCGATAAAACCGGCGCCGCCAGTTATGAGGAGACGGATTGCCATAAGCGCTATGTCTTTTTTTGTCCATTTTTGTCGTAGCGATGGATAATGAAGTCAAAATAAATACGAGTGGCATTCTCCTTAGTAGAGAGAAAAATCTTGCTGCGCTCGCGATATCGCTCGCGGTCTTCTGCCAAAACCCTATCCACCAATTCGAATACTTTGCCCGATTCAGTAGTATTAAACACTAGCCCAAACTGTTCCATCTCCTGGCAATTAGGGTCTACAAAGGTGCTTACATACACGCAGGGCGTCCCCAAGATACCGGCCTCTACCGCAGTAGTCGTACCTTCACTGATGACGATGGTAGCATAATGCAGCGCGTGATGAAACTTGTCTGGTGATATGCGCAAACAGTAAGGCTTTAGTTCGTCCGATACACCGCGCTCGGAAGTGATGAATACGCGCATTCGCTCTGCGAGTTTTTTCACCAACTTTACCTTGTCTTCGGCACTTATGCCGCGGTGTCCTACATCGTGTGTAGCATTCCACGAGATAAATCGGAGGATAGCATAAGGTTCATCTTCGCTTACGCCAAGCCATTGCAGAATGCTCGGGTCTGGCGTGAAGAATTCTGGATGCAAATAAGCGATCTCGTGATAACTGTTGTAGCGTATTTGCTTTGGGCCCAGGTTTTTAGGAAGCACAGCCGGCGTTAAGATGGCATCGGTAAAGGGTCGGTATAAGATCACTTGCTCAATGTTGCCCGTATCTTCGATGGCTAAGTTTTTTGCTCCTAACAAAAAAGAGGCGTGGGCAGCGTAGGGCGTGCCATGGCTCACAAATAGGTCGGGTTTGAAGCGCAGCCCGACGAGAAACATCTTAATGTCGTAGCGCACTAGCCCCCACAGCTTGCCCAAGAAGCTGCGGTAATGCTTGCCGAAGTTAATGTAAGGAAAGCCTTCCGCTTCCAAAAGTTGTAGCTCGAATTCCTTGTCGCGAGCCGTAAATAGCACCTCGTGGCCGTGTTGCATAAGCAGGCGCGCAAGGTGCTTGAAAAGGTGTACATGGGCCGGATGCCCAATATCAAAGATTACTCTCATTAGCGCAGGTATTGATAGATTTTTAATCCAAGTTTGCCTACTTCGTATAGGGAGCGGTTGAGTACCAATTCGTAACGCCCATAGCAGACCTGTTGGCCTCCGAACCGCGCTTTGAACTCGCGTACGCCATAGTCTTCATTTGGGCGACCCGCACCCATGAAGTCGAAATGCTCAAACCCGTGTCGTGCTCCGTACTCAATAGGTGCCCACGAGGCCAGGACACTAGGGTGCACTCCAGGAATAGCTCCGTTCTCTCCACAGACATACCACTGGTACAGCACCTTGTTCCGATACACCGGGCCAATGCTGCCACCCACGACTTTGCCATTGTGCTTGACGACGAACACCTTGGCTGAAGGTGATTTCCACAAGTTCACGAACAAATCCGGTCCAGGCAAAGGCTTTTTTACCTTTTCCCGATATAACTTTTTTAAAATTTCGTACAGAGCCATCACCTCAGCCTCGCTTTCCGCTTCCGCCACGGTAGCGCCTGCGGCTAGGCTCGTCTTGATTTGCCGGCGCCGGTTGCTGCTCAAGCGCGAGCGAGCTGCCTCCACGTCGTCTGTTTTAACGATGTAGTTTAAATGAGGGCGGAAGTGGAATCCACAGCTGAGGAAAGCTTCATGAAGAGAAGTACAGTCAAATAAGTTGCGAAACTCAATGAAAATGGCTTTATTGCGCGCATATCGCTTTACAGCCTCTAACAGCATGCATGCTATTTGCACTGACTGACCCGCTACTAGTGGCCCTCCCCAAACAATGAGGCGGCGCGAAAACCACGCTTTTGGCCCTTGGCCATCAGACTGAATAACGCCCATGAGGGAGCCTTCTATGGCACCTCGGCCACTTAGAGAAAGCAATACGAAAGGCCGATACCCTTGCACCGTCTCAATAAGGCGAAAAAATTCACTGCTCTGGAAATAATTACCGTGAGGATGCGCCTCCACAAACGCATCTAAGGCCTCAACGAGTTGGGCATTCTTTAAATCGGCGTAGGAGATGTAAAGCATATTTTAGCAAAATAATAATTTAAAAAACAGTGACCTGCACCTAAAGCGAAAAGCCGCAACCTCTTTTATGGCTCTCTTTAAGAACAAATTAGACGCATCTGCCTAAGTGGTTCTAAGCACTCTTGTGTTAAGGCAAAGAAGATTATTCGAGAAATTATCCATTCGTGCTCGTTCATTGCGATTTTATTGCGTCCCTTTCCGATTGCTTACTGGCGCAGTAGTACGGCGACTTCCAACGCCTTTTGCCCACCAGGGCGAGCAAGAAAGTCCACAGTCCACTCGCTTTTACACAGACGGCATCTTCGTTGTCGGAATCATCAATGCTCAGGCGGCGTAGACGATAAGGGTCGGTTTTTAGTGTATTGTAGCCAAAATCCACGGTGATGGCGCACTCATAGCCTGCTTGCCGAACGAGTGCTAAGTCGCGAGCGCTATAATCGCCGTTGGGGAAAGCAAGAGCATTAATGTGCAGGCCATATTCGCGCTCCAACAGGTAGCGGGAACCGGAAATTTCTTTCCAGGCCTCTTCATGCGTACATTGCGGCAGACAAGGGTGCGTTAACGTGTGGCTTTGAAAGTTGACCCACGGACGCATCTGATTAATATCTTGCTGGGACAGCGCCTGCGGTTGTTCCCACTCGCGAAGCGGATCAAAGCCAGCAGCGGCGAGCACTTCGATGCGTTGAGCATTTGGCATGCGCTTAAGCGCAGCAATGTCTATGCCAGGGTGCCGATATTTAAACCAGAAATGCCGACGCGTGCCCACGATACCAGCGCACAGGAAAATCGTTATAGGTAAATTCAACTTCTGTACGAGTGGCAATAATTCTCGATTGCGCGCGTGTCCATCGTCAAGGGTAATTATCAGGGCGCGAGAGGGCAGCTGCCGACATCCGTTTGCCCGTCGAGCATTCAGGTAATCTTCAAGAGAAATTACGTTGTAGGCTCGCTTTAAAAAAGAGAAAACGCGCTCAGCGTTTGCAGGAGCAATGTCGTGAAACATGACCAGCGTAACGCGCCGGCGTTGCACCGTATGGCGCAACACCCAAGGCAAACCTGAATAGCGCAGGCATTTGAATACGGCGTCTCGCAAGGTCATGGCGTTTCTATGAATTGACAGTACCACTTATCCAAGTGTATCCATTTCCAAATCTCCCGCGAATAATTACCGCGCCGGGTTAAGTGTTTCTGATAGAGGTGATGCGCTTTGCTGACGTCTATTACACCGCGACGAGCATAGCGCTCGGATTGAAGTAGTTCGGTAATATACTGCTGAAAGGCAGGAGTTCGAAACCACTCGGCTTCAGGGGTTTCAAAGCCGATTTTGTCGCGGCGCATGCGGATAGGTTCGGGCAGAGAACCTCTCATCGCTTCGCGCAAGATGTACTTTGTCATGCCGCGATGTAGGATACGCTCGTCAGGCAAGGATAAGGTGCGTTCTACGAGGCGATAATCCAAGAAAGGTACGCGTGCCTCTAGTGAAAACCACATCGAGTTGCGGTCTTCCCACTTGAGTAAATGCTCGAGTTTATACTCGAAGTGGTTGATGAGCGCCTCTTGTAGCGAGCAAGAGCCGTATAGTTCGTCGCTAATAATGTTGGCGCCGTGGGCGGCATAGGCATGATAGAAATCAGGGTGTAGATAGCCGCGCTGCAGCACGCGAGCCCGCGTACGCCAGCTCGGAGGTAAGGAAAAGAAGACCCATGTCTTTAAGCCGTACAAGGAGCGGTGGTTGGCTAAGTAATGGGCTATTTCGCTAGCTAGTGAGCCTATTTTTAAACAACGCGCCAAATATTTGAAGTAAAAACCAAAGAAATAATGGTAGCCACCCAAGGCTTCATCAGCACCTTGACCGTCAAGTAGAACAACTACGCGGCCAGCGGCCAATTTCATCACGCGGTATTGAGCATAAGTAGAGCTACTTGGCACCGGCTCGTATTGTGCTTTAGTCAAATCGTCTAAGTCAGCTAGTAAACTCTCTGCATCGGGGCGAGTAAAGTGCATGTGAGCAACTTTTCCTTCAAACAGGCGAATGAAAGTGGACTCGTCACCGTGTTGGCCTGACCCATACACTGCAGAAAAAGTATTTAGGTCGCGCTTTTGGTAGTCTTCGAGTAGAACAGAAACAATACTAGAGGAGTCTAGCCCTCCGCTTAGACACACTCCCACGGGCACGTCGCTGCGCAGGCGTAAACCTACAGCCGAAGCAAAAAGAGCCCGATATGCCTCAGGAGATGAGAACGGTTCCTTTAGCTCGCGCCTCAAGTTGTACCATCGCTTAGGACGCAGTTGCCGCTCCTCAAAAGGAGCTCCTAGCGCCAGGCAAAGGCGGAAACAGTGGCCATGGGGCAACTTCTTAACCTCTTGTAAGAACGTACCGTCGTCGTAATCGGTGCGATTGAACGCCAGGAAATTAAAAATAGCCTCGTGGTTTGGCGTTGGTCGACGGCCTAGCACGGCGGTAATGGAGCGGATGTCTGAACCAAAGAGAATACGATCGTTTTCCTGAGTGTAGAAAAACGGTTTCACACCGTAGCGGTCGCGCGCTCCAAAGAGCGTCTGTGTTTGGCGGTCGTAAAGGACAAACGCCCACATCCCGTTGAAGCGATGTAACATGGCCTCTCCCCACACTTGCCATGCAGCGAGGATAACTTCCGTGTCCGTTCGCGTCCGGAAGGTTAGGCCCATCGTTTTGAGCTCTTCGCGCAACTCAATGTAATTGAAAATCTCTCCGTTAAACACAATGACATATCGCCCATCTGCTGAAAACATAGGCTGATGGCCAGCAGGACTGAGGTCTAAAATACTAAGCCGGACAAAACCTAGACCTATCGAACCTTCGGCGAATAATCCCTCGTCGTCGGGTCCACGATGTTTCATGGCCCGCATCATCGCGCGCAAAGGCGCCTCTTCGACAGGCTGACCATGGAGGTGGATTATGCCAGCTATTCCGCACATGAGTGATTCGCACTGAAAACAGATATACCCTTAAGGCGCCATTCAACCTGCCAAAATCCGTGCCGAAGATACCAATCGTTTGGGGAATAGTGCTGAAAATGCTGCCATAATGCTATGAAGTGGTCAAAAAAGCGGACACGCATCTAACTTAACTTTGCGTCATGAGAGGAACGAAGAATGCAGCCATGAGTCTGACACCCAAATTCAGAAGGAAGTACAGCGAGGACTTCAAGCAAGAAGCGCTTAAGATGCTCGACAGTGGTCGTAGTGCTCAAGAAGTTTCCAATGCCTTAGGCGTCACCGAGCAACTCCTCTACAACTGGCGCAGTCGCCATCGGCAGCAAGCAGACGCGCAAACACGAAGCCTCAAAGAGGAAGTAGAAGCCCTCCGCAAACGACTACGAGAAGTGGAAACGGAGCGAGACATTTTAAAAAAAGCTTTGAACATTTTCAGCCGAGGGAATTAGTGGAAGTGTATTATTTCATTAAAAGTCAGGCAGACACGTTTGATCTCAAATCCTTGTGTCGGGCCGTGTCCGTCAGCCGTTCCGCCTACTACGCCTGGCGTAAGGGTCAAACGTACACCTGTGACGAACAGCAGCAAGGGTTCATGAAAAAAGCAGAGGAAGTTTTTATAGAGCATAAACGGCGCTACGGAAGTCGTCGCATCGTCCACGAGTTGAGGGCCGCCGAGAGCATCTACGTAGGGCGGCATCGGGTTCGTCGTTGGATGTCGCACTTGGGTCTTCAAGCCATTCAGCCGCGCCGCTTTGTTCCTCGTACAACCGATAGCCGAAACACTCGTCAGCCCTCGCCTAACTTGTTGATAGAGCGAGATATAGCCATCACGCGAGTTAATCAAGTATGGGTGGGCGATATCACATACCTTCCGCTGCAAGGCGGCAAATGGTTATACTTGGCTACTTGGATTGACCTTTATTCGCGTACGGTAGTAGGATGGCATCTGGCCGAAGACATGCGCGCTGAATTGGTGTGAGGCGTGCCTTG
>JANWXM010000023.1 GCA_025055285.1 Saprospiraceae bacterium
ATAGGTGTGTTGATACGTCCCACTGGTGGACACTTGCTGACCCCAAGGGAGAGTGTAAGGCGCGTCTTCATTGCATACGATGGCCTGTGGCAAGTTAGTCGGAGGTATGGGTTGAACATTGATCGTTCGGCATATCTGATTGCCACTGTTACATGAGTTGAAAGGGCGAACGCAGATCTGACCTCCTGTAGGACCTGCCGTTACCGTCACTACGTTTCCGCCAGGAGCGTTCGTAGTCACGGGCGGCGCCTGGCCGTTGATGAGCCAGCCTGCAGGCGCATTCCACTCATACGCTCCAGCGCCATTGACGGGCGGGATCCGAAAAGTCACAGTACCACCCGGGCAAATCGTGGCCGGCCCTTGAATGGCGCCCGGAGGCGCTATCGGCGGCGCCTGCACTGCCGTTGGAGGCGTCACTGTAACTGTAAAATTACACACATCTCCCGCAAAACCGTCTATCAGAAGGTAATAATTGACACCGGGAGTAAGGCTTGCCGTAATGGAAACCGGATTGTTTCCGTTACCTGAAGACCCGCCATTGCAGGCAATATAGCTACTTGTACAGCTGGAATACAAGGCAATCTGCAGACCATTCCCGTTTTGGCAGTTAGAGGGCGTCACCGTGAAAGTAGCGGATGAAGCCCCGGCAATGAAACCTAGCCATTGTTCATTTTCAATAGTCCCACAAAAGCCACCAGGTGGCGTCTGACTAGTGTAACCAGCGGAACTCCCTGAGTAACCATTAAAGTTACAATAGATGCAGATGTCCGAGCAAAGATCTGCAGCTGGATAATTATTACTTGGACATTGCGGAGGCATTTGAGCGAGGAGATTTCCCGCAACGCCAAAACAGAGAAGCGACCAAAGCAGTAATCTGACCATGAAGCGTAGTAGTTTGAAGTGTTGGATTGGCAGTTTCGCAAAGCAAAATGCTAACCTTACACAGACAGCGAGAAAAGGTTTGCAAAGAAAATGAGAAATTTATTTTTGAACGGTAGATTTATTGATTTTAACGGTTTTGAATTGCCAACTAGTGGTCTTTTACCCGTAATCCTATGTAAATATGCCTTTGCCCTAACAAAAGATACATCAACAGTTTATTAATGCTGCCTAATTCTCTTTCGAATGAGAAAAGGCTGAAGAAGAAAAGTAAAGCGAGCGAAAATTCATGTACTGCGCTGAAAAAGATGCTAAAAAGAAGTAGTTACACTCCCTTTATTTTCGCCGCATAAACATTTCATGTCGTATGCGATGCTTAGCTACTTCTTGGCGCAGGTGGTTGGTTATTGCCTTTGTAACAGCTTCTGTACTAGCTCACGTCTCTGCTCAACGTCCTCTGAAACCCAATGCTGCTGATTTACACGACGCCATCAAGCGATTAGGTGTACTTGGCTCAGTGCTTTATGTAGCCGCTCATCCAGACGATGAAAACCAGCGTTTCATTTCATATTGCGCCAACGAAAAACGCCTACATACAACCTATCTTTCTTTAACCCGAGGCGATGGCGGCCAAAATCTCATCGGTGCCGAATTCGGTGAGGCATTAGGAGTACTGCGAACACAGGAACTTCTCATGGCTCGTGCTATAGACGGCGGGCATCAGCGCTTCAGCCGGGCAAATGATTTTGGTTATTCCAAAACAGCCGACGAAACGCTCCGAATATGGGACAAAGAAGCAGTTTTAGCCGACATAGTTCAAGTCATTCGCGAAACTCAACCTGACATTATCGTTAATCGCTTCTCACACGATAAAAACACTCGTACGCATGGTCACCACACAGCCTCCGCTATGCTAGCGATAGAAGCTTTCCACCTCGCTAATCGTCCTGATACTTTCACTGAACAGCTTAAACATTTATCGCCTTGGCAGCCAAGACGCCTATTTTTTAATACTTCCTGGTTCTTCTTCGGAAGTCGAGAAGCCTTCGAGAAAATGGACAAGAGCCATCTTTTCTCCGTGAACGTCGGCACCTATTTACCTTTAAAGGGTAAGAGCAACACGGAAATTGCTGCCGAAGCGCGTTCGATGCACCGCTGCCAAGGCTTCGGGTCGCTCAGTACGCGCGGTGAAACGCTAGAGTATTTCGACCTTATCGAAGGAGACCGACCTAAAACCAATGACCTCTTTGAAGGCATTAACACTACCTGGACTCGTCTACCCAGCGGAGCACCAATTGGCGAGTTACTCGCTGAAATTGATCGCAACTTCCGCTCTGACTATCCTGCAGCTTCTGTACCTGATTTGCTACGCGTCTTGCAACTCATCCGTGCCCTACCCGACAGCCACTGGAAGCGCATAAAGGAAAAGGAAACCGAAGCAGTTATTCGCGATTGTCTTGGCTTGTACCTCGAAGCCTCTACCCGCGCAACCGGCGCTTCACCTGGCGATACCGTGCGTTTGCACCTAGAAACCATTTACCGCAGCACACCGGCCAGTAATTTCTCTGTTCGATTAGAGAGTATCCACATCGAGCCTGGATTGTTCGACACGACCTGCAGCCACACGCTTGCTCTCAACCGCCCGTGGATTTTCTCTAAGACCGTGCGCTTGCCCGAAAGCATACCTTTCACTGCTCCTTTTTGGCTGCGCCAGCCTTATACGACAGGAATGTACACGGTCGACTCGCTCCTTTTGCGAACTCAGCCTGAAACGCCTCGTGCTTTGCGCGTCCGCTGGCATTTCTCGATAAACGGTTTACCTCTCGAGTATCAAACTGAGGTAGCCAGTAAAACAGAGGAGCCCGCTCTAGGCGAAGTTTGGCAGCCTTTCGAGGTATTGCCACCCGCTTTCGTGGAATTCACAGAACCATGTTATCTCATTCGAAAAGCCGATCCTACGCGCGTGCCTATTGCGTTGCGCGTGCGCGCTTTTCGCGACAGTATCTACTGCCGCTTGCGCCTGCTCGCGCCTTCAGCATGGAAAGTAACCCCTTCCAGTCAGGCTCCAGAAGCATTTCTGGCCCGCAAGGATCAGGAATGGACTTATACCTTTTTCTTAGATGCCTCGAAAGGTCCTGAGTTGGCGACCTTACGGGCTGAAGTAGAGGTAGGCGGTCGCTCTTATGCCGATCAACTCCTTACAGTGCGCTATGATCACATTCCACCACAATACATTTTGTTGCCAGCCCAAGCGCGTGCCGTCCGTCTAGACCTTAACACCACTGCCCGCCGCATAGGCTACTACATGGGCGCTGGCGACGATGGTCCAGCAGCTTTGCGTCGCATGGGCTGCGAGGTCACGCTCTTGGAAGATAAAGACATTCAGCCCGAGATTCTTCGAAAATTCGATGCCATCGTCTTAGGGATTCGCGCCTACAACACCCGAGAGGCTCTAAAAAATCATCAGGCCCTTCTCTTCGAATATGTTCAGAAAGGAGGTACGCTTGTCGTACAATATAACAATAGCTTCGACTTGGTAACGTCGCAAGTGACGCCGTTACCTCTGCGCCTTAGTCGAACTCGTGTTACTGACGAAACTGCAAAAATGCGCATTTTACAGCCTAAGCACCCTGCACTTACAGTTCCGAACGCCATCGAACCGGCAGATTTTGAAGGATGGGTTCAGGAACGCGGCCTGTATTTTCCTGACCAGTGGGATTCTCGCTTTACACCGCTGTTAGCATGTAACGACCCCGGAGAGCCATCCACAGAAGGCGCGCTTTTAGTGGCCCCCTACGGCAAAGGTTATGTGGTATATACTGGTCTAGCCTTCTTTCGACAGTTCCCTGCAGGTGTGCCTGGCGCATATCGACTATTTGCTAACCTGATCTCTCTAAAGCAGAAGTGATTATGTGGCGAGAATGGCTTATGCATGAGAGGCTATTGAGTTTTTGCTCGAGCTTTATCGCTTCTATGCACTCGTAGCTCAACAGCCGCGGCAAGATGATTCCTTAAAAAGAAGCAAACGATCTCGAGTTTTATTACCATTAGAGATCACTCAATAATAGCAAGGTTGAGAAACTCACCTCGTCTGCTCGTGGTCTGCACAACTTTCACAAAATTGCCACTCGTTGGCAGACCGTTGCCAGCCTAGTGGCTAAAAAACATTAAAAAGCCGAACACGGACTTTTCCGGCTCGGCAATAAAGAAGAAATTACTAAACACGGGTTTTCTTTACGCTTCTTAAAAGGCAGAACTAAGCCCTATCTAAAACTTTCGGAGTAAAGCGACAATATCCTGCTGAGATACAGGTTTGGGCACGAGCGACAGGCGCATGTTTGCAGTAATCTCCACAGAAGTTTGGGCCATCCAATACTGTTTGCCTGTTTTGGCTACAACTACGGCGTGAACTACATGGCCGAGAGGCACCTTAGAAGAGCAAAAGTTCGAGTCAGTAGTATTTCCAGAGAGCTCCACTAAAGCATTAGCGTGCTGAAAGAAGAGAAAGATGCGCGTATTGAGCGCCGTAAACTGTTGAGGCAAGTTTACGCACACGGAGGTGAGGGAGTCGCTAAGCACCCGGGCACAATTTAACCAACCTAATTGGTTTACAAAGAGTTCAAAATCCACGTGAGAGGAGTGAACAATATAGGGAAGGGCTCCGCTGTTTGGGATCCAGCCTAGGACTCTCCCCTCTGTGTCGGTATGGGCCGAAAAGACGAAGAGTTTGGCATTCGCCAAAGGGGCGGAAATGGGGAGTTGTATCCTGAGCGAGCGCCCTGAGCGAAGGCGCAAGCGTTGAGCCGCACATCGAACTTGAAGATGTAGGATGCCCACGCTTTCCAACACATAACCGTCAGGAAAGGAGAGTTGCGGCAGCTGTCGCGCCACCCAGTCGCTTTTACGCCCTGCAAGAGTGGCTTCAATCCTCAAGTCGGCACAACTGCTGCACGGCACGGGAACGCCGTTCTCATTCTCAAAGAGCTCTTCTGCATTATCCAGGTGCAAGCGAGCTCCTCCTGGCAAGGACAGGATAGTGTCGGGGAGAGGGTTTCCCTTTCCTTCAAAGTGAAAGGCAACAGTATTTCTAGGTTCGACGATCTGCTCGAACAGGGAATGCATATCTTCAGCTACAGGCTCATACGGCCTAAATTCGTAGATGTCCTCTCGGCAAGAGGCGGCCGACAGTAACATTATCAGTAAGACCAGATGACCGACGTACGTTCTTAGGTGCATGAAAGCTTGCATTTCTAGTATGTTTCAAAGACGCGGGCGCACGCTAACGCGCTGCCCAGAGTTTTTCCTCTGAGAAGAAGAAGATTAGACCCTTTTTGGGAAGGCGGCTTCGGTTCTTGGATGCAATCAAGGCGCTAAACGCTCGCCTTGAAGAAAATTTTTAGTGTTTTCTCACTCCAAAATGTGCGACACCCCCAGGCGCAATCCAGCAAGATGTTGACTCTGCTCAATAGGATAGGCGGGCAACGTAATAGGTTGGAGCACCGCGCGGAAGTAAGGTTCTGCAAACACACGCGTGTTTGGAGCAAGGTGGTAGAACCACTGTATACTCCCAAAAGCACTTAGGCCGACACGCGAGCGATAAACAGGGTGCCCTTCGCCATTGGGCGACGTAAAGGACACTGGCTGGCCGTCAGTGTCCAGAATGTAACCACGCTTATGAAACCAAAAATTCATTGACATGCCGGCATTTGCACTTACACCCAGTGAGCCTCGGCGCCACTCAAAACCAATCTGAAGCGGTACGTCGAGAAGGCCGAAGCGGTTGTAGGTTTTAATGTAATTCGAACCATACTCTACACCCACGGTATCGGTTACAACTACCCATTGACCGTTGATGAGTTTTTGGGTAACTACCACGTGGTAGCGGATGAAGTCGGGATCGAAATGTTCAAAGCGCTCTACCCATTGGTCGTAGTGCAAACCGGCGCGCAATGCAATGTTGGGATGCAAGAAGTAAGACACGCGCAAACCAGCGTTGAAGGCTCCACCGGGAGTCTCCGTACGGCGCCGTTCGGCTGCATATGTGTCCAGCTCGCTGTCGTACACGCGCCAAATGGGAAGGGAGTACGCGGGACCGCCATAAGCATCGAGCAGCCAAACGCCACCTTTATTTTTGAAATTATAGCATTTTCGAGGGATATTAGTCGCACGCTTCGGCTTTAAGGGTACAGCAGACAATTCAAGTACGTTCGATGCAATGGGTTGTGCCAACAGATGGCGTACGGGCAAGACCCCCGAAGGGAGAAACACCTGTGCATGCCGTATTCTCTGTTGCAAGAAGAACGTATCGAGCGCTTCCTGCTTCGATTCTTTTAGAGAAAGTGCTTCTTCTCCTCCAACAGGAGGAACACAGCGCCTTCTCTGCTGTAAGAGATCGCGAACTCCCGACTTCTGCGATTTCTCTTCACGAGCTCCCGCAGTCGAATTCGGCATGAGCCTAACAGAAAGGGGGAGCGCCGTATTCATAGACTTGGGAGCACTTTCGGGAGGCCTAGCGTTCGATGTGGTTAATTGCCACCATAGGCCCACACTGGCAACTACACCTATAAAAAATAGACCAGAAAACCACCACAGCATTATCCGCCGACGCCGACGCTGACGCAAAGCAGCTTCTATTCCTCCCCATACAAATGGAGGAGGAGGAACTTCCGCCGTTTCAAGGCGGCGACGAAGCAGATTGTCTAGGTGATGTTCCGGTCGTTCCATAGATCAAATGTTATTCAACAGAAAGAGCCGCATTTGGATAAAGTACACGCAACTGCTCGCAAAGCCAACGCCGCGCCTTTGTCAATTGAGAGCGCGAAGTGCTTTCCTGTATGCCTAGCATCTCAGCAACTTCAGCATGCGAGTAGCCTTCGATAGCCACTAAATTGAATACCATCCTATATCCGTCGGGCAAACGACTTACCAGCTGGAGGAGTTCAGCTTCCGATAACTGATCTATTGCATCTGGCTCTATAGGAGCCTCGGGTAAGCGTTCCCAACCGCTACTTTCAAATTCAAAACGCTGTCGCTGATACATGCGCAAGGCTGTATTGATGATGATGCGGCGAATCCACCCTTCAAAAGAGCCCTGAAATTGGAACTGCTCTAGTTTAGTAAATACCTTGATAAACCCCTCCTGTAAAATATCAGCAGCATCGGATGGCGTTCTTGCGTAGCGAAGACATACAGCATACATCTTGCTCGCATAGCGCTCATATAGAAGACGCTGACAACGGGCGCACCCGCGTAGACAACCCCGGATGAGTTTTTGTTCGTTCATCAATAGGTCATGTGGAAAAATTATCGGCTTTTAGCATAGTCGTCCCGAAGATACGCCAATAACGCAGATACGTCGCCGCCATTTTTTGCTGCTTTGTAAGAATTGGAATTTTTTATCACCTGATTCAGTGAATAGGTACTTTACAGCACCGAATGCTCAATAAAGGGTTGGCGATGAGGATAGTCGGTATTGTAATGTAAGCCTCGACTTTCGCGCCGATGCGAGGCTGAACGCGTAATTAGGTAAGCAATAGTGATGAGGTTGCGCAATTCCATCAACTGCGGGCTAATAGTAGTCGTGCGATAAAGGTCTTCGGTTTCCTGATAGAGCAAGAAAAGGCGGTCTAAAGCGCGTTTAAGGCGAACGTTTGAGCGCACAATACCGACATAATACGACATAATTTCCTTCAACTCTTTGATGCTTTGAGTAATGAGCACCATCTCCTTTGGTTCTGTAGTGCCTTCGGCGTTCCAATCAGGCACATCTTCCTGATAAGACCATTGGCTCACGCGCTCGCGCGTATCTAAAGCGATGCGGTGGGCGAAGACCATAGCTTCTAGTAACGAGTTGGAAGCTAGTCGATTAGCTCCGTGAAGGCCGGTAGAAGAACATTCGCCTGCAGCGTAGAGGCGATGGATGCTGCTGCGCCCCCAAGCATCTACACGAATGCCCCCGCATAGATAATGGCAAGCTGGTGCCACCGGTATAAGGTCCTTCATGGGGTCGATGCCTAAACTGAGGCATTTGTTGTAAATGGTGGGAAAATGTGCCACAAAAGCCTCCCGATCTAAATGGCGGCAATCCAAGTACATGCAATCCGTGCCCCGCTTTTTCATCTCTGAGTCGATGGCTCGCGCTACAATGTCGCGCGGCGCAAGCGACTGACGCGGGTCATAAAGATGCATAAACTCCTCTCCTTCAGCAGTTTTTAGGATGGCACCAAACCCGCGTACGGCCTCGGAGATGAGAAAGGCGGGGTTTTCACCAGCGGGATTATATAGCGCCGTAGGATGAAATTGAACAAACTCCATGTTCTCTACGCGTCCCTTGGCCCGATAAGTCATGGCGATGCCATCGCCAGTGGCGATAAGAGGGTTAGTCGTAGTTTTGTACACTTGACCCGCCCCACCCGTACAAAGTACCGTTACTCGCGACAGAAGAGTATCTATCTCGCCCGTTTGTTTATGGAGTGCATAGCAGCCATAGCACTCAATATCTGGTGTTACCCGAATAACCATGCGCCCCAGATGGTGCTGCGTAATGAGGTCTAGGGCAAAGTAGTGTTCCCAAATCTCAATGTTAGGGAACTGACGGGCGGTTTCCATGAGGGTGCGTTGGATTTCCCAACCCGTCAGATCCTTGTAGTGCAAGATGCGATGTTCAGAGTGGCCACCCTCACGCGCTAGGTCGTAGCGCTCCTCATGGTCTTTTTCGCGGTCGAAGCGAGCTCCCCATTCGATAATTTCGCGTACGCGCTCAGGACCTTCGTGTACTACCATCTCCACAATATCGCGCTTACACAGCCCATCGCCAGCTTCCAATGTATCAGCGATATGCTTTTCATAGGTGTCTCTCTCCAAATCCCATACTGCCGCTACGCCGCCTTGTGCGTAACGGGTATTGCTCTCGCCCATGTCCGTTTTCGTCAAAACCACCACACGGCGGTCAGGATGCATCTGAGCCGCTTTGATAGCAAATGTTAGACCAGCAATCCCAGAGCCAAGTACTAGAAAATCCGTTTTAGTACGCCCCATAGGACGGATTCAAAACCCATAGACAAGTGTCAACGACCACGCGGCGTTTTTCAGACTACCAACAATATCTTTCAGTGTTTGATCGCCAATGTTTTTCAACCCTCGATTGATGCGCAAATGTGCGCCTATGTTGCCAAGATCCAAACCCGCTCCTACATGCCAACCCAGGTCTAAGTTTTCCAAATCTTCTCTGTCGAAATTAATCGGCTGGCCTTTAGCATCTTTAAATTCGCCATTAGCGTTGGCTAGCAAACTGGCATGAATTCCAGCGTGCAAATTCAGCACACTTAAATTATATTCTAAAGATATCGGAACCTCCAAATATGCAGATTTTAAGGAAGAAATAAAACTGTCGCGCTTGAAAGAGGCTCCTTTTGTCGCGTAGAGCACTTCTGGCCGAAGAGAAAAGTTGCTTCCGCCCAAAGGAATCTTAAAGAACGCTCCACCAATTAGACCAAGACGACCATCGCGATTTTGAGCCCTAGCGTCATCGTACAAATTACTGCCCGTGAGGCCTAAGCGAAAGCCAAAGCGCGCTTTTCCGTCTGTCATCTGCGCATGGAGAGAGGAGGCCAAAAGGGCCGGGAAAAGCAAAAGGAATAACGAAAAGAACTTCATAAGAAACAAGAAAGGCTAATGAGTGAGGAATGAGACAGTGTTTTCAGTGCAAAAAACGCTACAGGTTCAATATTTGTTGGCAGATTTTATGAAATGAGGTGTTTTTAACAGCCTCAAAAACTAGCGCAATAGCTTCTTTAAGCGGGACCTCTGCAAGGTTTAGCGATTGCTAAGAGGTGTTGGTCGCTTGAGGTGTTAAAGTCGTCGGATGCCTGAGCAGGCGTTCAACTACTTTACTTAATGCTCGTTCTAGTAAAAGGGATAATTAAAAGGCACCTTAAAATATGAAACGACCTCTATGGGCTACGCCGTGGCTATGGATAATAGCGCAAGTTGCTATTTCTCAGACGCTAACAGTGAGTGGGCGCATTACTGATGCGGAGAATGGAGAAATGCTCATTGGCGTCACCGTAGAAGCTGTAGGCAAACAACAGGGAAAGGTAAGCAACGAATACGGCTTTTACTCTTTTTCATTGCCAGCAACGGGCGACTCTGTCACGCTTCGCTTTAGCTACTTGGGCTACGAAACGACCTTGCGCCGCATAAAAGCGGTGCCAGGAGCCATTACGCTTAACGTAGCGCTGAAGCCACAAGGGTCTATGTTGGAAGAAGTAGTAATTTCTGCCAATCCGCTAGAAGACAGGGTAAAGAGCACGGAGATGTCAGTTACAACCCTTAGCGCACGCGAGGCAAAAGCAGTACCTGCCTTATTTGGCGAAGTAGATATTTTGAAAATTCTTCAGCTCAAGCCGGGCATAACCTCGGGGATTGAAGGTACTACTGGCTTTTTTGTCCGCGGCGGTGGAGTAGACCAGAATCTCATCGTCCTTGATGAAGCAGTTGTTTACAATCCGAATCACTTGTTTGGCTTTTTCAGTACGTTCAATTCCGACGCCATAAAGGATGTAAAAATTTACAAAGGTGGTTTTCCAGCCCAGTATGGCGGTCGGCTTTCTTCGGTCATAGATGTGCGCATGCGCGAGGGCAATAACAAAGAGTACGATGTAACAGGAGGTATTGGCCTTATTGCCAGTCGATTGACTATAGAAGGCCCGATCCAGCGCGATAAGTCTTCATTTATCCTTAGTGGCCGACGTACTTACGCTGACCTTATCACGCGCGCCATTAATCAGGCTAATTCCGACAAACCAAATTACAATCCTATCCCAGATTATTTCTTTTACGACTTGAATACAAAAGTCAATTTTACACTCTCAGAACGCGACCGCCTATTTTTAAGCGGTTATTTTGGGCGCGATGTCTTTAAATTCAACGACAAAGTCTTCAATTTCCTCTTCGACTGGGGAAATGCTACGGGCACAATTCGCTGGAATCACATTTACGGGCCTAAACTGTTTTCCAATACTACCTTCACTTTTTCGGACTACCGCTACCGCATACGCAATATTATTCAAGGATTCTCCTTCTCGCTAGGGTCTAATGTGATAGATGCCAACGCAAAAATAGATTTCTATTACCAGCCCGATAATCGGCATGCTATTCGTTTTGGCGCACAAGCCACTTATCATGAATTTCGCGTAGCGCGGCTTAAATTCGGCAGTGATGACGGACGTATCAATTTCGAATCGGGTCAAAATTTCAGTGGCATGGAGTACGCTCTATATTTTGCTGATGAATGGAGCGCTACTCCTCGGCTAAAGGTAAACTATGGCGCGCGTCTGTCGGCTTGGCAAAATGGACCAGCCTTCTATGCAAACGTTGAACCGCGCATAGCCGCTAACTATGTCCTTGGAGATGGGTGGTCTGTTAAGGGTTCTTACGCACGTATGAATCAATACGTGCATCTGCTTGCCAGCAGCGGTCTATCGTTGCCTACAGATATTTGGTATCCGAGCACTCGCGGCGTACGCCCGCAAGTAAGTGACCAGATTGCCGGAGGCTTACAGTACCTCTATCGCGACCGCTGGCTGATTACGTGGGAAGCCTGGTATAAATGGCTGCGAAATCAGGTAGACTTTATTGACGGAGCTGAACTCTTTGGAAACAATAATCTGGAAGGCGAACTAACTATCGGAAAAGGTTTTGCTTACAGCCCTCTAGAACTTGAGATTGAGAAACGCGGTGGTCGTTTAACAGGTTGGATCGGCTACACTCTAGCGTGGGTTCGCCGAGGCGAATTTGCCGACATAAATGGAGGAGCATATTTCCCTCCTCGCTTTGATACGCGTCATAATTTTACTATTGTAGCTTTATATGAATTGACGCGTCGCTGGCAACTAACAGCCTCCTGGGTGTACACGTCTGGTATTGTAGCTTGGTTGCCGTTGGGCCGCTTTACCTTCCAAGATGTTAGTGGCGCTCCCTTTCAGCCTGTAGTGCCCATTTATGGAGACCGAAATACGTTTCGTTATCCGCCCTACATGCGTTTAGATTTGGGTATTGTCTATCGCTGGAAAACGCGGCGTAGCGAACAGGATTTAACATTGAGCATCTACAACGCGACTGACCGACGCAATCCGTTCTTCATCTTTTTAGAGCCTCAACTCCAAAGGTTGGGCGATGCTGGTCAATCCATTCAGATACCCACTGCTATTCGAGCAAAGCAGATATCGCTATTTCCTATTCTACCGTCCCTAACATGGAACTTTAAGTTTTAACTTACCCAATTTTGAGGCTATGAAATACCTGCTCTATATTTTGGCGCTAAGTGCTCTTGTATTGTCAGAAGCTTGCAACTTGGAAAGAGAGATAGACCTGGAATTGCCTGAATACGATAGTCAACCGGTGGTAGAATGCTATCTAGAGCCTGGAAAGCCTTTTCGGCTGTTGCTAACTCGCAGCTATAGGTTCTTCGACCCTTTTGGGCTAGATTCTAATTTCCTAGAGCGTACGCTCATTCAAAATGCTTTGGTCACCATTGCCTATAACGGTCGCATAGATACGTTGAGCAATACGCCATCGGCAGAGTTTACTCCTTTGAAAATTTTTAACTATACGGGTAAAAACCTCGTGCCCTCTACTCCAGGTATTGAATATACACTGCGCATCGTGATGCCCGATGGCAAAGAGATCCTTGGAAAGACTGTCATGCTACCCAAAGTACCTATTGACAGTATTCGCGTAGAGTGGAATCCTCAGCGCGATACATTGGCGCGCGTACTTACTTACATTACTGATGACCGTACTCGAGAAAACTTTTACCGGCGCACGATCAATTACGCGACGCTCGATAGTCTACCTGACCAAGATTTTATTGCTACAGACCGAATCGCTCAAACAGAGGTTATTGCCTTTGGAACAGGCTATGAACTTACTGAAGGAGACACTGTGATTAATACATTATATCACATCACTAAGGACTACTACGACTTTCTAGAAAGCGTACAACTTGCTGTATTTGGAAACCAAAATCCATTTGCGCAACCGGCTCGTATTAAGAGCAACGTGAGCGGCTCGGCAAATCCTTTGGGCATTTTTACCTGCCTAGTTTACGACCGAGATACAACCATTATTCGAAAATAGAAACTGGGCGCAGCGCATCTCCCTCGTTGTCCAAACGTTTTCTCTGGTATTAAACCTGCAGAACGGGCGTGTCGAAAGTTGCTTACCTCTGCATAGAACCTAAGTGCTTGAATCTCCGTAGCAATTATGAAATGCTTTGCGAATTATTGAGCCATGACAACTTATGTTGGAAATTCGCTAGGCATTGGAGATAGGAAAGGGTAGTATTTCGTCATCGAGAGCAGCACAATTGGTTAAGGTTGTCTTCACAGGACCGGAAAGCACAGGCAAGACGGCATTGGCTGAGGCCTTGTCGAATACCCTTGGGATTCCTTGGGTGCCTGAATTTGCGCGCTATTATGTAGCACACCTGGGCCGACCTTACGAACGTACTGACCTGACGCATATTGGTCGTGGTCAACGCGCATGGGAGCAGTGGGTAGCCCAGCGCATCCCGCCTATTCTTATCTGCGACACAGACTGGACTGTGCTTCAGATATGGGAACATTACCGCTACGGAAAATCTCCCAACGGCTTTTGGTATTGGCGTGAAGGCTATGGAATACCTTGCTTAGCAGATCTTTATTTTCTCTGTGCCCCCGATTTCCCTTGGCAACCAGATCCTCTCCGCGAGCACCCGTACGAACGAGAAGAGCTATTCACTTGGTATGAGCAGCTTCTTCAAACGCATGCAGCATCTTATGAAATACTCAAGGGCACACTGGAAAAACGGCTAAGCCATGCTCTTCGTGGTATAGAGCGGCTCAAAGCATTTTCAAACATAATTCGAACCACAGAAGGAGAACAGCAAATGCACCTTTGAGGTTAACAGGAAAGCGAAGATAAAACGATAATCTTCAGAAGAAAAAAAGGTCAATGCATGCTTATACTCCTCTAATTCTCTTATCCTTAGAAGTAGTTTCTGGAATTAGAAGTGTGCCTTCCTTGGCGGCATACACACACACTCTCTCTTTGCGTCGTCATCTCATGTTTTTAATGATTTCGCTTCCAAATTCCGAGCACTTAAGCCGGGTAGCACCCTTCATGAGGCGCTCGAAGTCGTAAGTGACGCGTTTGCTGCGAATAGAGCGCTCTAAACCCTTGATGATAAGTTTGGCAGCTTTCGTCCAGCCCATGTATTCTAACATCATAACTCCGGAGAGAATGACCGATGAAGGATTGACCATGTCTTTACCAGCGTATTTCGGGGCGGTGCCGTGAGTAGCTTCAAAAATGGCATGGCCCGTGATGTAGTTAATATTGGCTCCTGGGGCGATGCCAATACCTCCTACTTGAGCAGCTAACGCATCAGAAATGTAATCGCCATTTAAGTTGAGCGTAGCAATGACGTCGTATTCAGCGGGCCTTAAGAGAATTTGCTGCAAGAAGGCGTCGGCAATGACATCCTTAATGATAAGTTTTCCAGCGGCGATTGCCTCGTTTTGAGCTTGATTGGCGGCTTCTTCTCCTGCCTCTGCCTTGATGCGGTCATACTGAGCCCAGGTGAATACGCGGTCACCATATTCCCGCTCTGCTAATGCATAGCCCCAGTCTTTAAATTTACCCTCCGTGAATTTCATGATATTGCCCTTGTGTACCAGCGTCACGGACTTTCGTTTATGCTTTAGGGCATATTCAATAGCTGCTCGCACCAAGCGCTCCGTGCCCTCAACCGACACGGGCTTGACGCCTAAAGAGGAGGTATTCGGAAATCGTATCTTTTTGACGCCCATCTCGTTTTGCAAAAAGTCTAGCATCTTCTGGCATTCAGGTGTACCCTGCAAGTATTCGATGCCCGCATATATATCTTCGGTGTTTTCGCGGAAAATGACCATATCCACTAATCCGGGTTGTTTCACCGGGCTAGGCACACCGCGAAACCAGCGCACGGGCCGCACACACGCATAGAGATCGAGTTCCTGGCGCAAGGCCACGTTCAAGGAGCGAATACCCCCGCCTACAGGCGTAGTGAGTGGACCTTTTATGGCCACTTTATACTGGCTAATAGTGTCCAGCGTTTCCTGAGGGAGCCAGTTTCCCGTCAAACGGAAAGCTTTTTCACCTGCAAGCACTTCGCGCCAAACGATTTTCTTCTTGCCGCCAAAAGCCTTTTCTACAGCTGCATCGAACACACGCACCGCTGCTGCCCAAATGTCGGGTCCTGTGCCGTCGCCTTCAATATACGGAATAATAGGGTCGTTCGGTACTTGCAGTTTGCCGCCTTCGACAGTGATGGGTGTTCCTTCCATAGGTCTTGCTTGTATTGCTTGTATTAAATCCAAAAACGCGGCGAAAGTAGACAAAAGGCAAAAAAGCACTGCTAATGAGGAGGATTTTTTGATCCTTTCTGGCAGCAATGACTTTTTGCGAAGGAGAGCGGTAGAATTATTGCTTTAAGACGCTTTTCCGGAAAATAGAAATAAACTCACCCGGGTCAGATAGCTATTTATGGTCGCTTGAGTTCAGACACACAAAACTGGGTTTGCAACCCGTAAAATACGTCCTGACTTCTACTGGCAGCAGGTCGCAGCAAACGGTTCTAGGCTTATTGCGGCCTAAGTCGTGAATGCCATCGGTGTTGCAGTAAAGCCACTTTTCATGATCCTTCACGCTTTCACCCTTTAAAAAAATAGCAGATTTTTCAAAAAAGCCGTTCAGGTCGGTATACCGAGTGCCGCGCTGATTAAGCAGATTGGCGCAGGCCTTCAGGAATGTTTCTATGCGTTGTTGATTCTCACCCTGTATTTGAGCCCTTTTAGCATTAAGTTCTTCCTTTTTTGTCGTGTTCTTGTTTTTTCTTAGTGCGTTCAAGAAGGTTGTCGTTAGGGTTGGGTTTGTATTCTCCTAGAGGCGGTGGCAAGGAAGATATTTCGCAAGTGACAAAACCTGCGGGTGTGGGATTGCCAATCGTATAAAATTTATCCCCCCTCCTCGACCACTTTTTGCGATGATCTAGCATATTTCGTTGATATGTTCCTTAGTTAACGTATAGTTTTGCTGAAAAGAGCCGCTAACGTCTTCGCCAATAGCTAAAGCGATGGGAGAGGAAGTTTTTTCCGATTGGCTATGCGACACTTGCGGAGTGTAAAGCAATAGAGACGCAATACCTATATGGAGGATGTGCTATTTCATTTTAATATTTTTAAACGCGAAAGTAGCGATCTAGCGTTTTTTACATTAGGAGACTGTCTCTTTTAGCGCAGGGCGTATGCTTCAATATGGGTCAGGTAAATCAACAAAGTGTTCTGCATGGGCCTGGAAGGGACCTACGTAGTCCTGCCCTTCAACGCGAATAGAGACTAAGTGATCCCAATCGCCGCTTCAGTAGAGCGTAACTTTTCCATTTTTATCGGTGCAGAAGTCGCCCGTTTTAGCCCCATTAGGCAGGATACCAAATACTGAGATACCTGCTGCAGGTTTGTAGTCATTGGTGCGAATGGTAAAACCGATCTTGTCGAAATACGGGTAAATACAATTGTCATCTTGAGCACTACGATACCTATTGCGCATGATGGAGCGTTCTAAGTATTCCGATACTTCTAAAGGCTCGTCTAGCCACCGCTTCTTTGTCTAATGCACAACAAAGCGCCTTATAAGCCTGAAAATGCCTATGCTGGTAATCGCGTTCGCGGCACATCAGTATGAGCCGCAGGCTATACCAGCTGTAATCGCCCGTGAACAGCTCACCAATTAAAACCAACATAGGCAGAAGGACGAGCACATAACCCAAGAAGCCCAAGGGAACATCTGGTTGCTGTTTCTGGACGAGTTCATAGCGGAGAAAGACTGTCATGAATACAATTAAAAGCAGCAGAATGCCTGATATAACAGCAAGCCATCGAGCGCGCATCTTTCTTTTTTCCATGTGCTGGTCTACGATGGTCTGCGGTGCCTGCACTTTGCGAATAAAGATGTAATTCCAACGCTCCTAGGCTTGTACGTCACTCGACCACCCTTTACCAATAAAATGGGCCGTCAGGACGGCCCAGCCATTGATAAGGAGACAGAAAAAATAACTACAGTCCGTTTTAACTAGCTTCCCACAACTAAGACTAATCCCGACTCCTCTATGAGTACGCGGAAAATCTCCCAACTCAAAAGGGTGTCCACAATGAGAAATATGAAGAATAGCACGTTATGTAGCACTACGGGCGAGTTAATCATGATCTTGTGTCACCAGACCAGAGCAGCCTCGGCCTCTTCTAAGCGTTCCTTATGCCTGTAGCCATTATTGGCAGCCTTAGCAGCCTCCTGTGCCTGCTCTAACGCATACGTACTGTTCGGTTTAGCATTATCATTCAGAAAGTCTAGTTTTCCCATACTTGTCCCGCTTTTCGGTGTGTGTAATGTATTTTGAAAAACTCGGAGCGCGGTCGTAATAGGAGATACCCTTACCGTCATTTCGGTACTGAGCACTTACCAAAACCTTGCCGAAATCTCGCCAAATCGACCGTTTTCTAACCGATACCTACCGAATTCTAAGGAACCGCCATTTAGCCGACAATTTTTCCTTTGGGCAAGCATATAAAAAGGCCATCCCGCCGATATGGCGAGATGGCCTTGTAGTAGCAGGGCCCTTATGGACGCTGCACGATGAATTTGCGCGTCTGAATGCTGTTTTCGGAGCGCAATTCGAGTTGATATATCCCTGAAGGCAGATTGCCAACGTCAATGCGCTGGGCAAATGGGCCAGCAGGCAAATTACCGAGATCGCCCTCATATAACAGGCGCCCTGTTAGGTCGCGTATGGCATAGCGCAGCGGCGTAGGTTCGCTTAATTCAAGGCGCATCCACGTTTCATGTACAGCTGGATTCGGTGCCAGTTGTAGCGAAACTAGGCGTTCGCCGAGCTCGTTGGTACGTACGAATACAGGTAGCGGGAATGTCGTGCCATTAGCCAGCGCCACCCAAACTTCAAAACCTGGCGTACCGTTAAGGAAACCAGAGGCAAATACCACACCTGCTTGAGCGCCCAACGTAGAAAGGTCTGCTCGATACGACTGTATGATGGTCGTATTATCATTGGCTGGCGTCAGTTGAACAATGAAGTTCGTTGCTGGCGCTGTAATGTAACTGGAGAATTCGCCGAAGGCAATGTTGTCGAAAACTATCGGGCCTCCCGCCACTTGAACGTCAACAGCCGGAGCATTAGGTGAGCCATGGAATAGCGCCAAGTCCACCGTTGTCGAACTAGCCGAACGACGACGACCATTCTCATTAATATACAGTTGGAATGGTCGAGTTGGGCTACCCACCACACCTGCGGCCATTATGACATAATCTTTACCAGTTTCCAAGCGAGGGATTGACAGCGAATAGATGGCTTGACCAACTGAGGTGCTGTTGGCCGGTGCCACAGAAAGAGTGATTGGCTCACGCGCCACTAAGAAAACGAAAGGCGTGGCTTTGCGGAAAGCGAAATCATCTATAAAGCGATCGTCATTCACATATACATCCACCGTTGGAGTAGGCGAGTTATGAATAACTTGAGCGCGTGCTAGCGGCACTAAACCAACAACGAAACCATTGGGCAACACTACTACTAAGTCAATCTCCGGATTGCCGCTAAGTAGGCCCGTAGCCATTACCAGACCTGCAAGACCCTGAGCACCAGCCAAGTCAACTCCCCAAGTACCTACCACTGTCAAGGCGTTACCCGCCGGCGTCACGTCTACGATGAACAAACCAGTGTCGAGCGAAAGATACGGCGTAAACTGACCAAAGGCAAGGTTTGACACTACTGGAGAGCCATTCAACGCCGATCGCACGTCTACTGCCGGAGCATCGGGCGAGCCATGCAAAATAGAAAACTCAACCTTGTCTGGATTAACAGCGCGCTCTCTTGCACCATCCTTAACCAGCAGAGAAAACGTAGCGCCTACGCCGTTAGCTACTAAGTAGTAAGTCTTACCATTTTCAAACGAAACCGTAGTAGTATAGAAGGCATCCGTAGCCGAAGAGCTATTGGCTGGCGCCACTGCTATCTGGAACGGAACTCCAGCGGGTACATAATCAAACGGTGTAGATTGCAAGTATTCAAAGTCATCAATTACCAAATCACCATTGACGTAGATGTCTACCGTTGACGCTGGTGAATTATGAATAAGTTGCACGCGTGCTACTGGTGATAGCGGCAGTTCGACTACCTGACCATCAGGTAAAGCCGCAAATAGGCCGAAACTCGGCGTGCCATTTAGAAAGCCACTAGCGAAAACTCGAATACCTAAACCACTAGCTATGCCCAAATTAGCTAGATACGTTGCCACGATCTGATTCGATCCAGTGGGCTTTATATCTATATAATACCCATCAAAAGCAGGAATGTCTATGTAATCTGTAAAGGCACCATAAGGCAGATTAATTACCAACGGGCCGAAAAAGCGTTCAAATACGTCTACCGCCGGAGCATCGGGAGACCCATGTAGAATGCTCAGGGCAACTTCACCAGGCGCAGCAGAATCGCGAGCACTAGGATCAATTACTAATGTGAAGGGCCGTGTCGAACTGCCCACAATGCCTTGTGCAATTACTGCCAACTTACCACCGATAGGCAAGTTAACGGTCTGCGTAAAGATAGCATCGGCTACCGAAGTGCTACCTGCAGGTGCAATGCCGATGGTAAAGTCTCGGTCAGCGGGCAATGACACAAAGGGAGTTGCCGTTCGGAAGGCAAAGTCTTTGATCAACAGTGTATTGCCAGCATACACATCCACCGTCGGGCTGGGCGAGTTGTGAATGACCTGCACACGCGCCGTGGGCGTCAAGGGCAACTCAACCACCGTCCCGTTGGGCAACGCAGCAAACAGGCCAAACGCCGGATTCCCGCCCAACAGCCCACTCGCAAACACATACGCCGCACCACCGGCCAAACCGCTCAAATCAGCCCGAAACGAAGCCACCACATCCGGATCGCCCGCAACGCGAACCGCAAAATCATACTTCGCCGGCGGCAGGCTTAAGTAGGGCGTAAAGGCACCATAGGGCAAATTGGTGATGACATTGGCGGCCACAAAAGTGGCATCCACGTCCACCGCCGGCGCGTTGGGCGAACCGTGCAGCACAGCGATGTCCACGCTGCCCGGATCGGCCGACGCCTCCCGACCACCGTCATTGACAATGAGCGTGAACGGCGTCGCCGGATTGCCCACAATCCCTGAAGCCGTCACAATGTACGTCTTGCCCTCCTCCAAATTCACCGTGAACTTGGCTATCGCATCGTTCGCCGACGTGCTGTTGGGCAGCGCTACGCCAAGCGTAATGTCGCGATCCGCAGGGAAGCCAACAAAAGGTGTTGCCTGGCGGAAAGCAAAATCATCCAAAATGAGCGCATTGTCAGCATATACATCTACAGTGGGATCGGGTGAATTGTGAATCACTTGAATGCGTGCTGTGGGCGTCAGGGGCAACTCAACTACCGTCCCGTTGGGCAACGCAGCAAACAACCCAAAAGCAGGATCTCCACCGAACAGACCGCTAGCAAACACACAAGCTGCGTTGCCGCCCAAACCGCTAAGGTCAGCGCGGAAAGAGGCAATTACATTCGGGTCTCCTGCTACGCGAATGGCAAAATCATATTTCGCTGGCGGCAAGCTCAAATAGGGAGTAAATTCTGTATAGGGCAAGTTGGTGATTACTTCATCTGCTACAAAAACTGCATCCACATCCACGTCGGGTGCGTTAGGCGAACCATGGAGAACAGCGATATCTACTACGGTGCTAGTATCCGACTTTTCTTTTGCCTCATCATTAATGAGGAGAGTAAAGGGAGTAATCAAGTCGCCTAAAATCCCCGACGCTGCCACAATATATGTCTTGCCATTTTCAAAGCTTGCCGTGAAAGTTACAAGCGTATCGCTCACCGAGGTACTATTCTCTGGAGCAATACCCAATTTGATGTCCACTCCAGCAGGGACGAAAATAAACGGCGTTGCTGTTTGGAATTTAAAGTTGTCGATCAACAAATTACCATTCGCATAGATATCGACCGTTGGTGCGATAGCGTTATGAATGACCTGTACCCGAGCCACAGGTGAAGCAGGCAATTCCACTACTGCACCGCTGGCTGTGACTGCGTACAAGCCAAAAGCAGGCGAGCCTCCCAACAAACCACTAGCTATGACACGAATGGCCTGACCCCCAAGGGCCGTCAAATCAGCGAGATATGTCTGTACGATGACATTACTGCCGGCAGGCTTGATGTCCAAGTAATAAATACCGGGGTCGAGGGAGAGGTATGGCGTGAAACTGCCGTAGGCTAAATTAGCTACGACCCTACCTCTCGTGCGAACGACAACATCTACAGGCGGAGCATTTGGAGAGCCGTGTAAAACATTCACGTCTACCTTACTAGGAGTGCTGGCAGCTTCTCTGGCCTTGTCGTCTACGATAAGCGTAAAGGGCGTAGTAGGGTTTCCCACGATACCAGAAGCTGTGATAGCGTAAGTCTTACCTGATTCCAAAGTTAAGTTAAACGTCGCAATAGCATCGGCTGCCGATGTACTTGCCTCTGGTGCTACAGCAATTTGAAGCGGAAAACCGGCAGGTAAGGTGAGAAAACTCGTAGCTGAGCGGAACGCGAAGTTGTCTAGAGCCTTCACTCCGTTGATGTACACGTCAACAGTCGGGTCGGGAGCATTGTGAATAACCTGCACACGAGCAGTCTGAGCTAGTGCAGTACTTGTCCACAACGATAAAGCAAGTAGTAGTAGATTGAAAGCTAGTCTCATGACACAAAAAAGATTTGGTTTAGAATTAAAAAAATGGAAAAGCGCGCTTTCTCCCTTTCTACCAAGTTGTTTGACTAAAGTTGCCCATAAAACAGCAAGTGTTTAGTAAAGTTGAAAAAAGAAAGGCAATTGTGTAGACAAAAAACGCTTTTTGCTAATTTTAGTCAAAAAAAGAAGAGCACGCCTAAAAGGCAAGAAAAGCGTTTGTGCGATAGGTAGATACTTTTTGCCTTTGCGCAGGAATTCGCAAGAGAGCAACGCGTTCAGCTCAGAGAAGGGGCTTACCCTCTTAAACAACTATTAAAAACAATTCGCCAATCCTTCCAGAAATAATCGTTCCACGACGAGTTGTGCCACAATAAGACCAGCTCACCACCATACAATCGGATGGTTTTCCACAGAGCCTCTATCCGCGCGATCGCTTCTTCTGGTGTATAACCTTGATAAAGAGCTAAAGTGACGTCCATCGCAACGAGAGGCTTTTCACGCAAAGGCAGCATCTGACGTGTGAGAAAATTGAACACAGGGAAATCGCAACAAATGCCGCAGCGAAAACCCTCTGCCTCAGGGTAACCTAGAGTGCTATCCCACTCCATTCCAGCATCAGCCCAGCGCTGCCACGTTTCAGGCGCAGAAAAACATAGATAATGTTGGCGGCCTGTGGTTACAGGCAAGGGCGAAGCTTGGCGGAGGCTAGTGAGTTCCTGGTCAAAAGAGGCGACGTCTTCATGAGCCTGACGGGAGGGATGAAAGCCGATTACGTGTCCACGTTCAGCAATGCGTGTTAACAAGCGGCGCAAGAAAGGATGGTTGAGTGAATAGTAAGTTTCAAAGCCCTTCGGCCCCTTGCCGAAAAAATTAAAATGCCATACAAGATTTCTTCGTTCTGCTTGTTCCATCCATGCATCGAAAACATCGAAAGGGTCCTGAGAGTGAAAGAATCCGTGGCGAAGCCACCAGAGAGCCTCTTGCGGGTTTTTTCGTTTCCACAAGCTGCCGCCCAGCGTGCGGAAGCGGTCACCAATAGACCACCACAGGCGCGGATGATCCACATCACACGACAAATGTAAGCGGGCCGAGAAAGAGCGCTTGGGCAAAGGATAGCCCAACAGATTTAAACATTGTGCTAAAAAACTTGCATACTCATTGACTACCGGCCGATGCAAAAAACCCCAGCGATGCGCCAGCGATGCATGGGCTGGAAATCGCCCGTATGCATCGCGCACTGGAGAAACCTTCTCCTCCCATCGGCTCAGCATGAAAAACGTTGATGCGAAGATGTCTAATCCACAACACCAGCCTTCTGCCGTTTTAGTGAAGGTAGGTTGCCCATACAAAACTACCACACTATTAGGCTCTTTGAACGGCAACTCGCTTAGGCTGCTAATGCGAGTGGGCAGCCATTTGGAGCTGCAGTAATGCTCTCCGGTTGGTATACGCCCCCAAAAATTGTCGCTAAACGTTACCGTTCGCCCATTCGGCAGAACAACGCGATAGCCGTCTACCTCTGACGAAAATTGCAACCGCCACGAAACACCTAGCAGCTCGCCTAGCAAAACCGTGCAACTGTATTCTTTTTCTGCTTCGAAACCTGGCCGCGTATAGATGGTTAACACGAGAGCAAAAGTTCAGGTAGAATATCTAAAATTTCCCTCCCTTCTTTGCAACCTTTGCAAAAGTTTTTTAAAAGATACGTTAAATCTGTTGAATAGAGAAAATTCATTTGGCTCGTTCACTTACCTTTGCGGCATCATCTCTTCGAAAGTTGTAAAGATTCGACGCTACCGTCAACTGCTTTGCCAAAAAATTATTCCTTCACAAAAATGCTCAACCGATGAACAAAAATCGCTTTTATTTGCTAGTTCTTCTTGGTGTGTTGCTTGCTTTTGCTCCCTCCTGCAATACCGATCCATGTAAAGACGTCAACTGTAGCAACAACGGCACTTGCCTAGATGGGGAATGCGTGTGCGATACGGGCTATGAAGGCAAATCTTGTGAAACGGAGTGGGCGGTTAAGTTTGAAGGCTCTTATCTGGGGTTTGACAAGTGCGGTAACACGACTTACAATTTGAGTAAGCCCGCCGTTATTTCTAAGCGTAGTGCTACAGTAGTGCGAATTACGAATTTTGGTGGCTTCGATTCTTTCATTGATGCGCAGGTAACCAAAAGCAACGAGCTGAGCTTTAGCAATTATGAAGACCCTGCCAGACGCCGCTTTACTGGTTCCGCAACCATTAGCGGGAAAAAGCTGTCGGGTAGCTACACGGTAAGGTTCTCCGACGGCTCTACTGAGTCCTGTACCTTTGAATATACGAAACAGTAAAGGCATTCGCAATGCCCGCGTGTTTTCTTTAAAAGTTTTCTTATTTGCGAAGTGAACATGAGGGAGGCGGCATAAGCGTTACTAATAACTTAGATGTAAAAACAAAAGGCAGCCCACATACGGGTTGCCTTTTGTTTACTTTTGCGCAGCAAAGTTTTAGTGCAATAAACATATGTACACTATTAATGTATACTTGCGGTTTGCGCTCATCGCAGGAGGCGTGCTCGGCGGAATCGTGTTATGGCTTGTCTACGGCTTCTGGTACGGTTTTCCCTTTCTTCTAGTGGGTTTATTCCTTCTGGTAGGTTATTTGCTATTGGGTACGTTAGTATCTACTTCGATCTTACTGAGTCAAGCTCGCTTTGAAGAGGCAGAAAAACGTCTGAAACTCACTTTTTTTCCAAATCTATTATTGATGGGATATAAAGGTGTCTACTACATGACCAAAGGTATCTTAGCTGTGCAGAAGAAAGATCTTCCCACAGGGGAGAAATGGCTTCGCACTGCTCTTGAAGTAGGATTACCTTCCGATAACGAACGCGGAGCCGTGTTGCTGCAATTGGCAATGATAGCAGGCTCTAAAAACAACCGCCAAGCTGCCCAAGCTTATCTCAACGATTTAAAAAAGTTGAACATCACCGAACCGATGCTAAAGGAGCAAATAAAAGGAATTGAAAAACAATTGAAACAGATGAGCCAGGCATTCAACCCAAGTATGATAGGTTTTCTGCAGCGCGGTGGCAACAAGCGCCGGATGCCGAGAATTCGTTAAATCGATTCGAAGTTTAAGTCGGCTCTGAGAGACTTCACCTATTGACCATTAACTCAGCCTCTTCCTATTATGCAAATCGGAGTACCTCGTGAAACCCATTTCTGCGAAACACGCGCGCCAATCATCCCGAGCGATGTGGGGCGTCTCGTTAAGTTGGGCGCTACCGTTGTTGTAGAATCAGGTATAGGAGCTCGTCTGCATTTGAGCGATACTGATTACGAGAAAGCAGGTGCAGTCGTAACTTCTAATCGAAGAGAGCTCCTTTCCAGCAGCGACATCATTTTGCGCTTGCGCAAGCCCGACCTCAGTGAAGTAACTTTGCTTAAGCCCGGTTGTTTGCACGTGAGCTACTTGGATCCCTTTCACGAAAGGGCTCTAATAACTGCTCTAGCGGAGCAAGGTGTGAGCGCGGTGGCTATGGAGTTTATTCCGCGCACGACGCGGGCTCAGAAAATGGATGCGCTCAGCTCCCAAGCTAGTTTAGCAGGCTACGCCGCTGTCATTTTGGCTGCAGAACGCACCAACCGGGTATTCCCTATGATGACTACTCCGGCAGGCACAATCAATCCCGCTCGTGTATTCGTCATTGGAGCAGGTGTAGCAGGACTTCAGGCCATTGCTACTGCAAAGCGCCTCGGCGCTCGGGTAGACGCTTTTGATACGCGACCTGTCGTAGCAGAGCAGGTGCGCTCTCTCGGCGCCCGATTCGTTGAAGTAGACCTAGGCGAGACAGGTCAAACCAAAGAAGGTTACGCTCAGGCCCTTACAGAAGAGCAGCTCCGCATACAGCGCGAAGCGATGGCTCGTCAATGTGCCATTAGCGACATCGTTATAACCACTGCTCAAGTTTTCGGCAAAAAGGCGCCCATCATCATCACGCGTGAAATGATCGCAGGGATGCGACCGGGAAGCATCATTGTAGATCTAGCCATTGAAACCGGTGGAAATACAGAGGGTGCTCAATTAGGTCAAGAAGTTGAAATCAATGGTGTACGCATCATTGCTTTGGAAAATATGCCTGGACGTGTAGCCGCCGCCGCTAGTCAGATGTATTCAGCCAACCTATATAACTTCGTAGACGAATTTTGGGACAGGGAAAATAAGCGCATCGCCCTCAATTTGGAAGACGACATCCTTCAAGCGTGTCTCGTTACTCACGACGGGAAAGTACGCCGTGACTTTTAAGAAAGTAAGGCTTAATTTTAATGTTTTCGCCCATGGAGATACTTATCTTTTTACTATTCATCTTAGTGTTAGCTATTTTTTTGGGTTTTGAGGTTATATCGAAAGTGCCTTCTTTGCTTCATACACCGCTCATGTCTGGCTCTAATGCCATTTCTGGAATAACTATAGTGGGTGCGCTTGTCGCTGCAGGCCTGGGCGAAGGAGAAGAAGCTGCTGCGCTCATTGGTGGAGTAGCCGTAGCCTTTGCAACCATTAATGTTGTGGGAGGCTATTTAGTTACTGACCGTATGCTCAACATGTTTAAGAAAAAGGATAAGTAACCATGGAGGATACGCGCACTCTACTCGACCTCATTTACATTCTTTCTGCCATTACATTCATCCTGGGCTTCAAGTTGATGAGTCGTCCTGCAACGGCACGTCAAGGCAATCTTCTCTCTGCATTAGGTATGGCGGCCGCGGTGGTAGCGACCCTCATGTTTCCAGAGGTAGTGCGCTATACCTATATATTAGCGGGGCTCGTAATAGGCGCTATCATTGGGGCCTTGCTCGCTTATCGCACGCCTATGACCAGTATGCCCCAAATGGTGGGCCTTCTGAACGGCTTTGGCGGGGCTGCTAGCTTACTTGTGGCCTGGGCCGAATTTGTGGCGCGCCCTGAACAACCCGTCTACCAAGGCGTAATCATCTGGCTAACGGTGCTCATTGGAACTGTTACTTTGTCAGGTTCGCTGGTTGCCTGGGCAAAATTAGAGGAGCGCTACATTCCGACCAAACCCGTGTTATATCCCGGGCAAAGAATCGTTTCTATCCTCGTTCTGGCTGCTATCCTAGTCGGAGGCATCTGGTTTGCAACGGATACTGCAGCCCCAGAGGCAATGCACGTCTTAGGCGTCGTTACGGCATTGGCCTTCGCCTTGGGCATCTTACTAGTCATCCCTATTGGCGGTGCCGATATGCCAGTGGTAATTTCATTATTGAATAGTTATTCCGGGATAGCAGCTTGTGCGTCGGGTTTCATCATTCAAAATAAATTGCTTATCGTAGCAGGAGCACTGGTTGGGGCCAGCGGCATCATCTTAACCCTCATTATGTGCAAGGCTATGAATCGCTCCGTGGCAAATGTCGTCCTTGGAGGGTTTGGTGCCGATACGCCTGGTAAAGCGCAAAATGTAGCAGGCGAGATAAAACCTATAAAACCCGATGAAGCTTACTTCATCCTGGAGGCTGCCAATAGTGTTGTCATCGTGCCAGGCTATGGATTAGCCGTTTCGCAAGCCCAACACACGGTGCGCGAATTAATGGAGGTTATGGAAAAAAACGGCACTGAAGTTCGCTTCGCCATTCATCCTGTGGCAGGTAGAATGCCTGGCCATATGAACGTTCTCCTCGCTGAAGCTAATATTCCATACGATGCCTTAGTGGAAATGGACGCCATTAACCCTACGATGGATACCGTGGATGTCTGCATGATCATCGGAGCTAATGACGTTGTTAATCCCGCTGCTTTAGAGGACAGAAGTAGTCCGCTGTGGGGAATGCCTATCATCGAAGCGCATCGCGCTCGTACTGTTATTGTAATGAAGCGATCCATGAGTAAGGGCTTCGCTGGAGTAGAAAATCCTCTGTTCTTCCGTCCTAATACGCGCATGCTCTTTGGTGATGCCAAAGCTAGCCTTCAAGCATTGGTCAGTGAGTTTAAAAATAGTAACTAACTCAGCACAGGCGAGCATGCTACTGCGCTATAAGTGACTCAACTACATGCTCCAACCAGAGGAGGAGGACTTACAATACAAACGGGCCCTATGCAGTAGTCATTCTCGTCAGAGTGCATCACGGTCGGTATCCCGTGGGAGCGGTAGGCGTTGTCGGAATTGTTTACCTCGCTCTCGGCGACATGGCGGCAGCTTCTCTCGCACTTTTGCTACGAGTTGTTCGACCTCGCCCAGTTGTCGCTTGAGGCCATTGTGATTCGGTAGGAGGCGGATTTTCCCGAGAAACCGTGCTATCGTGTAGCAATTTTCGCAACGGTGGCACGAATGACCTTTGTATTGCGTCGCAAGCAAATTAATATATATAAGGCACACTTTTTCAATTCTTTAGGCGCACCTTCAATGCGCATGCAGACACAGGGACTCAAAGGAGACGAGACACTGCCGAAGATGTATTTGTCCTTAGGGATCCTAACGCGGAGTTTACAAACGAAGAAGGCGGATGTCGCACATGCATTTTCAAACAATTCCATCAGTAGTGGCTTCTCAGAGGTCAACTCCAGTTTAGCAAACTTTCCTATTGTTTATGGGTACGTCAAGGCGCCCAAAACCATTTAGTGGCATGGAGTTCGCGCACTTCTCCAACTTGAAGGTCAATTAGTTCTCCTTCATACAGGCGTAGATGACCTAATTGTATGCGAATGAGTCGTAACACTGGATAGCCTACGGCTGCGCACATGCGACGAATTTGGCGGTTTTTCCCTTCGTTAAGGGCAATCTCTAGCCAACAGTCAGGTATATTTTTTCGAAAGCGAATTGGTGGTTCTCGCGGTGGAACTTTTGGCGGAATCTTCAAAAGGGATACATGGGCAGGGCGAGTACGATAGAGCGCTCCTCTCACCCGAATAACAACACCTCGGCGAAGAGCCTCTAGAGCTTCTTCCGTTGGAATACCCTCTACTTGAGTCCAGTAAACACGCACATGCCCTGCTTCCGGCCGAAGCAAACGAGCGTTTAGCCGAGGGTCATTAGTAAGCAACAACAAGCCTTCACTATCGGCATCCAAACGGCCAACAGGGTAGACGTCTTTTGGAAACCGAACGCCTAAATCCGTTAGTGTTCGCTGCCCAACCTGGTTAGGCGTAAATTGACTAAGTACACCGTAGGGCTTATATACAACAAAGTAGCGATAAGCCGCCATAAGTTCCTTTGCAACTTCGTGACGCGCTAACTAAAAAATTTAAATCTCGCGCTTAGTGGAGACTTCTGCTGATGTTATGCAGAAGGCGGCCAAACAGTGGCTGTCGCCTCCGCGCGCATGAAAAATGGCGTTTGTGCCTCATGGGAGGGTAGTGCGTCCGACTCATATCGCCCTCACTTGCCGCTCATTTTGCTTCAGTACAGCTTTTACAAACTGTTCAACTATTACTTCTTTTACAGCGCTCTCGCCGCTAAGGATCACTTTTTTATACTCTCCATCCTGAGATGTGAGAATCTCGACAAAGGTCTTCGCGAATTTACATCCTTAGCACTCCTGGTTCCCACAGTGAAGGTCCTTCACGCACAACGGAAGGTTCTCTCTTAGTGCGGAAGTGCCGCAAATTGTAGGTGAATGAAAGCATCACAAAGCGCTGTAAAGCATTAGTTTGCAGATCCTCTACATACGTCTCAGTTACGTTTCGACCAATGCTCCGGTTTTGACCCAGCACATCGTTGATGGCCAAGGCAATTTCACCGCGTTCGTTTTTGAAGACCTTCTTGCCCAACGCCAAGTGCCAGAGCCAGAAGTTCTGGTTGAAGCCCTCGCTGAGGCCAGCATTCAGGTTGTGGGTTAGGTCAGAGCGCAGTACAATACCTTTCCACACAATCCAGTTAAAGCGGAAGCGAGAAGTTTGGCTCACGTAACGGGTGTTACTCGCGGTCTGAAAAGTGTTGTTAGCAACATTATAACTCGGCCGCAGAGCCAGGGAAAAATCAATGCGATCACTAATGTTGCTGGCAAAAGTAAGCCCTACGGTTAAAATATGATTACTGGCTATGTTTAAGACGTCATTAATGAGGCCTGGTGTGCGAATGTAATTATAGAAGGCATCTAAGTTAACGTTTGTTTTTAGACCTTTAATCGGCGCACCGTATGAGCCAAATACCCGAACGGAGTAAAAGCCGTCGAGGTTGACAGGACGCGATAGACGCGCACCACGCGGCACCTGGTATTCTCGGAGTATGGGATGGTCACTATTTGCCAAATAAGTCGCTGTAGCGATGTAGTCCTGGGTGAAGGTAAATCCGCCGCCGAAGAAAATAGTGTTGCCTTTTTCAGGATTAGAGGCCTGGTACCGGCCAAAGATGTTCTGCTGAAAGGTCTGACGCAAGTTAGGATTGCCTACTGTTAATTGTACCGGATTACTGTTGTTGACTACATCTTGCAGTTGTTCTACTGAAGGTAATTGTGTGTTACTGCGGTAAAAAATGCGTACATTGCGCGTGCGGTCGAGATCGTAACGCAGCATCGCTGAGGGTAGTACGTTAAAAAATGCCTGGTTGATGTTTGCCTCTTGTGGAAAAGTTCGGCGATTTGCTAAAGTAGCCCATTGGGCATTTATGCGCACGTTGAAATTAAACTCGCGCTCTTTACTGTAACTATACCCTGCTCCGGTTTGATGAGTAACGTAATCATTGGAGAATACGTTCGATAGCTGCTCATTAAGGAGCGCATAGCTGCCCGTTTGCTCGTTCCAGTCATAAGTAAAGCGGTCAGAGGCTTCTTGCTGGTAACTGTAGCGATAGTTTAGCAACACCTGAGCGTTTTCGCTAAGTGGCTCTGTGTATTCAGCATTTGCAGCAGCATTCCAGTTGCCAATGTCCAAAGAGGTATTCTGATTGAGCATAGAAGTTACATTTTGCTGAGGAAACCGATTTTCTGATTCAAGCTGCGCCGTACCGCGCTTGGGTGCATAGCCGCCGGTCAAGCTCAAGGAGAACGTGCGGCCCTTTTTGGCCATGCGGCGTCGCCATAGCAGCTCACTATTAATATTTAAAGCGGTAAGGTCAGAGCGATATTCATTATCTGTTCTACCTATAAGGGCATTATTAAACAGCGTTTGGCCTGTAGCCGCTGAGGTTCCGTCATTGACTTGAGCAGTGAAGCGCGGTCGAAAAACAAAGGAATTCATGCTGTCTAGCTTGTACTCAATACGCGCGTTAAAGCGATGGTTGGTATTATCTGTGCGGCTTTCGCCATATTCGCGATATAATTCGGCCCGATCTTCTAAACTGTTAACAAATTGGCGAAAAATATTATTGATAGCCAGAGCATTAGAGTTATTGAAGAAATAACTAGCGGTTACATCGGCCTTCTGCCCCCACTTGTCGGAATAGTTAATTCCTACAGCCGAGGTCGTGGCAATCCCTCCTTGAGGGCGCACTAGAAAATCGCCCAATCCTCCACTAGGACCACCTGGACCACCACCAGGGCCCCCACGACCACCGCCCATCATCATGAACATACGCCCTCCACCAGGCATGCCGCGCCCACTGTTGCTGCCCATGACGCCCAGTAAGTCATCCATTGAAAAGTTTTGGATATTGATGTTGTTCGCCATGCCGATAAGGGCAATGCGCCGATCACCGTCAAAAATGTTAATATTTCCGCCAGCTTGGTATCGCTCTTCATAGCCATAGCCAGCGTAAAGTTTGCCAAACTGCCCTTGTCGCATATTGCTTTTCGTGACGATATTAATCGTCTTCGTAGTATTTCCATCCTGAAAACCAGTAAATTGTGCTTGCTCACTTTGCTGGTCGAAAATTTGGATCTTATCAATAACCTCGGCTGGTAAATTGCGCAGCGCAGCCATTGGATCGTTACCAAAAAAAGGCTTTCCATCTACGAGCACTTGCGCTACGTTCTCGCCCTGTGCTTTGATAGTACCACTCTCGATACTAACGGAAGGGAGCTTCTCTACTAAGTCGGCAGCATCGGCATCTTTCATGACCTTGACTGAACTAGCATTAAATTCAGTAGTATCGCCTTTCTGCTGAGCAATAGGCACGGTGCTCTTTATTTCGACGCCCTGCAAGACTACCTGGTCGGCTTCCAACTGGAGCACACCCAAATGCACATCGCCTTGCGAGAGGGTGACCTCACGACGCAAAGGTTTAAACCCTAGAGCACTGATAACTAGCCGATAACCACCCCGCTCGATTTGAGTTAAGATAAAAACACCCTCTTGATTGGTAGCAGTATTTTTCACGACTTCGCCCCAGGGGTGTTGCAAACTCACTGTGGCTCCTACAAAGGGTTGTCCTTGGTCATCAAGCACTTTGCCCCGAATGGTAAAGGTCTGGGCAAAAAGCCCGAGCGGTAGCATTAAGGATATTGCCACACTGCATGAAAGTTTCATAGAGGAAAGATTTTTCAAACTAGAGAGAAAATAACAGTTACCCAACCACGCAGAAGAAAAAGAACACGAGCCTCAAAGAAGTAAGCAAAAAGCTAATCAGCCTACCTCGAAGCCGCCGCCAACTCGGCAGCGCTTCGAGGAGGAATGTGTTTTTGTGTGCTTATCGATTGCCGTTTGGGTTAGCGTCCCGGCTACGGTTCTTTCTCTCCTTCTTTTTTCGCTCTTTCGACTCGGAAGTCGATTGCTCTTCAGAGGGAGGTGTAACGGGTAAGGGAGGTCCACTCATGCGCCAGTTATCTCGGCGTCCACGCACTTCCTCCCGAACAGCAAGCCATTGTTGCCACTGCTCCTGCGTCAGCACCGTCTGTAGTTCTTGGTCTTGAGCCTGCCGAAGGGTCATCAACTGCGCGCGCATAGCTTCCCAGTCGCCTTCGTTTTTCTGACGCACCTCTTGCATCTGACGTGCATACTTAACGTTAATTTCCTGCACTTTGGCCACCTGAGCATCAGATAAGACCAAACGCTCTTTCATTAATGCCGTTTGTTGTTCTGCGCGCTGTTCAGGGCTAATTCGACGCCCTCCTTCTGGTTGCGCTATGAGCTCACTCCCAGCTATGTATATACCCACTGCGAGCCAAAAAATATGCTTGTTGTTCATTTTTTATCCCATTACTATACAAAACTGCAATGACGTTCAGTTTCTTAAAAAAAAATTCCAACCAATAAGGCTTTTTCCACAGCAAACGCCACATTTCTTTCATCAACGTCCCAACTCGATATCTCAATTCGATGAAGTGCTGCGCGAATTTTTTACTGGACATGACCGTTAGTCTCTCCTTCCTTATCTTTAGAGTACAAAATTTTTGCAACTAACTGTACATGTTTGCAACGAGCCTCTTTCACAGCTAGATGCCATTTTTTCCATTTTGCGAGAGTAAGCGCCCTTTGTTGAACAAGAGAGTTGAGGCAAATGCGAAGGCAACGGCTAGAAAGCGCTCCTTGAGGGATTTAATTTGCATTAGGAATACCCTGCAGCGCATTTTTGTTCCTGTGATGAAATACTGGCCTACCCGTTCGACAGGGCTACAGATCCTCTTCTGGGGGGTATTTTGGGTGCTCGTGCCTATCGTGCTGTTGGGCAACTGGGAGAACCCAGAACGCATTATAGTACGCAGCACGGTGGTGCTCTCTGGAATTGTTTTAGTTGTTTGGCTTAATGTAGAGGTGCTGCTGCCCACACTTTACTTTAATAAAAAGGAAGCGTGGTACATTATCTCTACTGTCGCATTGCTGGTGATTATTGTGCTCTTAGTGAGCTGGGAAAACGCTCCGTGGGCAGAGCACTTCAGGCGTCCGCGCAGAGGCGGTCCGCCACTAGGAGGAGCAAAGCCCAACGCGGCTCTCAGATACATAGGTATGGCTATGCCCTATTTCACGGCGCTTCTTGGCAGTGCACTGTTCGAGGTAGCTCGATATGCCAATCGCAAAGAGCGTGAGGCTGCCGAATTGCGTGGGGAAAAGTTGGAGGCTGAATTAAAGTTTTTGCGCTCGCAAATCAACCCTCATTTTTTGTTCAACGCCCTCAACAACATTTACGCGCTAATGGTAATGCGGTCAGAACGCGCTCCTGAAATGTTGCTCAAGCTATCAGGCATGCTGCGTTATATGCTTCACGACTGCAAGGAAAACCAGGTACCTCTACGCAAGGAAATCGAATATTTGCATCACTTCATCGAGCTGCACCGCCTTAAAGATAGCCGTGGTCTCAACATTCAAGTAGCGTTGGACGATTCTCGCCCTCATTTGCTAATTGCACCGCTATTGCTGGTGCCCTTTGTTGAGAACGCTTTTAAACATAGCAAAATAGAGGACCGGGAAAAAGGATGGGTCTCCATTCGCTTGAGTACGGGCGATGACCATATTGTTTTTGAGGTGGAAAATAGCCTACCAGAGGGCTCTCATGCCAAAAATGAGGTGGGCGGCATTGGACTCAACAATGTGCGTCGACAACTAGAACTGCTGTATCCTGACCGTCATACGCTCGAGATTCGCAATGAAGGAGACCGATTCTATGTTCGTCTTCATCTAAGCCTCAACTCACAAACAACTCTAACCTCTCTAACGCTATGAACACCGCTGCTCGCTGCCTTATCGTAGATGATGAAGAACTCGCTCGCGCACTCCTGAAACACTACATAGATCAAGTCCCTTCGCTTCAAGCAGTGGGCAGTTGTGCCAATGCTATGGAAGCAGTTAGCGCCCTTCACCAACAGCCTGTAGACCTATTGTTTCTCGACATCCAAATGCCTGACCTAACAGGTATTGACCTACTTAAGGCGCTTATCCGCAAACCCATCGTCATCGTTACTACCGCTTACGACCACTATGCTGTGGAAGGGTATGAATTGGATGTCGTAGACTACCTCTTGAAACCCTTCTCTTACGAGCGTTTTCTTCAAGCAGTGAATAAAGCTCTAACTCAACTGCGGACGCGCCAAAGCCATTTCTCCTCAATAACTGTTGAAAACGCTGAGGAAGCTAACACTCCAAGAGACCATTTGCTGGTCAAGGCCGAACATCGCACGTATCGCATTCGTTTCGACGACATCCTCTTTATACAAGGGATGCGGGAATACGTCATGTTTCACTTAGTTAGTGGGCGCATTATGGCCCTTTTGTCGCTCAAATACCTTGAGGAAATCCTGCCCCCCGAGCGCTTCATTCGCATACATAAGTCATACATTGTTGCCTTCCAGCACATTGAAACCGTCGAAGAAGGTAGTCTGTACATTGCAGGGCAAAAATTGCCTGTGGGCCCAAGTTACATCGAGGCACTTCAGAAGCGGTTAGTATGAAGAGAAAGCTTGTAAAAATCAGCGTTGACTCAGCCAAGCCGATGCTGCGAGGGCGAGAGCGCCCTCTCCAAGGAGTAAGACGTGATTGCCGAGGTTATGGAAGTACCAAGCCAACAAGGAAATAATAACGTTTACGCTAACCAAGAGGAGCGAGGCTTGACAGTGGGTAAAGCCCCTTGCTAACAGGCAATGATGCACATGCCTGCGATCAGCGTAAAACGGAGACTGGCCATGCAAGAGACGAACAATAAAAACCCGAACTTCATCAACAAGAGGCACAAATAACACCGCGACAGCGAGGGCTGGCCCGGACGATACTCGCCAAAAGTGTTCTTCAGGAAGGTTTCTATTGAGAGACAGAAACTTCAATGTCAGCGCAGCTGCAGTAGCACCAATAAACATGGAGCCTGCATCGCCCATAAATATGCGCTCAAAATGCCAAGTATTGAAATACAGAAAAGAGCATAGGGCTCCACCTAGCGCTATGGCGAGTAATGCATATTCCACCTGACGAACGGCATACATCCATCCACCAAGAGCAACACATACCCAAAGACCCATCCCTCCTGCCAAACCATTGATACCGTCCATGAAATTGAAAGCATTGATAATGCCTACTACACTTAAAATGGATATGGCCATAGAAACCTCCCAGGGGAGAGGGCCTACGCAAAAAATTCCTTCCAAATGCTCTAGACGCACGCCCGCCCACCCTACGAGTAAAACTGCCACCACCACTTGTCCCAGCAACTTCTGAATGGGAGAGAGCCTCAGCCAGTCGTCTACCCATCCTATTATTGCAATGAGCGCTAGCGATATTATCGTGGACGAAAACGCTGAAAAGGCTTTCTTCTCCCACCAAAGAATAAGGCTTAAAAGCGTCCCTATGGCAAAGGCCAGCCCCCCAATTAGCAGTGCCGGTTTGTGGTGTGCACTGCGTTCATTGGGCATATCGTAAAAACCTGTGCGCTTAGCCAAAGGGATAAGCACCCATGTAGCAATTGCCGTTATGCTGAGTGCCGTGGCAAAGACCCAGAAAGATTGCATGCCTTATAGCCCTATTTTGATTCTCTGAAGCGTAAAGGTAACACGAGACGCATCCACTCCTTCCGCCCGAAAGAATGCCGTCCTAATTTATTCTATGGAACACAGTCTTTAGGAAGTTAGCGGTTTGCTCTATTTCTGGGCTTAATATACGATCTTCTTCCAGATGAGGCACGATCTCCCGATAACGCTTGCGCAGGGCTTCGATACGTGTCGAAGAACGGACAGGTAGTCGAAAATCCAGGGCTTGCATGGCGACCATGAACTCAATGGCCAGTAGGCGCTCGGTATTTCGCACTATTCGCATGGCCTTTGTGCCAGCATTAGCAGCCATGCTGACGTGGTCCTCCTGGCCATTGCTACTAACAATATTATCAGCCGAAGCAGGCATGCAAAGCGTCTTGTTCTGGCTAGCTAGAGCCGCAGCCGTGTATTGGGCAATCATCATTCCAGAGTTTAAGCCTGCCTTTGCACTTAAAAAGACGGGCAGCCCGCGCTGGCCGCTCAAGAGCTGAAAGACACGACGCTCGGCAATGCTGCCGATTTCTGAAAGAGCCAAAGAGAGATAATCCAACGCCAGGGCTATGGGCTGGGCGTGGAAGTTGCCTCCAGAAAGAATAGCATCGCTCTCTGGAAATACGTTTGGATTATCTGTAACGCTATTGATTTCCGTAAGCACTACTTGTTCCACATGTTTTAGGGCATCGCGGCTAGCGCCATGCACTTGAGGCACACAACGAAAAGAATAAGGATCTTGCACATGTTCTCTTGGCAAGGCCGCCAAATCGCTGTCTTCTAACCAATGACGAATGTTTCGAGCGGTAACCAGTTGTCCGGGGTGCGGGCGAATGAAGTACAAACGTTCGTCTAAGGGCGACTGCTGGCACAAAAATGCCTCGTATCCTATTGCAGCGTTTAAGTCAGCTAATTCAAGCAAACGTCGGCTTTCGAGCAAACACCACACTGCATACGCAGTCGAAAACTGGGTGCCATTGAGCAAAGCTAGTGCCTCTTTGGCCTGAAAAGTCAATGGCGACCAACCTTTCTTTGAAAGCACCTCTTGTGCAGCCAGTCGCTTCCCTTCAAACCAAACCTCTCCTAATCCTGCTAATGGCAAACACATGTGAGCTAGAGGAGCTAAATCTCCGGAAGCGCCCAATGAACCTTGTTCAGGTACGACAGGCAGCACATCCTCATTAAAAAAATCAATCAACCGCTCTACCACTATCTCGCGTACGGCCGAATGACCATAACTTAAACTTTTAATTTTGAGCACCAACATCAGTCGCACAATATCTAAGGGCACGGCCTCACCTACGCCTGCAGCATGAGAGAGTAGAAGATTTTTCTGAAGTTGGCCAATGTCTCTTTCCGAGATACGTACGTTACACAGCGCGCCAAAACCTGTATTAATACCATAGTAGCGGACACGCGTATCTGCCAGTTTGCGCTGGAGATAGTTGTAACTAGTGTGAATACGCCGACGCGCCTCTTCTGAGAGCACTAAGCGAGGGTGATGATGAAAGATAAATTCCACCGTGCCCCAGTCCATAGAGTCAGGGCCAATAGAATATACTGGCAAAGCTTTATCGTCGGAAATAGGCATAACTTTCCCCGTAAGAGCGTGCAAAGATGAGAGAAATAAAGCATCTCCTTTAAAAGGCCTCTCTTCAAGACTACCCGTACAAAGTTGCGGCAACAGGGCGTTTTCCAGCGAGGCGGAGGCAATCTGTAGTGTAAACTATTAAAGCTGTGTTAATGGTAGGTTAAACTCCTCCTTCTCTCTTCTCGATATTTTAGCATAAATCAGCCGCAGTCAACGCTTTTAAATCTTATTAAGCAAACACCTTTAACACATTTCTCGCAAAACCTTCAGTACCTTGAAATCTCACCTCTAGGTTAACCAAATCAACATCCTACCTTTGTCCGTGCAATATTTAAAGAAAAAAGTACAGTTTTATGCTAAAAAAATGCCTAATTGCAATTCTTTTTGTCCTAAGCTGTAGCGTTACTAGCTTTGCGCAGCGCATTGCTTACGTGGATATAAATGCTATTCTGGAAAGCATTCCGGAATATCAGCGGGCACAAGAACAATTGGACAAGCTAGCCACCCAGTGGCGTCAAGAAATTGCTCAGGAGCAAGATGTTATTAAAGGCATGTACAGCAAATATCAGGCAGAACAAGTATTGCTTAGCGATGAGCAAAGGCGCCGCCGGGAGGAGGAAATTGTGAACAAAGAAAAGGAAGTGCGCGAACTTCAGCGCCGCCGCTTCGGCCCCGAAGGAGAATTGTTTAAAAAACGAGAGGAACTCGTACGGCCTATCCAGGAACGCGTTTACGCTGCCATTGAGAAGTATGCTATCGATAAGGGCTTTGAATACATTTTTGAGAAAGGCAGCGCTTCCGGGATGCTTTACGCTGATAAAAAGTACGACAAGACAGAAGACATAAAGGCTATGCTGCGGCGCAATTAATGTTATACTTTTGCAAAGTAGTTCATACTGAACGATGAAGACGACGAGAAGAACTCTTTTGCTGGCCTTTCTTCTCCTACTTGGAAGTGCTTTAGGGTATGCTCAGAAATTTGGGTATCTTAACTCGGCGGCTCTACTGGCAGAAGTACCAGAAGTAAAACAGGCTGATGCCAATTTAAAGGCCTTCCAAACGCAATTGATGAAAAAAGGTCAGGAAATGGCCAACGAGTTGCAAGAAAAAGCTGCTGCTTTAGAACGCAAAAAAGAGCAAGGTACAATCTCGCCGCGCGATTATCAGGCTCAATTGGCCAAACTACAAGAGGAGGAAGAAGCCCTTAGTAAATATGAACAAGAGGTTTATGCCAAGTTGAGCAGAAAACGCGAAGAAGAATACCGTCCCATTTTGGAGCGTGTAAATAAAATCGTGGAGGAAGTATCTCGCGAACACGGTTTCATGCTAGTCTTTGATAGCAGCACGAGAGCTGTGGTTTACGCCGAAGAAGCTCTTGATTTAACACCATTAGTGAAAGCCAAACTGGGCTTGAAGTAATGGCGGGTCCGATTGGTATCTTCGACTCAGGGTATGGAGGGCTTACCGTTTTCCGAGAGATAGAGTCGTTGTTACCAGAGTACGACTATATCTATTTGGGCGACAATGCCCGTGCGCCATACGGCGCGCGATCGTTCGAAACTGTTTACCGATTTACACTCGAGTGCGTGAAGCAGCTCTTTTCCATGGGTTGCCGCCTTGTAATTTTAGCCTGCAACACGGCTTCGGCAAAGGCTTTGCGCAACATTCAGCAACTCGACTTGCCACAGTACGGCGCGCACTATCGCGTCCTGGGTGTGATTCGCCCCACAACCGAAATTGTCGGCCACATTACTCGAACAGGGTGTATAGGTATTCTCGCTACACCAGGCACGGTCAAATCTCTTTCTTATTCTATTGAGATTCAGCATTTTTTTCCAAATGTGCGCGTCTACCAGCAAGCATGCCCAATGTGGGTGCCTCTTATTGAGAACGACGAACACACGGGCCCTGGTGCAGACTATTTTGTTGAAAAGGACCTTCGTGCCCTACTTGCTCAAGCCGACTGCATAGACACGGTCGTACTCGGCTGCACACACTACTCCCTTCTCCTGGAAAAGATACGCCGATACCTCCCTCCTGAAATCACGCTAATGGCTCAAGGTCGCTTAGTCGCTGATCGTTTGGCTGACTACCTGCGCCGACACCCGGAAATAGAAGCATACTGCAGTAAAGGAGAAACGCGCCGCTTCTTCACTACTGAGACGCCTGAGATTTTCGATGAGAAAGCCAGCCGATTCTACGGACGACCTGTCCAATCCCAGCATCTCAGTCTCTGACGACGCCCCTGGAGTAGAAGGCTAACTCCTTTTAAATTTGAGGAGGACGACAAAAAATCTCGAAGCAACGGTAACTTTGCCTCTCGAAGAAACCCTCCACTAAAGGTCCCGTAGCTCAACGGATAGAGCAACTGCCTTCTAAGCAGTGGGTTACAGGTTCGAGTCCTGTCGGGATCACCCCTTGAGGGTGTAGGCTGATAAGTAGCCTCGCTTATTTAGGTAGAATACACAAGTCTCCGAACAAAACTACACCCCCTAGCTAAGAGAAAAGCTTACTTTTTATAGGGATTTTGTCGCATTTGCTCTTTTGGCCTCTTCCAAGATACTATCGTAGGCGTTCGAGCGGTTTCCATCATCTTTGCAGATAAGCAGACTTTTCGTCGCTTATCTACTCAACTTATGCGTTACTTTCTCTCTCTTGCATATCGAGGAACCCGATACGCAGGGTGGCAACGCCAGCCCAATGCGCTTAGCGTACAAGAGGTTTTGGAAAATTCTCTGAGTATGTTGTTGCGTCAGCCGATAGAGGTGGTGGGCTGTGGTCGAACAGATGCGGGTGTTCATGCACGGTATTACGTAGCCCATTTTGATGCAGAGGGCGAACTGCCGAAAACCTTCTTGCAGAATATTAACGGTATTCTCCCTGGAGACATCGCCGTTTACACCGTGAAAAGAATGCCCTCCGAAGCACATGCGCGGTACGACGCAGTAGAGCGGCATTACTGCTATTACATCTCTCTGCGCAAAGATCCTTTCGCACAGGAAACCGCGTGGCTTTACCCGCATGCAGGGCTGTTAGACATAAACCTCCTCCAACGCATGGCAAATCTGCTTATGCAATACGAGGCCTTTCTTCCCTTCTGTAAGACAGACAGTAATGTCGAGCACTACCGCTGTAGGCTACATATGGCCAGATGGGAATATTTACTTGACGAGAATCAACTAGTCTTTCAAATAGCAGCCAACCGCTTCTTGCGTGGTATGGTGCGTTTAATCGTAGGCACATGTTTAGCCGTTGCACGGGGAGTTTTAACGCTTGAAGGAGTGAGAGAAGCCCTGGAAAAACAGCAACCGCTTCCAAAAAGCATAAGTGTACCCGCCCACGGGCTAGCTTTGACAAACGTTCGTTACCCTTACCCCATTTCCTGAGATCGATCATCTTGATCTATGATTATCATCATTGGAAAGCGGCAAAAGGGAAGAACACCTTTGTTGTAGTTTCTATGAAAAAGATTCTTATTCCGACCGATTTTTCAAATAATGCCAAGCAAGCGGCGAAGGTAGGAGCTTTTCTTGCACGGCAAGTGGGCGCAAAGGTAGTGTTGTTACACGTTAATACGGCAGTAGCTTACACACCTCCACTGCCCGACTATAGTGTACCACAAGCTTTTGACTGGGAGGCTTACGAAGAGAACGCAAAGGAGGCGCTCCTAGCCTTGGAGAAAGACCTCTCCCAGCAGGCTGATTTTGCCGCTCTTTCCTTTGAAAAGAGAGTGGAGGAAGGTTTGCTGCACCAAGCTATTCGTCAAGTAGTCGAAGAAGAGGGAATAGATATCGTGGTCATGGGCACCAAAGGGGCGACGGGTGCAGTTGAATTCTTCATCGGCTCAAATACCGAGAAGGTCATCCGTACAGCACCGTGCCCAGTTTTAGCCGTTCCGGAAAATTCAGGCGATTTCGAGGTAAAAAGTGTACTCGTTCCTACCACGCTGCGGCCCGACCAAGTGTACGTATTTGAATGGTTGGCAGAATGGCAGAAATACTTCTCTTTTACAGTGTCTCTCCTTTATCTAAATGATCCTCTAGGCTTAGGGAAAAACAAAGTTATTGAAGAAAAGGCACGAGAAATGGGAAAAGGAGCGGGGCTGAGGAATTATAGGATACTTATTGAGGGAAACACCTTCAACGAAGAGGCAGCCATCCTGGAAGTGGCGCATGAACAACATGTTGACCTAATCGCAATGGGGACCCACCAACGGAAGGGATTATCGCATTTGCTGTTTGGCAGTTTAACCGAGGATATGGCCAATCATTCCGATATTCCCGTGCTGAGCATTCCCTTAAAGAAATAGACAGGGCATGACAGGGTAGTTTTCCATGAGGCGGCCCGTTGCAACAGTGGGCCGCTCTTCTTATTCTAGAGGGAGAAAAAAAGCATTAGACGTATCTTTGCTCCCTATGACATCCTCTTCTCAACTGATTGAGAAAGCCGTCGAAGCATTTGCTAGCTTACCAGGCATTGGGCGAAAAACAGCACTGCGCTTGGTGCTGCACTTGCTCAAGCAAGAGCCAGGAGTAACGGAGCGTTTTACCAGGGCGTTGCTGGACATGCGCATGAACATTTTTCAATGTCGCATATGCCATAATTTATCCGATGAAGAGACCTGCCGTATCTGCTCCGACCCACGACGCGACCATACTATAATATGTGTAGTAGAAAGCATTCGCGATTTAATGGCCATCGAAGACACAGGGCAATATCGCGGGTCATACCATGTACTGGGTGGCGTTATCTCACCCATGGAAGGCATTGGACCAGACCAGCTAAACATCTCTTCTCTGATAAAGCGGATTGCGGAGAGCGAAATAAAGGAAGTTATCATGGCCATTAGCCCAACAATCGAAGGCGAAACAACAATATTCTACTTGTCTCAGCAACTGGCTCCTTATGGAGTCCTTATTAGTACAATCGCGCGCGGCGTCGCTTTTGGTGGGCAATTAGAATATACTGACGAGATTACTCTGGCTCGCTCTATCTTGGGACGCCTACCTTACTCCCGGTAGTGTTTCAAGGAGTACACACCTATAGGCATCGTAACTTTGCGCCCAGAACTCATACTAAAATAATCCAGCCCATTCCATCGCGCTCCTTACTCACAAGCCAGCAGGATTTAGAACTGTTTTTGAGTCTTCGTTCCCTTTTCTTTTACTCGACCACTTTTTATGCAAAGGTGGCAGCCCCTTTATGTCTCCTTTTTTTGTGTGCTAATTACATGGGAAGATAAGAAACTAAAAATTGTTTTTTATGGAAAAAAGGCAATTGTTTGTTTCGAATAGCCAAGAATCCATCCGAATATTTGAGAAAGATTGGATGGAAGCACTTTCGAAGACCCACTTTACTGTACCTCTATTTATTTATTTGCCAGTGGTAGGTTGTTGCATATGGTTCTCGGAGCGCCATTGGTCTTCTGTAGGCTTGTTTTTAGGCGGTTTACTCGTATGGACGCTGACAGAATACATATTGCATCGTTTCGTATTTCACTGGGTATTGCCTGGCCGATGGGGAGCCCGAATTCACTTCATTATTCACGGCATACACCATGACTACCCTAATGACCGCTTGCGGTTAGTAATGCCGCCTGCTGTCAGTATACCTCTCGCTTTCTTATTCTTTAGCGGTTATCGGTGGCTGTTGGGCACGCCTACGGTGTATCCATTTTTTGCAGGACTTGTTTTTGGTTACCTCTGTTACGATATGATTCACTACGCCCTCCATCATCTAAACCTAAAGCATCCCCTCTTACAACGGCTTAAGCACCACCATATGTTACACCATTTTCAGCAACCGGATAAAGGCTTTGGAGTAAGCTGCCCATTTTGGGATTTTATTTTCAAAACTACCTTTGTGTTGCATAAAAAATCGTCGCCGTGAAAACGTAACGCACTCTCCTTATGTCTTTCACCTCTTAAAGAAAAGTTTCACATGAATCAGATGCTACGCGCTCGCACAGAGGCATATAAAGCCGCTGAGGAAACTCGGAAAGCAGGAGTATACCCTTATTTTCGCGTCATTGAGTCGGAACAAGATACTGAAGTGCGCATTGGAGGCAAGTCAGTGCTGATGTTTGGCTCAAATTCTTACTTAGGCCTGACTAACCACCCCCGAATAAAGGAAGCAGCAAAAGCAGCAATTGACCGCTACGGTACAGGCTGTGCAGGGTCGCGCTTTTTAAACGGTACACTCCGCATCCACATTGAGTTAGAAGAAGCCCTGGCTGACTACTTAAAACGCGAGGCCGTGCTGTTATATAGCACGGGTTTTCAGGCAAATTTAGGTGCGCTTGCGCCATTGGTCTCGCGGCACGACTATGTCTTCATTGACGAGCGCGTCCATGCCTCCATCATAGACGCTAGCCGGCTCTGCTTCACCAACAGGGTGCAGAAATTTAAGCACAACAACATGGAGAAGCTAGAGCAGCTCGCCAGATATGCTTCCGAGACAAATGATAAGAGCCTGAAATTCATTGTAGTAGATGGAATCTTTAGTATGGAAGGCGACATCGCCCCGCTGCCTGAGATTGTGCGTATTGCACGTCAGTATAACTGTGTTGTCGTGTGCGACGATGCCCATTCCATTGGTGTCATAGGCGAACTGGGTATTGGCACTGGCTCGCATTTTGGCCTACACGAGGAAGTGGATATTCAGATAGGTACATTTAGTAAATCTTTGGCAGCTTTGGGCGGTTTTATTGCCTCTTCACGCTCAGTAATTGAGTACTTAAAACACCATTCTCGCTCCCTTATCTTCAGTGCTAGCATGACGCCCGCAGCGGCGGCGAGTGTGCTAGAGGCGCTTAAAATTTTACAAGAAGAACCTCAACGCATCGAACGCCTGTGGGAGAATACACGGTATGCAATGAAGCTTTTCCGAGAGGCGGGCTTCGAGATCGGAAACACACAGTCGCCCATTATTCCTCTGTACGTGCGGGACAACATGAAGACTTTCAAATTGTCTAAATTGGCCTTCGATGATGGCGTATTCATCAATCCAGTGGTTTCGCCCGCCGTACCCAGTGAAGAATCGCTTATTCGCTTCTCGCTCATGGCTACTCACACGTTTGAGCAAATTGAACGCGCAGTGGATATTTTGTATCGCCATGCTAAACCCTTAGGTATCCTCGACTACCAAAAAGTGCAAGCAGAAGCGATATGATTCAAGTGGAGCAAATAAATACTGCTCACAAAAGGTTGTTGCGGTCATTTATTGACTTCCCACACGACTTGTATGCGAATGACCCCAACTACGTACCTATGCTCTACTTAGAGCAAGAAGCTTTGCTCAACCCTAAGAAATCTCCTTTTTTCTTGCACTCGTCGGCGGCATACTTTCTAGCTTTTAATGGCAAACGTCCCGTAGGTCGTATCGCAGCAATCTTGAATCGCAACCATATAGCGTTTACTGGGCGCAAAGAGGGTTTTTTTGGATTTTTCGACACTGTCAACGACGAAGGCGTAGCGAAAGCCCTCTTAAGTACTGCCGAAGAGTGGCTGCACAGCCAAGGGATGGAAAAAATTATCGGGCCAACCAATTTTTCTACTAATGAGACCTGCGGTTTGTTAGTAGAAAATTTTGAAAGGCCTCCTATGATCATGATGCCCTACAATGCTCCATACTATGCAGCTCTCCTTGAAACGCAAGGCTTTCAGAAGTTCGTTGACCTGTTGTGCTATTGGCTAACTCCAGACATGATGCCGAGTTCCATCTTGGAGATGAGCCAGAACCTCGAAAGCCGTTTGGCAGCGCGTGGGATCATCATTCGAAAAATCAACATGCGACACTTTGAAGAGGAACTGAACAAATTCCTGCCAGTATACAATGCCTCTTGGGCAGAAAACACGGGGTTTGTACCCATGACAGAGGCCGAAATTCGTCAAATTGCTAAAGACTTGCGCCCTATAATCAATCCGGAGCTAGTTTTCTTTGCCGAAAAGGACGGTAAAACAATTGGCGTTTCCCTTACCATTCCCAACATTAACGAAGTGCTTATCCGCCTTAAACGAGGTCGTCTATTTCCTTTTGGCATTTTTCACCTATTGTTTGGCCTTCGCCGCATTCGCACTGCTCGCGTAATTGCTCTAGGCACTTTGAAAGAATACCGTCGCTTGGGTATAGATGTTTGTTTTTACGTCCGTACGCTGCAGGCTGGTATCCGACAAGGCTTCATCGCTGGAGAAGCTTCTTGGATACTGGAGAATAATGTCGTAATGAATCGCGCGTTAGAGCACATCGGAGCACACGTTTACCGTCGATATCGATTATATGAGAAAAATATTTCATAAAACATGGAGTCTGTTAAAGATTTTCGCTATAAGACAGGTCCTGAACCTCATCGCCAGCGAACTAAGGCGATTTTAGAAGCTCACCCTGAAGTTTGTCAGTTAATTGGCAAAAACCCATGGACAGCCCTCATCATCCTCGGGTGCGTCATATTTCAGGTGGTCATGGCCTACTTTCTGCGCCAACAGAGTTGGTGGTGGATTGTAGGGCTGGCCTGGTTCGTTGGTGCATTCCCAGCACATGTTCTATTTGTGTGCATCCACGAAGCTGCTCATAATTTGATCTTCCGAAGGCGAGTATGGAACATTTATGCAGGTATCTTTGCTAATTTGCCGACGATACTTCCTTCAGCAATCTCGTTCAAAAACTACCACCTTAAGCACCACGCCTTTCAAGGCGTTCATGAATTAGACGCTGACTTACCCTCCCGGTGGGAGGCCCGACTCATTAATAACTATTTCATTGGAAAAGCTCTTTGGCTGCTTTTTTATCCCTTTTTTCAGGCTGCTCGCGTGCTGCGTTGCCGAGAAGCTATGCTAATAGACAAGTGGGTCATTTTGAATATTGTCGTGCAGCTCGCGTTCGATACGGCAGTAGTTTATTTCTGGGGGTGGAAGGCGTTTGCTTACTTAGGACTTAGTTTAATGTTCTCCATCGGCCTACATCCTTTAGGAGCTCGTTGGATACAAGAGCACTACCTCGTGCTTGATCCAGACCAAGAAACGTATAGTTACTACGGCCCTCTTAACGTCATCAACTTAAATGTGGGCTATCACAATGAGCACCACGACATGCCCTCAATACCCTGGAACAAACTGCCTAAGTTGCGTGCTCTTGCTCCAGAATTTTACAATTCGCTGAAGCATCACACCTCCTACACGAGGTTATTGTTTCGATTTCTATTTAGCCAAGAAATCAGTTTGTTTTCCCGAATTGTACGAAAGGACCGCGGCAACGTACCGTTGAGCGACGAGTCTACGCCCGACCTAGCGCTTCTGAAGAAGTCAACATGAGTTGTCGTTTGCTTGTAACAGGAGCCAACGGCTTCATTGGCAGTGCACTGACGGAGCACGCGCTGGCTCTGGGTTGGGACGTGACAGCAGCGGTGCGACGCGGTAGCGATTGCCGCTATCTAGCGGATAAGCGCTTGCATTTCGTTCACTTGCCTTACGAATCACCTCAAGAACTGAGCAAAGTGCTGCGGCAGCAGGGCCGATTCGAGTACGTGGCCCACATTGCGGGCACAACCAAAGCCCTACATCGCAAAGACTATTTTCGAGTAAACGCTGACTATACGCGCCACTTGGCTCAAGCGCTCTCAGATGAGGCTGTGCGCCCGAGCTGCTTCCTGTTCTTGAGCAGTATCGCAGCGTTAGGACCAGCTCAAGAGGCAGAACGCGTACATCCTGACCAATTACCTCGGCCAGTAACAACTTATGGAGCGAGCAAACTCGCCGCAGAAATTCATCTGGAGGCCTATAAAGAAAGTCTACCTTGGATAGTGATTCAACCTACAGCAGTGTTTGGACCACGCGACCGAGACCTGTTTCAATTCATTCGAATGGTCCACTATGGCTTAGAATTGTATATCGGTCTTCGCCCTCAACCCGCAAGCTTCATCTACGTCAAGGACTTAGTTGAGCTCATGCTCACGGCGCTAGAACGAGGCCCAAAAGGGCAAAAACTTATCGCCACTGACGGACGCGACTATACTACAGATGATCTAGGGGCAGCCGTACGCACAGCGCTAAGTCGCAGAACTTTGCGAGTGCGCCTACCCGTATCCGTAGTGCGCCTTATCGCTGCCCTAAATGAACAATATGGGCGGCTTAACAACAAAATGCCAGCGCTCAACCGTGAAAAACTGCGGGAGTTGATTGATGTTAACTGGCATTGTGATGCCTCGAGAACCTTTCAACAGCTGAACTTCTACCCCGCATACGACCTGTACCGAGGTATGGAAGAAACAATCCAATGGTATCGCCACCATGAATGGCTCTAAAAACCTGAGAAGTAGCTGGCAGGCATGGGTTTTGTGCGGCTTTGGCATAGGATGGCTGCCACTAGCACCAGGAACTTGGGCTGCAGCTCTAGCAGCCTTAATTGCTGCAGGGATAGAGTGGTTAACGCCTACTTTCTTTCCCTTAGTTGTGGCGCTAGCCGTCGGAGCAGCGTTAGGAGTAGGCTTAGCAAACATGTCGCGTATCGAAGCAGTGTGGGGGAAAGACCCAGCTCCAGTGGTATTGGACGAGATGGCGGGCATGTGGGCAGCCCTATGGGTTGCTCCGCCAGAGTGGTGGGCTTGGGTAGCTGTCTTTTTTTTATTTCGCTTTTTTGATATCGTAAAACCTCTCGGTATCCGACATCTTGAGAAACTGCCTCATGGCTGGGGCGTTATGTTAGATGATATTGCGGCGGGGATTTATGCTTGCATATCCTGGCAAGTTTTTTGGTGGGCGTATCGTTAGACATATGCGTTCAGAGGGCTTTCTCCTAGTCAAGTATGCACTTAGTTCCTTAAGTGCTACAGTAGTGGATTTCAGTTTATTCTATCTTCTCTTTTCGGCTACTTCACACGCAGGAAGTGCTACCTTTGGAGGCTTCATTGTAAGCGCTGTGGTTGCCTTCGTTGTTCAGCGACATTGGGTGTTCCAATTATCCGAAGCAATTTCTTGGCAGAGGCTAGTCTCTCGCTACGGTATAGGAGTAGCTCTAGGCCTAGGACTAAACGTAGGCGGTGTATGGCTGCTTTGCGATGTGGGCGGTTGGTCGCCTTGGCTATCTCGAATTAGCGTAGCGCTAGTTGCGTGGTACATAGTGTTTTTATTCAATCGAAACTTCGTTTTTACCTCGTCTGATACCTTGTTGAGACGTCTTTCCTCACGCCTCAACATTAGGGCTGAGTAGACTAGCATAAGATACATGCAAGAGAGAAATCCTTAGCGCGCTGGATCTTGTAACATCCTTAGGTCAAATGTGAGCACTCGTTCGCGTTTCTTCGACCGAAGAGGTTATTCTAACCTTTGCTCGCAGTTCTAATCCTGATTGCCATCTTTCTATTCCGCTAACCACTCTGCTGAGAGGAAAACGATCTTAACGGTTTCTGCGTCGGAAAGAATCATCGTGCGACCGAATACCCAGTGATTACCTCCCTAACTAGAGCCAGGGGAAAGACGTCTACATAGCAAGTAGCAACCTTTCTAACTAGAGTAACCCACCGAAGTAAAGAACCATGAGCCCCACCGCAACTTTCGTTCTTACTTCCATCTGTTTTTGAGACCTTTACAACTTCTACAGAAGGCAAAGGATTAGACCATTAATGCTCGAAAAAAGCTGATGTGGTAATGTCAATAAGTAGCCTTCACCCTTAATTTATCGCATCTAAGCTGAATAACCGACGCAGTTTCACACCAAAGAAAGGGTTTACCGAGTATCTTTGCTACCTTCGCCTCCTAGAAAACAATATTTGCGGACCAATAAAATGAAGCAGACAACTATTCAGCGTCCGGTTACAGTTCGAGGAATAGGCCTCCATACAGGAAAGCCCGTAGTCCTGACGTTTAAACCCGCGCCACCTAATCATGGTTACCGTTTTCAACGGGTAGACCTCCCTGAACAGCCCGTGTTACCGGCAGACGTCAAATTTGTAGTTTCAACAAATCGAGGAACGACGTTGCGCCAAGGAGATGCTCAGGTAGCGACAGTTGAACATGTGCTCTCTGCGCTAGCGGGTTTGGAGTTGGATAACGTACTCATGGAAGTAAATGGCCCTGAGATGCCGATCATGGATGGAACGTCAGCGCCCTTTGTAGAGGCCCTCCAACAGGCTGGGCGCGTTCAACAAGACGCCGAACGCGAGTATTTTGTCATTACTGAACCCGTCGCTTACAAAGACGAAGTCTCAGGTACAGAACTGCTAGCCTTACCCGCCGACCACTTCGAAGCAGCCGTCATGATTGATTTTAACTCAAAAGTACTTGGGCCACAATATGCTACGCTCCATCACTTGAGTGAGTACACAACAGAGATTGCTCCTTGCCGTACCTTCGTCTTTCTTCATGAGCTAGAAAAACTGCTGGACATGGGCCTTATCAAAGGCGGTGACTTAGACAATGCGATCGTCATCGTAGATCGCATTATGGACCCTGCCGACCTAGAACGACTTGCGCGCAAGATGGGTAAGCCATCGGTAAAGGTAGAGTCAGAAGGAGTGCTCAATACCGTTAAATTACGCTTCTCGAATGAGCCAGCTCGACACAAGCTGCTCGACGTTATTGGCGACCTAGCCTTAGTAGGTAAGCCCATTCAGGGCAAGATCGTGGCTACTAAACCAGGCCATACGGCTAATGTAGAATTTGCAAAAACCCTTAAGAGGCATCTTATGGAGCAACGGCGTCTACTGGGCGTACCAAAATACAATCCTGACAAGGAACCTCTGTTCGATAGCGTGAGCATTAGCCGCCTATTGCCGCATCGCTATCCGTTTTTGCTAGTAGATAAAATTATCGAATTATCAGACACGCATGTAGTAGGTATTAAGAATGTAACTGTAAATGAGCCCTTCTTTCAAGGACACTTCCCAGGAAATCCTATATTTCCCGGCGTACTCCAAATCGAGGCTATGGCACAAACAGGAGGCATCCTGGCCTTGAATGCTGTAGACGACCCATATAACTGGGACACTTACTTTCTGAAAATTGAGAACACCAAATTTAAGGCTAAGGTCGTCCCGGGTGATACCCTTATCCTTAAAATGGAACTACTCGAACCTATTCGGCGGGGCATTGTTCACATGCAAGGAACCGCCTACGTAGGTAGCAAAGTCGTTTCGGAAGGCGAGTTGACCGCCCAAATTGTGCGGCGAAATAGAGAACCTTAAAAATGAGATGATTATTTGGTCACGATGGGCTGTAGGCCCCCATTTTCTCACTTCAAATTCTTGTCCCGTACATGTTTTCTATATTCAAGCGCCTCACACAGGTGCATCCAAAAGCACAAATTGGTGAAAACGTAATCATAGGCCCTTATACTGTCGTCGAAGAAGATGTCGTCATCGGAGATAACTGCTGGATTGGTAACCACGTCACTATTATGAACGGCACGCGCATGGGCAAGGGTTGCAAAATCTTTCCCGGTGCGGTAGTAGGAGCTATACCTCAGGATTTGAAGTACAAGGGCGAGTATACTACCCTCGAAATAGGAAACGAGGTAACTATTCGAGAGTTTTGTACGCTAAACCGAGGCACACAAGAAGCAAACCGAACTGTCATTGGTGACCGATGCCTGCTAATGGCCTATGTCCATGTTGCCCACGATTGCTTTATTGGAAAGTCTTGCATCTTGGCCAATAACACGACGCTGGCGGGTCACATTCATATTGATGATTTTGCGCGCCTGGGCGGTATGACGGCTGTGCACCAGTTCGTCCGAATTGGCAAACACGTCATGATTAGCGGCGGTTCCCTCGTGCGCAAGGACGTTCCCCCTTACATTATTGCCGCACGAGAGCCGCTCTCGTACGCAGGAGTTAATCGCATCGGGCTGCGGCGGAGCAAAGTTTTCTCCCAAGAGACTATTCACCATATCGAAGACATTTATCGCATCTTGTTCGTGCGCGGCTTAAGCGTGCGAAAGGCTGTTGCCATTATTGAACAACAGATAGAGCCCTCGGCATATCGCGATGAGATTCTGAACTTTATTCGCGATAGCAAACGCGGTTTAATGAAAGGCTTTCGTTCGATCAACCAAATGGCTATTCTAGCAGAAAATTCTGCTGACGACGCTTCTCTAACCGAAAAGTATACGCAAGAGTGACCATCACTCTAACCGATGCTGCCAAGCGCTTTGGCTACGAGTGGATCTTCCGCGGCTTGACCTATCGCTTCGAGGTGGGTAAGCGCTATGCTATTGCCGGCCCTAATGGAGTTGGTAAGTCTACTCTGATGAAGGTGCTCTCCGGCCATCTTTCTCTGTCAAGAGGAAAGATAAGCTTCGAAGAGAATGGCCGCCTGCTAGACCCTAGTACGATCTATCGTCGGGTAAGTATGGCTGCTCCATATATTGAACTTATTGAGGAATTGACGCTGAACGAGTTGGTACATTTTCACGGACGCCTACGCCCCTTCCGCTTTGGGATGACCGCAAAAGACGTACTCGAATGGATAGCCCTGAAGGGAGCGCATCACAAAACTCTGCGTTTTTTCAGTTCAGGGATGAAACAGCGGGTTCGACTAGCACTTGCTCTATGCACAGAGGCTCCTATTTTGCTGTTAGACGAACCTACTACTAATTTAGATGAGGAGGGCATACGCTGGTTTGTCAATCTACTAAACCTTAACGATGGCCAACGCATCGTCATAATAGCCTCCAATGTAGCCGAAGATTTAAATCTGTGTACGCAAACGCTATTTTTACAAAATTATAAATCTTAACTGAAAGAAGTGGTGTTACCTTTATCTTGTCTTGGCGTATTTTCGCCATATGAGAAAACGACTTCTTCTTTTCTTTTTGCATCTCTTCTGCAGCTGGGCCGTCGAGGCTCAAAAACTGGCGCACTACGACATACTTCTTTTTTCGCTAAATCAGCGCCCTGATAGTTTGTGGCATCCTTTTGCGCCGCGTTTTCTGACTGCATTCAATCCAGAGGGTTACAACAATCAGCCTCAATTCTTCTCCTCGTACGAAATCTATTTAACCGTTCAGTACCCCTCCGATACGACACAAACCGATATCTATGCACTGAACGTGCTGCTTGGCACCCTTACGCGCGTAACAGCTACAAGCACGGCCGAGTATTCTCCGACGCGGATGCCCGACGGCAAACACTTTTCTGTCGTACGCGTGGAGCCTGACGGGCGTCAACGCCTGTGGGCACTACCGCTTAATCAAGCAGACAATGGCTATCCGTTGCTGCCTCAACTCGATAATGTAGGGTACTACTGTTGGCTGCGCGATACCTTACTAGCGCTTTTCCTCGTAGACGACAACCCGCAGCGGCATAGCTTGGCCCTCATCGGCCTGCGCCAAGTCATGCCGCGTCGAGTAGCTGTTGGCATCGGCCGTTGTCTACAAAAGACCCCAGATGGCCGGCTTGCTTTCGTACAAAAAATCGGAGAGGGAAATCACTTACTGAAACTTTACGATCCCGGTCGTCAAGTGGCTGAAACCCTAGTTTCTTTGCCCTCGATGACCGAGGATTTTGCTCTCTTGCCCGATGGTACCTATCTTGTGGGCCATGGCGCAAAATTGCTTCAATTTCATGCTCAGCGACAGACAACTTGGACAGAAATAGCCGACCTTTCTTTCTATGGCGTTCAAAACATCAGCCGTATTGCTCTTAGCCCAGAAGGTCGCTTGATGGCTATTGTGGTTCAGTGATCCGAAATTCTGAGATTAATCTACTGCTTCCACTCGATATCCTGCTTGGCGCAGCAGAGCGATAACGCCCTGAGGCCCTCCTAAATGACCGGCCCCCACCGCAAATAGAGTAGGTTGACGATGCATTTTCTGCACCATGGTAGGTATCCAACTGCGATTTCGCCTGTAAACAAGAATTTCTTGAACTAAGGAATCCTTACCAAGTGTTTGACGCACTACTGCCTCCATAGCCTGCACATCCTTTTGCTGATATAGAGTCACCATCTGCGCAAACTCTTCCTTTGGAGCGTTTTGCTGACGCAGTTGCTCCACTAGTAAGCGTGCTTGAAGCGCATAAGGGATGCTATCAAAAAGACCAATCTCGTATTCTATCGTTTCTAGCCCTCCTACTGCTAGTCGATATTTACGCGCCAAACGATACAATTCCACCTCTACTGACGTCAGCAAGTTATTATCGCCTTGTTCTACCCGTTGGCTTTCCAGCAGGGAGCCAACGAACAAGGGCTTCATCCGCTCCATCATGCTCATAGGGATGGCACTGTGTTTCGACATGACTTCGCGAACGAAGACATACTCTTCTTCACTTAACAAGTTGCGAAGAGTTTGGCCGCCATTCATGAAGGCTCTCGGCATTACCTTCAAGAGGCCTACTCCATTCATCACCTCGTTTAAGTCAATCTCGAACACCACTTGATTTACCTCTCTGAGTACCCGCCGAATTGCGTCCGACAACTGAAACTGTTCCTTCGGAATGAGGTGAATCGTGCCTAATACATACGATGGCTGTCGCAATCCCTTGCCCTTCACGCTCCATAGTAAGGCCTTCTCCGAAGGAACCAGGCTCTCCGACGAATACGTTGCGCGCGACGAAAAGACACATGCTCCAACGGTGGCACATATTAACAACAGACCAAGAGCACCTATCCTCCTCATAAAATCTCTCCTAGGAGTGCACCTGGAACGTGATTGTTTTCGAGACCTTCTTACCGTCGTGCTCTACTTGAGCAAATACTTCTAAAATAAGTTCAGCAGATTGCGTGAGATTAGGTTTCCAAGATAGATCTATGTTAAACGATCTTTTATGGTCGTGCACAGACTGATTAAACAATATTTGGTTATCTCCCTTTTGGCGGATCTGTACTGCCCAGCCGTGTAAGATACCTGTACTTGTAATGTTGGCGCGGATGAGAATATTGTCATTAACCTTGAACGACTGTCCTTCGCTGGGAGAAGTTATCTCAATGTTAACAAGAGACTCATCTACCTTCTCATGTTTGTGACATGCCTGTATGCCAATAACCCAAACCATTGCAGCGCCTATTAGAAAAGGAATTAGAACCCTCATAAGTCAATTACTTAAATGGATTTTGAATATCTGGATTGTTGATAAATGCTGTGTCTGTTAGGGTGTGCAAAAATTTGATGATTGCTCGCTTTTGATAGGGCGTTAAGCCAGTGTATTTGGGCGGATTGGAACCGGGGATGAGAAATCCTATCTGGTCGATCAGCGGGTCTTTATTCGGCGAATTTTTGCCATGACTACTGTAATGGTCGAGGACATCCTCCAGCGTTTGAAAGCGTCCGTCGTGCATGTAGGGTGCAGTGAGAGCGATATTGCGCAAAGTAGGGGTGCGAAACTTGCCGTTGTCGGTGCGTCGGCCGCTAATGGGGCCTCGACCCTTGTCTTTGAAGTCGTCAAGCGTAGAGGCCTCATCTATGCCGTTGTTAAAATATTGGTTACCCGTTAGAGTAAAGCCTCCATGACAGTGAAAGCACTGAGCATCAGGAAGTCCTGCCCTAGCTCCTTCTTCAAAGAACATCAACTTGCCATCGAGTTCTTCGTCGTCAAGAGCATCTAAATCTCCTTGTAGGAATCGATCGAATCGGGAAGTGCCACTACTTATGAGAATTCGTTCAAACTGGGCAATGGCTTTTGCAGCTAGTTCTTTAGTAATTTCTTCTCGGTCGCGAATCCCAAATGCTTTGCGAAATAACTCAGGGTAAACAGGATGTTTTTTTAATTTTTCAATCACGTTCGGCCAAGTGTTGTGCAATTCAATGGGATCTTCTACCGGCAGCAGTGCCTGCTCTTCGAGTGTACGCACGCGACCGTCCCAAAACAGACCATTAGTTGCATAAGCGATGTTGAGTAAACTCATTGAGCTGCGCCGCCCAGCAATGCCATCAATACCCACTGAAACGGGCAAGCCATCCGTGAAGCTTAAATGCGGCATGTGACATGACGAGCACGACTGGGTACTATCGGCAGACAAAATAGGATCGTAAAAGAGACGCCGGCCCAGCTGAACGCCGTCAACAGTCATAGGGTTGTCGGGAGGAACAGGCACCTCGGGAAAGTGCGGCGGCTTAATAATCTTGTATGGTTTGGGGTCGTAAGGAATATGCATTAAGTCACCTTTTTCTTCAATAGAGGCGTCTTTTTTGCAGCCTTGCCCGAGGAGAAGGCCGCTTAGAATAATCACGCTTAACCAAGAGTACAGGAGAAACTTTCTCATGGAGAGAGACTTTATGGTTGAGTGACTTTGGTTGCACTCCGGAAATTGTTCATCAACTTTGTGGCAATGACGACATCGTTAAAATCATTGGAAGTGATTTGGTTGTAGGGATCTCTTAAGTCGAGCCATTTGCCGTCGATATAGAAGAGTTTCTTCAAGTCGAACGTAATCTCAATCGCCGGAGCACCAGGCTCGACGCGAATAGGCAAGTTAAAAGTATACTCGCGAAAAACAGCATCAGAGCCACAGTGGTATACGAGGCCAGCCCGCAGCGTGGTATCTTTATTGAGGTAAACGTGTCCTTCGATCTTATTAAAAATGTAGCCTTTCCAGCCTATCCAATATTCGTTTTCGCGGCTGAGAGGATGACCAGCAGGAAAGTCCTTCGGTTGTTTAGCGTTAAGCCCTGGCGGCACGCCATAGCCCAAGCGAATGCCCACATAGTTTCCTTCAGGAGCGCGCAACTTGATTGCAACATCCACAGCAGTATCCGTCCTTGCATCGTCAGGGGTAAAATCCACCCATTCAATCGGACTCAGATAAACCACTCCACCGTCGCTCCTGATAAGAGCAAGATTGCTCATGTAAGCATTGAAGCGAAAGAAATCTACCCAATGCGTGTCGTAATCGTATCTCTGATATCGCACAAGGGGCTTGTCGTCGTAACGGGCGCGAAAAATGAAGTCTATTTCTGTTGTGCGGCCGGTAGAGTCTTTAGTCCCTTCACAGCCCCCCCAAAGTATCGCAATGCTAACGAGAAATACGGTTATTTTTCGAATCATATTTCGTAAAAACTTATGAAAAGGTTTACTTCCTTCTCGCTCGGTTCGGATCTAGAAGGCGTGCAAATCTAACGAGGGATAACGGATAGTGCGCTATCGAGGTTCACCCAAATTTTGGACTTCCAAGCCGAAATGTCATGATGCGCCAAATCGACGCCGTGAAAGAGTTTTCGATAATTGATAACCAATTGGATAGGAAAATCGTAGCCGCTCTCTCGGTAAAAAAGGCCTGGGCTTTCGAGCACTTTGGAGGGAAACTCAGGAGGTCCAAACATTAGGGTGTCGGCAGGTGTTGTGGACAGGGTATCGCGATTAAGGATTAAGCGAAAAGCGGCAAAACCGCGGTTGTGGCCGAGCCAGAGCTCTTCTGGTTGCTGGCCTAGCGGATGGTTTTCAGGTGCCAATGCAGGCAACACGCGTTGAGCGGCCTCGGGCAAGCCGACGCGGAACCGAATACTGGAAAAGGTTCCTGAGGCCCGAAACTCTCCAAGGGTGTAATCTAGTTGGGTTCGACGCAAGAGAAGTACGTCATTCGTAAAAGTTTGCTGTATTGTATCCCCGTTAGAGGTTCGGACGGATAATTTCACGGTATCTACTATCGAATAATTTAAGCCATTTTGAGTAGCCCTAAACTCAGATAAATAAAAAATAGCTTCGCGAAGGCGAAACCATCGCCCTGGCGAATACTCGTATGCTACGCCAGGTACCCAATTGAGCGTGTCAAATAGCGGTGCATACTTCAGACGCAGCTTAGGATACTGACAACAGCAACAGCACGGTTCATCTGCTGCTGCATCGAAGTTAACAGCCTCAACATCCAGGCAGCTTATGCGTGGCTCAAAACACCCCATTAGCACGAGTAGACAAATGCTCCACCAAAGCGTAATTCGCGGTATCATACTCCTCGAGATTGATGCGCATTCCGCTCATTCGGCTGCTTTTCCGCTTTGCCTATTGTCCTTTTTCTACTTCACGCATGAGCTGCTTCACAATTTGCTTGAGCTGCGAGGAAAACTCCTTCTCCAGAATCCAATGATAGTAATTCTTATCTCGAGCAAAGACTTCCTTAACTGGCTGGCCTATGTATTTGCCAAAATTGAACACGGGGGTGCCCTCAGCATTCAAGCGAATGCGATGAGTTACGTCCAAGTAAGAGCCATCATTAGTGAAGTCGTGTAGCGCTTGGATATCGTTCTTAACTGGCGCTTCGATGCGGTTGCCATCTTCATCGATTAGGTCTTGTCCCTCGTAGCGAGCAATTTGCCCTTGTAAAACTTCTAACGTAGCGCGTACGTCGGCCAGTGCATCATGAGCATCTGTAAGCTCTTTGCCGCAATAGAAGCGATATGCAGCTTTTAGGGTGCGGGGTTCCATTTTGTAAAAAATTCGCTGAACGTCTATCAAGCGGCGGTTGCTAATGTCAAAATCCATTCCGGCGCGTGCGAATTCTTCAATGAGTATGGGAATATCGAAACGATTGGAATTGTAGCCTGCCAAATCAGCATCGCCAATAAAATCCCATATTACCTGGGCTAATTGCGTAAAAGTAGGTTTTGTTGCTAAATCTTGTGGATTAATCCCGTGTACCGCTATCGCTTCTGCAGAAATGGGAATGCCCGGATTAACGAGTGCGCTGAACTCTACAGGGTCTCGCTCATTCTTGAAGACTTTGATCATTGCAATCTGCACAATCCGATCGCGAATCACATTGAGACCCGTAGCTTCGACATCAAGCACCACTAAATCACGCGTTAGGTTGAGTTTCATCGGAATAGAGCCATATTTTTATTTTGAAAAAGCACTCCCGATTCATCCGCTTTATCCTAAAGACGACTCGCCATCTAACAACCCTTGCTTCCGGGCCGTTTGGCCATAGCCGTGCAACTGGATGGGTTCGCTTACCTTGCGCAAGCGCAAATTGAGCATTTCAACGAATAAGGAAAAAAATATAGCGAAGTATAAGTAACCTTTAGGGATGGAACCTTCAATGAAGTGTCCTTGGTGAGCAGCTTCGCCTATAAGTGAAAACCCAATAAGAAGTAAGAAGGCCAACCCCAACATCTGCACCGTCGGGTGCTTATTTACAAAGCGACTAACAGGGGCTGCAAAAGCCATCATCACTAAAACAGATATTATCACAGCCGTGATCATGATGAATAAGTCTTTTGTCAGCCCTATGGCTGTTAGAATGGAGTCGAACGAAAAAACAATATTAATAAGGGCAATCTGCGCAATAGCATAACCCAACGCTCGCGCTCCTGGGCGAATTTCCGGGTCATCACTAGCGCGCGGGCTTTCCAGTTTATGGTGGATTTCTGAGGTGGCCTTGTACAACAAGAAAGCACCCCCTAAAAATAAAATCAAGCTTTGTCCCGTAACCACACCGTGAAGCCCAGGCAAGTCAACATGAAACAGTGGCTTGGTCATGCCGATAATCCACACTAACAAAAATAGCAGCGCAATGCGAAAACCCATTGCCAACATCAGGCCAATAGTGCGTGCCTTCGCTTGATCTTCTTTTCGAAGCTTTGTAGCTATGATGGATAAAAATATGATATTGTCTACCCCCAAAACGATTTCCAAAAATGTAAGAGTTAGCAGGCTTATCCACACACTACCAGAAGTAAGATCGGGCAAAGCAAGTAAGAGCGTCATGGCATGAGCAAAGAAATTGATTTCTCCCTTGAAATGGACTGCAATGTTACGGGCCCTGCACGAGGTTGTGGTATGCAAGGAGGAATGTTTTTCTAGGCCTCAATTTTTCTATTAAGATTTTGATAACATTTTTAGTTAAAATTGTATTAAGAAAGAAAACTCTTCTTCCTTACCATCCCTTCGTTTTGCTATGAAAACTCTTGCTTTGGCCATTGCTGGCGTGTTTTTCCTGTCTTTCTGGGCAGAAGAGTGCCATTTGGAATACTTTCCAAAGCCTGTGCCTACTGGTGGTAAAACCCTTTCGAGGTTCCCGCAAGAAATTGCAGGCAATTATTTCCAGCTTACCTGCTCTGAGGACAGCATGAGGATGAATCTCGTAGTTTATCGGTTCGAATTGCCAACACCTTGGCAAATGATAAGAACAGAAGAGAACTATGTCCTATGGAGGGCTCCCGAAAATGCATCTTCCGCACCCCTTCTTCCAAAAATAGAGAATAATGCCAAAAGTTGTAATCTTGCAGGATGGAGACACA
>JANWXM010000024.1 GCA_025055285.1 Saprospiraceae bacterium
AGATTTGGGTGGTTTCGGGGCTGGCGTGTCCGAGGAGTTCCTGGATGTACCGTAGGTCGGCGCCTTGTTCGAGGAGGCGGGTAGCGAAGGAGTGGCGCAGGGTATGGACAGTGGCTTTTGGGTGGATGCCTGCGGCGCGTTTGGCGTCGGAGAGGAATAGAACGTTTTGAATGCTAGCCTCTTTTGATAAGGTGAAGGCTGCATAAACTGCGAGGAGACGGCAGGATTTGAGATTTTTGGCAATGAAACGACTGGAGATTGCCTCTATATTCGCCCCCGCTCCCTGCCCATTTTACTTGGTTTAACTTGTTTCGTTTTCATTCCATATGTTCAAAATACGCGTTCTCTTTTGGCTCTTAGCCTGGTGTTGGGCGCTGATTGCTGGCGCTCAATCAGCCGCGGACAACGACTCGTTGTTTCTGCGCGAAAACTACACCAAGCGGGAAGTGTACATTCCTATGCGCGACGGTGTGCGCTTGTTTACGGCCATCTACACGCCTAAGGACCTGTCAAAGACGTATCCCATTTTGATGCGCCGCACGCCGTATTCGTGCGCACCTTACGGAGTGGAAGCCTTTCCGGCGCGCATGCACAACAGTTATTTGTTGCGCTCGGGCTACATCTTCGTCATTCAGGATGTGCGCGGCCGCTACATGAGTGAGGGCGAGTTTGTAGATGTGCGCCCGTTTAATCCTAACAAGAAAAGCAACACCGACGTAGACGAAGCCTCCGACACGTACGATACCGTGGAATGGCTACTGAAGCACGCTACGGGTAACAACGGTCGAGTCGGCGTGTACGGTATTTCGTATCCAGGCTTTTACAGCACTATGGCCATCTTGGCAGCGCATCCGGCCATCAAAGCGGTGTCGCCGCAGGCACCAGTAACGGATTGGTTCATCGGCGATGACTTTCACCACAACGGTGCATTCATGCTCATGGATGCCTTCAGCTTTTACTCCGGCTTTGGCAAGCCGCGGCCTAAGCCCACCACACAACGCGAGCGCGGCTTTAGCGACTGGAAAACGCCCGACAACTACGCTTTTTTTCTGCGCGCCGGCGCCCTGCCCAATTTCAATCGCCTGTACCTCAAGGGCGAAATACCGTTCTGGAATGAACTGATGCAGCACCCGGACTTAGACGACTGGTGGAAAGTCCGAAACCCACGCCCGCACCTGCGCCAGGTACAGCCTGCAGTCTTGACAGTGGGCGGCCTGTTCGACGCGGAAGACTGCTTCGGCGCCTGGGCCACCTATAAGGCTATTGAAGGGCAAAATCCGCCATCGGTAAGCAATCGCATTGTTATGGGCCCCTGGAGCCACGGCGCCTGGGCGCGCAACAGCGGCGAACGTTTGGGCAACATCGCCTTTGGCCAGCCTACCGCCGAATTTTACCAGCGCGAAATTGAGTTTCCCTTCTTCGAGTACTACCTCAAAGGCCGCGGCGAACTCAACCTGCCCGAAGCCTATATCTTCGAGACAGGCAGTAACCGCTGGGTGCAACACGAGACTTGGCCGCCAAAGGGCATGCGTCCAACGCCGTTTTACCTGCAAGCCGGTGGGCAATTGAAAACGCAACCGCCCAGTGCCGCTGTCGGTGCCGACCGATATCCCAGCGACCCGGCGCGTCCGGTGCCCTACACCGACCGCATCCACCTGTACCGCACGCGCGAATACATGACGGATGACCAGCGCTTTGCCAGCCGCCGGCCCGATGTGCTGGTATACGAAACACCGCCTTTAGACTCTACCTTGCGCCTCCATGGCCCGCTTGTAGCCGACCTCTGGGTCAGCCTCGACGACCGCGGCGCCGCTCCGCGCGGGCGCCTTCTGGACGCCGACTTTGTGGTCAAACTCATTGACGTGTTTCCCGACACGCTCTCGGGCATGGAGAACGGCGTGCCGCTGGGCGGCTACCAGATGCTCGTGCGCGCTGAAATCTTTCGCGGCCGCTACCGCAACAGTTTCGAGAAGCCCGAGGGCTTTCGCCCGCGCCAGGCGCAGCGCGTCCGCTTCGAACTGCCCGACGTGGCCCATGCCTTCTTGCCCGGCCATCGGCTGATGATCCAGGTGCAAAGCAGCTGGTTCCCATTAGCCGACCGCAATCCGCAGCAGTTTGTCAACATCTACCAGGCAGAGGATAAGGATTTTATTCCAATAGAAATCACCGTTTATCGAAATGCCCGTTATCCTTCTGCAGTAGTGTTGCCAGTATGGTGCCCTTGAGGCTGTTACCTATCAATTTTCTGCACCAGAAATGAGCAATGCAGCAGCTCTTATGACTGCTTTACTCTAATGATTGGCTAAAATGAACAAACTTAAGCATCGCCTCTTGCGTTCTTTGCATGCATTTCCCGTTTAAGCAAAGGAAAAAAGGCTACTTTTGCCCTTCTATTACAAAATGAGAAGACTCAGTATGCGCTTGATGCTTTTAAGTGTTGCAGGGTGGGCGTTTGTTGCGGCTGCTTTTGCTCAGCCCAATCCTGAGTTGGCCAACCAATACTTCCAAAATGGAGAATACGCGAAAGCGGCAGAGTTGTATCGCCAACTCATGGAGTCTAATAAAAATTTTGGCGAAGTCTACTTCGATCGGTACCTGACGTGTCTTATTAATTTAGAACGTTACGCTGATGCTGAAGATGCGCTAAAGCGGCAAATAAAACGCTCGCCTAATAATGTGCGCCTCTACGTATCCTACGGGAATCTCTACGAACAAATGGGCAAACCGGAGGAGGCAGAAAAGCAATACGAAGAAGCTATTGCTCGCGTTACTGTGGACTATTCATCGATATACTCCTTGGCGGAGGCGTTTGCTCAGGCGGCTAAGTTTGACTACGCTATTCGCACCTATGAGCGAGGCAATCAGTTGGCTAAAGACCCGCGTCGCTTTGCCTTTCAACTGGCTGAAATCTATCGGCGAAAGGGTGAAACTACAAAGATGCTTGAGTACTACCTCAATCACATCGAGGCAGACCCTTCGCGTATGAGCGTTGTACAAACTCAATTGGCTCGATATCTCCCAGAAGCAGACTACCCAGAATTGCAGCGCCAGCTCTATGCGCGTCTTCAAGTAAAGGACTTGCCTGAACTTACCGAACTATTGGCCTGGACGTTCATCCAACGCAAGGACTATAAAAATGCTATGCGCCAATACCGCGCTCTAGACAAGCGCCTCAATGAACCCGGGCATCGCGTCTTTCAATTGGCCAACGATGCTGCCAATGCGCGCGACTATGAAACAGCTATTGCAGGTTACGAGTATATCATTCAAGAAAAAGGCCGTCAAAATCCCTTCTTTTTCAGTGCTAAAGGTGAATTGATGAAGGTGCGGCGGCGCAAAATTACGGATGGATACAACTATACTCTGCAAGACTTGCGCGCTTTAGAGAGCGATTATGAGCAGTTTTTGGCCGAGTACGGAATTAGTCGGAGCACAGCTCAGCTTGTTATTGAGCTCGCTGAGCTGGAGGCCCTGTACATCAACGACCTGCCTAAGGCCATTCACCTTTTGGAAACGCTCGTTCAAACCGCAGGCATTCAGCGCGCTGTCGTAGGTCGAGCTAAGATCAATTTGGCCGATTACTATTTGATGAGTGGCGATATTTGGGAAAGTACCTTATTATATAGCCAAGTAGATAAGGAGTTTCGCGAAGAAATGCTCGGCCAAGAAGCGCGCTTCAAAAACGCACGTCTTTCCTATTTCAAGGGCGACTTTGAGTGGGCGCAAGCGCAATTTGATGCTTTGAAGGCATCTACTTCTAAGCTCTTGGCCAATGACGCCATCGATTTGTCGGTATTCATCATGGATAACCTCAATACCGACGCTACAACAGAAGCCATGGCCATTTATGCCCAAGCAGAGTTGCTCGTCTTTCAGAACCGATTCAGCGAGGCTATTCGCCTCCTGGATAGCCTTCGCTTTACCTTTCCACAGACCGGCTTGCAAGACGACATTCTTTATTTAAAGGCTCAAATTGCCGAAAAGAGGCGCCAGTACACGGAGGCTGCTGCCTTTTACGCTGAAATTGTAGAAAAACACGGAGACGACATCCGCGCTGACAATGCCCTCTACGCCTGGGCCATGCTTCTGGAAGAACGCCTCGGCCAGCCTCAAAAAGCCATGGAATTGTATGAGAAACTTTTCGTAGACTACTCCAGCTCCGTCCTTGCCGTAGATGCTCGCAAACGCTTTCGCATTTTGCGCGGCGATAAAGTGCAGTGAGAGCGACCAATATGTCGACTTCCTCACAGACGCGCAAGAGGCGGTATGTAATTTGCCGACGGAGTCGCAACCCAACCCTGAGCTGTACAAAGAGCGATTTCTGCGAAGGAGCCAAATAAGGCTTAGGCAGAAGTCGCCCGTTCTCTCTTAGAGAAGGAGGTTTGAGGTACCTGCACTTTAAGCACTGACCTAAGCAAAACTAGGGTTCCTTTCGCATACATAGACCCATTCGACGGCGGAAACGCTGAGGAGAGAAATCTCCCTGTATTTTTCCCCGGCTCCCTTTGAGTTAGAAAAATTGGAGAGTTCGAAAAGTTTCGGAGCTTTTCTTTGAGCATTAGATTGTTTGCCGCATTGTTGTTGAATTGAAGGGAGTCAGTGGTTCACCTCTGTAGGTTCGAAGATGATAGTAGAAGAGGATGCTCTTTCTGCTTTTTTCAACTGATAGAGCATGTACAGCAAGATAAGCAAAACCACCACAGAGAGCAACACGATGTTGCGTATAGGGAAGGGCTCGCGGGTGTGTCGGCGGAACATACGCAAAAACATTAGCAAGTGGAGAAGATCATATTTTCCCTTTGTTTTCGACCTTTGTGTGCGCAAGCCGTAGGTCAATTGCGTTCTCCTACTCTTTAGGAAGGATTGCCCAAAGGTAAGGCACGCGGCCTACAGTGGAATAAAAAAGAAAATCGTGCAAACTATGGAAGAGACCCTTGAGCAAGCACTGAGCCAAGTGGAAGCGATCTTTGCCCTGGGCAAGGATGGCCCACCTCTTGACGAATCAGCGATAGTAGCCCTCATCGCAGATCGAGTAAGTGAATTATTAGAGGAGCAACCGGGTTACTTAATGAGCTTGTTGTACCGCTTAGACGTATTAGAGGAGAAGATTCTGCCGGTAGTGCGCGGTCAGAGTGAAGAGCCAATACCGCTGGCGTTGGCTCGGCTCATATGGGAGCGCCAAAAGCAGCGCATAGCGACGCGCCGGCAAGTGAAACCTCTGCCGATGGATGAGGAGACGGAAGAGTGGCGTTGGTAAGTGCGAGCGCTGCTCTAGCGGTCGTCGCTTACTACAGCAATGCATTTGAGCTCGATGGCAATAGGCGTAGGCAGACGGTCAATGCCCACAGTAGTACGACAGGGTTGGTTGTGGCGAAAATAGTCGGCGTAAATTCGATTGAACGTATGAAAATCTCGCTCTAGGTTAGTAAGAAAGACTGTGATGTCTACCAGGTCTTCCCAGCGCGCACCACTGGCCTCGAGCACTGCCCGAACATTGCGGAAGACCGAATGCACCTGTGCCTCAAAGTCGAATTCGAGGTAGTTGCCGCTAGGGCTGCGCTTAAGTCCCGGCACCTCGTCGGTGTCTGGATCTCGCGGACCAATGCCCGAGAGAAACAGCAAGTTGCCTACGCGACGGGCATGAGGATACGGCCCTACGGGTTTGGGCGCCTCTGGAGCGTTGAATTGTTCGGATATAGCCATAACTGCAGGCAGATTAGTCAAATTCTAGGGTATCGCCGGCCTTGTATGTTTTTTTGGAAGTGCACTCAGCAGTTTTATCGCCCTCTGTCGTCGGTAGGGTGGTGAAGAGCGCACCTTGATAGGGCAGGTGTGGAACAGGCGGGGTTGTCGAAGAGTCGTGGCGGTCGCTAGGAGACGTTATTTCCTGGACGTCTAGCGGAAGTCCGTCGCAGAGTTTGTTGCCTACGGCTTTCCAGCCCTTGACATCCATGAAATCGCCGAGGCTGATTTCGTGGTTTATCGATTTGCCTTTGATGCGCAAGGTATAGCGAATGCGCGGGTTGGGCTGCACGCTAGCAAAAAGGAGTTTTGACTTTGGGTGGTCGGTGATAAAGGGGAAACGCTCGCGCAAGCGCGTAGTTTCGATGCGGAAGCGTTTGACCATCGTCCAGCCTTTGTGGCCGTCGAAGTGTACGGCATTGACGACGGTGTCGGGGTGATGTTTGCCAATGTACAACAGCTCTTTGGGCTCGAAGCGCTGTAACAAATCAGTATCCGTGAGTTCATAAGAGCCATCGCGGTAAAGGATGAGAAGTTGGTCGCCCGTGTCGAATTCGCCCAGCATGCGCCCTCGCTCTTGAGCATTTAGACGGCCAGTGACGTCGTCGTACCAAATCTTCTGAGCGCCAATAGTGCTTTTGCCTAATTCTTTCTGTCGGATGCTCTTAACCGGGTACTTGGTCAGAATATTCCCTTGAGCATCGCGGCCCTTAATGGCCAACTGCGCGAAGTCGTAGTCAAACACTTTAATTTTCGCCGTACAACTTGGGCTAAGTGTCACCGTAATGACTTCGCTTTCTCCATTCGGATTTGCCGTCAGGTAGAGAATGCGCGAGCCTTTGCTGCTTCCTCCCACGAGATATTCTTTGTCGCGGGTGATGGCTGTAACGTTAAAACGCTTGACCATTGCGCGGCCAGTCTTTCCATCTACATATACCATGTTGTAGGTCGTGCGCTCATCGTTCTTCTTCCATACGGCTGCGTAGATGATGTCTTTGCCGACGAAGACTTTTTCGCCGATGCGAACTACTTTCATAACGCCATCGCGACGGAAGACGATAATATCGTCTATATCTGAGCAATCCTGAATAAATTCATCCTTTTTCAGGCCATATCCGATGAAACCGCCGGCGCGATCTACATACAACTTAGCGTTGTTGGCCACCACCTCCGCGGCGCGAATTTCATCGAAGACAGCTATTTCTGTTTTGCGTTCACGGCCAGCACCGTACTTTTCTATGAGGCGCCGAAAATAGGCGATAGCATAGTCTGTGAGGTGTTCTAAATGATGAATTGTCTCGCGCAATTGTTCGCTCAGTTGAGCAATTTCCTCCTCCGCTTTGAAGGAATTGTATTTGGAGATGCGCTTGATGCGAATTTCTGTCAAGCGAATAAGGTCATCTTCTGTTAGTTCGCGTAGAAGCTTGAGCTTGGTGGTGTGCTTGCTGTAGCTAGGATCGCTAGGCGTAGTGACGTATTTTCGCAATCCTGTTTCAATTGTTTTTAAAACAGCTTGCCAGGTTTCGCATTCCTCGATATCTCGATAAATTCGTTTTTCGATGAAGATTTTCTCTAGAGAAGCGAAATGAAGTTTTTCCTCGAGTTCTTTGCGCAAAATTTCCAGCTCTTGGCGCAATAAGTCTTTAGTGTGCTCAGTCGAGATGCGCAGTAGTTCATTGACGTTGGTAAACAGTGGTCGATTGTTTTGGATAACGCAGCAATTGGTGCTGATGCTAACTTCGCAGCTAGTAAATGCATAAAGGGCATCTATCGTGACATCTGGGCTAACACCGGGTTGGAGTTCGATTTCGATATCTACTTCTGCAGCCGTCTTATCAGTTACTCGCTTGATTTTGATCTGGCCTTTTTCGTTGGCTTTCAGGATGGATTCGATTAAGTCGTTGACGAAAACGCCGTAGGGCAATTCAGTGATGCGCAGCGTTTTTTTGTCCACTTGCTGAATGCGAGCGCGTACTCGCACTTTGCCGCCGCGAGCGCCAGCGTGGTATTGGGTAACATCTGCAAGACCGCCTGTAGGAAAGTCGGGATATAGGTTAACCTGGCGTCCTTGTAAGGCAGCGATACTAGCCTCACATAATTCGATGAAATTGTGCGGCAGGACTTTGGTGCTCAGACCTACGGCAATACCCTCTGCGCCTTGAGCTAGGAGGAGCGGAAACTTCATGGGCAGTACTATGGGTTCCCGCTTCCGGCCATCGTACGACATTTGCCAGCGCGTTGTTTGCGGATTAAACGCTACTTCGAGGGCAAACTTCGTCAATCGGGCTTCGATATAGCGCGGTGCAGCAGCAGGGTCGCCGGTGCGATAGTCTCCCCAATTCCCCTGACAGTCGATGAGTAAATCTTTCTGGCCTAAGTTAACGAGGGCTTCGCCTATGGCCGCATCGCCGTGCGGGTGGTATTGCATTGTCTGACCGATAAGGTTGGCGACTTTGTGATAGCGGCCGTCGTGCTGTTCATACATCGCATGAAGGATGCGACGTTGCACGGGTTTAAGGCCGTCTTCAATAGCCGGAACAGCGCGCTCCAGAATGACATAAGAGGCATAGTCCAAAAAATAGTTTTGATACATGCCACTTAAGGTTACTGTTACCTCTCCGCTGCTTGGAGGAGTTGCAAGAGGCGGTGTAGAAAGGTCTTTTTCCGGATGCGCCATAGCGTATTTTCGTCTTAGTGAATTCGTCTATTACAAGGGCAAAGATAGCGCGGTTTTATTTTAAAACAAAAATTTTTAAAAATTGCCTATGCTCTGGCGTTTTTCAGAGCTCTATACAAAAGAAGAGCGTCGTGCCCTAGAGTCCAGTTTTTGGCGTACAAAAAGTTAAGGCGTTGAAGTTCGACCTCTGTTAGAGAAGCACATTCAGACGAGGGCGTCGTAGATGTTGAAAAAAAAACAGCGGGAGGGAGCGCAGGCAGAGCGCTATTGGAGGAAGTGGGAGCGTAGCCTATCCATGTTTTTCGGCCTAGGAAGACGGGTAACCAATTTTGGGTAAGCAATTTTTTCTCGCCTGTTGTTCTAAAGAATTCTAAAAGACAGATCAAGAGGAGGAGTAGGCAGGCGCCCAAGTCGAAGATGCGTTTGAGCCGACGGTATTCGGGCTTGGCCAATCGGAAAGCAGGCGTCGACGAGTATAGCTCGCCGGGGCGGTCTTTGTGGTTGCTGCCGATGATGTGGTTGCTTCCAGAGGGCAAGGTTTTATAGCGCAAATTTGGACCAAGGCGCTCCATGGCATCTAGCATGCGAGAGATGGGCACGTCTTGGGTGCAGAAGATAATTTCGTCGACGCCAAAAAGCCGGGTTAAAGTAGGCAGGCGTTCGAGTTGTTCGGGCGGGAGGGTCAGGGTGAGTTCCCAGGCGATTTCGGCGCGCTGGAGGAGCTGTTGGGCCCGCTCGCTTTCAATTGCAGTGCCGACAATGAGGATGTTGCGGCGGCGCGCCTGTCCGACATGCCAATCGCGATATTCGAAGAAATGAAGCAAAACGCGCAGCAAAGATAGGCTTCCTGCCGTCCAGATTGCGCCTAAGACAAGCACGGCGCGAGAGGGGCGGAACGCTTGGTCGAGGAAACCATAGATGGCGGCCAATACGAGTGAGCCGAAGCCGATGTTGCGCAGCAATCGAACCAGGTCGTACCGCTGGTCGTAGCTGCCGCCTAGCCAAAGAGCAAACAACCAAACGCTGACGTAGAGGGGGAAATTGAACCATAAGATAGAGGGCTGAAAGTAATCGGGATCTTTGTAATAGTAATGCGCCCAAAAATTCTTTAGCACAACTAGGCCGCCGTACATGAGGACAACGTCTAGTAGTGGCAGCCAAACGCGATGCGCTGCTCGAGCGGCTAGGGCTGCAATGGCGCGCAGGGCGATGGCTATTTGGAGCAGAAATACAATCAAACCTGCTCTACTCTGCTGAAAGTGTTTTCGAGTGAAGACAATCATCGCCTCGTAGAAGCGCCGCACGTAGCGAAAATCTTTTTGCGTGCTCTCGCCCTTGTAGTGCAAGATACGCACGTGCGGATAATAGTAATTTTGGAAACCAGCTTTCTGAAGGCGATACGACAAATCAATGTCTTCGCCATACATAAAAAAGGCCTCATCGAGCAAGCCAGCCTGCTCTAGGGCAGAGCGCCGCATAAACATGAAGCACCCTGCCAGCACCTCGACCTGTTGAATTTTTTTTGGGCTGAGATGACCTAGGTAGTACCGATTGAAGCGCGCACTGCGCGGAAAGATAAGGCCGAGCCCCGTCATCTTGCAAAACGACACCCAAGGCGTGGGAAAACCGCGCTTGCTCTCAGGTAGGTATTGGCCGCTGCCGTCGAGCATGCGAACGCCTAGGGCGCCAGCTTCTGGGTGCGCATTCATGAAAGCCAGGCAATGGTGAAACGTATCTTCTTCTACGAGTGTATCGGGGTTGAGTAGCAGCACGTACTCGCCTCTACAATAGCGAAGTGCCTGATTATTAGCTGCTGCAAAGCCTACGTTCTGCTCGTTGACGACGAGATTTACCTCTGGGAAACGCCGGCGAACCATCGCGGCAGAGTCGTCGCTCGAGGCGTTATCTACTACCCATATTTCGCTCTCAAGGCCTCGGAGGGCTCGCTGCACAGAAAGCAGGCATTGCTCCAAAAAGGCACTTACGTTGTAACTCACAATGACTACCGACAAGCGCATAATGCAAAAGTGCAGCGACTTTCACCTTCGCGAAACAGCGTTTTAAGCAAGAAGAACTCTTGCTCGGTTGCCAAAATTTTTCCTTTTTTCACCCTCTTAACGCTACCTTTGCGTCTACTTCTTGAAAAATGGTTTTGCTTTTAATTTTAGAAAATTGAATGTCAAAATTTTAGAAGGAAATGGCTTTAATCGGGACGATTCGTAAGAATGGCTGGATTCTCATTGTGCTCATGGTGTTAGCTTTGGGTGGGTTCATCTTGATGGACATCATTACTAATGCTCAGCGCTATAGCTCGGCTGATTTGAACACAATAGGCAAGGTGAAGGGCGAAACCATTAAGCGCTCAGAATTTGAGACATACGAGAAGCTCATTTATTCCAATGCCAAGCCGGGCATGATCTATCAAGTTCGCGAACAGGTATGGAACTACTTCGTTCAACGCACTTTGTTAGAAAAAGAGGCTGAAAAAATAGGTCTTGCCGTGGGCAAAGAGGAGCTCATGGACTTGCAATTTGGTCAAAACCTCAGCCCGGTGATCGTTCAGCGTTTTTCAGGGCCGGATGGCCAACCCAACCGCGAGCAGTTGAACAACATCAAGAACGCGATTGAGTCAGGGAATTTTACTGACCCGATGAATCGCGCCTATTGGGCTACTCAAGAGAAAGAGATCATCACTGAACGCTTGCAGGAAAAGATGAGCGCCCTGATTACAAAGAGCATTTACGCACCTACCTGGCAAGCAGAGATGGCTTTTAGAGAAAGTAATCAGCGCGCGAATTTCCTCTTTGTGCGCCTTCCATATGATAAAGTGGCTGACAGCGAAGTTACCCTTACGGATAAAGATTATGCTGATTATTTGAAAGAAAACCCAAATCTGTATTATCAATTTGACGAGACACGCGTGGTGGAGTACGTCGAGTTCAACGTCTATCCCACCGCAGCTGACAGCGCTCGAGCGCGCGAAAACGCTTGGAAACTCTGGGAAGGATTGCGCACAGCGACAAATGATTCTATTTACACCGTTACCAACCGCGGAACCGTAGATAATCGATATCGCAAAAAAGACGACTTGCCCGCCGCGGCTGCAGATTCTCTGTTGACGGCTCCGGTAGGAACCATTGTTGGGCCCTTTCAAGACCAGGGTAATTGGGTGATAGCAAAAATTTTAGGACGTAAAGTAGTTCCCGACTCTGTACAAGCGCGCCACATCTTGTTGCGCAATGCCACGGCGGAGAATGAGAAAAAAATCGACAGCTTGATGGCTTTACTCACCTCCAAGAAGGCGCGTTTTGATTCGCTAGCCATAGCCAATAGCCAAGACCCTGGCTCGGCATCGAAAGGAGGAGACTTAGGCTGGTTTGCAGAAGGCGTCATGGTGCCAGAATTCAATGCCGTGTGCTTTTACGACTCTGAAATCGGCAAATATTACAAAGTTTCGACCCAATTTGGCTGGCATCTTGTCGAGGTGACGGGCAAAAAGTTTTTAAACAACCAAGCGGGCGTGCGTTTGGCGTTGCTTAAAGAGCCCATTGAACCCAGTAAAGAAACACAACAGCGCATTAAGGACAAGGCTCTAGAAATCCTTCAGAAAGCAAAAAATCGCGTGCAATTGGTCGAGTTAGCCAACAAGGAGGGCTATGTCCTCATGACTAGTCAGCCACTCAAGGCAACAGATTACGCCCTTACTGTTTTTGGCCAGGGAGAGGAAGCCCGTGAAATCGTTCGCTGGGCCTTTGACCCCAAGACAAAAATAGACGCCGTAGCTCAAGAAGTATTCTCTTTCCGCGCTCCAGAGGGTGGCTATTACGACAGCAAATACGTGCTCGCTGCGCTCAAGAGTATTACACCGGCGGGTAAACCAACCGTAGCGACGCTTAAAGGCAACACGCGCGCTGAGCTAGAGATTCGCAACCGCAAGAAAGCCGAAATCCTTAAGCAAAAAATAGGCAGTAAGACTGACTTGAACGCTCTTGCTGCTGAGTGGGGCGTCACCGTCGATACGGCGCAAAGCGTGACAATGTCTCAATCCTTTATCCCTTCAGCAGGTAACGAGCCTCGCCTCATTGGAGCAGTCTTCCACGCCGGTAAAAAAGGCGTTTCAATAAAGCCCATCGCTGGCAACAGCGGCGTATTTGTGGTTCAATTATTAGAAGATATTCCTCAACTGACGCCGCCAGCGGATTTGACTTTGTTCCGCCGTCAAGCCGTCTCGACTGCTTCAACGAACTTACGCATGAGTTGGTTCAACCTATGGCGCAAGTACTGCGAAATTGACGATTACCGAAGCCGTTTCCTCTGATAAAACGACGGCTTTCAAAAGCATAAAGTTCTCGTTCCCTATTGATTTTCTGAGCGAAAACCTGCTGAAGGCGAAGACGTGGCTCGGTGTGCCTGGCCAGTAGGGGGCGTGAGTTTCTTTTAGAGGTGAGTTGATTTTGTCATTCGACGCATCAACTACGACTTTAGGAATGGGTTTCGCACAATCTATCAACATCCAGACCTTTTTAACTGTTTGCGCTTGTGAAAGGGCAAAACAGTTAACACTGTTTCGCATCGGCGAGTTGAGGTGCTACTTTTAAAATTACTAGAGTCGCGCGTCGATAGAGGAGCATAGGCCGAGGCGCGATAGGTTGCTAGTAGAAAACTGCTCCAGTGCTCTGCGTCTTCACAGAGCCATTTAGCAATTATAATGCATCTTTGAGGCGCCGGTATTGCTTCAAAAGTTTTTTGCCATGACGTTTACAGAAGAAGATTATTTCAATTTTCAGCGCAAGGTAGAGCGTTACAAAGAAGTTCTACGAAACACAGAAACCTACCGCCAGTATTGGCGAGAATATTTAAAACCTGCTTTGGTCGAGCACCTTAAAAAAGCCACAGCATTAGTGCAATTGGCGTGTACTGTTGAGGAACGCGCCGACATCTGCAACCTAGAAGCTGTAGTTCTCTCTCTGGGTCACAGCCATAGTGGCTTGGGCGAACCTATAGGCAATGGGCTGAGTCGCGACCTTATTAAACACAACGGCGCATTGGTCTATCAGCAGTTGTTCAACGGAAAAATTATGGTGCTCATCAATTACCCTTACATTGAGCGCTACGGACAACCTCAGCCACCGAAAACCCTGGCCATTTATCGGCCCGAAGAACTCAAGGAACCTTACATCATCCGACATTTGGAAACCTTCATTGCCGAGATCACCTTTTGGGAAGACTATGACGACGACCGCCCTGATGAAAACCAGCGCATTGGATTCAAACTCAACTTTGAGCAACGACAGACGTAGACGTTGCTCTTCTCTTTGCTTTCACGAATAAACAAAACGCCTCAGAGGTGCCCCAGGTAGCTTATAGCTTTCCTTGGTGGATGCCCTTTCCTCCTTGAACCTACGCGCAAACGACCTTCATCCAAAATTTTTTTTCGTTGATATAAAAAAAGCGATATCTGGTAAAGAGTGCCTCGATCTTGTGAGCGCTTTTCAATAGGAATATTTATGGCAAGGTTTGTCTGGCAACACATGCGAGGCGTTCTACGGGTTGTAGCGATGCAGGTAGTGGTAATTGTACCCCTAGTTGCGCAGGAAATTTGGACGTTGGAGCGTTGCATTCGGTACGCCCAAGAGGCCAACTTGCTCGTCCGTCAGGCCCGAACGAGTGCTCAAGTGGCGATGCTGTCAGAGCGTCAGGCGAAGGCTAGCCGTTTGCCTACGCTTAATGCTAATGTCACGGTTGGCGAGCAGTTTGGCCGAACCATTGACCCAGCAACAAACCAGTTCGTAACGTCTGGCATCACGTTCAATAGCCTTGGTTTGTCAGCTGCCCTGCCTTTGTTCACTGGCGGGCAAATCACTCATGGGATTCGGCAGGCGCGCTGGAACGCCCAAGCAGCCCTAGCGGATATTGAGCAGACGGCTAACTCCCTAGCTCTGCAGGTGGCTCAAGCCTACCTGAATGTCTTGCTGGCGGAAGAGCAGCGCGAAATTGCCTATCGCCGCGTAGAGCAGACGCGTTTCCAGTTGCAGAATACGCTTAAACTCATCGAGGCGGGAAGTGCCCCTGCTGCCGACCGCTTCAACGCCCAAGCCCAACTTGCTCGTGAAGAGCAATTGGCTGTACAGGCGCAAAATGCCGTCGAACTTGCTATGCTCGCCCTGAAGCAATTGCTTCAATTGGAACCCGATTACAATTTGCGCATTGAGCGGCCACGCATCGAACCGCCTGCCGACGCTACCGTGGAAAACCTTACCCTTCCTTCCATCTATGCTGTTGCCCAGCAAAACCAACCTGGTGTGCGGGCCGCTCATTTCCGCCTTAAAAGCGCCGAGGCGGCCGTCGCTCTTGCAAAGGCGGCCTATTTTCCGAACGTTACCCTCTTTGCTAGCTTAAATACGAATTACTCCTCTCTGTTTCGCGATTTTAACAATCCGCGCATTCTCGGCACAGTTTTAAGTGACCCAGTCCTCATCCGCATTAACGAGGTGGATGTGCCCGTACGCCAGTACATTAACCTTCTCGAGTTCCCGCGGCTGTCGTATTTCGACCAACTCGAACGAAATTTTGGTCAAGGCGTAGGGCTGCAAGTGAGCATACCCATCTATCAAAACGGTCGCACACGCCTAAGCGTCGAGCGAGCGCGCTTAGGCGTTATTACGGCCCAATTGCAAGAAAATCAGGTGAAGCAACAGTTGAAAAACGACATTCAGACGGCCATTGCAAACGCTCGAGCAGCTCGCCTCCAATGGGAAGCCGCTCGGAAGAGCTACGAGGCTGCTCAAGCTGCTTTCAGCAACGCAGAGCGGCGATACCAACTGGGCGCAGCTAGCCTACCAGAACTTACTACGGCTCGTAACAACCGCGACAATGCCGAAAATGACCTGCTTATCGCTCGATATGACTACGTCTTTCGGCTTAAAATCCTAGACTTTTATTTGGGAAAGGAAATTCGTCTGTGAAATTTGAACGCCTACGCGAACGTCCTAAAAGCATAAGACATCACCCAAACGCCTTTTTGTTGAATTATTATGGCTATCTCATTGAAAAACAAAAACACGCGACTTGTCTACGTCGGTATAGGCGCATTAGCCTTTCTCCTCGTTGCAGCAGTGATCAAAGCGCGCCAAACACCCAGAGGCGAGCCCGTGACGCTGGAAAAAGTGCAGCGGCGTACCATTCGCGAAGTAGTAAGTGCTAGCGGAAAGATTTTCCCAGAGACGGAGGTCAAGATCAGTTCAGACGTTTCGGGTGAGGTAGTTGAGCTCTTCGTACGCGAGGGCGACTCTGTAGTGGCTGGCCAAATTCTAGCTAAAATTCGCCCTGACGAATACCTGAGCGCCGTAGAACGAGGGCAGGCGGCGCTCAACAGTGCTCAAGCGCAGCGACAAATATCTGCCTCCAATGCCGAGAGCTCTATGGCGCAAATTGAGCAACTAAAAGCAGAAAAAAATCGAATAGTGGCTCAATTGGAGGCGGCCAGAGGTATACATCGCCGTAACGAACAACTCTACCGCGAAGGCATTCTCTCTCAACAAGATTATGAAAATTCGCTCAGCAACTTAAGAGCGCTAGAAAGCGCTTATGCGGCCGCGGACGCTTCGCTGAAAGCCGCAGAGAAAAATTTGGCGAGCGCCCAAGCCAACATTCGCGTAGCAGAATTCGGCATTGCTAGCGCTCAAGCCACCTTGAAGGAACTGCGCACCAGCTTGCAGAAGACCATCGTCGTAGCGCCCGTCAGTGGCATCATTAGCAAGCTCAACATCGAAAAAGGCGAGCGCGTGGTGGGTACCCTTCAAATGGCCGGCACTGAAATGATGCGCATCGCCAATCTGCATTCTATGGAAGTCCAAGTAGAAGTGAGCGAGAATGATATTTTGAAAGTTTCCGTCGGAAACGAAGCGGATATTGAAGTAGACGCTTACCTCGGGCGCATCTTTAAGGGTAAAGTTTCTGAAATAGCCAATAGCGCAAGCAACATCAGCACCGGAGCCACTGGCGCTCTTTCCTCGCTCAACACCGATCAAGTGACTAATTTTATCGTTAAAGTGCGCATAGACCCAGCCTCATATGCCGACCTCATGAGTGACGGACGGCAATATCCCTTTCGGCCAGGCATGTCCGCTTCTGTAGATATCTATACTAAAACTGTCGAAAACGCGCTTAGCGTGCCCATTATAGCCGTAACAGCGCGCACCGACAACAAGACGACGACTGCCTCTTCGGACGATAAGGCAGGCAACCCAGAGGAGATACAGTCGAAAAACAAAGCCAATAACGCCTCTCCGCAGAAGGTGCGCGAAGTTGTGTTTGTCGCCGTGGGTGACACCGTTGCCATGCGCGAAGTGAAAACAGGCATTCAGGACAACGACTACATTCAAATCATCTCAGGGCTGAAAGAAGGAGAGCTCGTGGTCACTGGCCCATACAGCGCAATTGCGCGCAAACTAAAGTCAGGTAGCCGAATTCGCGAGGAGAAGAAAAAGGAGAAGAAAGAGGAGTAGGAATCAAGCGCCTTCTATTGCGCGTTTAAAGAGACAAGGGCATACATGGAGCACTCCCCTCAAGTCGATCTCCTTTTTTGCATTCGCCGCCTACGGCTTCTATAGGGTGCATCAGCGATTTCCTCTGCCAACGAGATTGAACCTTCTAGCCGATTTTGACTTCTTGCCAATAATTTAGTTCCTTGCTGTGCTACAGATTGCCGCCTTCTTTTGCGCGGGTTGACTCAGAGGTGAAAGCACACTCGCGCACAAGGGCCTCTGGAGTAGGTGAATAAACATCTTGTATTTTGCTAACTCATTTGCACACAACTGTGGTTATCGTTTGCTGTAGCTATGGAAGAGAGCCGCTTCGATCCTTCTGCTTCTACCGCTACGCCTGAAAACGGGCGCTCTCCTATGGTACTGCTTTCCTCAAGCTGGACGCTGTTTTGGCGCGTCTTTATGCCGGTTTTCGGAACTGTATTTTTGAGTGGTTTTTGGCTTCTCCTTTGGGCGACACCTGCCGACGAGCTTTACTTACCCTATTCCATTTGGTGGCCCAGAGCTCTCTGCTTTATGCTGTGGTTGTTGTGGCTAGGCTATGTGAAATGGTCTCTCTGGCCGCTCAAGCGCATTGATGCCGACGACTCTTACGTTTATGTAACTAATTACTGGACGACAGTGCGCTATCCCTGGACGGATATCGAACGTCTAGAAAAACGCCGACTCGGAGGCCGGAAAGTGATGGTGTTGCACCTTAAAGGCTCGGGTCGTTTCGGGCAACAAATTCGCTTCTTGCCAGCATCGCATTGCCTAGAATGGCTTCAGCGGCGAGGAATGAAGGTAGAAGAACCCGCTTCATAACTCCATGAACTTGGCGCACGTCATCTCGCCGTGATTTTTCACCACAAAATCGACCGCCGAGGAAGTGGAGTAGATTTTCTAGGAATCCAGACGCGGGCAATAGCACGGCTTGGGCGCTGGCAAAACGCTCTGCGCTGCTTGTGTGTCCTCATTTCCATCCCGCTCGTTGCACCAGTTCCTCTAGAAAAGAGCCGAGCGAGTGCTCCACCGTTTTGATTTGATGTATCCAAGTTCGGATTTCGGACAACTTATCTGTATCGGGACATTGCTTAGGCATGAACGCTGAAAGCGAGGGCTTGAGCTGCTCAAGGGTTTGCTGTTGGGTATAAAGGGCGGCAGCAGCGTAGTACCAGCGCAGGATGGGCAGGTAGTAAGGTTTGTCGACGTAGACTGCATCGCGTTCGAGGAGTTTGTATTTTTTGCACACCTTGAGCAGCCTGTCGAACTTGCGTTGGTTAAATAAGCTTTCCAGGTAGACTGTAAAAAACAAATGCCAGCGGTGTTGGAAAATTTCCTTTGGGTAAGCGCGTAGGTAGGTTTCGGCGTAGTGTTCGGCGGGAAGGTATTGCCCAAGGTGATTTAGGCACTGTACGTAGAGGCTCACGAAGCCAATCTTGTTGTGGAAGCTAGGAGTCTTTTTGCTTTCGGGCTGGGCTTTCTTGAGCAACGCAAAGGCCTGCTGGTATTTTTTCTGTCGGATCAATACGGCGCATAGATTGTTTACGTAGTGGACATAATCCAAGTTTTTCACTCGAATAGAAAGGTAGCCGTAGTATTCAGCCTTGTCGAATTCTCGGAATCTAACGTGTAGGAGCAGTCGATTGCCATAGTAGTTGATCAAGATGCGCTTAGAGTAAAATTTGCCCTCGGCCAACTGTCGTTCAAAGTATTCGTACTTTTCCAGCAAAGGTTCAAAGCGGCGGTAGTTGTAGTAAATGAAAGTCAACCGCACTAAAGCCATGTAGCGATTCCAGCCGTCGAGGGTTTCATCGTAGAAGAGGTCGGTCAGGCGTTGTTCCCATTGAATGGAGGGGGTAGGATTACCAGCATACTGATTGACGATGTCGCACGTGGCCTGATGCAGTTCTTCGCTGATGCGCAAGGAGCGTCGCCAGGCAGCTTCGTTTTTTTGAAGGAAAAGTTCTACCTGTGCGTGCTCGGCGTAGCGCATGCGGATGAGCAACAGATGGCGATATGCCTGCGCCATTTCATAAAATTTGACAAAGTAGAACGCCGTAGGTTGGCAAGTTTTAATTTCGTGCAGCAGGCGTGTCTCGGTTTCGGGCTCTACAGCATCGGTAAGGATCTTGCGCTCGGTGTCGAGTATCCACGCTAGATGTAAGTCAACATCGAGGGCGTTGAGCCGGTCGGTGATCCATTGTTTAAGGCTGGAATATTTGCGCTTGTCGAGGGTGTCGTCGAAAGGCTGGCATTCCTGGTCGTGGAGGCAATGGCAGTTGGCGTGTACACGCTCGAGGATAGATACTTTACTTCTGTCGTCAAAGTGTTGATGCGACAGCAGCCATGTTGTCTCGTGTGGGAGCAACGTCCGAGAAAACTCGAAGAACTTTTGCAATTTGCTGCGCATGGGTCTGACGAAGGATACCCCTGCAAGTTTACGGATTTGACACTACTCATGCGCAGGTCTGCGGTAGCCTGGCGAAGTACTAAATTGTTCTGAGCGTTGTTTACTCACGGCTTCCCTTCGCCACAGCGACTTTTTTAGAATCGGAACAAAAGGAGAGCGCCGTTGGCCTTGTGTGGTGCGCTCAGAAGGTTCTGCTCTCCTTCTAGCGCGTGGGATCTACAGCGTCAGCCCGCCGTCAATGCTGATGACGGCACCGTTGATAAAAGCTGCCTCGTCGGAGGCGAGGAAGGCATAGACAGCAGCAACTTCTTCAGGTTGACCCAAGCGGCCCAGCGGTGTTTTGTCCTTCATACCCTGAAGGAGGTTCTCCGGTATTGTGTTCATCATTTCTGTCTGGATGAAACCGGGCGCTACGGCGTTGGCAGTAATGCCTTTTCGGCCAAATTCTTTTGCCCACACTTTAGTCATGCCGATGACACCGGCCTTGGTGGCGACGTAGTTGGTTTGACCAAAGTTGCCGTACAAGCCGACTACAGAAGCTGCTGACAGAATGCGACCCCATCCTTGGGCTTCCATGTAGGGGTAGACGGCTTTGGTGCAGAGGAACACGCCAGTCAGATTGACGGCCAGCACGGCATTCCATTGGTCGAGCGTCATTTTTTTCAGCGAGGCATCTTTTGTGATGCCAGCGTTGTTGACCAGAATGTGGATGCTGCCAAAGGTTTTGGCCACCTCAGCAGCGGCAGCTGTTACGGCTTCAACGTCGGTTGTATCTACGTGAAAGTAAGCAGCTGGCAATTGCTGGCGCTTGCAGTGGTCGAGTAGAGCATTGCCTCGTTCGTCGTTGATATCCCAGATGGCGACGTGGGCGCCTTCTTCCAGAAAGCGAAGCACCGTGGCCTTGCCAATGCCACTGGCGCCTCCTGTAACGATGGCTACTTTATTTTGCAGTCTTTTCATGAAAGACAAAAGTAGGCTGGCGAACTTGCTGCTTCTAGTTGAAGTAGGGAGTAACTCGTTTTTTTAGTCAAGGGGGGGCTGATAAAAGGAAAAATAGAGAATAACTTATTAATAATCATAAATTTAAGGCTCTTCCTTTACCTCGCATCTTTGTTTGTGCGCCCTTTGGTCAACCCGAAAAAAGAGAGGAAGGCCCTTAGCAGCGAGGCTTCGTTAGAGGAAAATACATCATTTGCCTGCTACCTTGGCTGGGCAAATCCTGGCTGTATTTAGTCGAACTACGCAGAAGGCTTTTGGGAAATATGCAAACTAAAGATTGGGTCTATGCTACAGCTGTGCTTCTAATTGTCTATGGCGGGTTGTTGGTCTTTCTCGCTGTTCGGGCTGCCCGGCGCACTAAAACGCTTGCTGACTACGCCCTAGGTACTCGAGGTTTTTCGCCGGTAGTGGTTGGGCTTTCGCTGGCAGCAAACATTACAAGTGCAGCGACTTTTGTCGTCAACCCTGGTTTCGTAGCCATGTTCGGGTGGAGTGCCTTCCTGGCTATGTCGGTAGTGTTGCCACTAGGGTTATACCTATCGCTCATTGTGCTCACGCGCAGTTTTCGGCGCTATGGCGCTTCGGTAAAGGCGCTGACTTTGGCCCAGTGGATGGGCAAGCGCTACGATAGCCAAGGCTTCGCGCTTTGGTTTGCGGTATTGTCGCTTTTGCTCGTAACGTTTATTGTGCTCATATGTGTGGGGCTGACTAAAGTGTTGGCAGGAGCACTTGGCGCTGATGAATTTCCGGTGCTCGTAGGGTTGGTGGTTGTGGTTTTTGGCTACATGATGTTTGGGGGAGCCACCTCCATGGTGTACACCAATGCCATTCAGGCAGGGCTAATGTTGGTTGTGGCCGTGCTTCTCTTGACGTCGGGCAGAGAGCATTTCAGCCAAGGACTGAGCAATTTCTGGGAAAGAGTAGCGGCCATCGACCCTTTTCTCATAGAGAACACCAATCCGAAAAGCCCACTATTTCGAGATTGGTTCGAGGTGTTTTTTTGTAACTTCATTGTCGGTGTAGCCATTGTTTGTCAGCCACATATCGTAACTAGGTCGCTGCTGTTGCGCAGCGAAAAAGACATTAATCGATATTTACTGGTTGCTCTTTTAGCTGAGTCAGTCTTTTTTGCTGTGTTGTTTGTCGGGTTTTATGCGCGTCTAACTTTCCCAGACTTAACTTTTAACGGCACACCGCTGAAGATGGATGGCATTATGTCGGCTTACGTAGTGCAGGTATTTCCAGTGGGTGTGGGTTTATTGGTAGTGCTCGGACTTCTATCAGCCGGGCTCTCGACACTTGAGGGCTTAATCCAGTCGCTGTCTACGACGTTTACAAACGACTTGATAGCGCCGTTGGCGCAGCGATGGAGCGGGGGTAGGCCAATGCCCGCCAAACAGCTGACTTGGATAAACAAAGGAGTAATTACAGCGCTGGCCGCTACGGCGATTCTTTGGAGCTACCAACAGTTGTTGTACCCAAACTTAAGCGTAGGCATTTTGGCGCAAAATGGCGTATATGCGTTTTTTTCGGCGGCTTTTGTGCCCGTATTGTTCGGCATTTATGGAAAGAATGTGCCTCGCCTTGCACCTATTTTAGCCTCTGTAGTTGCAGTAGTAGTGCATTTTTCGGTGTATTACGGTGCCCTTACGCCGTATACGACGGGAACGGTGCGCAACCCGGCAGTAGCAGCGGCTTTGGCTATTCTAGCAGCAACCATTACAGGCTTAGTTGTTCTCCTCTGGAAGAAGGCGATGCTTGCGCGGGCCATGGTTACTAGCGCATTGTTGAGCATCGCTCCTGTGCTGTTCGCTTCTAACGGCCGAATTCATGCAAAACCCGGAAGCGCATCAATTGACTTTTCTCATTTCCCATGCCCTGACACGCTGCCCATGCAAGCCATTTCGTATCCCTCCGACCTTCGTTACGTTGCTCTTTCCCAAGGTAAGAAGATCGCTTACTTGGACAGAGGTACTGGAGAGCAGACCTTGGTTTTCATTCACGGGTTGGGCAGCAACCTGAAGTGTTGGCAAAAAAACTTGGACGCCCTAGGCCTACATTTTCGGTGTATAGCGCTCGACTTGCCAGGCTACGGCATGTCTTCCAAGAGCGATGACTACCCATATGGCATGGCGTTTTTCGCTAATGCCGTTCGCGAGTTCATAGACTCGCTGCGCCTCCAACATGTCGTTTTGGTGGGGCACTCCATGGGCGGCCAAATTGCACTTACAGAGGTATTGCGCGGCAACGACCGAATCAAAAAACTGATCTTGTTAGCTCCTGCCGGCATTGAAACGTTCTCTGAGCAGGAAAAGACGTGGTTTCAGGGCATCTACACTCCTGAGTTTCTGATGAATGCTTCCGAGGCACAGATTCGCAGGAGTTTTGAACTCAACTTTGTGCAGTTCCCGCCCGATGCCGAATTCATGTATCAAGACCGTTTGCGCCTGCGCCAGACGAGCGAATACGCCGCTTACTGCCGGATGATTCCGAAATGCGTCCAGGGCATGCTCAATGAACCCGTTTTTGAGCGCCTGGGCGAAGTGCGCCTGCCGGTACTCATCATTTTCGGTGAGAACGACGCCCTTATCCCAAACCGACTTTTGCACCCTCAACTAACCACTCGGCAGGTAGCGCAACTAGCACAGGAACGCATTTCTGGGAGTCAGTTGGTTTTATTGCCGAATTGCGGCCACTTCGTTCAATGGGAGGGAGCAGCTGGAGTTAACGAAGCGATAAAGCAATTTTTGCGCTAGCTTTCAAAATTTTATTTGGAACAAGAAGACTGAGCCTAGACGAGTCCACCCCCCTTTTTTAGATATCTAAATTTCTAAAAATCAAATTTTTGTAAATCCTTTCTTCGTTCAGGATTTCTTAAGTCAAGGGAGGAAAAGCGCGTTATGGCTTTCGGCGCAACATTGTTTTAGATTTACCTTCGTAGCGCAATAATCCTTAGCGTATCATCGGTAAAAAGCCGGTGAAATTTTAATTCCTCTTCATTTTTCAAACGAGCGCGTTGCCGACGAAGGCCGAATAAACAGCCGTTAGCCTGCGGTAGGTGCTAGGCGATGCAGCGCATTGCCGCAAGGGTAGGGGTGTTGTTTATGGCCTCCTCGAGTAGTTTTCTCTTTCTCTCACATAAACAGGTTCTAAAGCGTATGAAAAGCGTATTTACTTTTATCTGCCTCCTGTGGAGCTTGAATATAGTTGCTCAGCGCGGTACTGTTTCGGGAAAGGTAACAGACCAAGCGAACAACGAGCCGCTTCCCGGCGCTGCTGTTGTCGTAGATGGCGCCACAGCTAGTGCTACAACGGGAGCCATTACCCAAGCCGACGGCTCCTATAGTCTTTCGCTGCCCGCGGGCAATTATACCTTGCTCTTTTCCTTCATCGGTTACGAAACCAAAACGATGCCTGTGCGCGTAGAGGCTGGCCGCACCGTTACTCTCGACGTATCGTTGGCGGAGTCGGGCATTCAAGGCCATGAGGTTGTAGTGTCCGTCAATCGCCGAGCCGAGAAGCGCACTAATGCGCCGGCAACCATTTCTGTGATCAACGCCAGAGCAATTGCCGAGTTGCCGTCTTTCAACGTAGCAGAATTGCTGGGCCGGCAAAAAGGTGTGGACTACGTGCGCTCCGGCGTGCTCGGCATTGGCATCAACGCTCGAGGCTTCAACTCAGCATTTAACCCTAAAAATCTGCAAATCAACGACAACCGACTCTCTGCGCTTATTGCCACGGGTTTGCCACTGGGCGCTCTGAGTACGACGGTGAAAGAAGACATCGAACGCATTGAGGTCATCTTAGGCCCTTCGTCGGCTTTGTACGGGCCAAATGCCCACAACGGCCTGCTCAACACGATTACTAAAGACCCGCGCACTTCGGAGGGCACCACCCTCGTTTTTGGCGCTGGCAATCAAAAAGTGCTGACAGGGCGCCTGCGCCACGCCATGAAATTGGGCGACAAGTTCGCCTTCAAAATCAGCGGTGAGTATACGCAGGGCGAAGAGTTCGAGTTCACAGACACCGTGTACATCCTCAGTGCGACAGCACCAGGTGGCGCCATTGCTTTGCCGGAGTATTTGCTCGACCGGCGCTTTAACTCCCTTCGCGGCGAAGCACAAGTGTATTACAGCGTGAACAAAACGAGCGATATCATCATCGGCTATGGCGCCAGCAACAGCAACAACATCGGCAACACCAACGCCGGCAGAAATCAGATTCGCGACTGGCGCGTGTCATGGCTGCAGGCTCGCTACGTGTCGCCGCGGCTCTTCCTTAATGTGTACAACACGTGGAGCACGACCGATAGCACAATTGCCATGAATCAGCGCACGGTAAATTACTTCTCCTACAAGGCCAACGGCTTTTCCGAAGAGGAGGCGCGCAACCGCTCTCTCGCCACCCAATACCTGCCGCTTTCCGCCACAACGGGAATTCACTTGCCCAGAGGCGCACTTTTTCAAGATTATTCCCAGCGCCTGAATGCAGAGGTTCAGTATAACAACACTCTTGTTCGACTGCTCGACTTCATCGTAGGCGTTCAATATCAGCGCGATAGAGCCAATAGCCGCCAAACGTATCTGCTCGACAAAGCCGGCCCTATTATCATCAACCAGATAGGCGGTTATCTGCAATTGGAGCGCAAATTTGGCCCTGTGCGCGCCGTAGTGGCTGCCCGAGCCGACAACCATGAACTCTACGGCTTTAATTTCATCCCTAAGGCAGCCTTGGTGTACGCTACCGACAATAGCGCCCTGCGCCTCACTTACGGCGAAGGCATTGCCGCTCCAACTATCCTCAACCTGAGCGCCAACATCTTTGGTGGTCTTCTGCTGGGCAATGGTGAAGGCTTCACCATCAAGGAAGTAGACGTAACCACCAATACCGTCGTTGGACAATTCCAGGTGCCCAGACTCCAAGTCGAGCGCATCCGAACCCTTGAGTTGGGCTACAAAGGCCAACTGAACAAGCGAATTTACGTAGATGCAAACGCCTACTTTAACCGTTCGCAAAACTTCCTAAGTCCTGCTATTAACGTCGCTACCGACCGAGAGCTGTTTGACCACGATGGCAACCCAAACACGCCGAGAATTCCCAGAATTCGAGGTTATGGCGTACGGCGCGGCAATCAGCCCATTGGCGAAATCGCTGCTGTCACTTCTCTGCCCGATGGCGACCGAGGTGCTGACATCGTGCTAACCTACGTTAACTTCGGCAAGGTCAACACATATGGATTTGACCTCGGCTTGAACGTAAACCTTGCAAAAGGACTATCGGGTACACTCAACTACTCCTGGTTCGGCTACGACCTAGACAAGAACGACCCAAGCAACGACGGCAACCGCAATGGCGTTGTGGACGAAAACGACCTGCCCATCAACACTCCTACGCACAAGATAGGTGCAGGTTTGAATTATGTCAGAGGCGGCTTTTTCTCCAACATCTTCGGCCGCTGGTACAACGCCTACGACTTTTTCTCCGGCATCAACGTCGCTGCTAGGACGAATCCAAACCTGATCTATGCCGGCAGCCCTGTTATCGAGGGGCGACGGGTCGGCCGGTCGTTTAACTACGGGCCGTTGGGCGGGTTGCTAAACCTCGACATCAGTGCAGGGTATACTTTTAAAGAGCGCTACACCTTATCCGCACAGGTAGTCAATGCTTTAGGCGTTGAGATTCGAGAGTTTGTAGCCTCGCCGCCTATAGGTCGGCTGTATTCGGTTGAACTGAAAGTCCATTTGCCTAGTTTTTCGAAGCGGTAAAGCTCAAAACCGGGGCGGCGACTACGGCTGCCCCGGTCTTTTTCAACTTTTAATATCAAACTGTGCTGAACTCCGTTATTGCTTCGGTGGGCATGGCTGTGCCTCATCGCGTGTTGCCGAACAGTTATTTCAACGAGCTGCTCGGCGAAGACGTAGACACTTGGCTACGGGAAAACGTCCAAATCTACGAGCGGCGCTGGTGCGCGGACGGTGAAAGCACCGCTACCTTAGCCGAAAAGGCAGCTCGACAGGCTCTCGAGCGAGCTGAGGTTGAAGCTGCTGACCTCGACTTGCTCATTGTAGCCACCGATACCCCCGAGTATATTTCTCCATCTACTGCGGTGGTTGTACAGCACCGCCTCGGAGCAAAGAAAGCGGGCACGTTCGACCTCAACGCCGCTTGCGCAGGCTTTGTCACTGCCCTCGACGTCGGCGCCAAGTACATTCGCTCTGACGAGCGCTATCAGAATGTCTTGATCATTGGCGCCTATGCCATGAGTAAGTATTTGAACCTAAAGGACAAAAAAACCGTAACCCTCTTTGCCGATGGCGCCGGCGCTGTGTTGCTTCGCTCCGTGCCCAACGCGGGCCATCCTCCAGTGGGCTTTCTGGCCAGCGAACTGCGCACCCTCGGCGAATACCACGACTGGATGGGCATTTACGCCGGCGGTACGCACGAGCCAATAACCGAGGCAGCCATAGCCAATCACCATCATCAATTGCAATTCGTGCGCAAGTTCCCTAAAGAACTCAACCCGACCATGTGGTCGGATATGGCCCGCAAACTCTGCCACCGCATCGGCGTCGAACCAAACCAAGTGCAGCATTTCTTCATCACCCAAATTAACATCAACAGCATTTGGGAGACCATGGATCGCCTCGGCGTGCCTCGCGAGCGCGCCACTACCGTAATGCACCGCTTTGGCTACACGGGTAGCGCTTGCATTCCCATGGCATTCAACGAGGCATGGGAGAGAGGTGCTGTTTGCTCCGGCGACCTGTGCTTCTTCATCGGCTCGGGAGGTGGGCTAGCATTCGCAGCAGCAGCATTTCGGATTTAATTTTGAGGCAAAAACATGGCAATTTATCAGCACGATTGGTCGGCTAAGTGGGCCGTGTATTTTCCCGAAAAGATCGCTTTCAAGGAGTTTGAGACCAACAGAACGCTTACCTACAGCCAGCTTAACCGCCTGGGCAACCGCACGGCGCATTTCTTGACTCGCCATTTTGGCCTCGAAAAGGGCGACCGAGTGGCTGTGCTGGCTGAAAATTGCTTGGAATACATGTGCCTTTTTGCCGCGGCGCAAAAAGCAGGGTTTATCTTGGTGCCGCTCAACTATCGCCTCGCTCCTCCTGAGCTCGACTACATGCTTGCCCTGGCTGAGCCCAAGTTGGCTCTCGCGGAAAGCAAGTTTCAGCACCTGTTCGACGCTACAGTGGCCTTCCACACCCTGCCTCACCGCTGGTCGCTGGAGGCCCTTGCCCAGCTGCTTTCGGGCGAGGAGATGGCCGGCTTCGACCAACCTTTCCCGCCTGTGCCCATAGACGACGATGACCCTATTTTCATCCTCTTTACCTCGGGCACCACAGGGTTTCCCAAAGGCGCCCTGTATACACACGGCATGCTGTTTTGGAACAGCGTCAACACAGCGATGTCGCTAATCGTTAACACCGAAAGCCGCACCCTCAACGTCATGCCGCCTTTCCATACGGGCGGCTGGAACGTCTTGACCACGCCGTTTTGGCACCACGGCGGCTATACCTGTATGTTGAAAAAGTTTGACCCTGGCGTCGTCTTGCGACTGCTCGAAGCGGAAGCTTGCACCATTTTCATGGGCGTACCTACGATGCTGAAAATGTTGGCCGATCACCCTGATTTTGAGCGAGCAGACCTTTCTCAACTCTTCTACATCATTGTAGGCGGTGAGCCTATGCCTATCCCGCTCATTGAAAAATGGCACGCCAAGGGCGTGTTCATCCGCCAAGGCTACGGCATGACCGAAGTTGGGCCTAACCTCACCAGCCTGCACCAACGCGACGCCGTCCGCAAAAAAGGCAGTATCGGACGCCCTAACTTCTACGTCGAAATCCGCATCGTGGACGAACACGGCAATGATTTGCCGCCTAATCAACCCGGCGAACTCCTGCTGCGCGGGCCCATGGTCACGCCTGGCTATTGGCGCAATCCAGAGGCGACGCGAAGTGCCTTCTTTTTTGGAGAGGATACCCGGTCTTCTGCCGATGCCGGCCTGCCCTCTACGCGAGGAGCGTGGTTCCGCACAGGCGACCTCGTCAGGCAAGACGAAGAGGGCTATTTGTTCGTGGTAGACCGGCTAAAGAACATGTTCATTAGCGGCGGCGAAAACGTCTATCCCGCGGAGATAGAGCGTGTTTTGGTGCAACATCCCGCCGTTTCGGAAGCGGCCGTCGTCGGTGTGCCAGACGAACGATGGGGCGAGGTAGGAAAGGCCTTCGTAGTAGTGAAAGCTGGGCTCGCACAAGGTTTGGCAGCACTCGAACAGGCATTAGTTCAGTTTTGCGCCGATCGCCTAGCCAAATACAAAATACCTAAATATTTCGTTTTTCTAGATGCCCTGCCCAAGAACGACACTGGAAAGATCGACCGAAAGGCGTTGAAAGCGCTAGGTCCTCTGCGCACGTAGTCGGCGCAGTTCGGGCATTCTCTCCTCCCTAAAGACTCTCGCTGTTGCGATGCTCACCGGCTCCGCTCGCGAGCCTCGTGTGGCCGAACTCTCCTCCGACAATACTGCCGTTTCAATTCCAACTGGTTCGATTACGAGCACATTTGGTGGGGTGGGACGTTCGAGCGCGATTTAGTTTCAATTCCAACTGGTTCGATTACGAGCATGATGACCGGCTCGACGTTCATCACGTAGTCGGGTTTCAATTCCAACTGGTTCGATTACGAGATAGGCGGCAAACAAAATGATACTAGAATATTTAGAGTTTCAATTCCAACTGGTTCGATTACGAGGACGTTAAGCCTTTAGCCAGCGAATTAATTGTTTAGTTTCAATTCCAACTGGTTCGATTACGAGTCCGACCACTCGAACTTCCCTTCGCCAGTCGACCAGGTTTCAATTCCAACTGGTTCGATTACGAGCATTCAAGAATCCTTAGAACCTATTAACCCAAAACGTTTCAATTCCAACTGGTTCGATTACGAGCCCGGGCCGCCCAGGGTTATAGGCGGCAAAAAAATAGTTTCAATTCCAACTGGTTCGATTACGAGAAGCACGCATCATCAATAACAAAGGTGGCCACCTCGTTTCAATTCCAACTGGTTCGATTACGAGAGTTGCCGCTGAAGCTATGCGACGCCTTGACGAGTTGTTTCAATTCCAACTGGTTCGATTACGAGTCAGGCGAGCATCCACCACCGCAAATCTGTCGCCAAGTTTCAATTCCAACTGGTTCGATTACGAGCGTTGCCCGGCTCCGGCACAAACGGCTCTCGGCGAGGTTTCAATTCCAACTGGTTCGATTACGAGCCATCGCCGGCTATTGTAAAAAGCCGCGTCTTCCGCGTTTCAATTCCAACTGGTTCGATTACGAGGCCAACAGAATTGCGTACCAGGAGGAAGTGATTCTTGTTTCAATTCCAACTGGTTCGATTACGAGAACTCTTCAATCGTAATGCGTCCGTCTTTGTGCGAGGTTTCAATTCCAACTGGTTCGATTACGAGCACCTCTCCATCGCAAGAACTGTTGACGCCAACGCTGTTTCAATTCCAACTGGTTCGATTACGAGCGAAACGAGCTTCCCAGCTATTCAATTTGCCCTCTGTTTCAATTCCAACTGGTTCGATTACGAGTGCTGCGCAGTGTAAGCGCAGCCGCGCGCGGTGCGGGTTTCAATTCCAACTGGTTCGATTACGAGAAAGGGCCGCTGCCGGCGAAGTGTACATCACACTTGGTTTCAATTCCAACTGGTTCGATTACGAGGGACGGCATAGTGCGCGCTCGGCACACGCTTCAGGGTTTCAATTCCAACTGGTTCGATTACGAGCCGTAACTGTAACCAAAGGCACGACGCAGTTCACTAGTTTCAATTCCAACTGGTTCGATTACGAGCACAAATAACTCTTCAACAGTGTGAGAAAGCCCTTTGTTTCAATTCCAACTGGTTCGATTACGAGCACAACGTCCGTCAGCGCGCAGGATGTCGTCCGGACGTTTCAATTCCAACTGGTTCGATTACGAGACTATTGGGTCCTCGAGCACAGCCCGAACCGCGGGTGTTTCAATTCCAACTGGTTCGATTACGAGTAATCCATCATGATATGTTCGATTTCTTCAAATTCAGTTTCAATTCCAACTGGTTCGATTACGAGCTCCACCCATGCGTTGCCCGTCGCTTTTAGCGACGTTTCAATTCCAACTGGTTCGATTACGAGTGCGCTCGCCTTCGTCGCCCATGTCCGTCATCCACTGTTTCAATTCCAACTGGTTCGATTACGAGTCCCGTTTGTCGCGTTCAGGGACGCCACCGAGGCGAGTTTCAATTCCAACTGGTTCGATTACGAGGCATACGTGAAATGCTCGAAAATGCCTGCAAAGAAAGTTTCAATTCCAACTGGTTCGATTACGAGTCCCACCACGCCGCCGCAGCAGCAGCAGCGATAGCGGTTTCAATTCCAACTGGTTCGATTACGAGTAATCTCGTCGCTTGGGCTTAGTAAGTTGTTCGATGGTTTCAATTCCAACTGGTTCGATTACGAGCAGGCGCGCTAACGGAAGAATTATTCTTCTTGTATAGTTTCAATTCCAACTGGTTCGATTACGAGACAAGCGCTCGCCTTCGTCGCTGAGCGGTTGGCGAGTTTCAATTCCAACTGGTTCGATTACGAGTTAGTGGCGGAGCGCTGAAGGAAGCGTCTACAGCAGGTTTCAATTCCAACTGGTTCGATTACGAGCTTTTTACGAGAGCCTCTACGACATTCCCTTGCGCGGTTTCAATTCCAACTGGTTCGATTACGAGCTTCGCCGGGCGGCGTAACCACTACCGCGCCAACGAGTTTCAATTCCAACTGGTTCGATTACGAGGCTAAACTGCGCCAATCCGCAGGCTTGTCGGTCATGTTTCAATTCCAACTGGTTCGATTACGAGGAGGCACAAGCGCCTCTTCGCACGTTTTTTGCCAGGTTTCAATTCCAACTGGTTCGATTACGAGTTCTGCGCGACCTTCTGGCAAAAGAGTTAGCCGAGCGTTTCAATTCCAACTGGTTCGATTACGAGGCGCCAACGCCTTAGCCCGCGACATCTTTATGCTCGGTTTCAATTCCAACTGGTTCGATTACGAGCGCGTTAGTCCCGGTGTTTGTATGGCCTCAAGGCGGTTTCAATTCCAACTGGTTCGATTACGAGCCGTAAAAGGTCTAATGTATAATCGCGTGCCTATAGGCGGTTTGAATGCATGGTAGCTAGTGTGCAATGCGCGCTTTTTGTCGTCTATCGGAAGTAGTGCAAAAATAGTGGGGGGTCGACGACACGTCAAAGAAAAGTATCCAAATTATTTTTATTTAGGCCGACGATCTGCTTTTCTAGCCATCGTTGGTCTCGGCTTTGGAAGACGATGAGGCTATCCTCCTGAGGATGGATAAGTTGTTTAGCCTCGTGGAGCAAATTTTTGAGTTGCACTTCAGAAATTTCACCCTCAAAGACGGAGTTTTGAACCCAATGAAGATAGCGCCGGCAAAGCTTCAGCATTTTGCCGACGCGTTTTTCGGATACGTCGTAAACCAAGATGACATACATAGGGTTAACACGCGTTATTTTACCACCACATTTTGAATGGTTTGTAGGCGGGTGCGGCCTTTAGGATATATTTTAGGATTTTGTAACACTCCAAGCGCAGCAGGTATTGATACGAGACCTTTTTGCGCAGCACGCGGTGATGGATGGTTTCCTTTAGGCGCTCGTCGAAGGCCCGCAAGAAGATTTCGCGTCCAGTTTTGTTGAGCAGGCAGCCGTTAAGGCTGCGCTCGAAGTGTTTAGGCTGGATTTCGCGCTTGTTTACCAGGGCAAAGATTGTCCGGTCAACTAAAATGGGCTTGAAGACCTCAGCGATATCGAGCGCCAAGGAATAGCGCCGGGCTCCGGGTTCGTGGAGGAAACTAATTGTCGGGTTTAGTTGAGTGTGATACAGGGCATCAAGTGCGCGGGTATAGCAGAGCATGTTGCCCAAGGAGGTCATGGCATTGAGTTCGTTGGCGGGAGGCTGCTTTGTTCGCCCATCCATGGCGAAACCTTCCACAATGTGGTTGAAGGCATCGTAGTAGGTTTGCCGGCAGTTGCCCTCTAGGCCCATTAACTCGGCCACGGTAGTTGCCGCGTCAATCTTCTTCCGATAGCTGTCGATGGCCTCTATGTATGCCTCCAGCGGCCGGCCACGCCCGGCGTAATAACTCAAGTTTCGAAGCATATTCGCTACGGCGCCCTCTACAAAGCCGCGCGCTAAATGCATGCGGACGGTAGGGTCCAAGTAAGCCCGAGTCTGTTCTATGTGCACCTTTCCTGCCAGAAGATATTCTCTCGGTTGAAAGGATCCTGTATAGTGCTCGTAATAGTCGAAAAAGTGGACGCTCACGCCGTGCTTGCCTAAAAAATTAAACAGAGCGCTGTTCGCATCCACGGAGCCGAAGATGTAAAGGCTTTCAATGCCCTCGATGGGAAGGTATTTTGAAGGCATCTCCTCGCCTCGTTCGTTTCGCGGCGTGAGACAAAGGGTATTGTCCTTTCGTTCCATTCGACCTGGATTGAAGAGGTAGTAAGTTTTCTTCATAGTATACTGAAAATTAGGAATTTATAAAAGAATGTTCAACCTCACTTGGGTTTGGAGCCGTTAAATTTGCATCGACGATCGCTGAATTGCTCTCGTGCTGCTAGTCTTTTGAGGGCTCTCTCGCTTCGGCCCATTGCAATAAAGGCCATGGCGAGAATAGGAACGCTAGTGAGCTTGCAAGTGTGCTCGCGGGCAAGCCCCCGCCTTCAGACCTACGAGGGCTACGACCTTCCCGCGGGATGCAGGGCGCGCACTTGCGTTTTTCAAAGATTGTAGTTTTTCCACCGCGTCTCAGTTACTTCTGTTCGCCCAGCACAGAAGGTAAGCGCACTGCAAAGGCCTCTACCTCCTCTGATGCTCCGCTGAACGCCGACTTTCTGCGCTAAAGCGTCGTCGCACACTGCGCCAAGATGAACGCACCGATCTTCCTCTCATCCTGTACGCTGCCGCCCGCTTATTGCCCAACGGTATTCTCTACTTGAGGCACGGCAGCCTGCAGAGGCTCTTCATCGGCGTAGCAAAAGTCGAAGTAGGCGCATTGTTTGCAGAAGGGCTCCTGGATAGCAGCCGGACAACTGGGAGACGACACAATCTGCTCAATTTCAGCCAGCCATCTTGGAATAGCTTGGCGGTCTTCGTCGGTCAGGTCTACTCGATGTGTAAGGCGTTGTTTAGGGTATTCTAGAATGCCGTAGTGCACTGGGATGCCGTGCTTTTCCAATAGGTACATATAATACTTGATCTGGGCGATATGGGCAGGCTCCATCTTGTTGGAGCGCTTGGTTTCGTGTACAACGCCCTCCGCGGCGTCGTAAAAATCTATCTTTACACACTCAATTTCCAGTTGCACATAGCGGTCGGCTCGTCGTTCGTAAGTAGACTCGCTGATGAATCGGCCATCAGCGACGAGTTCAGAGGTCTGTTCGAAGTTGATATGGTGGGTAAACAACCACAATTTTCTGGGGCAGACGATGTAATAGGCTACTTGAGTTCCCGTAATGGACATGGGGAAAGACTTTAATGAAGGGTAGACAGAAAGGAGGGAGAGGGCCAACCTAGGGCCTCTACTCCCTCCTTACACATTAGTGCTGATTTTCATAGTCGAAGGCGCGCAACTGCTCCACGAGGTATTGCTCTGCCCGCTCAATGGCGTCAATCGACCCTTTCGCCCCGGCAATGTACCCGGCACAGGCCGGGGTGACAAAAAGCTTTGCCTTGGCGTTTTCGTCCAGTATGGGTATTGCTCCAGGTTGATCGCCCATGTCTTCGCTCAGTTCGCCGCGAATGGCAAAAGCTACCTGGTTCGCATTGTTGCTGATAGCGATAGCTAGGGTTTCCATCAAGCTAAACGTCCGCGACTGATTGGAGGTGATGCGCCAATTGAGCAACGCATGAGCCAGGGCAGGAATAAGCTGCTCGCGGCGCTCTCGAGGACAAATCAAACACGGGCCAAAGGCGTTGCGGCCCTCAAGCCAGCCGGCCTGGCGGAGCTTTTCCTCAGTTTTGAGGGTAAGTTCGGGCTCTAATCGGTTCAGAGACACGCAAAACAACGTACGCAAATCGATGGCTACGTCGTAAACGAAAAGCCCTGAGGCACGCGTTAAGCCTGAAATCCAGTTGCGCAAGGGCAGGTTTCTGTTATTGGAGATAAGCCACTCTTCTAATTCCTCTTTCGTAAGCTCAACTCTCTTACCACCTTCCATGCGACTTACTCGAATAATGTGTTGCTCAGGATGAGCACTTCGGTCGAAAGTTGCATCTTCTGACACGGTTTCTAATCCTCCCAGCCGAGGATGAAGCGGACGCATGGCAGAGATGGACAATGGGCTTCGCCGCTTGATGACGTATTCTCCCGTTTCTGCTTTCATGTATCCGCCCAAAAGTTGGTCGGCATATGTAGGGTCACAAGGCGAATGAGGTTCCTTCTGTTGAGCTTTATTTTCCTTGGAAATTTCCCAATTGAAGGTGATTGGAGCGTGTGGCTCTCCAAGGAGGCTAGTCAATTCCTCCATGATGCTTCTTTTGACCTGCTGACCGCTAGAATACGCCATTCTTGTGCCGAACTGCGGGTCGTAATAAAACTTTTGCCCGTTTTGAACAGCAAATACTGTGTGTTCGGCGTGGCGCAAGGCGCGCAAATAAATGTAAGGAGAGAAGTGATTTTTCATTTTTCAAAACATTTTAATTTTAGTGAGTTATTTCAATTTGAAAAAGCTTTGTAATAAGCATACTCAAAACGCAAGAGCGCAATAAACAGAGGAAAGTGATCAGTGGGCATCCCTACGGCTTCGTGAACAACTGATCGGATCTTAGTCAGTTTTTCTTTCGAAAAATCAGGAATGCGGGCTGCTTGCTCGACCACTTCGCTTAGCCGATCTGCAAATACCCTCAAATTAGTGGACGTACGCACCTGTTCGGAAAGGCGTTCATCCTTCGTCTTGCCGCGATCTCCCCCAGCTTGCTCAAACTGAAGGAGAATTTCCGCCAAATCTTTGGCTAAGTCTAAAACTTCTTTTCTGTTGATCATAGCGCAAATCCAAAGTTTATAAAGATTGAATCGGTTATAGTCCTCCTTTTTGGACAGATTGAAATTCTTGCACTTATCATCTTTTTTGGGTATATAGTCGCGGAGACTGTCGGGCTCAATAGCTCTAAGACCGATAGCTCCTAACCTTTGACAAGCTGTACTGAAGGAAAAATAGGGCTCTAGTGCCTCGATTTCTTCATTCGTGAGACCAGCCTGTTTTCGGTCTACGAAAAGCTGGTCGCGCAACTCGTACATGCGGTATACCTCTGGCAGGTAAAAGTTTATGAAACCAAGGGTAGTGTTGGTCTGAGAAAGATTATACGCATATACGGTCATGACTCGATTGGGGAAATTTCGACACAAGGTCAGCAGTAACTTCGTCCACTGAATAGTGGGTATTGCCCAGTATACCTCGCCTGTTTTAGGGTTTACTTTTCTTTCAGGTTCAATTTTAAAGTCATTTTCATCTCCGCCATTCAACCGATGGGCTAACCACTGTCCATTCCAGGTCTCTATCTGACAGCCTTTCAAATGGGGAGTCTGCTCGAGGGTCTTTCGATAAACCTTCCAGCCTTCAAATGCCTTCCAAAGTAATTCCGCCTCGCTGAATAACCAACATAGGCCTCCGATAATACCTACGGCTAGCCCTTGACCAATCCAGGAGGCGTACATCTCTTCCTTACTAACTGGCATGGGACTGAATTTGGCCGTCAATGGAGATAGTAACATTTCTGATGAATCCTCCGAAGAGGGCTTCGTCGGCATATTGGTTAGCTGCCCAGAAGTCGTCTCGGTGATCTCTCTTGCGGCATACCCTACATAAATACCCCCGTGTGGGACATCGGTTTCTATTCTCTCATGAAGTTTTAATCGGCGTACTTCTGCTTCTGGAAGCCCTGTTTCCATGTCCTTCTTAGAAGGACGCTGGAAGAAGGGCGAGTTATGCACGTGCAAAAAGTGTCGCTCATCGTTGAAGAAAACCGGAAACATTACCTCATCGAAGAATTCGCGCGCGGTTAGGTTTTTGCCCATGCGCTCGTTCCAGAGGGCGAGGAACTTCTTGCCTATGAAACTGGTATACATATGCTTTGAATTTTAAGTTATAAAAAGTTGTTGGTCTCGCGCAAGACCAAACCGATTTCCTGATGTTCAGCTTCCTCCTGAGGTACGACAAATGGCCATGAGCCGACTTGCAATTGCTCGTATCGGTTGTTGCTCCATCTGAGCGTACTCCAGGCAACGGGGATTTCTAATTCGATGCGCCTTTCCCAGGGCCCTTCCAAGTAGGCAGCGCGGTCGCTTTCCAAGATGCACGTAACCGACTCGATCTCCAGGGCATCTACAATAACCGACTTTGGGTAGTGCACCAGCTCTTGCATTTTGTACTGTCCGTTCACATACACTAAATGCATGTCAATTTCCTTGCTGTCTACGGTAGGGTATACGGCGTCAATTTTTTGTTGGATTTCACTTTCGCGCAGCACGTTGGCGCAGGGCAGTTGGGCGAAGCTGCGCTCGACGATTTCCTTTTGGTAAGGCCGAGCGGAGCCTTCGGGCGCCAAGACGTGAATGGGTTTGAGTTGCCCGATTGTCTCGGCCTTGCGCACTCGGTTGACGCGGCCGAAGCGCTGGATGAGAGCGTCCAGAGGGGCGCAGGCGGTAATCATGCGGTCGAAGCTAATGTCAAGGCTGACCTCTACCACCTGCGTGGAGATGACTAAGCAGGGCGAGTAGTCGGATTTGTTTCGGTCGTTGAAGTTGTCGGTGAGCGTTTTTTCCAAGCGATAGCGGTCTTTTCGGCGAAAGCGGCTGTGGATGAGCATGATTTTCACCGCTGGAAACGCTTGTTTCCATTTCAGGTACGCTTCCTGGGCTGCTTTGACGGTGTTGTGGATAAGCAACACGCGCTCGCCGTTGGCGAAGGCCTCAGCAAGGATGTCGCGCACGCGGCTTTCGTCGTTAGGCTCTTTATAAATAAGATGTCGGTTGAAGGTTTCCAGCATCTCGTCGGGCAGGCGTACTTCGTACACGTGCTCGCTGCCGCCCAATAGCTGGAGCAATTCCCGATAGAGCGCTGTGGGGATGGTGGCAGTGCCGATGTGTATGCGGCAATCGAGCCGCAGCAGAGTGCGCGCAATTTCGCGCACCATAGCGCCTGCCCACTCGGTGTAGGTATGGATTTCGTCTAAGATAACGTCGGTGCCGCGCAGATCGAGCATTACGGTCTCGAAGCCCGAAGTGCCGAAGATGATGCTAGCTATCTGATGAGGCGTAAGCACCTTCACGCTGGCGCCCACTAAGGGTTGCAGCGTTTGCTCTACGTCGTTGCCCTGTACCTTCAGGCGCGAAGTTGCGTGCTGTAGGCGAACATCTACGTCGTCCTCACCCGCGAAACTTCGTTCGGCAGCCTTGATGCGGTCGAACATAGCGTTAATAGAAGCCTGAAAGGGTAGGGTGTAGAAAACGCGCCCTTTGCAGCGGCGCAGTAGGAAATCCGTTTTGCCAGCGCCAGTAGGCGCTACTGCAATCGTATGTGGCCGCGGATCGTCGGCGTTTTTCAGAGAGAGCGGGTATAGCGAATCCCGGCGCTTTTCGTCCCGAAAAAACTCAAGGCTAGGCTTTCGGAAGGTCCTTTTAAGCACGTGCTCTACTTCGTCGTTAAAGGCAGAGGCGAAATGATCGGCGGCCCGAAGCAGCCCTTTCCAGGGCGACCAGCCTCGCGGGCGACGCTCACAATACTCAACGGCGTAATCTATGGCCGCTCTCGCCTCCTTCGCTGAAATGGAGCGGGGCGCAATTCCAAAAAACGCGGCCACGCCAAGCGCTGCAGGCGACCACCTCTCCCAGGCATATACGTGGAAATCTAGGGTGTCGGGCGCATTTTCCGCAAGGTCAACCAATCCTGACTTCCTCGGGTCGTCTCGCACCGATTTGTGGTGAGCCACTACCAAATCAATCAACGTATTCCACTGCTCTTTTGAAAAGAGCAGCAAAAAACCCAGCGACGAGATTTCGTGCCGATGGGTGTAACGCATAAACTCTTCGCGTTCTCGGGCAGAGGCTGAATAAGCGCCGATTTTATACTGAAAATGCGGATGCGCTTTGCCTAAGTCGTGCAAAATGGCGCCTTTTCGGGCAATATCCACTGGGAAGCCGAGTTCGGCGGCGATCTTCTCGATGGCCAACACGACGTGCCGGGTGTGTTCCAACAGGGTCAGGCCGCCGTTTTCAGCGCTTTTGGCCAAGGGTTCGCCCGTGTACATGGCTTAGAAGTAGTTTTCGGGTTGACGAATGGGATTCCCAAAAATCTTCAGCTCGCCGTACATGGCCTCGCCGAAGGCAAAGCGGTTGTGGCCGACCTTAAAGCCTTCTGCTTCGGAACAGAAGAGCAACTCAAAGCCCTCTATTTTATCGAAATCAGCCTCGTCGGAAAACTCAAGGAATTCTTCCGGCATCAAAATGTCCTCGTTGCGGCAGAGGCAGATGTGCTGGGCAAAGGCGTGCTCGGCATCCTCTTTTTCAGTAAAGGCGAGGTACAGATGTGGCTCTACCATGACGTTGCGCTTCAGGATGGAGAGCTCTCGCGAGGGAAACTTCCTCTTGTCCACGACTGTGAGGCTAATGCCCTTCGACTGAGTGCGCTCCTGCTGTTCGCTCAGGCCGATGTAATTGAGCCGATGGCGCTTGATTTTGTAGATCTTCCCATAGGGATAACGAGTTGCGTCTAAGAGCTCGGGAAAGAGTTTCTTCTCCATGCCTTCCACAATGGAGGGCGTCAGGAACTGTTGCGAGTACGTTTCTTTGTCGCGCACAGCTGTCCAAGGTTTGATGTAGCCAAAAGGGCCGGTATATTTGACGGCGTAGAGCATAGCGATGCAATTTTTTCAGTGAAGTGAACCAAAGCCAATACCCGTTGAATTGCCCAAGCCCACCTCCCAGGCAAAGCCAATTTGCTCTGGCAACCCTTCGATGATCACAGGGCAGTAATTTACCCGATTCGCAACGCCGCGATATGTGCTCACTTTTGTCTTTGCGCCGGGTGCTTTACGGTCGAAGCGCACGGAGATGCCCTCTGTAGGCAAGCCGGCCTTGGCTAGTTTTCGCTGAAGCGTTTCAGTGAGCAGGACATCTGCCTCTGGTTCAGTGAATAGATAATGGCGCTGTCGATTCTCGATGGTGCGCTTGATAAGCACAGGACTACCCAAGGAGAAGCGCGTTCCGGAGGCGAAAGCGGGCGTTTCGCGTAGGGTAATCTCCAACACGCGCATGCCAAAGGCTACCTCTGGGTCATCTAAGATGCCTCCCACGATTTTCTTGACCAGCTGCGGGTCATAGGCGCTGATGAACCAAAGGGCGCCATTGGGGAAATTCAGCCCTCTTGGGCTTCCGCGTTCGCTGTACTGTAGCCAGGAGAAGGAGTAGAGCGACATGAAGTCGTGCAAGGTATTTTGCCCGACCCACTTGTGCAGGGCACCTACAAGGTTGACAGGATAGTCATAGGGCACAGGAGCCGTGTTTTTTGAAAGCGTCAAATATATGCGCATATCTAACCCACGTTTTTTATCTGGACAAAGGTATCGGGGGAAGCTGCCGAACCTATTTCGGTGCCCCCTAGAAAGTGTCAGAAGCGCATCTTTTGCACCTCTTTGCGGAGATGTTCAAGAAGTTCTTCGGGTGCGATCACCTGTATGTCAAGGTGATAGAAGCCTAGGATGAAGTTAGTAAGCCCGTAAAAATTTCGATTGACGTCGCATTGGAAGTCGAAATACGCCGGGTCCTCTGTAGGTTCAATGTAGGAGCGGGTCAGCGGGTATCGCTCAACAAGTTCGTTATAGGCGCCTACGCTCAAGCGGAGGTGAACATTGATCTGGTCGTTGCTAACGATGCGAAAGGGGTCGGTGCGCTGGATGACGTGATGCCCTTCATACTGCCAGGGAGTGTCAAGCAGGCGCACGCGAGAAATGCGCGAGATGCGAAAATGCCGAGGCGCGCGCTTTTGGACGTCGAAGCTTTGAAGGGTATCTTCCGATGGGCTAATGTGGTAGGGCTCTACGAGACGGTCGGTGATCGTGTTGCTGTTTGAGGAGCGATAGCCCTCTAACACGACTTGCCTTTTTTCCTTTCGCGCTTGTTCGAGCAGGTCTACTTTCGTTAGGTGTGGCTTTCGGAGCCAGGAATATCCTAGGCGGCTGTAGTCGTACAGCGAGTGAAGTTTTTGTTTTAGTTGCGCTCTCTTTTCTGGCGTGGTTACCAGATTATCAATGGCCTGATGTAGGATAAGTCGCTCTTCTTCAGAGAAAAAGAGCAATTTTTCCAGGTTTTTGTAAGGGCGATTGACGACGAAGGCATATCGATAGCGCTCGTCGCGGTCGAGTTCTAATCCGATCTCTCGGAAAACCTCGAAGTCGTTGGAGATGGTGTCAGGGTGTACACCATACCGAGTAGCAAGGTCTCTTTTGGTGTACCGATAAGGGCTTTCCACTAATGCGCGGAGAATGCGCAATAGGCGAGCCTTTGATCCGTATTCGCTGTCCTTAGGCATAGGACTTGTTTAATTGTATGTCTACACGGGGGTTAGCCCTCTTCCTTAGCCATAGGTGTGTGAAGTTTGCGCGGCAAGATGTCGCCGTAGCCGAAACCGAGGCTATTGGCCCTGCCCCAGCCGGCGAGCATACCTACGGTAATGAGTTCCCGTGGCGCTGTAATTTCAAAGTCCATCATCCAGCCGCGCACGCGTGTTTCCTGAGGGGTAGCTTGCTTGAGGGTGACGAGCTTTGAGCGAGGCTGCCAGTCAGGACACAAGGCGAAAGCCAGTTGTTCTTTTGGGTGTTGCGCGTAGAAATCTACCTTAGTGAAGGCTCGATACTTGTCCAACAAATTCTGCAATAGAAGTGGCCCGAACTCTGGATCGGTGGGTGCTAAGTATTCGTCGGGTCCTGCTGTAGGGTGTTTGCGCGCCACAACGAGTGGAGAGCGCATGCGTATGCGCACGCACAACGGCTCTGGACCCTCAGGCAACTGCAGCGAGGTGGCATAAATATGCTTCACCCGAAAACGCGCGCTCTGTCGACAATCGCCAAGCCAAAGCTCCTGTCGGTAAAATAAACCCTCGATAAAACCTTCAACAGCGCTGAAAACACAAAACCGAACGTACAAGCTTATCTCCTTTGACAAAATCCGGAGCCTATTGCCTTCGACCCGGAATTGAGAGATCTCGAGATTGGAAAAGCAAAATAGCTTGAATAATTTAGAACCCGATACATAGCCTTCGTTGTGTAGAAAACGAGCATAATCTGCATCGGCTTCCTGGAGTACGCGATAAATCCACGCAGACAACTCGTATTGATAGTTGAGAGGAATGGCAGGCGTTGCCTCTAAGCACTCTAAAGTAAGTTTCAATTGCATAAAATCGACTTGGTGAGACAGGACATGGAATTGCTCTAAGAAGTCTCCTCGTTCTGCTTGAGCAACCTCTTGCTCCAACGGGCTGCAGCGCGAGCAAGGTTTGTTCGATGAGCAAAAATACCTTGCTTTCAAAAAATCTTAACAATTGGCTTGTATTCTGTACAGACTAGAAAATCTCTTTCGGGAATTTCAAGAATTCCTGCGGGATTTCTCGCTTCATGAGTCGTGTCTTTTCATCAACTGGTCAATTAGACCAGTTTATTCTGCTTCGCACCTCTGCGCGAAAACTAGCCACCGGAGAAAACCCAAGTTGCATTGATTGCCGAGAGGTGCAGCAGGAGTTTTCCTCGGTCAGTTTTCGCATCCTGCGCAATTCTCAATGACCTTTGTCACTCCAGCTAGCGCCAGAGATGATTTTTACCAGTTTCAACACATTCCCTATGTTTGCCAACCGAAACTAAATCTGACGACGCATGACACTTAGAGAACAGTTGGAAAAGCTGGCTAATGTGCGCAGCTACCCCTGTGTAACGATCTCGCTGAACACACATCGGACGCATCCAGATAATGTGCAAGATGGTATCTTGCTAAAGAACCTGTGCAACGAGGCAGAGCATCGCCTTTTGGCTGAATTCGACAAACGCCAGGCACTCCTATTCGTTGAGCGCCTCAAGGCGCTGCCGCAAAAAGTAGATGTGAACTATAACTTAGAGAGTTTGCACATCTTCATTGGAAATGGGGTAGAGGAAATCATTCGGCTCCCGATGCCTATAGCAGAAAATGGCGTGTATATCGCTAATTCATTTGCTTTGCGTCCGCTTATCAAAGCTGTAAATCGCCTGACAGAATACCTCATCCTAGTTGTCAGCCAGTCGGGAACTCACTTATATGCAGCGGTAAACGATGCTGTGAGTGAAGAAATTCACAACGGAGAGTTCCCTTATCCGCCCATGACCAACCAAGATACTGACAGGGAAAAGCTATCCGACCCAAAGCGAGTGGAAAACCTGGTGCGCGAGTATCTAAACGGTATAGACAAGGCGCTCAATCGCGTCTATAACCAAAGAGGACTGCGTTGCGCCGTGGTAGCCACAGAAGATAATTACAGTCGCTTGATGCAAGTAGCTGACCGCCGAGCCATTTACTACGACGGTTTCGTGCACATCAACTACAATCAATTGGCTCCGCACAAAGTAGCAGCAGAAACTTGGAAGTTGGTCAGCCAGGTGCAGCGTCAAGAGCGCACCCGAGCCATCGAAGAGATGTTGGAGTCTGTCAAGGAAGGCAAAGTCGTAACCGATGTGCACGAAATTTATCGCGCAGCAAAAGAAGGCCGCGGCGAGTTGCTCATCGTCCACGATAGTTTTAAACTCCCTGCCCGCATCACGGGGGAATATACCTTTGAGTTAGCGCAAGATCCTACTGCTCCGGATGTCATAGACGACCTGACGAGCGACATTGCCTGGGAAGTCTACTCCAAGAAGGGCCGCGTCATCTTTACCGAACAAGACGCTATTAGACAACTGGGCGATATCGCTTTGAAGGTGCGCTACTAGGAAAATCCTCTGCTCAAGGAAGGCGAGTGCTCTGCCAGCGGATGAGTTGCCACCGACCGCTTCTTTTCCGGTAGACAGCAAGGTAGGAGAGACGCAGGTCGAAAGGCGTCTGCTGCAGGCACCCGCGAACGCGCGCTATGCCATTGACCAGGGCCGTTCGCCCGTAACAGCGAACCTGAGCGCTGTCGCGCACTAGCTGCTCGTAGACGAGCGCCCCAGAGGCAATCGCCTCCAAGTGTCGGCGCTTATCCTCGAGCAGGCCGTTGGAGTGGCGATACACGAGCTCCTCCGACAACCACAAGGCCAAGGCTGCCGTGTCGCGGCGTATCATGGCGTCGAAACGCCGCAACTCGTCCTGAAGAACGGATAGATTTTTAGAACTTTGCCCGCGGCTACACAAGGGAAACAGCAGCAATAAAACAATAATTTTATATTTCATACTGCTCATTTAGAGGGCAAAAAAAAAACGCATTGCACGTATACTCGACGACGTCCTATCTTTCTTTATGAAACACATATGAGACCCGCAATCTTTTTTCTAAGAGTGCTCTGGTGCTGCATACTGTTGCAATGTCGCTCCGACCGACCAGATGCCGATTTCAACAAGCCCGAGTATTTCCTATACGCCGTTCGCGTAGACGACTTGCCCTTGCGCAAAAAGCCTGAACAAGATGCCATTATCATTGCTCACCTCGCTGAGGGCGAACTTCTCGCGGGAAAAGGCGAGCTCTCCGCTAATCGAGAGGAACTCACTCTGGGCGGTGTAACCTATCGCGAACGCTACGTTTTTGCCCATCGGCTCAAGGAGGAAAAGCAAGCCGGCTGGGCCTACGGGGCGGGCATTACGGAGTTGTACGCAGGCCCCGAGGTGCAGCGCCCCGACCCTGCTGCGTTGGAGGCCTTCATTCGACACCTCCAGGGGCTAGATCCTCGCGACCTCAGCAGCGGTTCTAAAGCCTGGCGTTATGTGGAAAAACACCTAGAGGCAACAACAGCTCCTTTGGCCGATGCTGTGTTTGTCCTTCTAGAGCAATTCTTGCGGCGCATTGAGGTGGAGGGCGAACTCTGGAAGCTCACAGAAGGTCGCTTGCCCTTCAACGAGGCCGATGCCCAGGCTGTGTATCAAGGCCGCTTCGATTATAGTAAATATCCTCTTACCGACTCGCTGTACTCCAATGGGTTTCGCCTTGCTTGGGGAGAGGGCATGTTCTTTCCCGTGGTGAATTGGGAGCGCTTTCGAGACTTTTTCGGTCCTCGCGTCAGCCAGCCCATGCAGCGGTATATTAATCAGCGTATGCAGGAGTACAAGAACCCTATTTACGAAAACGGCGCCCTCATTGCACCTCTTGAATCAGTTGTAGAAATGGCTGTGTGGTGGGAGAATTTCAATCGGCGCTATCCTTACTTCATTCGCCGAGCCGAGACGCGCGAGTCGGAGGCTTGGCTGCGCCTAGCGCTGCTCAACGGTGTAGACAACACACCAGTCTTTTCTGCAGAGACCAACGAAGTTTCTCAGGCCTATCGCTCGGCTTGGGAATACACTTTGCAGCGCCACCCGAAGACGGAATTGGCGCGCCGAGTCAAGGAAATGGCCAACTTGTGCGCAGCAGAGGGCTGGAAGCAAACAAACAAAGTAAACGCTCTGCGTGCGCGCATCTTGCAAGAGTACGACGACCGATAATTATAGCTCTACGACGAAGACCGTTCCTCGAGGGTAATTGTCGCAAACGCTAATAGAGCCTCCGTGCAAGCGCACAATCTGACTTACGATGTAGAGGCCTAGTCCAGTTCCCGTAGTTTGGCGCGTCTCTTCATTGCCGATGCGATAAAACTTTTCGAAGATGGCCGATTTTTCTGCATCGGGAATACCTACGCCTTGGTCAGCTACTGTCAGACGCATCTGGCGGCCGGGAAGTGGAGTTACGCTTATGCGCACGGGAGCGTCAGGAGGCGAATACTTGAGCGCGTTGTCGAGCAGGTTTTGCACGACAGAGGTCAATCCGAGGCGATCGGCTTGGATGGGCGGAAAATTCGCGGGAATTTCTACCTCGACACAGGCCTTTGGGAAGCGTACCTTGGCATTGGCGACGCAATCTTGAATGACAGCGCTTACGTCTACCGGCTCGGGTTGAGGCTGCCAATTATCCTCTAAACGAGCAGCCAGCAGCAAGTCGTCTACTAATGTTTGCAGCCGAGCAGCATCGCGCATGCCATTAGAGCAGATCTGCTCGATTTGTTCGCGGTTGAGCGCGCGCCGGGCCATCGTTTCTAGAGCCAACCGCATGGCCGCGACGGGTGATTTGAGTTCGTGAGTAATGCTTAACAGGAAATTGCGTCGCTGGCGCGCTAAAGCTACCTCGCGTCGCGCAGCGCGATTAATAACCCAAAGGCCAAACATCAGACACAGCGTAAAGAAAATGCCTTCTGACAGGATCATGCGCCGATGCCGACGATGGCGGTCTAGCAGCACTTGATACTCTGCTGTCTCGCGTAGTGCATCAGAGTCTAGGTTGAGGCTATCTCGACGGTACTTCTGCACCAAAACTTGCACTGAAGCTGCGAGGAGTCGGTCGTTTTGACGCCATAGTTCAATGGCCCACCATGCAAAGGCCAATACCATATAGGTAAGTACAGCCGTGGTAAGCCATTGCAGGGAGGAGCGCTTTGGTTTCATGTGTCATCTTTTTTGAGATGGCACCTCTCACAAAACGGCAGGTGCCATCTCAACCAAGAGAACTTATTCTTTTGGATTGATTTCGAGGAGTTCTACTTCGAAGATCAACACCGAGTTGGGCTTGATTTTAGGGCTAGGGCTGCGCTCGCCGTAGGCAAGTTCAGCGGGAATTACAAACTTAAACTTATCGCCTACGCGCATAAGTTGAAGCCCCTCCGTCCAGCCGGCAATGACTTGATTTAGGCCAAAGGTGGCAGGCTGGCCGCGTTCTACGCTGCTGTCGAATACCGAACCGTCGATATTTGTGCCATGGTAGTGTACTTTAACACGGTCGGTAGCCTTAGGGCTTTCTTTGCCTTCGCCGCGTTTGAGTATTTCGTACTGCAGACCACTGGCCGTAGTTATCACTCCAGGGCGCTTCTTGTTCTCTTCTAAGAACTTTAATCCAGCAGCTTTGCTCTCCTCTCCAGCGCGGCGCTGCTGCTCCTGGCTGTATCGCCCGTAGACTAACGTCGCTGTCTGCTGATCCATCGGCAACTCTGCTTCCCGAAGTACGTCATACAGGCCCCGAGCCAACATCTCCAGATTCAACCAGGAGGATAACTGGCGCTTGAGACTATTGCCGATGATCATACCATAAGCATAACTCGCGCTGTCTTGAGCACTTTTGAGCGTAACGCGCTGAGCGTTCAGGGTACTAACTGTTGCAAGAAAAAGCAACAACGGAATGATTCTATTCATAAACTTCGTCTTATTAAATGTTTGTGTTTTTCGTGTAGTAGCGGGATGAGGCCGGAGGTGTTCTCAACGGGCTTTGGCCTACCGGTGGTTTTTCATCGCTGCATAAATTTGATAAAAATGCGGGATCGTCTCTATGCCCTTGTAGAAGTTAAACAGTCCGTAGTGTTCATTGGGCGAATGGATGTTGTCGGAATCTAAGCCAAATCCCATTAAGACTGAATGAACGCCAAGCACTTGTTGAAACATGGCTACAATAGGGATGCTACCTCCTCCGCGCTGTGGGACTGGCTTTTTGCCAAAGGTGAGTTCCATCGCTTTTTCAGCCGCTTGGTATTCGACGCTAGTTGTAGGGATGACAATGGGAAGGCCGCCGTGTAGGGCTTTCACCTTAACTTTCACGTAGGGCGGAGCGATCTTTTCGAAGTATCGTTGAAAGAGTCGCTCAATTTTTTCTGGCTTTTGATTGGGCACTAGGCGCATCGAGATTTTAGCGCAAGCCTTCGAAGGGAGCACAGTTTTGGCGCCCTCTCCCGTGTAGCCACCCCAGATACCGTTGACATCTAACGTTGGCCGAATTCCTGTGCGCTCGATTGTGGTGTATCCCTTTTCACCCCATAGCGCCTGCACGCCCAGATCCCTCATGTAGGCTTCTTCGTCGAAGGGCACGGCGTTGAGGCGTTTGCGTTCCTTTCGGCTGACTTTTTCGACGTCCTCGTAAAAGCCTTTAATAGTAACGCGGCCTCTTTTGTCGTGCAGCGAGGCGATCATCCGGCAAAGGACGTTTATTGGATTGGCTACAGCACCGCCGTAGACGCCTGAATGCAGGTCGCGGTTGGGCCCAGTAACTTCCACTTCCATATAAGCCAGCCCGCGCAGGCCCACGGTGAGGCTGGGGGTTTCGTTGTCTATGATGCTGGTATCGGAGATAAGCACCACGTCGCAGGCTAGCAGGTCGTGGTTTTGCCGGCAAAAGGCCTCTAAATGTTTGGAGCCCACTTCCTCTTCGCCCTCGATCATGAACTTGACGTTGCAGGGCAGCGTATGGGTGCGAAGCATGGCCTCGAAGGCTTTCACGTGCATGAAGAATTGCCCTTTGTCGTCGCAGGCGCCGCGGGCGAAGACAGCGCCCTGCGGGTGTAGGTCAGTTTTCTTGACGACTGGCTCGAAGGGCGGGCTGTCCCACAGGTCGAGCGGGTCGGGCGGTTGCACGTCGTAATGGCCGTACACGAGTACTGTGGGCGCCGCCGGGTTTACCTGCTTTTCACCGTAGACAATAGGATGGCCTTCAGTGGGAATAACAGATACATTATCGGCGCCTGCCTGGCGCAGGTGTTCGGCAGTGGCCTCAGCCATGCGCTGAACATCAGCAGCATACTGAGGGTCAGCGCTGATGGAAGGAATGCGCAGCAGGTCGAGTAGCTCGCTCAAGAATCGCTCGCGATGCGCTTCAAGGTAAGTGTGAAGTTCTTTCTTCATGCGTTCGGTTGGCGTTTGGAAAAGCTACGGCAGCTTTTCGTTCTTTAAGCGCGGCAAAGTTCTCAATTCGGTTCTCCCTAACCAAATTTCTCGCTCATGTGGGAAAGGAGTGCTCATCCCGCAATTCGAATTCGTCCCAGATTTTAGCCATTTCGCCCCTGTTTTTAGGGCATTTGTCAAGGGTTCATAAAAATAAAATACAATTATCTTTTAAAAACTTATCTTTGCCCGCGAAAATCCAAAAGCCGGACAACTCTTTGACTTTTAATCAGTATTATCACATAAAAAAACAACAAATTTATGGTATCTCGTGTACTTCTCATCAGTCTCTTGTGGCTGCACGCCTTCTGCTTATCTGGCCAAATCTCGATTACTTCTTTCGGGATCCCCTACAACCAAAATTTTGACGTTTTAGCATCATCAGGAACAAACATCCCGTGGTCAAACAACACTACTATTCCGGGATGGTATCTCTTTCGCCAGCCGGCGCCGGGCACAGCCCTGACGGCTTATAATGCCTCAGATGGCAGTTCGACTACCGGCTCCATGTACAGCTTCGGTTCCATCTCCAGCTCGGAGCGCGCCTTAGGGGCCATTGCGTCGGGTGGTGCATATTGGGGTAGTCCGGGCGCTGGATCCGTAGCAGGGTGGATAGCCGTTGCCTTTCAGAACAACACGGGAAAGACCGTTTCGAAAATTTCGTTCACATACGACGGAGAGCAATGGCGAGATGCAAACACTACACCACAGTCCCTCATTGTGGAGTACGGCATTGGAGCTTCCTTTACCACGGTGAGTAGTTGGACCTTGGCGGGGACTTCCTTCAACTTTACGAGCCCGGTAAACAGCAACTCTGGCGCTATAAATGGCAATACGGTAGGTAAAGTGCCCAACATAGGCGGATCTATACCTATAACATGGAATAATGGAGATATCCTTTGGATTCGTTGGCGAATCACGAATGCGATAGGCAACGACCACGGTCTTAGCATAGATAACTTCCAGTTTATCCTGCCTGAATACGATGTGTCTGTCGGAGGAGGTTCGATTGTGGTTACTGACTTGGCGGGAAACAGCGACCTGCTCTTAGCAGATGAGCCTTCCGTGGGTAATATTAGGTTTACTACGATTGCTCCGGTTCGAACGTATTCGCTTAACAACGGCCCTACGCAACCCTTCCCAGTTTCTATATCGCTTAGTGGAACAAACGATGTTACAATAAATGCAGAAGAAGGTAATGATGTCATAGATGTGCATGGCTTTACAGCGCCCTTTCCCAACCTGACGATTAACGGCGATGAAGGCAATGACAACGTCAATTTCTATGGCGATATAACCTTTATACCGGGAGCAACGTTGGACTTGGTCCTCACTAACGATGCATCTCCGCCCGGCGTTGATGCTGTCTACTTCCTTAGCGATGCGGATCTATCGTTGTCTAACACGAACGTCTATATTGACGTAACGCGCAATGTTTTGTTTGCTCCTGGCACTAGCTTAGTGCTAGACAATGGGACAATTGATATTCAGGCAAATTGGCTGTTTCCCTATACCTCTGGAAGCTTTACAGGAATTTTTGTAGACGGTGGCCTTGTCAAAACAACAGGCGATTTTTCGACAATATCTCTTAAAGGAAGAGGAGGCGATAATGGTGGCGGTCAGCACGGTATAGAAGTTGCGAACAACGGAGCCGTAATTGCCGATGCAGGCTACCTTTCCTTAACAGGTTATGGAGGGCCTGCCTCAGGGGATGCTAATATGGGAGTGTCTATCGTGGGAAATAGCGTGGTTTCGGGATACTTTCTTGTTGACATATCAGGATATGGAGGAGGTCAGGGCGCTTCAAATTTTAATTGCGGTGTACACACCTTTCAATCGCCGTCGATTACTTCTGGCAATGGCATTGTCAGTATATTTGGTGATGGAGGCGATCCCACAGGCGACCAAAACCACGGCGTTTTGCTGCGCGATAGCGCCATCGTTACAGCTCAAATTTCCTGTAGTGTTACTGGATATGGCGGTGGCAGCGGTAATTCTAAATTTAATGTAGGCGTTTTTATCGAAGAAAAGGCAAAGGTAAATTCTCTCAATCATAGTGTTTACCTCTACGGTTACGGCGCGTCAAATGTTAGTGGAGGGTCCAACCATGGCATATTGATACGCAATAATTCAGCGGGGGTATCGGCAAATTTTATTGCCTTTTTCTTAGGGCACGGTGGGGGCATTCTCTCGTCTTCCTCTGAGTTTAACACGGGAATTCTCGTGGAATCAGATGCTGTAGTAAGCGGCGATGTTGTCGACATGACTGGAGTTGGAGGACCTTCAAACGGCGACTTCAACCGAGGAGTCTTGATCCGATTGAATGCACAAATCAATGCGAACTCCTATTTTTGGGGCAATGGTTCTGGCGGCTTCGGTACAGGCGAAGCGAATGTAGGATTTAACATGGCAACGAATGCGAGCATTAATGTCTCTAATGGCGGAGCTAGTATTTCAGGTAACGGAGGTGGAGGCACGCCCACGAATCAAGGAGTTCGCTTCGCTTTCGGTCCTAGTTTAACGGCGAATGGCCCGATAAGTATCTACGGCATAGGAGGCACGAATGCCTCGGGTACAGGGGGGTATGGCGTCTTTTTAAGGGATATGGGAACGAGTATAACCTCTCTCAGTGGAAACATCACCGTACAGGGTCTCGAGGGTGCTGGAGCGGACAATTACGGTATCGCGATGACAGGCGGCTCCATATCCTCGTCAGGCGGCGGAAACATTTATTTGTATGCCAACAGCATGGATTTGGACGCACCAGCCTCGATCAGTACAGCGGGTACTGCATTTTTGATTAATCAAGGCCTTATCATTCCGATTAACGTGGGTTCAACTACAGACGTGCTAGGCGGACCGCTGTCGCTCTCGGATGCCGAATTGGATTTGGTGTCGGCGCCCGTTATTCATATTGGCGATCAGTTCTTTACCGGAGACATCTCCATCACTGCACCCATAAGCATCACTATTCCCTCTGTTCAAGTGCTTTTGAACTCTAACAGAGACATTCTCTTTCCTCCCACAGGAGGAACCTTCGATGTGGGTTTAACGGGCAGTTTGTTTTTGAATGGAGGTTTCACTCCTTCTCATGGAGTGTATCCCGACAAGAGCAACGTAGATGTGCGATGTGCTCCTTCTACATTGACTCTTTCATCCTTTACCAGTTTGAACATTATCATCAATGGTACGACGCCAGGTGACGGCACGGGCAGTACGTATACACAATTAAACGTAGAGGGGGCCGTTAATCTAAACAACGCTACGCTGCAGCTTTCAGGTTCGTACGTACCTACAGGTGGAGAGGTTTTCGTCATAGTTGTCAACGATGGTACGGATGCTGTATCGGGCACTTTTGCGGGTTTGCCCGAGGGAGCGACTATCCCCAACATCTTGGGCAGCGGCCTAAATGCGACGATTACTTATGTGGGCAATACGGGTAACGATGTTGTCATCATTGTTCAGGGCTCTTGCCCGCCGCCGACATTTACCACCTGCCCCTCCAACATTGTAGTGCCCAATACCCCGGGCCAGTGTGGCGCCGTGGTGAACTACACGGCAGTGGCTACCGGCACGCCTGCGCCTACGCTAACATATACGTTTAGCGGCGCCACGACGGGCAGCGGCAGCGGCACGGGTTCGGGTTCCTTCTTCAACGTAGGCACTACCAACGTAGTTATTACGGCTTCGAATGGATGTCCGCCCAATGCCGTTTGTAGCTTCCAAGTGACGGTGAATGATACGCAGGCTCCAACTATTACGTGTCCGCCGACGCAGACGCTGGTGCTGGGAACCAATTGCCAGGCCACAGTGCCGGCGTACGCGCCGGCCTCGGTCAGCGACAACTGCACGGCCAGCCCGACGGTAACGCAGTCGCCTGCAGCCGGCACGACGGTCAGCGGCACGGGGCCCTTTACCGTGACGCTGACGGCTACTGATGCCAGTGGCAACACGGGGACGTGCACCTTTACGGTGAACAAAGTGGACAATACAAAACCTTCGATCACGTGTCCGCCGACGCAGACGTTGGTATTGAATGCCTCTTGCCAGGCCACGGTGCCGGCGTACTCGCCTGCTTCGGTCAGCGACAACTGCACGGCCAGCCCGACGGTAACGCAGTCGCCTGCGGCCGGCACGACGGTCAGCGGCACGGGTCCCTTTACCGTGACGCTGACGGCTACTGATGCCAGTGGCAACACGGGGACGTGCACGTTCACAGTGAACAAAGTGGACAATACAAAACCTTCGATCACGTGTCCGCCGACGCAGACGTTAGTGTTGAATGCCTCTTGCCAGGCCACGGTGCCGGTGTACTCGCCTGCTTCGGTCAGCGACAACTGCACGACCAGCCCAACGGTAACGCAGTCGCCTGCGGCTGGCACGACGGTTAGCGGTGCGGGGCCCTTCACCGTAACGCTAACGGCCACCGACGCCAGTGGCAACACAGGGACTTGCACGTTCACCGTGAACAAGGTAGACAACACGCCGCCTTCGATTACCTGCCCGCCGACGCAGACGCTGACGCTCAATGCCTCTTGCCAGGCTACACTGCCGGCCTACTTGCCTGCTGCAGTCAGCGATAATTGTACTGCAAATCCGACAATTACTCAGTCGCCAGCAGCGGGTACGACTGTCGTCAACACGGGCCCGATAACTGTTACGCTTACCGCTACGGATGCTAGTCTCAACACGGTAACGTGTTCCTTCACCGTTAATAAAGTTGGGCCAGCGGCTTGCGGCGGTGCGGATGCCGATGGCGACGGATCGTTTTTGCCAGACGATTGCAACGACAACGATCCGACCGTATATCCTGGCGCTCCGGAGCTGTGCGATGGTAAAGACAACGACTGCGATGGCCAGGTGGACGAGGATTTGCCACCCCTGGTCATCACTTGCCCCTCCAGCGTTCCTGTGCTTATTCCGAACAGCTCCTGCCAGGCTACACTCGGAGACTACACTTCTCTTGCCTCGGTCAGCGGCGGATGTGGTGCACCACTCAATCCGATTGTCCAGACGCCTCCAGCAGGTACTATCGTCAACCCAGGTAGAGTAGCCATCCAGCTTACTGTTAGCAATACCGCTGGACAGACTGCTACTTGCCGATTTAATGTAACTATTCAGGGCAACTGCCATTAAGTCAGCAAACGCTCACTGTACTGGTGAAAGGCCCAACCCTATATACGAGGGTTGGGCCTTTTTTATCCTCGTCAAGACCTTTGCATTTATAGTTTCTTGCTCATTGGCAAGGCTTGCGCTTCTCGTGCAACACTATCGTAAGACAACATGTATCTCTTGCTTACTCGCGTTTTCTTTTTTTGTACGGTGAGTTTCCTGACCCTTTGGCTTGGCTATGAGGCTGATAGATCGGATTTTCCATCGTTAATATTAGCGTATGGAGCGTTCTTCGTCGCCTACCTGGCTATTTTGCATCTGGTGCGCAAGGGTCTCTTTTCATTCTGGGAGTTGTGGGCAGTGGGCATAGTGCTTCGGACGCTTCTGCTTTTCAGCACACCTAACCTCTCCGACGATGTCTATCGCTTCCTGTGGGACGGTCGTTTGGCGGCGCAAGGCATTCATCCGTTCGCCTATACACCGGCGCAAGTTATGGAAGGCGGCAAAGTTTTGGTCGGTATCACGCCAGAGCTGTTTTCTAAACTTAATTCGCCGCATTACTACACCGTTTATCCGCCGGTGTGTCAGGGCGCGTTTTGGGTGGCAGCTAAGGTGTTTCCCGAAAGCATTGCTGGTGGGGTGTTTGTCCTCAAGGTTTTCTTGTGGGCGGCAGATTTGCTGGTCTTATGGGTATTGCGGCGCTTGCATCCAAATGGTCAGGCGGCAACGGCGTACGCGCTTAATCCGCTGGTTGTCGTAGAGGGCGTAGGAAATGCGCACTTCGAGGCAGCTATGCTGGCTTTCTTGCTCCTAGGCCTTTGGCTTGGCCAATCTTTCCACCTCCGAATCAGCGAACGCAAGCGCTGGGCCTTGGCTGCTTTGTGTTGGGCACTGGCGGTTGCCGTTAAGCTATTGCCGCTGTTGTTTTTACCAATTCTCTGGAGGGAGTTGAGAGGGCACTTGCGATGGCTCTTCTTCAGTTGTTTCACCTCTTTATGCGCGTTTTTCTTTTTACCGCTGTGGGACTGGGCGGTTTTGCAAAACCTCTTCAATAGTCTTCAACTGTATTTTCGACAATTTGCCTTCAATGCTAGTCTTTATTACATGTTCGAAGGCGTGCTCAATGCGTTTGCCCTCAAGGAGGTGTTACGAGCGCGCCTAGCGGGGCCTCTTTTGGGAATACTGATTTTTGGAGGCGTGTGGTTTATTGCCCTCTATCGAAAGGGAGTGTTTTCGGCACTGGGCTTTGCTGACCGCATGGTATTGGCTGCCGGACTGTACTTGTTTCTAGTAACTACGGTGCATCCATGGTACGTCCTTGTGCCTTTTACCCTAAGTCTTGCCTCAAAGCGCACGCCACCTTGGCGCTTCCCAACGGTCTGGACAGCAGCGGTTTTTCTCTCCTATACCCATTATGCTAATGGCGGACTTCAAGAAAAATACGGTTGGATTCTTGTAGAATACCTTGGTGTCTATGGAGCAATCGCGTGGGACCTCTTCTGCCTTCACAAAAGTTCTCTCGCAGGGAGATAGCAAATGCCATATCCTATTCTCTCTAGGGAATCGGGTTGGCGTTTAAGGCTGCTTTGTTCATGAGGAACAAGAACCCGCATCCACGTGAGAACGGGCTTGAGCTCTTCAAAGGACTAATCCACAGTTCCAGTTATGAGCCTTGACGTTGGACGCTGAGTAAAATAGCCAAGACTGTTACACCTTAGCGAGTCGACGACTAAAATCGCAGATCAAAAGAGACTCTCAGCCGCCTATGTTTCCTATTGGCAATTTTTCGTACAATAATTTTTGAAATGCATCTTCCGCACCCCTTCTTCCAAAAATAGAGAATAATGCCAAAAGTTGTAATCTTGCAGGATGGAGACACA
>JANWXM010000025.1:0-48238 GCA_025055285.1 Saprospiraceae bacterium
CGCAGCACGTTGACGCGCTGAAGGCATGTGGACACCCTGCCGCTAGCATCAACGGCCGTCCAACGACGCGTAATCGTGCGAACATTCGGGCTAGAGCACGGTTCAGCTACAGCGGCAATGTCAGCATAGGTAAGCGTCACATCCGAGCAAGGCTCAAGAACAGGTGTTCCCGTTCCGCGAGTGACGCGATATGTGAAGGGGGCAATTTTGAAGGCATTAACTCCCAACGTTAAACCATTCGGCAAGCAGGAGGGCGGCACTGTTTTCTTATATTGCACGAAACCATTCCATACCCGCGGGGAAAATACAGGAGCAGTAAAGAGACCATTGGTGGCAGAGCCTAAATTCAACGTGATGGTGCCATCCGTGTAAGTCTGGTTAGTACCCGTACCGTTTGTGTAGTTTGAAGAAGCCGATACGGTATGCAAGCCTACGCCAAATGTTCCCGGTGGCAGGATAATAGGCGTATTTAATGGACAAGGCGTTATAGTACCGTTACCTGGGAACGGGCCAGAGAAGGGCCCTGTTGTGCCGTCTGCTGTGCCTACAAGTGTCCAGCCCGCAGGATTTGATTCAAAACCTACGTGCGTACCGGGCCGCGCGTAGATGTTTATAAGCGTTGGGCCAGAAATGTTCATGCCTATCGCCGTGATTTCTAGCGGCAGGCTAGTATTGTTCGTAATGTTGAAGAACACCATACCGCCTACGGCATTGCCGTTGTTGGCTGTATTAATAGTAAACAATGGGTCAGCAAGCAATACAGTTATTGGATTAGCACAAGGTTCGTATGGCTCCGCACCGTCTTTTGTGGAGTCATTGCACGGCACGAAAGTTTCATCGCACTTCAACACCGGTGGCAGTTTATCCTCTACAGTAAGATACCCCCAGCAGCGCTGACCTGTGGCAGGGTCTGTTACGCGATATCGATACGTTTTGCCGACGTCGTCGGGCCCTAGAGGTGTTGGAGCACCAAATCCCGGGAAGCTCGGGCCTCGGCTTAGGCGAATCCACGGACCGTTACCAAAAGGCAGCGTTTTGTCTACCTCCACTACGTAATCATCATAGCACTTGTATGGCCCGCCCTCCAGCACTTGGTCAGCGTTGACGAAGGCTGAGCAGTTTTGGTCGACCGATACCTGCACGTTGTCGTTACAGGTCAGAGAATTGGTAGCATTCAGGAAAGGATTTACCCGAATGGTAAAGGAACACGTGGCAATATTGCCTGAAGCATCGGCCACTTGGTAGCGAATAGTGAAGGGGCTGTCGTCCTTGCAGAAAGAGCTACCATTTGCCGGGCCGGCCGTTTGTATGATTTGAGGAGGACCACCCACCAAATAGCGCACAAAACCGTTCCACACACGCGGCGAAAACACCGTAGGACCAAAGAGAGAGTTAGTCGCTGACCCTAAATTTATGGTGATGTTAGCGTCTGTGTAGGTCTGATTTGCGCCGTTTCCGTTCGTGTAATTGTTCTGTGCCGTAGGTGTGTGCAGGGCAATACCCCATAGCCCTGGGCCAAGAGTGATACCACCCGCTGGCGTGGTAACGGGTGCTGGGGTAATGGTGCCGTTTCCTGGGAAGGGTCCCGAGAAGGGTCCTGTGGTCCCATCGGCTGTGCCAGCAAGCGTCCATGCGCTGGGATTCGTTTCAAACCCTACATGAGTACCTGACTTTACATAAATGTTGACTAGCGTAGCTGCCGAGATATTCATCCCGAGGTGAGTGATGATGATAGGCTGACCCGACGTATTGTTGATGTTGAAATACACCGTGCCCCCTACTGAGCCAGCATTACCACCTGAATTGATAGTATTCAACTGGAATGGCCCTTGAAGGAAGGGACAGTTATCTGTTGCGGTCGGTTCGGGCCAAGAGATATTTCGGCAGCACTCGCCTGGCCCTAAGTTAACAATAATATTCTGAGAACAATTGAGTTTAGGCGGCTCGTTGTCATTGACGTTGATAATTTGGGTAGCTTGACCCGCAGTGGCCCCCGTAGCAATGACGAAAGTTTGCCAAACAATAACATTACTTCCCTTGGGTAACGTGAGCGTAACAGTCGTCGCCGGCAGCGTGACATTAACAAAGGGCCCCCCGTTCAGGCTGTAGCGCAATCCCACAGCTACGCCGTTGATGCATCCGGGCGGATTAGAAGAGGGCAGGGCAATTGCCGCTGTAGCTGAGCAGGCCCCTGGTGTTGTGTTAAAACTGAGAGTCGGCCCTGGTACTGGGTTGCAGGCCTGAGGCAACACGAATTCAATGCATTGACCATCACTCACCGAGGCAGTGTTAAAGCCTATTAAAGTAAACGGCCGAGGCGTAGTCAACTCGCCTTCCAAACCAATGGTTGCACTCAGACCGTTGTTAAAGGAGGTATGAGGCCCGTCAAAAAGAACGTCTAAATATTTGAATTGTATGCGGTTGCCATTTTCAAACAAGCGAACCTGAAACGTAATGTCTCCCGTACCCGGCGCCATGTTAAAGTGTCCGATACGCCACCATTCGACGGTAAAGATGCGATTTGGCGCCATGCCATCTACTCGGGTATATACACCAGAACCCGGCACGACACCTGGGTCGGCATCTAAGTCATCCCAAAAAGGATAGAGGGCTGCGCCTGCTATAGCAGTAGGCAGGTTAGCATTCGTAAAACCGCGGTTCGTTCCTGGCAACAATACAATGAACCCGTTGGTGCCGATATTAACGGTCGTGTAAACCGTAGAATACAATTGGAAAGGGAACGGCAAGGCAATGTTGGAGAACACGACGTCGTCCCCGCTTCCTAGGTAAGTGGTACCCGTTTGTGTAGCTATCTGCACATAGGGGTCAGTGCAGGGTATTGCCGCGTAGTCTATCTGGGCAGCAGCTTTTTGTTGTATTACCATCATAGCCACCGCCAACAACATCACTTGCAGAAAACCAACGGAAGTAGAAGACTTTTTCATGAGAGAACCATTTGAGTTGATTGAATAAATGGGATTGAATTATTTTTGAAGAAGTTGGGTAAGGTCTCGGCGATACGCAGCCCAAGTATCAGGAGGCACAGAATTGGGATACTCTACTGGGATATCCAGTACGCCTGGAACAAACCGCCCGTAGTTGGCATCCACCGCCACTGGTACCTCCATCCCTTGTTCAATGGAGTTGAAAACAGCGCTGTAATACTTTAATTTATACGTCAGCGGACTGGCATAGCCAGCGTTTTGCACCTCCTGCTCTAAGGTGCTAATAGCTTGAGAAAGACGGTCTATTGCTTCTGAGGGAGAAACCCAGTTGATTTGAACGTCCGCAAGAGCGGGTTCTACATTTTGGGCATGCAACGCATCCATGAACAACAGAGATGCTACTAGCACGCTCAACACGTTAGTCAACCTTCTGCGCATGAGACTTTTCATAAGAGACTATTTATTATTTAAGTGAAAGATATTATGCGAAAAAACTTTGCCCTACGTGCCGCTTGTGCACTCATCGCCTTCTTAAGAGAGCAAAAAATCCTCTTCAACAACTTTCTCATGAGATTATTAAATCGTCCTTCAACTATTTTGGATTAAAAATTACAGTAAGAACCATGCAAAAGTAGGTATCTCATCGAAATTCCTCCAAACAAGTTTATAAAAAATTTTCATTCTTTTCAAAATTCAGCGCAGTTCCATGCCCAGTACCACCCCTGTACGATAATGTTCTCCTGCAAAAAAGCCAGCAGCAATATCTATGTGAAAAGGTCGAAAGGCTTTGATCCCAATGTTGTAAAGGCCCCATCCTACTTCCCAATAAGGCAGACGGACTGTTGGTTTAAAGGGTTGTACAGCAAAGCGGTCGGCATGGTATGCGTTAATGCATAACACTTCGCGCCACCCTAATTTTCGCACCAGGGGCAATTTCTCTAATACCCAGCCATTAAAGTGGTGGCGCAAGTGCGCGTAGGCATAGGCACCATCTGTGCTGTATTCGTAATAAGGCAAAAGGAAGAAACTGCTCAGGTATTCTGATCGATTGCCGAAGATGGTTTGGTTGCCGCGCGGGTGGAAGTAGTCCATAAACGCCATTTGGCGGCGGCTCAGAAAGGCTCCAGCGCCGATTTTAGCGTCTAAGTAGCCGAACAGCCCCCAGCTCCAGTCGGTTTGGGTTATTTCTATTTGTAAGCGCTGATAGTTCATGGTGCTTCCCGCAATGCCTGGAATGGCCTGTACGAAAGAAAGCGTCAAATCGGGCCATTTTGAACCTGAATATACGCGATAGTCCGGATAAGTACTGTATTTCTGTCCGAAGCGAAGGTGCGCTTGAAGGTCGAGACGAAACACCCGATGCATTTCGAAGAAAGGCCGCTCTGGTTCACTGCTAACGACTGGCAGCGGTGTGTTGGGCGTGTACTCACGAGTGCCTCTGTATTGACTAAAGCTTGAAGTATTGACCAAAGCGCGCCGCTCTGCCCATTCTGTTTTTAACCGCATGCGCAGGCCGGCAAATAGGTAACGACTTACCTGCGCATCTAGGAAAGTTTTCTCGTATAGCTTCATGTAATTTAATCGAGCCAAAAGGGAATACAGCTGATTAGCCCAAATGCTAATGGGTTGATTTGGGTCGAATTGCTCGACCGTCCGTCCTCCGCTAATTTCTCCTTGAGTGTAAAAAATGCTCTCGAAGCGCCGCGAAACCCGCGCACTAGCGCGAAGGCGCTGCTCTGAAAAGCCATAATTGAGCACGCCGCCCACTTCCCAATAGCGCGAGCGCCGACGGCGGCTTTCGCTCTGGCGAAACGATGGGCGCACGTCTAGCACCCACCCCTGAACTGTGTTAAATTGTATGCCTTCTAGAGGGGAAGGCCAGGTAAACATCTGCTTGCGATATGAATTGCGCCATGTGTAACCAGCAAAGAGATGAATGGGCTTAAAGCGGTTGCGCATGCGGTCGAGGCTGTCCATGTAAGCTTTGCTTTCCCAAACTTGTTCTAAGCTGTCTTTGCGCACATAGTCGAGAGCCTCTTCCGCTGTTAGCGGCACAGGGCGGATGCGGTTCCAATACGCCGTATCGCGACGGGTAACTGCAGTGTCTGCCACGCGAAATTGCTCTCGTCCAAAGAACTTTTCCTCATAGCGGGGGGTTAAGTCATAATTGGAAAATACACTGTAGAAAAAGCCGCTAAACCGAAAACCCAATAGCCCAAAGGTCAAGGCCGTGTGTTGACTGAGCAAACACCATTGGTCTGGTTTATTGACTAAAGCAAACTCCTGTCGAACAGATAAGGTATCAAGGATGGGCTGATGAATAGCTTTTCCGGTGATGCGCAAGTCCACGCCAGTGAGGTTCCACCATTCGTCGGCAATGTAAATGTGGCCGAAAAAAGCGGGCGACTCCGGACGCTTAGGCTGCACTTCAATTTTGTAAATGTCGTATCCATTGTTGTCGCGCAGGCGGCCTAGCAGCCGAAAGTAATAGTAGGAAAAGGCATTGTCTGCCAAAGGCGACAGGATTTCCCGGTCAAGCGACAGGTGCTGCTCATATAAATTGAACTCCGTCAGCGTTGCCCGATTAAGGCTATAGCCGCTCGTGTTACCGCTAACTTTACTAAGCACCATTACCTCCTTAACGCGTGGCGGTCGGCCTTGCACGTAGAGCTTTGATACCGACTCAGATAGGTACACGACTCCCGTGCGATTGCTGTCTAGAATGCCTCCTAAATCGCCTATTTCCTGACCAAGAACCTTTTGAGGCGCTTTTAAAACTTTGTAAAACCCCTTGATATACACATCGCAACTGTAATTGGGTGTGCGATCTCTGTAGTAATCGCGTTTGGCAATTGCCTTACGCATGATGCTATAGGCCGGATCTTCATCTGAAATGACTACTTCGGCCAGCTCTAAACTGATGGGTTCCAGCTGGACATTCAATACCACAGGTTTGTTCCCTATCACGACCCGCTCTACTCGTTGCTTATAGCCAATGTATTGAAAAACAATGTCATACTCGCCGCGTTCTAACGCTAGGCGATACTGACCCTCGCTGTTGGCTACTGTTCCCTTCGTAGTGTTGCGCGCATATACCGTCGCATAGGCAAGAGGTTCGCCGTTCTCGTCGCGTATTACTCCAGACAATTGTCCCCAAACTGAGGGCGCACAGAATAACAGTGCCCCTATGGCGCTGCTTATTACCTTCGCCGCGTTGACTGGATACTTATTTTGCTGGCTCATCGGAAAGCGCAAATCATTAGCACTGCGGCGAAGATAAGTTCTCTTCCTCGCTTCCGCGGAAAAAAGCCTTGCCTCTTTCAAGGAAGACCTATAAGAGAAAAAGGCATGAAGAACCCAACATCTCAAGCAACCGCCCGCTTAGCAAAAAGTGTAATGTCTCGCTACAAAATAAAGTGTCGCCCTCGTGCTTTTCACTCGAGCGACACTAAACAACAAATTTATGGTGTCTCCTGTCTATCCGACAATTGAACTATCGCGAGCTTGATTTTGCGCATACATCATGCTCGCTGCAGCTAAAGCTATATCCTTAAGTAAACTGGGCAAAGCCTGTTGCATAGAGTCGCTACCCGCTAAAACGCCGGGCAGATGCACCATTACAACGAAGAGCAGTAACATAATGGCAAGCAGCGTAGCAGCAAGCTTGTCGTATTTGCCCAGATACATGCTTACTGCAGCGGCTATCATGCCCACCCCAGAAAGATAAACCCAAAACACTTTTGCTGGCATGTAGGCCGGTACAATACCGCTCAAGGCTTCCGCCTTGGCAAAGTGAGTTAAGCCAAAGAGGATAAACGGAATAGGGAAGATCCAGCGACCTAGAGATAGAAAAGTGCCCATAGTAGAACGATTTTAGGTGAAAGAATAAAAGGGTTTTAAGTGTTTCGACACGCAAATATGCAACGAAAAAAGAACTCGTATATTTGGTTTGAATTTTTTTTTCAAAAAAAATAGAAGATTATTTGTCAAATAACGCCTCATTGGTTTGTTTTGGAGTGCGATACAATTCGGTAATGCCTGAGGGATAACAGAAATGTGCGCGCAGCGGGTAATTGGTTCTCCTCGAGAAAGGGAGCTGGTATTAGCACCACGGGCCCTTGCGAGGAGGAGAACTCTTTACCTCGCTGAAAAAGACTGACTTCTGTCAGTGAGGCGTTAAGTTTCGCCGTTACGCAGAGGTAGAAAGGTTTCTTTTTCGGAAAATTAGATCCCTAAATGCTCGCGGCGATTTTTTCTCTTCGCTGTTTTTAATGTTCTCGATAATTAAAATCTGGGCAAGCGCAGTTAGGCAATGGCCACTTTTCGCGTTCTAGGCTTGTAGATAGTATTTTGCAGAGAGTCTAGAGCCATTTCCCATAGGTCTTCGTAAGGAATGATCTCGATATCGTGAGACTGATTTGCAAAGTCTAAAGGTACGCGTTTGAGCATCTTAACATAGGTTTCGGCCCGACGCATGACAGCTGCTCGATGGAAGCCTGCATCAGGCATGACAAGAAGCATCTTGATGAAGCAATTGCTGCGATAATTATCGTCGCGCTTTAAGTAACGCGAGGTGTATTTCTTAATGGCCTCCATTCGGTCGATGACTGCGTCGTAGTCTTTTGTAAGGATGAGGTAGAGAATGTGAAAGATGAGAATGGGTATGTTCATTCCCCGGCGATCCTTAGAAAAGATAGGCAAGTCGTTGAGAAAACGCCTAATGCGGATGCGATTGATAACGGTCTCTGATTCGTCAGGCTGAATCCGACCAATTTGAATAAGATAGAATAAGTATGCCTCAAAGATCTTCCAAATCTGACGGATTCCCTCCGGAAGGCCGCTAAAACGCCGATGTTTTACTGTAACCTTGTAAATGCGATAAGCTTCTTGGTACTGGCGCGAATGGAGGGCAAGCAATAAGAATAACTCTTGGTACTTGAACCAATTGAACGAACCCTGCTCCAACAATTGCAAGCCCCGCTCGGCTGCCTGGCGGCCCTTCTCATAATCGCGCAACTGAACAAAACAAACCATTTCTTGATAGAGAAAAGCTTGAAGCGGCACGTTTGCTACGTAGTTTTTGGCCTCAAAAAACCGGATAGCTTTATCGCAGATTTCTATTGTCTTCCGGTAGTCGTTGACACTTGTGTAAATGATAACTTCAATCAGTCGGCCTATAAAATGCAGACGATAAGTGTCATACTTATCCAATGCCTCAGCGATGCGCTCAAAATACTGGCGAGCAACGTGCGGGACATCGTGCTTAGTGGCTTTGTTGTTTACGTAACGGATGACGAGATTCGTATACAATTCCTCTGCTAGATTCTCGTAGTATAAAACTTGCTCTAAGTGGTGCACTTGCTCACCGTATTGCTCGTATTTCTTCGCGTTGCCCTCAATGGAGCCGTAGTAAAGCCGCATAACGCGCGCCACGTCCAAGGCCATATCAGTGAAATCGTACCGAAGTGCCTGCTTTTGTATCTCCTCTGCCAATTGTAGCGTAGCTCGATGTGCATTTTTTCCCCACAAGATTTTGAGCGCACCCCATTTTTTGCACAATTCGAAGTATGCGCGCTGACGTGAGTTGTAATGAGGTTGCTGCACGTCGAGGATAAGCAACATCTGCACCAGATAGTCGCGCAACGCCTTTTTAATGCGCTGATAGGAAATATTCGCGTCCGGGTTATTCGGATAGAGGAGGGCCATTGCCTGTTCGTCAGTATCTACCTTGCCGTCAGCAACTAAGTCGTACAGCTGCATGGACAATGGCCCAGGTTGTAGGGATTTGAGAGCGAGCAAGGAGGCTGAACGCAGTTTTTGCTTAGTGACAATCGAGACAAGTTCGCGCAATTCGTGCATCTCTGAGGTCATTTAAAGAGGCAGAACTAGGAAAGGAAAGTCGTTTGGCGACAAACTTACTGGATTCCCCCAAATCTCATTCCGAAATGCGCTGAGTGGATTGCCCCGTACACGATGAGCAGCTTATGGTTTTGTGTCGCCTAGTAAACTTACACTCCCGTGATATCAATAATGATAACCGACTGAGCAGTTAACAGATGAGAATGGGAATTGCGCGCAACTGCGCCATAAACCAGGTTCAAGTCATTGTAAAAGTTTGCCATAGTGACCTCGCGTTTTTTTCCTGTTTGCGAGGTCAAAAGTCCAGGCACCTATAGGCAGATGAAGGGACAGTTTGGCCTGCTCGTTAGCACAAGTTTCTTGAGATTTTTTTATTTGATTTTTAAATTAAATAATTGATTATAAATTAATTATGTAAATAAGATTTAACCCTAAAAATACCTTTCGAAATAGAGGAAAATCAGATTAAAAACACCCTTGAGACAGTTGGCAAGCGTTCGATAATTTGCTTGCTCAAACCAAACGACAAATACTCAGAAGGAACAAAATCTGCGTACATACCGCGCTTTATGGGCGCAGAGATTGCTTCTCGCAGCAAGCTACCCGGCTGAGGTACATTACCTTTGCGCCATCAACAGACCATGCCTATGAAAAAAGCTTTTCTGTTCATCTGCTTAGCAACAGTGCTCTTTGTAGCGTGTAAGTCAGACCAAAGCCAAACGAAAAGGGAACAAATTTCCGCCGCCTCCACGCAAGCAAGCCCATTTGTGTTAGCGGGTCAATGGATCGCGATGGATTTTTGTGCCCGCGCCAATCAATATGGCTCTGTCCTTGGAGCTATGAACAACGCTCATGTTCCTTACGCCTATGCTTTCGAGTTTCTGCCCGATCTGGCCGATAGCGTCATTTGCTATGACGGCAATCGCTCCTGGAAACTCGCCGTCAAGTATAAGCGCGACACCTTGGAATTTCAAAACGCCTTTGAAGGCAAGTCTATCTTTGCCATTTACCATTCTCAGGGCGAAAAAGACATGACGGTCTTCGATGGCACAAAGGGCCGCACCCGCATGGATCGCTACATTAAATCGAGCGCAAACACTGCAGATGCGTTCGGAGCCTTTATGGTGGCCCTACACCACAATCTCTTTCAGGGACTGATGCTGCCCATCGGCAAAGGCACAAGCCGCGACTCTTTACTCTTTACTCCAGGAGGGAGTATTCTGAAATGGAAGGAGTACGACACTTATCGAGTCTGTGTTACCGCTGACTGCTTAACCGCAAAAGAGCCCTATGATGTGATAATCCTGGCGAAATCCGACAAACCAAACAGCGAGAGGCGCTTTGCTTTTCGCTACAACGCCACCAACGATACACTCACGCTGTATCACCTCATTCCTAATCGCGCCGACGAAAAAGCTGCTCACGACATCGGTGGCGTAGCTTATCGCTTCCGGCGCATTCAACCTCAACAGCGTTGACATGGCTTCAGCACTCCAAAATTTATCTCAATACGATGCTTCCACGGTACCGGATGCCGCTGAAATGACATTCGGCATCGTTGTGGCCGAGTGGAATGCGCACATCACGCATGCCCTGTATGAAGGCTGCTACGAGACGCTGCTCAAACACGGCGCGCGGCCTGAAAATATCCATACCGTGCAAGTGCCTGGCTCCTTCGAGCTCCCCGCGGGCGCCCGCATCGTGCACGGACAGAAAAACCCGGACGCCGTTATCTGTCTGGGCTGTGTCATCAAGGGCGAAACTAACCACAACGAGTACATCAACCAAGCCGTAGCCCACGGGTTGGTCAACCTCAGCATAGCCACCGGCAAGGCGTTCATCTTCGGCGTCCTGACCACCGACACCGAACAGCAAGCCCTCGACCGCGCCGGCGGCAAACACGGCAACAAAGGCGTAGAAGCCGCCATCGCCGCCATCCGCATGGCCGCCCTCAAACGCGACCTGTCGGCGCCGAAGAAGAAAATTGGGTTTTGAAAGCAGGCAAAAATTTCCTCGCAGGACGTCTAATGCTTTGAGGCAAGGCAGTCTTTAATGGCACTTCGTTGTACGGAAAAATCTAGAGCATGGAGAAAGGCAGACTCGCTACGCCTGCTTAAAGGGAGCGCGCTGTGCAGATTATTACTACCGCTTAACGATCTTCACTACAGTTGCCTTGCCATCGCCTGAGCGCACTTCAGCAAAGTACAGCCCAGACGCGCCATCTAAATGCCAGCGCAAGACTTGCGCAGCGCCAAAACGATGAGTGCTTACGGTTCGCCCAACAGCATTGCGCACGATAACCTGTATGTCTGGGAACATTTGCCCTAAATCCACGAAAACTTCTCCGAAGGTAGGATTGGGATAACACTTGAGCGCCATGCCGAAATCACTCTCTGACACGGAGACGCCCTGGCCGCTGAACAATCGCGCAATGCGGTTGCGACCAGTGCCATTGTAGCCGGTAAAACGCCCACCCGCCAGAATTTTGCCGTCGTGAGGCTGGCGTAGAAGATGATAGACGATATCATTGAAGCCCTGACCTGTGTTAAATGTAGGGTCTAATGTACCGTTGGGATTCAGGCGTGCGATACGCCTCACCGGCGTACCGTTATACGACGTGAAATTGCCAGCAATGATAATCTTGCCGTCGGGTTCTACCACAATAGAAGTTGCCCCCATATTGAGACCACTGCCCACCTGGAAGGTATTGTCCAACGTGCCATCGGCGTTCAGGCGGGCTAAGCGCGGCTGCGAAAGGTTGCCGTATTGAGTAAAATCACCGCTTATCAGGATCTTTCCATCGGGCTGCAAGGCCAACGCATACACAAGATCATTCGGACCGCCCGCAGGCGGAGAAAAAGTTTCGTCTAACGTGCCATTTTGATTCAGGCGAGCGATGTAGTTGGCAGGCTTGCCATCGAATGAAGTAAAACTTCCTACAGCCAAAATCTTGCCGTCGGACTGCAACTCTGTAAGATATACCCCCCAACCACCGTCGAAGCCGCTTCCCGGGTTAAAAGTAAGGTCTAAAGTGCCATTGGAGTTCAAGCGCGCAATGCCTCGGCGTGGAACATTACCAAAAGCAAGAAACTCGCCACCAGCAATAATTTTACCATCGGGTTGAAGGCTAATCGTGTGCACAAAATTTTCCCACTTAAAGCCCACGTCAAAGGTCGAGTCACGCGTACCATCGGCATTGAGTCGCACAGTGTGCATGGCCAACTGAGGGCCATAAGAAAAGAAAGGGCCCGCCAAGAGAATTTTCCCATCGGGCTGTATGGCAATGCTTCGAGGCGACAGATCGAACCCAGAGCCCACCACGTTTGAGCCGAAGGTCTCGTCTAAGGTTCCATCCGGGTTTAGACGAGCAATGCGAGACCGACGCTTGTCGTAAAAATGACCAAAGCTGCCAACGACAACAATCTTACCGTCTGGCTGTATGGCCATGCGAAAAACGTCTGAGTCAAAGCCAATCGGCCGGTGCTGATATGACTCGTCCAAAGTACCGTTTGGATTTAGGCGAGCCAGCGTGCGCCGATAATATACTCCACCGTAATAAGAAAAATCGCCAGCGACCACAATCTTACCATCTTCCTGTAAGGCCATAGCCTGCACAGGCCCATTAAATTCTGCGTTAAAGTCAAATCCGCTGTCCAATGACCCATCGGCATTCAGGCGGGCAATGCGCCCCGTCGCTACCTGGCCGTCGTAAAGGTCAAAATCGCCACAAACAAGAATCTTTCCGTCCGGCTGAAGCGCAACTCCGAGAACATCGCGATTAAAGCCAGTGCCAGCCTTGAAGGTCTTATCTATAGTACCATCCGGGTTTAACCTACCAATGCTCTGTGCAAGGTCTGCGTAGATACGGCCTCCCACGATAATCTTACCGTCTGGCTGTAGGTCAATAGAATATACTACCCCAGAAAGGACCTTAGAAACGTGGAAAGTAGGATCCCACGCTCCATTAGGAAGTACGCGCCCTATTTGATCTACATTAACACCATTGTAAGAACTTATGAAACCTGCAATAATAAGACGCCCATCCGCTAACGGGCGCATAGCATAAATGCGCCCTGAAACTCCCGACCCGCTATCGAAAGCCATGTCCAACGAGCCATTCGGGTTCAACCGCGCTATGCGATGTGCCTTCATATTGGCTACCCGCAAAAAGTCTCCTGCAATAACGATCCGTCCGTTGGGCATTAGAGTGACCGCATCCACCGGCCCGTCTGGCCAGGTGGGTACGAAGGACTCGTCCAGGCTACCGTCAGGGTTCAGGCGAGTGATGTGCCGGCCTTTGGCTCCGTTATTTACTAAAAAGTTTCCGCCTAAGAGAATTTTTCCATCTGACTGACGGGCCAAGGCTCGGACTTCGCCACTAAGGACGCCTCCATGGGTAAAAGTCTTGTCCACAGTGCCGTCGGCGTGCAGCCGCAGTAACACACTGCGCAACTCGCCGTCGAAATGCGTAAATTCGCCGCCTACTAAAATTTTACCATCCGGCAGGCGAAGCATGGTGCGGATTTTGGCCGGACTGAAGCCCTTACCCGCATCGAAACCCACATCCGCCGCGTTAAACGTCATATCTAAACTGCCGGGCTGCGCATACGCCACAGCACCAACTATCCATCCGAAGGCGAAAAGGAAGAAGATTTGCCTCATTGCGTCATTTCTGTTTTTAAGACAATTAAGAATGATGTGAAAGGGAGAGAGGCTATCACCTGTTATCGAGCCACGCTCACCCGACCTACCCCTATCAAAGCCGATGCCGACTCTACCCGAAGCGTGTAAAGCCCCAAAGGCAAACCAACTGTCGAAACCGACGTCTCCACAGCGCCCTCTGATACCGCCTGCATAAGTGCTACTCGGCCCAGGGCATCGCACACCACTATACGCGCACCTGCAGGCGCAGGCACAGCCCACCCTACGTGGAATGTTTCTCCCACTGGATTAGGCCACACCCGCAATACCTCCGAGCGCTCTCGAGGCTCGCTCTGCACACTTACCGGCGTATCTATTCCCAGAGTATCGCAGGGGCTATTAGGAAGATCGTATAGACGGTAGTTTGGAAAATACGGGATAGACGTTATAAGCCACGTAGGTGGCGGAGGGTAGATGGCGCGCTGACGCACGTTACAGGCAACACCTTTCTCGTCTGGACGCTCAATAACATGGATGCAACTCGTATTGCAACACACATAGATTTTATTGTCTGGTCCACGCTCCATGCTAACGAAAACGACGGGAGTCCCCTGATTAAGAAATCCATCCCAAACGGCAACAGTATCTGCTGACGAAGAGATATCCGATGCCAACAGATCGTATTGAACAATCTTACGAAGGTCTTCCAGAATGACATACAAATATCGGCTGTTGGATGAAACTTCAACGTCAGGCCCTTGCCAGTACTGATATCGGAAAGGGGGTAGTACTTTTCGCGGATTGCTAATTAGCCCTGTGCATCGGTCGAAATCGTAAACAATAAATCCATAATAATAGTGATAATGAATCATTTTGGAGCCATCGGGTGTAAAAATCAATATCTGTGCTCCGCCATAAAACAGCGAATCAACCAGCTCAAAGGCATTCTCCTGGGCCCATGGGCCAGATACACCTGCAGGCGTTAACAGAAACCGATACAAAACCGGGGTAGATGTCTTTGCTGTAGGGATTACTATCCACCAGTCGCGCCCGTTTCCGTGGCGCACGGCTGCTGCTGGTTCATAATAACCTCCTTTCAGTAAGGGCACATCCTTTTCCCTTACTTCACCCAGCCCGTCGGGAGTATTCATATCTATCACCGTATGTAAGAATGATATGATAGATGGCGGCTCCACCGGAGGCATACCTGAATTAATATGAAAAAGATCATACAGAGTACCGCTGCCCGGGCGAGGCAAAGCAAAAGCGCCGTGATTGTATAGAAAAGAAGAAACAATCGGGTTACTGCACACTGACTGCCAATAGTACGTCGGAGGGCTGTTCAATGTGTCGCCATTGCGCATAATTTTGCCAGAGGCATCATATACATGGCAGCCATTTGTATAAAAAACAAGACGACCTGCAGAGTCGCTCATAGAACACGTGAAACGTACAAAGGCGCCTTCCCATTCAGTGTGAGAAAAAACAGGCGCGCCCGTAGCAAAATCAATTACCCCAAGACGCACGAAGGGGTTTTCACTCTTTCCATGACCGTAAACCCAAACGTAATCGTGTTTTTGCGCCCAAGAAAAGAAGGTAAGAAAATACAGTGCCAATACTAAGATGCTCTTCATATTCGTCATCAAAATAATGCGGAGCCAGCGCAACCCTGCTCTGGCCCCGCAGATGTGTAATCAATCAGGGTTTCATCATCACCAACTGTTGCCGACGCATTCCACGAACGTCCACGACTTGGATGAGATAGATTCCTTCTGTCCATCCCGAAGTGGATATTACAGGCGTCATTGTGTTGAAGGGCTGGTGAAACACTTCTCGACCAAGCATGTCTGTGACTCGTATCCTATAGGGCGGCTCTCCACCGAAAATGTCGAGCACAAGCCTATCGCGGGCAGGGTTGGGATAGATACTCATTGCCAATCCCTCGGCTGCGCCTGAAGACATTGTATCCGGCTCAGTAGAGCGCGGGGCTGTCTCGCATTCGTCTTGCTCCAGCCGCGGGTTGGAGACATCCACCGAGAAGTTACCGTCACCAAACGTCCACTTTTCGTAGATGATGTTGCCTCCGGTATAGGTATTCTGGAATTGGATATCCGTTCCTCCGACTGCCGACCACGTGAAGCCGCATGGCAACTGTGCTATGGCGCGACTTTCAGCAGCATTACGATAGTAGCTATTTTAAGCGAAAACGAGAGCAGGTTGGCCGAATGCAACACCCACTTTGAAGTTCGGGAGATTATTTGCCCCCCCAGCGATTTTGATAAACTGTTTCACAATCGGATATTTTTAAAAAATTTATGAATAATTTACAGTTTCTACATAAAAACCACTCGATGCCGCTACGCATCTCGCCTTTTGCAGCAGCAAATTTAAGCGTTACGTCTATAAAAAAAGCAAATACTTTTTACAAAAAGTGATGATTTTTTTAGCTGTCTTTTGAATCTAGAAATCTACGATTAGCGCCGTTTTGGGGGATTTCAACGGCCAGCCGCCATCCGCATGGCCGCCCTCAAACGCGACCTGTCGGCGCCGAAGAAGAAAATTGGGTTTTGAAAGCAGCTGCCCGAAAGGCCTTGAGGCGCCGAGCACACTCAGATGCTCTGCGCCTCAAGGTTCGTTTGTCTTCTTTTAGTGGCTAACTACAGTCCGCTGGGCGAAAAGCGCACGCCTGCATACGCCACTTGCCCCATAATGGGCGCCCAGATTTGAGAGCCGTTGAAGAAGGGGCTGGTCGGCTCGTTAGCCGCGATGATGGCGTGGTGTTGTTGGAAGCCCGTCAGGTTTTCGCCGCCTACATAGACCTCCATGCGCCGCCAGGTGCGCGTGATCTGCAGGCTCCACAGGGCATAAGTGGGCGTTATCGGGGGAAAATCGTGCACCCATTCGTGCGGTATCTGGCTGTTGTCGGGCAGGCGCTGCGGGCCTACGACCTGCACGCGCGTGTTGAATATCCATTTTTTACCGGGCGTCGTGTAGTCTAAGGTAACCAAGCCGCGATGCTGGGCCACCAACGGCAGCAGGCGCAGCACGCCGTCGCTGAAGGTCGAGCGCGTATCCGTCCAGCGATAGGCTAAGCGCATGTCTAAGCCGTTCAGCGGCGTGTATTGCAGCATGGTCAGCAGATTGTTGGCGTAGGCCCGCCCAGGCGAATAGTAAAACGATACCTCGGTAGGCGATTGGTCCACGTCCACCACAATCTGGCGCGCAAAGTCGGTGCGGTACAGGTCCATGTTCAGGCTGGCTTTGCGGCCCGCTATCTTGAACTCGTGCGTCAGGTTGAGGCCGTAGTTCCAGGCCTCTTCGTGGCGCAGGTCGGGAGCAAAGCGCAGCGCGCGGTTGCTGGCCAGCAGGCTGATGTTCTCAGCCATCAGGTTGGGCGAGCGGTAGCCACGACCGGCAGAGAGGCGGACGACGGTCTCTGGGCTGAAGTTGTACTTCGCACTGGCGCGCGGGGTGATGAACCATCCGAAGCGGCTGTTCCAGTCTACGCGCCCTCCCAGCACGACGACGAGGTCGGGAATGCCCATGCGCAGGTTGGGGCGGCTGTACATATACTCGGCCATGACGCCCGGCGCCCATTCGATGCGGCTGAGGTCTTGCTCGTTGACGCGCTCGCGGATATCGTCGTACATGACCGATGGCGCCAGCACGATCTGGTGATCTGTCGTGCTGATGATGGATTGATACAGCGTTTGCCAGTAGGCCGAGCGCTGTTCGGCAGCATAGCGGTTTGGGCCGAAGATGCCGCTGGCGCGATGCCAAGAGGCTGACATCACGTTACCTATTTGTCGGTAGGGTCGCCCGTTGAGGCCCTCCCTGCCAATTTTGCCCCACACCTCAAGGCGGTCGTTGTGCATCTCGACGCCGAAAAAGCCGGGCACGCCTTCAATCGAGCGGATCTGGCCGCCGCGACGATAGTCTGTCAGCGCCTGCACGTTGAGCTGGGCGCACATTTCCGGGCTTTCATAGAAGAGGCGGTACAGGCCATTCAGTTGCTGGCGATTGGGCGAGTCGTAAAAGTTGTCGCCATTCATGTCCCAGCGGTTGCGCACGATGCTGGCGTGTGTCAGCAGGCCGTGCGCCCATTTGCCCGGGCCGTGGCGGTTGAGGTGTACATTCAGCTCGCCGCGCCCTTCCGTGGAGGTGAAGGCATTGACAAACACCGGCTTGTCTTGCATGGGTTTAACCAAATCGGCATTGATCTGCCCGGTGATGCCGGCAAATCCCTGGCGTACGGAGCTGGCGCCTTTGGCGAGCTGGATGCCGTTGAGCCATGTGCCGGGCAGGTATTCAAACGCATAGGGCGTGGCAATGCCCTGAAGCGTCGGGCGATTTTCCAGCAGAAACTGGCTGTAAATGCCGCGCAGGCCGAGCATTTGGATTTCCTTGACGCCCGTTAGCGCATTGGAGTAGGTAACGTCGGCGGCCCCGTTGGTCTCAAAGCTCTCCGACAGGTTGCAGCAGGGCGCTTTTCGCAATTCGTTGCGTTCGATACGCTCCACATTGCGCGGGTCGAGCGTTGAGATGCGCGTGTCGAAGCGATGCTCCTGGATGGTTACCTCTCGCAGCTGGCGCGCGCCGCTGACCTCTATCCAGAGACTGTCTTCTTCGAGCAGTACCTGCACCTGCACGGGCTTGTAGCCCGGATACTGGATGAGCAGCGTGCTTTCGTGGCAGCGATGCGGCAGCCAGAAGCGGCCCAGCGTGTCGGTGAAAGTACCCGCCGTGGTATCGGCCCAGCGCACCGCCGCGCCGATGAGGGCCTCCGCCTGCTCATTCGTAACGATGCCGTAGAGCGTCGTTTTTTGGGAAAAAAGAACACCGCCCGGCCATACTACCGCCAGAGCGCTTATGAGAACGAAAAACCGTTGTTTCATTGCTAAAATTCGTTTTTTATTGAAAAAAAATAAAATGAGGGCGCCGGTCAAACACCGACACGAAGAAGCAATGGGAACAACGGTGGTCTAACAACGGAATACCTCGTGGCGAATGCAGATCTGCCGACCGGAAAGGGCCGGTAAGGCTTTAGGCGGCGCCTTGTTGAGCGGCTGGCGCCAGCAGAGCGCCGGGCAGAAGCACTTGCGAAGAACCGGTACTTCGTCAGCCCATAAGGGCAATTCCAGCAGTTTATCTAATGAAGTCGGATAATATACGTCGAGCTTTAGCTGATGAATTTCAACGCTTTTGCTCATGCATGGATATGTACCTGCTTGCCAGCCGTCGCCTTTGGCCGCTGGGCAAGAGTCCATCGCTGAACGGCCACAACAACCCTCATTTGGCAATTGCACAATAGCAAGGCTCTGCTGCGCTGAACAACACGCTGCTTCCTCATGACCTAGCATTGCACAGCTCTCCTCATCACTTTCTTCAGGAGAGAGTGCCAAAGAGAACATTACAGCTCCTTCGCCAGTGCAGTAACAGTAGATACGAACAACGCTTACCCCAATCGTCGAGATCAGGAGCGAGCCTATCCACAACCATACTGCCGCAAAGCGAAGCATTTTAAAATAAGTTGTGTGGCAAAGTTAAGGAAGACCGCGGCAAAGAAACTCAAAATTGTGTTTGAAAAAAACCCGTACCTCAGGGTAAGGAGCTTTGTAAAGTTCCTTAAATCCAGAACACCCGAGTCAAAACCCAGACATAGCTAAGGTTGGCATCCTCGCCTTCTGGCTTTATATTTTTTGGCGAAAAAACGCAGTCTTTCGAAGAATCGTCAGTAGTAACTTCAAGCATTTGCCTCAATGAGGGTGTTTTTTAACATAAAAAAACCTCGCCTCAAAGGAGGCGAGGTGGCACGCATGTATCTTCTACGTCTTGCGATGGCTCTTAGGCCAGGCGGACGTTAACCGCATTCATGCCCTTTTTTCCGCGCTGAAGGTCGAAAGTAACTAGGTCGCCCTCGCGGATTTTGTCAATGAGGCCGCTTACATGAACGAAAACGTCCTCTCCCGTTGCGGCGTCAACGATGAAGCCAAATCCTTTGGCTTCGTTAAAAAACTTTACTTTTCCAGTGTACATTGGTAAAAAATTTAAAAAATTAAAGCGGGCAATATACCCGCTACAAAGGTTTAGCTTCTTTTTGAGATTTGTGTCTTTTTTTTTCAACTATTTTTAAGCACTACCTTTGCAGGCGTCTTTTGGAGGATGCTGATTACGCAATATGGAACTTGCTGCCCGATACACCCACGCCGAGGTAGAAACACGTTGGTATGAGCACTGGGAACGCGAAGGGTATTTTCGCTCTGTGCCCGACGAGCGCGAGCCCTTTACCATTGTTATTCCGCCGCCCAATGTGACCGGTGTGCTCCATATGGGGCATATGTTGAACAACACAATTCAAGACATTCTCATTCGAAAGGCCCGCTTAGACGGTAAAAATGCCTGTTGGGTGCCGGGTACCGACCATGCCTCCATTGCCACGGAAGCTAAGGTGGTGCGGTGGTTGCGCGAGGAAAAAAAGCTGCGCAAATCAGACTTGACGCGCGAGCAGTTTCTAGAATATGCCTATCTCTGGAAGGAAAAGTACGGAGGCATTATCTTGCAACAACTCCGCCGTTTGGGCGCCTCCTGCGATTGGTCGCGCACAACTTTCACCATGGACAAGGGGTACTACGAAGACTGTATTCGCGTATTTGTAGACCTCTATCGAAAAGGGAAACTTTACCGCGGCCTTCGGATGGTAAACTGGGATCCAGAGGCAAAGACCGTTCTTTCTAATGAGGAAGTTATTTATCAGGCTGAAACTTCTCAATTGTACTATATTAAGTACCCTCTTGCCGACGAGCAGACCCAGTCTTCGGAAATGCTCAACGACGGCATCGTTATCGCCACTCAACGCCCAGAGACTATTTTCGCCGATGTGGCTGTTGCAGTCAACCCAAAAGATCCTAGATATCAATCATTTATTGGCAAGCAGGTGCGTATTCCGCTTATTGGGCGAGCTATACCGGTCATTGCCGACGACTATGTAGATAAAGAATTTGGCACCGGGGCCCTTAAGATTACGCCTGCCCACGACCCAAACGATTATGAGATTGGTCAGCGCCATGGGTTGCCCATGCTTGACATCTTGACGGACGATGGAAAGCTTAATGAGCGCTGCGCCTATCCGCCCTTAGTAGGTGTCGACCGTTTTGAGGCGCGCAAACGCATGAAACATCTCCTAGAGGAAGGCGGTTATTTGGTGAAGTTAGAAGAATACACTACAAACATTGGCCGCTCAGAGCGCACCAATGCCGTGGTGGAGCCCAGACTGTCGCTTCAGTGGTTTGTGCGGATGAGTGAGTTGCGCGAACCTGCCTTGAAAGCTGTCTTGGATGGTGTAATTCGCTTTTATCCAGAAAACTTTCAAAACCTCTATCGCACCTGGATGGAAAATCTGCGCGACTGGTGCATTTCGCGCCAGTTGTGGTGGGGTCAACGTATACCAGCCTGGTACCTGCGCTCCGAACCTCTCCACGAAGAAAAACACATCTTCGTGGCCATGACCGCTGAGGAGGCGCTTGAGCAGGCTCGTCAAGTGACTGGAAACCCTGCTCTTAGTCTCAACGACTTGCGCCAAGATGAAGATGTCCTCGATACTTGGGCGTCCTCTTGGTTGTGGCCCATCAGTGTTTTCGATGGCTTTCGAAATCCTGAAGGTGAAATTCGCTACTACTATCCAACCTCAGTACTCGTCACTGGATGGGATATCATCTTCTTCTGGGTGGCCCGCATGATAATGGCCGGCTACGAGTTTCGCGGCGAGAAGCCATTTCACGCTGTCTACTTCACCGGGATGGTGCGCGATAAACTGCGGCGAAAAATGTCCAAATCGCTGGGCAATTCGCCCGATGCTCTTCAGCTACTAGACGAGTACGGCGCCGATGGCGTGCGGTATGGCCTCATGTCAAGTGCTAGCGCAGGAAACGATATTCTCTTTGACGAAAAACTATGCGAAAATGGACGCAATTTTTGCAACAAGTTGTGGAATGCTTTGCGTTTGGTCAAAGGGTGGTCGGTAGTAGAAAACCCAGAAGATGAGGATGCAGGTCGTCGTAATAAATTGGCCGTCAGTTGGATACGTTCGAAATTTAGCCAGATCCTACAAGCACTAGAAGAAGACTTCGCCTCCTTTCGCTTAAGTGAGGCGCTGCTGACCCTGTACAGCTTCATTTGGGATGACTTTTGCTCTTGGTACTTGGAGATTATTAAACCAGGTTTCGAAAAACCTCTCGACCGAGCCACCTATGAGGCTACACTTGATCTTTTTGGTGAATTGATGATTGCTCTGCATCCTTTCATGCCTTTTATCACGGAGGAAATATGGCACCGTTTGCGCGAACGCGCTCCTGGAGAAGATTGCATCGTACAGCGCTTTCCGAGAGCAGCGGCCTTCGACGCTGTACTCCTGGAGCAGGTAGAAAGTGCAAAAGCGCTAGTTACACGCATCCGCGAGGTACGCAATGAGTATCAGATGAAGCCTCGCGAGCCACTACCTCTCTGGATAGAAGACAGTCCGTCGGCGCGTGCGTTGTTTAGTCGAGAAGGCTTAAAAGAGCTAGTGAGTAAGTTAGCTGTATTGGCCAGAGTAGAATTTTGCACAGGCGAACCTGCAAATGCTAAATCCTTTCTATCGGGTACAGAAAAATATTATCTTGAAATCTACAAGGAGGTAGACTATCAAGCCGAACGCCTCAGGGTGCAGCGAGAACTGGAATATCAACGCGGCTTTCTAAGATCTGTAGAGGCCAAGTTGGCAAATGAGCGCTTTATCCAATCGGCACCTGCTGCTGTAGTAGAAAACGAGCGCAAAAAACGCGCCGATGCCCTAGCCCGCATTCAGCTTTTAGAGGAGACCCTGGCTAAGTTACCTTCTTAGTCCATGGAAGACATACCTTCTTCGACCGATAACCCGGCCAGTTGGCGCATCTTTTTGAAGCATGGCCTATGGGTGTTTGGTTGGGTGAGCGCCATAGGGTGGGCAACGAGCGTGCCGCTACCCGCAGGCCACAACAAAGAGGGATGCGGTGGGATATCGTTTAGTGCCCGAGGGCAACGCTTCAACTTGATATATCCGCTTGGGCAAGAGCCCCAGAAACGCAATCTAAATACGCGTCTTCACCACGCTCGGTTGGATACAATTAGTAATTGGTACAGCCCTAGCCGCCGTTACGTAGAAATCATCCGCCAAGACCACCCTACTCAACCGCTCTACGGCTTGGCTCTTGGCTTCGAATTCCACGAAAAGGGCGCCACCTTCCCTTACAAACCAGCTTATGCTCGCGCTCATTTTAAAGATTTCTCTTGGGGAGGAGTGGAATTTAGTCGCCAAGATTCCTTTAATTACACGGGCGTTACGAATGAAATTAGCCACGACCTAACTATTCGAATCCTATCTTTTCAAAAAGACACCATTCGAGGAATATTCTATGGGCTGCTCCTGAGTGGTGCAGGCCCTATGCTGCATATAGACAGCGGTGTTTTTTGTGTACCCCTGCGCCGATTGCCAGATTGAGGATGTTCAAACACTACTCTAAAGAAAGACCTTAGGACCCAATACTCATGATTTCTGATCTATTACTCACGGCGTTTTTGGTTTTCTTAAACGGCTTCTTCGTTGCTGCTGAATTTGCGATTGTAAAAGTTCGCTCTTCTCAAATTCACATGCGGTCGGCGAGCAGTGCGATAGCCCGAATTGCAGAAAGTGTTATTTCTCATTTAGATAGTTATTTAGCGGCTACTCAATTAGGTATAACCTTAGCGAGTTTAGGGCTAGGTTGGATTGGCGAACCCGTGGTGGGCTCCTTAATTCTAAAGCTCATGAACCAATTGGGCATAGAGTCCGACCCTGCCGTAGCGCACCGACTTGCCTTGCCTATCGCCTTCGTCACTATTACGGTGCTTCATATTGTGTTTGGAGAGTTGGCACCAAAATCGATAGCCATTCGCTACCCTACCCGCACGACCCTGTGGGTAGCTCTGCCCCTCAAATTTTTTTACTACCTATTTCGCCCATTTATTTGGCTTTTAAATGGACTAGCCAATCTTATCCTGCGGCTTGTTGGAATTCAACTTGTGGCACACTCAGAAGCGCATTCAGAAGAAGAGCTAAAACTCATCATTTCAGAGAGTGCGGAAAGCGGCGCCATCCAGCCATCAGAACGCGAACTCATTCAAAACGTTTTTACCTTTGATGAGCGCTTAGTAAAGCACATCATGACCCCACGCACTCAAGTGATCGGTATGCACATGGATACTCCGTTGGCGCAAGCCGTATCGTTTGCGCTCAAGGAAGGTTATTCGCGTTATCCAGTTTACGAAGATTCCCTAGACCAAATTGCAGGCTTCGTCCACACCAAAGACCTTCTAGTAGCCCAACTGGAGGCAAGCCACAAAACGCTGCGCGATTTGATGCGCCCGGTGCTTTTCACACATCCGAACAAAAGAATCGTCCAACTTCTGCGTCAATTTCAGCGCAACAGACTCCAATTGGCTGTAGTGACTAACGAATTCGGCAGCACCACCGGCATCGTGACGATGGAAGACATCCTAGAAGAATTGGTAGGTGAAATCCAAGATGAATACGACCAAGAGCAACCGCCTGTGATTCGTTTGAACGAAAATACCTGGCGCATCCTCGCCCAAACAAATCTGGAGCGCATCAACGAATACTTGCCTGAGCCTTTTCCTCTGGATGAGGACTACGATACGTTGGCAGGACTGCTGCTTAAGGTACTTGAAAAAATCCCTCAGGAAGGCAGCACGATACCGGTGGGCAATTACGAAGTAGTGGTATTGAAGATGTACAAAACGAGTCCAGAAATAGTAGAGGTGCGTTGGAAAGCAACTCAATCTTCAAATCCTAAACTTTAAGCCTTTGGCCGTACAAACTCGCTGAAGAAGAGCGAAAGCCATGCCCTCCAGTTCACCGGAGGGCTATGGAGTGGCAGATGCCCGTAACGAGAACCTCAGGTAAGCGCGCTTGCCACATAGTTGTGCGCGGTTTTTCGATTCTTAACTGCCCCAACAATTGATGACCAGTATCATCCGCTTTCAAGGCTCCAGAATACGTTAGGTACTACTTTCGGAATATTTCTTTTCAGATAGACTCTAAAATAAAAACTTAAAAAGTTTTCCTTGAAAATCTTCCATTTAAGATTTGGAATTGAAAAACACCTATCATCAGATACTACGCCTTGCAAATCATTCCGAATATAATTTCGGACAGCGGCTAAAAAAAATGAACATTCCTCATTATTTTTTGAAAAATAAATTTAGAAGGTTTCAGGAACCAAATGGCCGTTGTACTTTTGCCGCCGATTTTGTCGGGGCCTTTCTCCAAAGTGACTATGGCTTTTCTTCGAATCATCTGGATAATTCTGATTTTTAATGTTTTAGGCGCTACTGGCCGAGCCCAGAGCACTGAACATGCTCAGCAATTTCATGCAGAAAAAGATGCTGCATACCTACCTGAGGTTACCGGTGCTCGCAAATATGCATGTGGACGTTCTCTTGATGAGGCAAAACCATTTGATGCGGGTGAGGCAGCCCTTCACCACATTGCTGATGCAAATGCTATTCACATCGTAGGTGACATCTACTTCCCTTTACCTTGCTTTCTATACGCTCCTGGCTACGGATGGAAAATCACTACCACCGCAGCATTTGAGGCCTATCATCATGGCAATGGGACGCGTTCCATAGATGGCTACGTGCTAGTGCAGGGCACGGTTATGCGTATAAGGAATCCGCAGTATGCCTGCGGAACTTTTCAGATAAGTGACTATACCCAGCAAGAAATTGAGACAGAGAGCGGCAAGAAGAAGACGATTTACTACGCCATTGTTAACGGCCGATGTGAACCTCTGGATGCCAAGACAACTTTCGACGGCGGCATAATGGGCGGGGGCATTACCTCTTTTTACGACTTCTCGATTACCCGCAACGTCTTCACTATGCTCCTTACAGCACTGCTGTTGTTTTTGCTGTTCCGCGCTGCCGTGCGCTCAGCAAAGCGAAATCAAGGAAAAGCTCCTCGCGGACTTCAAAATTTCTTAGAGCCCTTTGTCGTATTCATTCGCGACGAAGTTGCTAAACCCAACATTGGTCCAAAACACGAGCGCTACTTGCCGTACTTGTTAGCGGTATTTTTCTTTATTTTAGGACTCAATTTAATTGGCCAAGTGCCGTTTTTCCCGGGCGGAGCTAACGTGACGGGGAACATCTCAGTGACTCTCGTGTTGGCGATTTTCACGTTTCTGATTACGATTTTTAGTGCAAACAAGCACTACTGGGAACACACGCTGTGGATGCCCGGTGTTCCTGCCTTGCTTAAAATCCTGATCCTCACACCCATTGAAATTTTAGGGTTACTCCTCAAGCCCTTTACCTTGCTTTTGCGTTTGTTTGCTAACATTACTGCTGGACACATTGTAATTCTTAGCTTCGTCGGCCTCATTTTCATCTTTGGAAAGGAAGGCCAGAGTTTAAGTGGTTCGCTTACGGGCATTCTCACCTCTGTGCCATTGACGTTGTTTATGATGACGCTAGAGCTATTAGTTGCCTTTTTACAGGCATTCATTTTTACGATGTTGTCAGCAGTATACATCGGCGCGGCTGTTGAAGAGTCAGAACATCACTAAACTTTAATTATTTTTCAACTATGTCTTATGCAGCAATTGGTGCCGGTATTGCCGTAATTGGAGCCGGCATTGGCATTGGTCAGATTGGTGGCAAAGCACTGGATGCCATCGCTCGTCAACCGGAGGCGGTAGGTGATATTCGCGCCAGCATGATCTTGACAGCAGCGCTGGTAGAGGGAGCGGCACTAGTCGCAATAGTGCTTTCCTTCTTTGTGAAAGCACCCGCCTAAAGAGACGGTTTTTCCGGGTCGGCGCGAAGCGATTGGCGACGCAATGACCCGGAATTTTATCGAATACTTAGGCTTTTCTCAAAAAGAGGAAGTTGAACGATAAAAAACTCGCTGAAACTAGACACTATGCTTTTGTTAGGAGATTTTTCCGTCATCAGACCCGAACCAGGCCTACTTTTTTGGACAGTCGCCATTTTTCTATTCTTCTGGTTTATCATGGGGCGACTGGCATTCAAGCCAATCATCCATGCGCTGAAACAACGAGAGCAAGATATTCAGGACGCCTTAGACCAAGCCAAGAAGGCTCGCGAAGAGATGGCTGCCCTTCAAGCGGAACACGAAAAATTGCTTGCTCAGGCTCGAGAGGAGCGCTCTCAGATCCTTAAGGAGGCAAAAGAAGCTAAAGAACACATCTTAGCAGAGGCTCGAGAGCGAGCCCATGCGGAGTATCGCCGCAGAGTGGAAAGTGCCCTGCGCGATATTGAAAACCAAAAAATGGCTGCATTGGTAGAGTTAAAAAATATGGCTGGTCAAATGGCTGTGGAAATCGCAGAGAAGATCCTCCAACGAGAACTGAGCAATAAGGTAGAACAAGAGGCCTATGCCCGCCAATTGGCTGAACAAATGCGTTTGAATTAACGACAGACAGCCTGCAAATCCACTAATCAGCATGTATACTAATCGCATTGCTACGCGCTATGCTAAGTCGCTTATCGCTCTCGCTATTGAGCAAGAAGCGTTAGAAACGGTACACAGCGATATTCAGCGAGTGCAACAAGCCCTCCAACATCGAGGTTTTTATCTGCTGCTGAAGAACCCTATCATCTCTGCCGATAAGAAGGCCGCTATCGTCAAGGCTATTTTTGAAGGCAAAGTGAGCGCCTTGATGTTGGCATATATGGAGTTGCTCATCAGGAAGGGCCGAGAACCCTATTTGCCCGAAATTACGCGCGAATTTTTGCGCCAGTACAAGATCCTCAAGCGCATCACGCCTGTGCGAATTATCAGCGCAACTCCGCTTTCCGAAGCCACGATAGCGCAAATCCAGCAGCGAATCTTAGCTAGTGGGCTTACAACAGAGAACTTGGAAATTACAACGGAAGTAGACCCGTCGTTAATTGGCGGTTACATATTAGAATTTGAAGACAAACGCTACGATGCTAGTATAGCTAGCCGATTGGCCGAATTGAAGGCGGATTTCATGAAAAACCAATACATTCGGGAATTTTAAAGCCGCTCATATCTCTTTACAACTTTTCACCTGAGGACAATATGGTAGATATTCGACCAGAAGAGATTTCTGCAATCCTTAAACAGCAGTTGTCGGGTTTTACTACAGTTACCGACCTAGAGGAGGTGGGCACGGTGCTGCAGGTAGGCGACGGCATTGCCCGCATTTATGGACTCAATCGCGCGCAGGCCGGTGAATTAGTAGAATTTGAAACTGGCACGCAAGCTATTGTGCTCAACCTCGAGGAGGACAATGTGGGCGTAGTGTTGATGGGGTCGGCTGCGGGCATTCGCGAAGGCTCGCTGGTTAAACGCACGGGTAGGATTGCCTCCATTGAGGTTGGCGAAGGCTTTTTGGGCCGAGTAGTGAACCCACTGGGTCAACCGATCGATGGAAAGGGCCCTATTGGCGGTCAGAAGTACGAGATGCCGCTAGAGCGCAAGGCGCCAGGCGTAATTTACCGCCGGCCGGTAAACGAACCGCTCCAAACGGGTATCAAAGCGATTGATGCGATGATTCCTATTGGTCGCGGCCAGCGCGAGCTCATCATTGGCGATCGGCAGACGGGCAAGTCTGCTATCGCTATTGATACTATCATCAACCAGCGAGAATGCTACGAGCGCGGCGAGCCCGTCTACTGCATCTACGTAGCCTGCGGTCAAAAAGCCTCTACCGTGGCTCAAGTGGCCAGAGTGCTCGAAGAGCACGGAGCTATGCCCTACACAATCATTGTCTCTGCATCAGCCTCTGACCCTGCGCCACTTCAATTCTACGCTCCGTTTGCTGGCGCCGCTATTGGTGAATATTTTCGCGATACAGGCCGGCCCGCTCTCATCATCTACGATGACCTGTCGAAACAGGCCGTAGCCTATCGAGAAGTATCCCTCCTTCTTCGCCGCCCACCAGGTCGCGAGGCCTATCCAGGCGACATATTTTACCTACATAGCCGTCTTCTGGAGCGCGCGGCTCGAATCATTGACGACGATAACGTGGCGCGCCAAATGAACGACTTACCTCCTAGCTTAGTCAAGGCGGGCCTAGTCAAAGGCGGTGGTTCGCTTACAGCTTTGCCTATTATCGAGACACAAGCCGGCGATGTATCTGCCTATATTCCCACTAACGTAATTTCCATCACGGACGGGCAGATCTTTCTGGAGGCCAGTCTCTTCAACGCTGGCATACGACCAGCCATCAACGTAGGTATCTCGGTGAGTCGCGTAGGAGGTAACGCGCAAATTAAGTCTATGAAGAAAGTGGCTGGTACGCTCAAGCTCGACCAGGCGCAATACCGCGAGCTCGAGGCCTTCGCTAAGTTTGGCTCGGACCTCGACCCCGCCACCCAAGCCATTTTAGCGAAAGGCGCGCGCAACGTAGAAATTCTCAAGCAGCCGCAGTACAGCCCCATGCCCGTGGAAAAACAAATTGCAATCATCTATCTGGGCACCAATAACTTATTGCGCGATGTACCTCTCGACAAAGTGCGCGAGTTTGAGGAGATCTTCCTGCGGGCCATGGAAAAGGAATTACCCGACGTGTTGCAAGAGTTTCGTCAAGGTAAACTAGAAGAGACTAGCTTGGAGAAGGTGCGTCAATTAGCAGCAAGACTTACTTCCCAATACAAAAAATAACGGCTCAAAGTGGAGTGCCTAAGTGCACGCCGCGTTAGTTCATCACCCTCAACTTATGGCAAGAGGACTAAAGGAAGTTCGCGAGCGCATAAAATCTGTCATCTCGACGCAGCAAATAACGAAGGCCATGAAAATGGTCTCGGCGGCAAAGCTGCGCAGAGCACAGGCAGCCATCATCCAACTGCGCCCTTATGCTGAGCGGCTAAATCGGATGTTGTCGAACATCGTATCTAATTTAGACAACGACGCGACAACGGCCTTTAGCAAGGTGCGCGAGATAAAAAGCGTGCTAATAGTTGTCGTGACGTCGAATCGCGGTCTGTGCGGTGCGTTCAATACCAATATCAGCAAAGAGGCTGCTGCGCTTATTCAGACAAAGTATGCCCAACAACGTCAGGCGGGTAAGGTTACCGTGCTTTTCATTGGAAAGAAAGGTTATGATTTCTTTCGACGTCGCTATCGCGACTTGAACTTTGTGACTGACTACCTTACCCTATTCAATGCTCTGACGTACGAACGCACCAGTGCCGTTGCCAAGACGCTCATGGATGCCTTCCTCTCGGGGCAGTACGACGTCGTAGAAATCGTCTACGGTCATTTCAAAAACGCTGCTACTCAGTTTCCCGCAGTAGAATTGTGGTTGCCTGTACAGAAAATAGCCACACCTTCTGGAGCAAGGAAACGCGCCGACTACATCTTTGAGCCAGATAAGCAACAACTGCTAGAGACCCTAGTACCCAGTATTTTGCAACTTCAGTTTCATAAAACGCTGCTCGATACCCACGCTAGCGAACACGGCGCCCGAATGACGGCTATGGATAAAGCCACCGAAAATGCAGAAGAGTTGCTTAAGGAGCTTCGCATCAAGTACAACAAGGCGCGCCAAGAAGCAATTACGACTGAATTGATCGAGATCGTAAGTGGGGCTGCAGCACTAGAAGGGTCGTAGAGCGAAAACAAGCCAACAGTCGAACAAAACCTACCCTCTCCCTGCCTGCTTTTTGAGCGCGGCAGGGCTTTTTATCTGAATGTCCAACGGATTCGCTTATTTTACTGTGTACTTTCCCAACGGCATGCCACTGCGCTTGCGTCCTTTCGGATTAGAGATCTGCGTGCGATTTTTGTGGTGAAAAACACGTCGTCATGATTTCCCTTAAAAAAGGTTTACTCCTTGGAACGCTGTTTGTCGAGATAGTGGCCTCTACCTCATTTGCTCAATCGTTGGAGCGGCGCAGCGGAGAAATGCTCGTTCAGTTGCGACCAGAAGCTTCACCGGCCTCTGTGTTGCATTATTTGGCGATGCGCCAGCCACCAGAAGCAGCCCTGAGTTGGAAGAAAGTCATTGCCCCCAGATGGCACATTTATCTGTTGAGCTTTGACGAAACCGCCACGCACACCGCAGCACTTCTACAAGCTGCCCGTCAGCATCCAGATATTGTTGCAGCACAGTGGAATCATCGCGTGGAAGAACGCGCTACTTACCCTAACGATCCTGATTGGAGCCGCCAAAAAGGTTTTGAACTCATCGGCATGCCCGAAGCGTGGGATGTCGCTACTGGAGGCTTGAGGCTAGGAAAAGATACTATCGTTGTAGCCGTATTGGAGAAAGGTGCCCTGCGTACGCATCCTGACTTGATACCCAACTATTGGTTCAACTGGAAAGAAATACCAAACAACGGCCGCGACGACGACGACAACGGATACGTAGACGATTTCCGCGGCTGGAACCCGCGCCGCAACAGCGACAACCCCGGTAGCCCTGCTTTTCACGGTACAGCAGTCAATGCCATCATCGGCGCTAAGGGCAACAACAATCTCGGAGTTACAGGTATAAACTGGAATGTTCGCCTAATGAACTTAGCGGAAATTACTTATGAAGACGAGATCGTAGCAGGTTATTATTATGCTGCTACAATGCGCCGCCTATACAATGAAACTAACGGTGCGAAGGGCGCTTTCGTTGTCGCTACTAATGCCTCTTTTGGAATTGACAATGCTTGGCCTAGAGATTTTCCGCTTTGGTGCGCTGTGTACGATTCCCTCGGCAAAGTCGGTATTTTGAGCGTAGGAGCTACTGCCAACGCAAACGTAAACGTAGATCTCGTGGGTGACATGCCTAGTACCTGCCCAAGTGAATACCTTATTGTTGTAAATAATGTAGACCAAATCACGGGTCGGAAAATTACCGAAACCGGCTACGGTAAAACACACGTCGACTTGGGCGCTCCTGGAGATGGCACTTATACGGCCCGTAGCGAGGGGGAGAGTCCTACCTATGGCACCTTCAACGGCACTTCAGCAGCGGCACCACACGTCACGGGCACTATCGCTTTACTATACAACCTGTCTTGCCCTACATTTATTGGCGATGCACTGACCCAGCCGGCGGCGTGTGCTCGCCGCGTGCGCGACCTTCTGCTGCAGAGCGTTGCTCCAGAGCCTTCCTTGGCTAACATCACTACGACGGGAGGACGCTTGCATGTAGCTAATGCCATCCGAAGCGTGCAACAACTCTGCGATGGTACACCGACAGGGCCACTAGAAATTCTCTGGCTGCGCCCAAACCCAGTCACCGATGAAGTACAGGTACGCTTCCAAACACCTACATATCAGCCTTATCGCCTGCGTATCTTCAACATGCTCGGTCAACTCATCTATGAGAGCGACTTTACGCCAGAGCCTTTCAATGCTAACATCTGGAAACACAACCTCGCTCACCTCCCTCAAGGTGTCTATTGCCTCTCCATTGGACGAAACGACGCCTGGCGCTCCGTAAAATTTGTAAAAAAATAAAAATACCTCTTGCATGAGTGAAAACAATCCCATTATCTTTGCGTGCCGAATTAAGGGAAATGGCTCCGTAGCTTAATGGATAGAGCATCTGACTACGGATCAGAAGGTTAGAGGTTCGAGTCCTCTCGGAGTCACGGCAAACCACAACGCGCTGCCCGTTGCTACGTCGACGGGCAGCCTTTTTAAACAAACTGCACAACAATACCTCATGGCAAGGGTCTGCGTTTTAACAGGAAAGAAAACAGTATTCGGGCATAATGTGTCGCACTCCAACCGTAAAACTAAGCGGCGCTTTTACCCGAATCTACAAAAGAAAAAGTTCTTCGTGCCGGAAACGGGTGAGTGGATCACGTTGAAAGTGAGTTGCGCAGCTTTGCGCACCATCAATAAGAAAGGACTCTATCCTTACTTAAAGGAATTAGAAAAAAAGGGTGAAATCACCTTCTCCCAAGGCTCTGTAAAAAGGATTTGCTGAGGAAGGTCTTAATTAAAAATACCACACCATCATGGCAAAAAAGAGCAAAGGCAATCGCGTGCAGGTCATCTTGGAGTGTACAGAACACAAGAACAGCGGTATGCCGGGCACGTCGCGTTATATAACAGAAAAAAATCGGAAGAATACGCCGGGCCGTCTAGAACTCAGAAAATACAATCCCATTTTGCGTCGCTACACACTCCACCGCGAGATAAAATAAGCATGCTAACCCGAAATATAACCATTTTTTTAAACAATAATATGCGCCATGGCTAAGAAAATTTCAAAAAACGCTCGCGTAGCCGAACGCGCCGCCAATGCGGGTAGTGGCAAAGATCATGTCAAAGTCGTGAAAGCGATCAAAGACCCGACTACAGGCCGCTATACATATAAAGAAATGATTGTGCACAAGGACAAGGTTAAGGACTTTTTCGCCGATGTGAAATAGCGAGGAAACCAGCCGAAAAGAGCTGTGTCCATTGCTGCTGGAGAAGGAGAGCAATGGACTTTTTTTATTTTCTTCCGAGTTCTTCGTTTTAATAGCCTGAGCAACCTCCTTGAAACATTGGCAAGATAAAAACCTTTAGCGCAACGCTAAAAAGACGCTCTAAGCTATTTGCGCAAAATCTATCCAAGGAAAAGCAACTCGGAGCTGCCACCAGAGCTCAAGGCAACTACGCGGGCAATAACTGAGGGGGAGCTTCAAAGGAAGGCGATACACGTTCATCTTGGGCCAAGTCCTGCTACCCGAGCGTAAAAGCTTCCCTCACATCAGAGGCGGTGTCTTTTTTGCAAGGCCTCACAGCAACAACGTTCTGGAGGATAAAATTTTTCAGCAAAAAACTCACAACGAACAAAAGAAAAACGACGCCCCTCTCAATATATGTGTTACTTTTACTGCAAAATTCAGTGGCTTATGGCAACCAAACAGCGACTTACTAGACCGCGCCAAAATGCCAAGGAGGCCGAAGAAATGCGCAAATTTTTGCTCATTGTAGTAGGAGCTACCCTGACGCTGATGGTACTAATGTACCTCATCTTCCGCTAATAACTCAGCCTTTGAGCGACGCTTACGAGGAAAGTGCATCAGCGGCGATGCGCTGGATTTTTCGCAGTAGCGAGGCCTGCCAAGGAGAAGGGTCGTCGCATAGTTACTCATATTTTTTGGGGTGGGCCAAGGCCTACCCAGAGACTACCGGCTATCTGATACCCACATTATTAGATTGGGCCGAAGTGCGAAGGGATGAACGCTGCCAGCAATTGGCCGTGCGGTTTGGTCAATGGTTGATGCGGCTCCAACGCCCAGAGGGCAGCTGGGCAGGTGGCGTGGTAGGGGGTCAACGCCCAAGTGTTTTCAACACGGCGATGATCGTAGACGGACTTTCCACCCTAGCCACTCGAAGGTCGGATCTGGGTGCTGCCGCTGAAAGCGCGCGTTTAGGCGTAGAGTGGCTGCTCGGCGCTCTGGATGCAGAAGGCCGCTGGCAGAGGGGTTTGTACGTAGAGGGTTTTCTATCAGCATATTACGCTTATGCAGTAGCCGCTGTGTTGCGCACCACTTTACGCCTCGGCCTTTGTGAGGCAAACACTCCGCTTCGGTGTGCTCTAAGGCATTACGCCAGTTATCTCAACAGCGAGGGCTATCCAACCAACTCTGGCCTAAAGCCTGGCCTCTGGGCTTTCACCCATACCCTAGCCTACGCACTGCAAGGGCTTTGGGAACTTGCCATACATTATCAGGACACAGATCTTCAGCAGCGCATCGCCTTAGGTTGTCAGCGTCTTGCGGCAGATATAACCAAACACAGGCACATTGCAGGGCGTTACCGCAGAGACTGGATAGGAGACCACTCTTTTACCTGTCCGGTAGCAAATGCGCAGTTGAGCATCCTTTTCCGTATTGTAGGAAACCATACGCGAGAGACTGCTCTCAGTAGATGGGCAGACTTTGCCCTGAAGGAAGCGATGATTTACCAAAACAAAGGCACTTGCTCCAATACTTACGGAGCAATTCCCGGCTCTGTTCCTATTTGGGGGCCGTATATGCGCTGGCGGTATCCAAATTGGGGAGCCAAATTTTTGCTAGACGCTCTCTACGCTAAAGGGATAGAGGGTAAGAAAACTAATTAAATCCCTCAATGCATCCGATCGCCGCGGAGGGGTAAGCGCTTGATTACCTCTGCTTCATACTTTAGATACTCTTGCCAGCGCTGCCAAGTTTTCTCCCATCCGAAATAACGCTCGGCTAAATCTAGAAAGAGCCGATAGTGACCCGCTTCGGCAACCATAAATTGGTAATACCATTGGCGCAAAGACTCATCGGCACAGTACAGCGACAACAGTCGAAAACGCTCACAACTGCGCGCCTCAATAAGCGCGCATGTTAGCAGCCGTTCGAGCAAAGCCTCATCGCGGCTACCTCCCTTCTTTTGAAATTTGAGCAAAGCATTAACGTATTCATCTTTGCGCTGACGCCCTAGCGGTAGAGAGCGTTTTTTCATTTCCGCCAGTACGAGGCGAAAATGCCCCCACTCCTCTGTGACGACAGGGGCTAAGGCTTCCACTAGTTCCGTCCGTTCAGGGAAAGCTTGAATGAGCGAGATGCATGAAGTAGCGGCCTTCTGCTCGCAATAGGCATGATCAGTCAGGATTTCGCCTAAATCCATTTCCGCCAAGTTTACCCAGCGCGGGTCAGTGGGTAGTTTTAAGCCAAGGGTAGTATTCATATGTGTCATATGCATTTCTATCGTTCGTCTAAATGCTTTGCCTGCACGGCTGACTAAGGCGTCAGAACGTCTCCTAGGTATTAACGAATATTAACAGTACGCTGTTGGAGGCAAAATTCCGGCAAAACGACATCTTTGCATAGCGTATCGCCGCGCTCTCTTCGTCTATGAATCATGTCGCTCACTGCCTGCTATCGTATCCCAATGAGGAGTTGCTTATCGGCAATTTTATCGGCGACTACATAAAAGGGAGCGCGTGGAAAAAGTTTCCCGGAGGAATTCAGAAAGGCATCTTGTTTCATCGCTTCATTGACGCATTAGCAGACGAGCACCCTACTCTCCGCGCGTTGATAGAAAGTATGCGCCCGTTTGCGGGGCGTTTTGCCGGCCCGGTAGCCGATGTGCTCTGTGATCACCTCCTCTGTAGGCGTTGGGAGGAATGTGTACCTTATCTTGATTTCGAGTACTTTGCTCATTGGGCCTATGCCGGCTTAAGTAGCTACTGCGCTTATATGCCCGAGCCTCTTCGCCAACGCTGGCCTAAGATGCTTCACGCGCGTTTTTTGCACCTGTACAGAAGTCGGGATGGCTTTGCCTGGACACTAGAACGCTTCGCTCAACGGCTATCAAGCCCTATAGATTGTCTCGGCGTGCTTCAGCACTTAGACAGCAAATCTTTATCTCTTGAGGCTGACTTACCCCGCCTTTTCTCAGATCTCGAGATAGCAACAAGGCAATGGCGACTAATACACATGGATTAAATGGTTGACCTATGAAAAGGCTCCTGTACTTTGCCTCTTGGCTCTTTGGGCTTCTCAGTGTCAACGCACAAGTATTTTATTTTCAGCAGGAAGTAAACTACCAAATTCGCGTGACTTTAGACGATACCCTCCATACGCTTCGAGGAGAGGTGCGCATGGAGTACATCAATCACTCGCCCGATACGCTAAAAGAAATCTGGCTACACCTTTGGCCTAATGCTTATCGAGATCGTCGCACTGCCTTTTGTCGTCAAAAGCTTCGCTTGGGCGATGCAAAGTTCTACTTTGCGCCAGACAGTTCACTAGGCTATATCCGCCAGTTAGATTTTCGCGTCAATGGCCGTTCTGTGCAATGGGAATACCACCCAACACACGCCGACATCGCCTACCTTTTTCTGCCCGAAGCTCTGCCGCCCAAGGGAAAGGTCGTCATTGAGACGCCATTCTTCGTGAAACTTCCCAATGTATTTTCTCGCATGGGGCATGAGTGGCAGTCTTACCACATTACGCAATGGTATCCCAAGCCTGTGGTGTATGATTTCTATGGGTTACATCCGATGCCTTACCTTGAATTGGGCGAGTTTTACTCGGAATTCGGCTCGTTCGAAGTGGAGATTACTCTGCCCTCAAACTACGTTGTTGCTGCCACTGGCGTGCTAGAGTCGCCAGAAGAGCGCGAGTTTTTACTGCGCCGCGTAGCAGAGACAGAGGCTGAGTTAGCAGAATGGACGGAGGAGGGGGTAAAGGCCACTCAGAGGCACGGGGCGGCAAATGTAGACGCCTATCCGCCCTCTTCTCCCACTATGAAGACCGTGCGCTTTAGGGCAGAACGCGTGCATGATTTTGCTTGGTTTGCCGACAAACGCTTTCGAGTATTGCGCGAAGTTGCCCAACTGAAGTCAGGCCAACAGGTGGAGTGTTGGGCTATGTTTCTTCCTTCGCAGCGCATGCTGTGGCGACAAGCCGCCTTCTATGTGCGGCGAGCTATAGAGTTCTACTCTCGAGAGGTTGGCGAGTATCCCTGGCCTCAGGCTACAGCAGTGTATGGTGCCGTGGGGGCAGGCGGTGGCATGGAGTACCCAATGATTGCTGTGATCGGAAAGGTTCGGGAAGCAGAAAGCTTGGACCGAGTTATTGCACATGAGGTTGGGCACAATTGGTTTTACGGCATTTTAGCCTCAAATGAGCGCGATTACGCGTGGATGGACGAAGGAATAAACACTTATTACGAACAGCGCTATCTAAAGGAATACTACGGCCGCACGAGTTTTTTCTCTGAGTTAGGCGAAAAAGTGTACGAGCCCATTTTTCTTAGTTCGATGCCAGAACTGTTATTAACTTCTTTGACTCGTTTAGGCGACCAACAAACACCGTCGCAATCAATAGATGAGTTCTCTGCCGTAGGTTATTACGCAAATGCTTACGTAAAACCCGCTTTTCTGCTGCGCTGGTTGGAGGGCTATGCTGGGCGTGGGCTGTTTGATAGGGCTATGCAGCGCTACTACCGTGACTGGCAGTTCCGCCATCCTTACCCTGAAAATTTGCAAGCAGCATGGGAAGAGGAAGGACTGAGAGCGAATTGGTTTTTTGAGGCAATGAGCAGTGCACATCCCTTCGACATAGCGATAAGCAAGGTACGCCACTTGTCCGATGGTCGCTGGGAAATGCGCGTGAAAAATCGAGGAGCTTTGCGTGGGCCTTTCGAGGTTGGAGCCTTTCACCGAGGAAAGTTAGTTCATGCTCAGTGGCATGCGCCGTTCCAGGGAGATTCGAAGACGATTATTCTTCCTGCTATACAAGCAGATGCTTTTGTCTTAGACCACAGACACATGACGACGGATGTTTTCCGCTCGAACAATTACTGGTACGCGGGCAACCTCATCCCCAGATTGCGCCCTCCAGTATGGCGGCCAACATTCTCCCCTGAAGCAGCGAACCGCATAGTATTTAGCTGCTTTCCTTGGTTTGCTTGGAATCAGTACGACAAAACGATTATTGGTCTAGCCTTATGCAGTCCTATCTTACCCCCTCAGCGCCTCCGGTATTACTTCATGCCCGGCATAGGTATAGTTTCGAAAAATGTAGTTGGAGTCGCTGACGTGCAATACCGCTTTTTACCCGGAGGATTTGTTCCACATGCGACATTAGGTCTTAGTGTTCGCTCGGCTACATATGGACATCGCCTGGGCAATAGCGGTTATCGACTTCAATACTGGCGATGGTCGCCCATACTGCGGCTCGACCTGCGAAGCACTTCGCCTGTCTTTACCCATGGTCTAGAAATGCGTGCCCTCTTTTTACAGAAAGAAGAACCCACTTTCAATGACCAAGGTGTATTTGCAGGCAAGAGCCGTCCTAGCGCTTGGATTTACGAGTCGCGCTACGAAATGCAGAACCTGAGCATGCCCAATCCCTTCAGAGCCCTTTTGGCCGTGGAAGGACAGCGATACTCTGTACAAGGTAAGCCGGCCAGTTACATTCGGGCGTCGATAGAGTGGCAACAGGAGATATATTACAGACCCAAAAGGCGCATTTACGCGCGTTTCTTCGGAGGTTATTTTCTCCACAACACTCAGCGTCGGCGAGGAAGTGTGGCGACGAATAACCTAAACGGAGACGTGGCACGCGCCTCATTTGCCTTAAACCCGCAAGGTTTCAATGACTACCGCTTCGACCAGATCTTCTTAGGACGCTCCGAAACACGGGGTTTTTTAGCTCGCCAAGTCAGTCAAACGGAGGGAGGTTTCAAAAATGCCTTTGGCCTAGCCTACGCTCAAGTATTTGGAAATTCGAATGACTTCGTTATAGCGCTCAACTTGCGCGCTGATCTTCCTATGCCCTTACCGATAAAGCCATATTTTGACCTCGGTTATTTTCGCGACGCTACTCCGCTTGGCACCTCTCGTCCCTTAGACGAACAACTGGCTTGGAGTGGCGGACTAATGTTGGAAATTCTAAGAGGTCGTTTTGAGGTGTATTTTCCTCTCCTCAACAGCGCTTTGCTGCGCCAACTTTATCAAAGCGCAACCGACACGTATTGGCAATGCATCACATGGAGCTTACGGTTGACTCCCATTCGGGCCCGCGACCGAGAACAAATTTTCCAAATGTTTAACTAACTAGATATCAGGCGAGGCGGAATGCTGTCTTTTCAAGAGCGTATTTGCTCCGCTGTGGTGGACACATCAATCCCCTCAATATTTGCTTGAGGAGCAGGTGAGCGAGCAAACAACTCCTTCTCTTGAGTCTAGCACTTTCCAAAAACTGGAGTTTCTGGCTATAGGTGGCTAGGCGAGACGTTTGTCGGAAGAACAAGCGAGAAAAAGTTTTGAAAATATTAAAAGGTTCCAGATCAACATAATGATAGTTCCCTGATTGTATTGTTCTAGGGTTATTTTTCAGACATAGCAAGATGCGCTGTCGTTTTCTGTGCTCTCTTTTTTAAAAGATCTCCACTCCTGAATGACTCTTTGCGGTTGTTTGCCTCTAACTGCCGAGAAACGCTAAGAGACCAAACTTGCCACCGGCGGAAAGCGCTTACCCAGAAACAATTAATCCTCTTATGACCGCTTAGTGGAGCGGCTGACATAAGCCAAGCGAGCGGCTTTGCTTCATCGAACATCTTAAAAGGTATTTCATCGCGGAGGGAGTATTTTATGCTGCGCAGTGTGTCTTGTGGAAGAAAATCCAAACTTGGCGATAAGCGCTTTATTGCGCGGGTTAGACACTGACGAGACGCCCCACGCCGCCCACGTATAACGTCGTAAATATAGCCTCATAAGGAGACGCTGGCCACCTTTGGGCAAAATCCAAGCCTTCTGCCCATTGACCTGTATCAACATGAGCTGCAACCTTACTTAACGCCCCTGCTTCGCCAAAATGAAAGAAGGTGCTTTCTAACTTTAAGCAGCATTCTCATAGGAAGGCATTTAGCGGTCCCGTTTTGCTTGCGGCAATACGCCCATCGGGTTGAATAGCGACCACGGCAGCTTCTGCACCAGGGTCGTGTTCAAAAAACAGAACGTACTCTTTTTGTACTGCTTCGCCCAAAAGTTGAGCCTTTTCTTCTAAAGTAATTAGCGGCCGCACGTCATAAGCCATGATATAGGGCAAACCGATATGCCATTGCGAAGGTATAAGGTCAGCACAGTAAACGACTATCCGTTGGCCTGTGTCAAGCACGGGCAACATCATTGCTTCTGTGTGGCCGTAGGCAAAGCGTATGCCAAAGCCGGGGTAAAGCTCAGCGTTGGGCTGTACCTCGACGAAGCGCAATTGGCCCAAATCGTACAGCAGTTGAAAGTTTTCGGCTAAGAAAGAGGCCTTTTCGCGCGCATTGGGCGTGGTGGCCCAGCGATAGTGTGGTTCGTTTGTCCAGTAGATGGCGTTGGGAAAGGTTGGCGCTATTTCTCCGGTGGTTTCATCTTTCCAGAGGGCGCCGCCGCAGTGGTCGAAGTGCAAGTGGGTTAGGAAGACATCTGTAATATCGTTGGGCGCATAGCCTGCCTGCTCGAGGGAAGTGAAGAGCAAGCCCGTCTGCTCGGGTAGAAAATGAGCGCGGAATTTTTCATCCTGCTTGTTGCCAATACCAGTATCTATAAGGATGCGCCGTTCGGCCGTTTCCACTAGTAGTGCGCGCATGGCCCAGGTGCACATGTTGTCGACATCAGGCGGGTTCATCTTCTGCCATATGCGTTTGGGTACTATGCCAAACATAGCGCCTCCGTCGAGTTTGAAATAGCCAGTGAGGATAGTGGTGAGTTTCATAAGTTAAGGAACGCTCTAATTAAAAAAGTTACTAAAATCTAAAATCAGCGAAGCGCGTATTTATGGATGTGTTATTCATCGCCTTAGAACACCTTGTCTATAGAACACAATGCTACTAAAAATGCCGAAGAATAGAGCAGATAGTGACGTGCATCAATCATCGAACCCGTGGTAGATTACTTACCTTTGCGGGTGCAATGGTACGCCGATTTCTCGTTCTCGCCTTGACGACAAGCATCTTAGGGCAAGCCTTCGTTCGGACGGCGCTGGTGGTACATTATTATTGGAGCCGCCAGACCTATGTAGAACGGTGCGAGAATGTAAATCGGCCTGAATTAGACTGCGCTGGAAAGTGCTACCTGAGAAAGCAAATGCTAGCGCTAGAATGCTAGCATCGCGACGGCCCTCAATCCCTGCTGGCATTTTTCCTAAGTATAAAAGACATTCCTTTGTTTTGGGAAAACGCTCTTAGGGTTATTCTCCTGCCGCCGCCCAAAGAGGCAGCGCTTCTTTTTGCGCCTTGGCGCAGAAGCGCCCACAAGGGCTATGCCAACAGCGTTTTCCATCCGCCCTGTTGAGAAATGGCGTTCTCTTTCTGACTGCGATCCATTTGCCCAAGCTGAGCAAGAGGAGATAAAGCTATTTCTCAACACTTTTTGCAAGAATGAAAAAACTATTCATTATCTTAGTAGGATGGGCCTTAGGTGCGCCATCAATAGTATGGGCGTGTGACATCTGCGGCTGTTCGAGCGGTGCTCAAACGCTGGGCCTTTTGCCCTTGGTGCAACGGCATTTAGCTGGCGTTCGCTGGCAGAGGCAGGGTTACCGAACCGTTGCACACGGCAGCGAAGCCAATTCTTATGAGTATTTTCATTCATTAGATTTTTGGGGCCGCTGGATGCCGCATCGGCGCTGGCAGGTAATGGGTTTTGTGCCGTACTCCTATAACATTAGGCGGTTCTACGACGGCCAGCGGCAGCAAGTGGGTGGATTGGGCGATGTGTCCCTACTGGCGCAGTTTTTTATCCTCGACCCGCACCAGTCGATGACCCACCGCTGGCGGCACGCGCTTCAGGTAGGGGCAGGCGTTAAACTGCCGACCGGCGACTTTTGGATGTCGGAATCTCTAAATGGTCAGGAGCTACCCATTCCGCCGGCGCTTCAGCCTGGAACGGGCAGCACAGATGCCCTCGTATCGGCTCTTTATGCAGTGAGCACGCATGAATGGATTATCAGCGTTGATGGCATGCTCCGCCTCACGGGCCAAAACAGCGAGGGGTACCGATTCGGCTCTCGGGCTAACGGCACTCTTCGCTTTTTTCACGTAAGCCTATGGCGTAAGGTGACATGGATGCCATATGTGGGCGCGCAGTTAGACTACCGAGGCTCCGACTCCTTTCAAGGCGACCTGCAACCCGAAACGGGCGGCTGGGTAGCCTTAGCTCAGGTCGGCGCAGAGGTTTTTGCGCAAGACCTCGCGTTCGGCCTCTCGTGGAGCCGGCCCCTGGCGCACGAACTTTCAAGCGGCTTCGTCGCACCACAGGGACGGTTTTCCGTTTCGGTCACTATTCTCATGGGCAGACGCCAAACGGCGCCTACAGTGCTGCCGCCCATTCCTCTCCTTTTTCCAAACGTCCAACCGGACACAAAACCAACAGAACAATGAACTGGATACTTCACTCTATAGCTGATTGCTTCGCCACTGGGACTATATTTATTGTCATTTTTTATTTGCTTGTGATAGGCAGTCGGATGCTGGACCTGTATTTGCGCTGGATAGACGCTCTGCCTATCGCGTCGGAAGATATCCAGGGAATACTCAGGCCCTTAGGGCTGGCGATTGCCTGGGGAGTAGTAGCGCTTGCCTTTTGGGCGCTGCCGTTCGAGATGGCTCTGGCAAGTATGTCCTGTGTTTTTCTTTTCTATCAGCTGCGACGAGTTTCGCAGCGTGTCGGAATGTTAAATAAATCTTAGATTATGAGCGCTTTACGGTATTTTATAGGGGTATTGGCGGGTTGGCTGATGATGGGCTCTTATCCGCTTTTCGCCCAATCGGCGGATGCTTTGGACAGCATCATTGCATACGAAAAAAGCGCGTGGCTACGGCATCAGGCTGCAATAGAGCGCGGTGCCTCGGCCAGTGCTAACAATCGCTCCGACATTCAGTACTGTCGGGCGCATTGGACGGTAGACCCGGCCGTGCGTTACATTGAAGGTGTAGTCGCTGTGGTGTTCGAACCTACGGAAAACGTAAATAGCCTAGCATTTGACTTTTCTGCTGCTCTGACGATGGACAGCATCCGGTACCGGGGGCAGAGGCTGTCTTTTACTCAAAGCGGCGACGTACTGACGGTGCACTTTCCGACGGTGTTGCCCGCCCTTTTGCCGGACTCGCTCGTTTTTTACTATCGCGGCGTACCGCCCAAGACGGGTTTTGGCTCCTTCGAGGTGAGCCAGCACAACGGCGTGCCGGTTTTATGGACGCTCTCCCAACCTTATGGCGCACGCGACTGGTGGCCGTGTAAGCAATCGCTCAACGACAAGATTGACTCCATGGATATTTATGTAACCACGCCTGACGCCTATCGGGCCGCTAGCATCGGGCTGTTGCAAGGTGAAATTGTGCAGGCAGGTAAGCGAACGGCGCATTGGAAACATCGCTATCCTATCGCAGCTTACTTGGTGGCAATAGCAGTGACTAACTACGAAGTGTTGTCTGAGCCCATTGCGGTAGGTGTTGATACGGTATTAATGGTCAATTACATCTATCCCGAGAGCATAACTGCAGCTAAAAGTAGTTTAAGCTATTTGGCTGACCACCTTCGACTCTTCAGCGAACTGTTTGGCCCTTATCCGTTTTTGCAAGAGAAATATGGTCATGCCCAGTTTGGCTGGGGCGGTGGCATGGAACATCAAACCATGTCGTTCATGGGCGGTTTTGGTTACGAATTGGTGGCCCACGAGCTGGCGCATCAGTGGTTTGGCAATAAAGTAACCTGTGGCTCCTGGGCCGACATCTGGCTTAACGAGGGTTTTGCCACTTACCTTTCAGGCCTTTGCTATGAGCGTTTTCTGCCGCAGTATTGGCACAGCTTCAAGCAAGGGCGCATTAACAGCGCTACCTCGCAGCCGGGCGGATCCATCCGGGTAAACGACACCACAAACGTGAGTCGCATCTTCAGCGGGCGTCTCAGCTATAACAAGAGCGCCATGGTGCTCCACATGTTGCGCTGGATCTGCGGCGACTCGCTTTTCTTTCGCGCTGTGCGCAACTACATAAATGACCCGCAGGTGGCCTACGGCTATGCGCACACGCCCGTGCTAAAAGCCCATCTCGAGGCCGTCCTGGGCCGAAAACTTGACTACTTCTTCGACGATTGGTACACAGGGGAAGGTTATCCGAGCTACACTGTGAAATGGTCTCAAGCAGGAAACGGGCCAGTATACGTGCAGCTGGAGCAGAAACAGTCGCATCCCTCGGTGTCGTTTTTTGAATTACCGGTGCCCTTGCGTTTCGTGGGCCCAAATGGCGAGACTCAAGATGTGCGTTTGGATCATCTTTTCAATGGACAAACCTTTGTTGTGCCAGCGAATTTTGCCGTGAACAATGTGCTTTTCGACCCTGACCTCTGGCTCATCAGCCGAGACAATGTGATTGTAAAAACGTCATCGACACCGACTATGGAGGAGCTAGGTTTTTCGCTCCGCATAGAGCCTAATCCGGCCCAACGCCAACAAGTACATTTGATCTTGAAAAGCGAGACTACTACACCTGCTGTCTTCTCGCTATGGACGCTTGAGGGACGGCTCCTCACTGAGCAAACAGCGACACTAGCACCTGGCCAACAGACCATTACCCTGACGCCTGCGAACGCCTCCGCGGGTCATTACTTACTGAAAGTCAGTGCACCCACTGGTGAGTGGTGGCAGCAAGTAATACTGTATTGAGTAGCATTTTTTCTGAGCAAATGAGCAAAGACCCGCTGCTCGCTGATACACGAGCAATGGGTCAAATGCCTATCTTTGCCCAAGAAACCGACTGCAGCAGGCGTTTTTTCACCCTTCATTTTCATTGAACAGAAAAAGGCATGAGCAAGCAACTGGCCCAAGCACCAATAAGCCTCGAAGAGAAGTTGGTCGAAAAGACCCTGCGCCCGAAGATGCTCGACGAATTCAGTGGGCAGCGAAAAATTGTCGAAAATCTGCGCGTATTTATTCAAGCCGCTCGCCAACGCGGTGAGGCCCTAGACCATGTGCTGCTGCATGGGCCGCCAGGGCTAGGCAAAACCACCTTGTCGTACATTATTGCCAACGAGCTAGGCGTTTCGCTCAAAATGACCTCAGGCCCTGTGCTGGAAAAACCGGGCGACCTAGCAGGCCTGTTGACCAACTTAGAGCCGGGCGATGTGCTGTTCATCGATGAGATCCATCGGCTGAATACCGTCGTAGAGGAGTACCTCTATTCAGCCATGGAGGATTTCAGAATTGATATTATGATTGACTCTGGCCCTAATGCCCGCAGCATCCAGATAGCGCTTAACCCATTTACCCTTATTGGCGCCACTACGCGCATGGGGCTGCTCACAGCTCCGCTGCGCGCCCGCTTCGGCATCAACTGCCTGCTGGACTATTACGATGTGCCTACACTGGAGCGCATCCTCTTTCGCTCGGCTGACATCTTGGGCATCCCTATCACGCCCGAGGGCGCGCACGAAATCGCCCGCCGCAGCCGCGGTACGCCGCGTATCGCCAACGCCCTGCTGCGTCGCATACGAGACTTTGCTCAAATCAGAGGAACTGGAATTATCGACCGCGACATTGCCCGCTATGGCTTAGCCGCCTTGGACGTAGACGAACACGGCCTAGACGAAATGGACAACCGCATCTTGAACGCTATTATTCACAAATTCAAAGGCGGCCCTGTTGGTCTGACCACCATCGCCACTGCCGTAGGCGAAGAACCCGGCACCATCGAAGAAGTACACGAGCCCTTCCTCATTATGGAGGGTTACCTCCAACGCACCCCACGTGGACGTGTGGCCACAGAAAAGGCTTATCAACACATCGGCGCCACGCCACCCGGGCGCGCAGGAACACTATTCGAGGATGAGGTGGTTTAAAAAAGGCGGACGCCAGACCAACCAAAAACTTTCCGCCCAGATTTTAGGACCATCAAACACTTGTCCACAGGCGTTCCTGCGTTCTTTCGCGGCGCTACGCGCTCTGGGTTTCTCTGCGGCCTTCGGCGTCCTTGGCGGTGAAGGAAATGCTTCGAGGGAGGGTGCTGTTTTGTCGCCAAATAGCAAAAAAAGTGGGCTCAGGCGCTTGCATTTTTGGCTCGAGGGCTGCATCTTTGCCAGTAGTTATGAGGGTGAAAAGCAACATTGTTCCGCTAACTCTACTTTCCCGTCCATACTCCCTAAGCGGTCGTACGGCGGGAAAGTGGGCGTTGGGCGAAACTGTAAACGTCAAAAGGGACGTAACGGCGCACCAAGGGGGAAGTATTGCCGGCTTACGGCAAGCACAACGTGCAGACAAATTTTGCCCGCTGATAGGTGTTTCGTGCAGAACTGGAGAGGAATACAGCGTAACCTGGCGGGGATTTCACCAGGAACCGACCGCCTTCGAATGTGGGTACTTGGTCCGGGTTGCCGAAAACGGGAATGAGAGTAGGCCCCTTAACAAATTATTAAATCCATATGAAACTGTCGTTATTTGCTCTAATTCTTAGCTCATTCATCGTTATTCTTGCGCCATCTTTTGGGCAGTCTTCTCTTTTAGATAAGGTTCCTACTGATGTTAGAGAGGACTTTGTGGAAAGTTTAGTCTATGTAGAAGGACTTTTTAAAGGCGCCGAGATCGCCTATCTTAAGCCATATCTAACCAAGGAAGAAATTGATGAGGTTATTCAGTCTTATATCAGAACCGATGCTGGAGGTGTGGCACTCCAGCGTGTAGCGTTTGATGGATACAAGCCTAAGCATCGTGGTTGTAAGGAAAATCCTCGTTGGATATGTATTGTTACAGTAGATGAAGTTCGTGAGTAATTCTGTGTGGGGGGCAAGATTGTTCTTGCCCCCCTTTTTAGGAATGTTAACTTTTATAATCTTAGTAGAGGAATGTGTTTATTTTATATAAGTCTTCAAAAAAGATATAAATTGCATTTTTGTTATATTCTTTTTATTATTAGTTTAGGTTGTAGTTCATCTATAAAAATAGAATATTCTTCAATAAATTCCTGCGGTAATTTACTTAGGAAGCGAGAAAACAGTAGTAAGGAATCCAACTGGCACTTAGTCATACTATCAAATGCAAATTGTGGATATTGCTACATATTAAAACTGAATGTACAAAAACATAGATTATATGATTTCGCAAATATAACGTATATTGAATACGATTTGAAAAGAGGATATTTTGATAAAATGGAGAAGGAGGGTTTGTACACAAATTGTGAGGTTATATCTGGAGATGGCTGCAAAAATTACACAGACTTTTTTCCTATATTACTGCTTTATGACCTAAAGAAGTCGAAACTTAGCTATACAGAGAAAGGTGTGGATAAAAATACAGTTAAAAATATTATTACTCATATAAATCATCATTAAATGTTAATTAGCAAGTAATTTATTATGATGACATACTGAACATATGCCTGAACCTCTTAAATTTAATCTGCGTTTAGAAGGCGCTTAAAAGAGTCATATATTATATAGTTACATGTATTAACTTACAAGAAAATCACTTTCAATATGCGTCTAATTACTCTTAATATAATCACTATATTTATTTTTCCTTCATTATTATTGTCGCAAGAGCGAAGCACTGCCGACTATATTCTCGACGGCGGTAGGCTTCTTTTGGAAGTCTTCCGAGAAGCCAGAAAAAAAGACAAGAACAAAGAGGCTAATGAAGAATTGCTGCCAAACAAACCTTTATCCACTCCGCACGAAAGCGACGAAGAGATGGGGAAAGCCGAGTCAAGTTTTTGTTTCGCCAACAAAACAGAAACAATTCTAAAAGTAGAACTAAGACGAAGAAACAAAGTAGGCGGATACCATTCCCGGGTATATGAATCAGTTATCAGCCCGGGAGAGATGGAATGCGCTCTCGCGCTGAGTTCAGGTGTTTACACCTACAAGGTCATGCAAGTAGACAAAGATAATAAAACCATCACAATAAAGCAGGGGGATATTCAGTTGGATGAAAAAACACAACTCAGGAAAGGTGTGGACTAACGAGAAAAATCGCCCAACTCTACTTTCCCATCCATACTCCCTGAGTGGTCGTACGGCGGGAAAGTGGGCGTTGAGCGGAAATGATCAAACGACGCAGACACGCCCACGACGCTAACGAGCACACCCAAACACGCCCGACCGTCCAGCACCGCACGGATGCCGCACACAAGCACACCCGCCGACCTGACCGGCCAACACCACAGCAGCACCGAATAGTCCGCCTCAATCACGACAGATACACGACCCGTACAATCCACCGCCATTCAGAGGCCGCCAAGACCGGGCCAGACAAGAAAGACCCAT
>JANWXM010000025.1:48247-52628 GCA_025055285.1 Saprospiraceae bacterium
ATCACGACAGATACACGACCCGTACAATCCACCGCCATTCAGAGGCCGCCAAGACCGGGCCAGACAAGAAAGACCCATCAGGACACCAACAGGCTCAGAAGACCAAAGAAGAGCGTTTTCCCCTTTTTCGCTTCGTTCATTGACTCAGCCAGGCTTTTCACCCGCACTTTCGCGGCGCTATGCGCTCTGGGTTTCTCTACGGCTCTCGGCGCCCTCTGCGGTGAAGGAAATGCTTCGAGGAGGGTGCTGTTTTGTCGCCAAATAGCAAAAAAAGTAGGCTCAGGCGCTTGCATTTTTGGTTTTAAGACTGCACCTTTGCTGCTGATTATGAGGGTGAAAAGCAACATTGTTCCGCTAACTTTACTTTCCCGTCCATACTCCCTAAGCGGTCGTACGGCGGGAAAGTGGGCGTTCTACACAATTAAAAATAAGACAACATGAAACAGGCTACTTTTCTTTTAATATTAATTCTCGCCCTCAGCAATACTGTTACTGCACAGGCGCCTGTTTATCAGATACAGGGCCCTCATGCTGAATACGATGGGCCCTATCATATTAGAATATTCATCAACTACGTACAAACTCCAAACAATCCCTGGACGCAGCAAGTAGATCTACACGCCAGGTCAGCGGCTATCGTTAACAATTTGAATGAGGCTTACAATAAACACAACATTTACTTTATCGGTGCGGAAAATACCTGTGTTCCTTATTTTCAGGTCATTACGGAGTCTAATTTTTCGGCTTCCCATCTGCATCCATACGCTATAGACATATTTGATAGAGGAGGAGATAATCTTTTCGGTGGTTGGGCTTTTAGTGTTCCGAGTGTCTATTGCGAGATTTCGGGTCTTTTGGATGGCTTGCCCGCCAGCCAATCCACAATTATGGTACACGAGATCGGACACTGTCTGGGATTATCACATATCTTCACAGGTGAGGGTCAAGGGGAATGTCTGGAGGCCACCGGATCAAGTTGCCCGGACGGTGAAGAGCATTGTTTTTGCTGCGGAGACTATGTCTGTGACACCCCTGTTGCTCCAGATAACATCACCGTCAGTGCAGATTGCTCACAGGCAATCTCTCATCCAGACTTACCGGTCCAAGCCTTTAGAAATTACATGGCTTATACTAATCGCATGCGTTGTCTAGATCGCTTCACCCCCGGGCAAGTTAAGCGCATGTGGGCATATCTTGCATTGGCGCCCGTTCTGCAAGCCGTTCGTTTACCTGAAATAATTTATCCCGCTTCAACACCTTCTGGCATATCAGGCAATATTGTTGTAGAGTCGGGCGAACTGGTAATTAGTTCGCCATTAGAGATGCTTCCGGGTGCGACCATTCGGGTGAAACAGGGTGCAAAGTTGGTGGTTGCTTCCACTATTACGGGTGCTTGCGGCCAGATGTGGGGAGGCATTATTGTGGAGGGCGATGCTTTTGACCCTCATCAGTCGCCGCAACTTCAAGGACAAGTGGAGGTAGTGAACGGAGGAGTCATTGAACATGCCTTATGCGGGATTAACGTACAAGACGTGCATGCGCCGGCGAGTACAGGTGGAGGCGTCGTTCGTTTGTGGCTAAACTCAGAAATACGGAATAATATTATTGGTGTCCGGTTTGGGCAGTATAATTTTCCCAATCGAAGCAGTATTATTGGGTCGATATTTTCCATAACGAAGGACTACAGGGGCGGTGAACAGCGACCTACACTACTTGAGTTAAATGGTATCAAAGGATTAAGTATTCGACTGACTCGTTTTCGGGACTCGCGAACTCAGTGTCCGGCAGCGAGTCTTCGCGCCATTGGCATAGACTCGAGGAATTCAGGCTTTCGCGTGTCTGCGTCCAGTCGTTTCGAGGGCTTGTATCGCGGTATACGAGCGTGCAAGTTGACGGAGAGCAATGGGTCGCTCTACGCTTCTGGATGCACCTTTGAGCGCTGTTACAAGGGAATAGAACTGACTTCATCAGGGAGTTTCATCATTAACGGAAACGACTTCTTAGTAAATAATTTGGCTTCTTGTCCTCCTGTGGCCGCGCTGAAGGGTGTAGAGATTCGCGGTAAGACCACGGGCTTTTCACTGGCTCGCAATAGTTTTACGGGTCAGAATGCCCTTTTCCAAACATGCATCGGCACAGACTGCATCGGTATCGGAAAAGGGCTAGCCAACACTGTCTTTAAGAATAGCTACACTAACCTCACCGTTGGAAATCGCGCTTCAGGAGATAATGGATATGAGCCTGATGGCCTGCTTTATTTGTGCAATTCAAATAATGTCAACCTGGGTGCAGATTTTATCATCCTCGATGGAAGCATTAGAAAAACGCAAGGAATAGTGATTTCAGGTGGACAACCTCGCGCTGCGGGGAACGTATTTTCTGGTTCGCCGCTTGATTTTGCATGCACCATTTTGAATTACGGTAAGCCGATTGATTACTATTTCTTTGTGGGCGACCCGAGGCAAGACCCGGGTACACCTGGTCATCCCAATAATGTGTGCAATATCACTGGATTTGTAAAAGAGCCGACCAATGAGCCAAATAGTATTTGTGCCGATCCTGAGCCTTGTTTACCGTGTCCATACCCTGAAGTGGAAGTGCGGAAGTTGCGCTTTTTACAAAAGCGCCAACTATGGTTAGAAAAGACAGAGGCCTGGCCAATGCTTACCGATCTGGAGCAGCAGACAGCAGAATTATCGGCCATACTGCAACTTCGCATTGCTATGAATGAGGACGCCAGTCAAATTTTAATGCACTACAGTTTAGATACTGTGAATGTGCAGACTGACTCGATTGTGCGATGGTTAGCTTTAGCGCAGACTTATGCCACTGACTTGCGATTGGCACGCCATTACTTTTTTACTCGTGCTTTCGAGCCGTTTGATGCACTCTGGAGCCAAATTCCAACGAAGCATTCAATTAGCGAAGAGGAGCAGGAGGAGTGGGAGCGCTTGACGAGCGTTTACAGTGTCTTACGCCCCCTCCTTGAGGAAGGCGCCTTCCCAGACGCTCTGCCACGAGCCCTCTTGGACACGCTGGTCACTTACACTGATCTATGCGATGAGGCTGGTTTTTTGGCCGAGGTGATATTGCGCCAAAATGGCGTAGAAGAAGGCCCAGACTGCTCGGAGGTGGCAAACCGATCGCCGTTGGACCAGACTGAAGTACAGACTCCCGCAAGCAGGTCAATCGAACTAAACGTCTATCCGAATCCGGCTCAGGATGCCCTTCGAGTGGAACACTTGGGTGATTGCTCGGGAGGACTTCTACGGCTGTATGATCTACAGGGCAGGTTGCGCCGCGAGTGCGCACTTCCCCCTGTAAATGGATGGGTAAACATTCCTATCGGCGACCTTTCGAATGGCCCTTACCTGATTCAATGGTCGTGTGAGGGCAGAACCGGACAGACTAAGGTGATAATTGCGCGCTAACAATCTGCTAACCTCGGGCATGTCAGGCATCTGGCATGCCTATAAAATTTTGAATACATGACTATAAAAAACATTTTATTTGCCCTTCTATGGCCCATCACCTATGCCTCGTACGGTCAGGGAACCACCTTCAATATCGTCAAAGCGTTGCCCTATCCACAGGTGGATTTTTCGCACATAGTCTTACACAACGATACTATTGTGGGATACGGCACTGGCTTTAACGACGATATACACTGGAAACAAGGTGTCGCGGTAGTAAAAGTAGACACGTTTGGCAACGTCCTTGCGCATAATTTCATTCTTGATGCCAAAGGCGACCTGTTGGCTACAAGCAAAGCCTGGGGAAACATCATCCGAACTTCCGATAGTGGCTATGCTGCGATAGCCGCGACCGTGTACAGAAAAAGCGCTTTTTTGATCAAACTATCGCATGATCTTCAAGTAGAGTTCATCAAAGAGTATCCCGACACGGTGAATCGGAGCAATTACTTTTACAAAATCCTTGAAACGCTAGAAGGTTATCTGCTCTACGGTTCTATTCAAAGGCCCGACTATTACGATGATGGATTCATCCGCTACGTAGATAAGCAAGGAGAGACTGTATGGTTTAAGTATTTTGAATTCAGTAAATTTTCAACCACTGTGGTTCATATTCAGAAAATTAAAGACTCCACCTATATAGCCAGTTTCGTTAGTTCATCTAACAAACAAGAAGACATTGGTTTTTCTTCCTTTATGATTTTCAATCTGACGAGTAATGAAATAATGGAGTTAGGACTTTGGCATTTTTCAATAGACTCTCCTGTTGGTATTAATAGAAGAGTCATAGTAACAGAAGGTGCTATCTTAGTATTTGGCCTATATAGGGTTTCTGTGATAAATAATGTCCCTATTTATCGGCCAATCCTTGTGAGACTTGATGACTCTTTTAGACCTGTTTGGGTGAG
>JANWXM010000026.1 GCA_025055285.1 Saprospiraceae bacterium
TTTGACGTGTTCGCTAAGTTTCCGAACCTCACCAAAAATCATCCCGAAATCCGAAAGCTGTATAACCTCGGAAAAATTGCAGCATAATTCTTTACGAACTATTGATTGTAAATTATAAATAAACAAATATCTATCGGCTCAAACACATCATCCGACGCTATGGCCCTCATCTTGCCCTGTCGCGGCTTCAAGCCTCAATTCGGTCAAAATTGTTTTTTGGCTGAAAATGCGACCATTGTTGGCGATGTTATAATGGGTAACGACTGCTCGGTATGGTTTCAGGCGGTCGTTCGCGGCGACGTAAATTTCATTCGCATTGGCAACAAAGTCAACATTCAAGACGGCGCTATTATTCACGGTACCTACCAGAAATGCGGTACGACCATTGGAAATAATGTCAGCATCGGCCACCGCGCTATAGTACATGGTTGTACTTTGCACGATAACGTTCTCGTCGGCATGGGCGCCATCATCATGGACCTAGCAGTTGTCGAAGAGAATTGCCTCATTGCTGCCGGAGCCGTCGTACTGGAGAATACAGTGTGCCAGGCCAATGGCGTCTACGCCGGTGTGCCTGCGCGACGAGTAAAAGACCTTACTCCAGAGCTTTTTCAAGGTCAAATTCAGCGCATCGCCAACAACTACGTTTTTTATGCCAGCTGGTTTCAGCAAAATGGAGCGTTCTGAGTGTCGCCCATTTTCAATGTTGGCATCTTTTTTCAAAGTTACTCAACAACAGGAGGCATTTGGCACAGATCGCCGATTGCATATTGCCAATCCCGAATGCTGAACACGGCGAACTTGCTTTTCTTTTCCCAATGCTGTTCTAGAAAACAAAACCGCAGAGTAAATGAAGCGAGGGCCTCTCTTACCTTGAGAAGCCCTCGTATTTTAGCTTATCTGTTTGGGTTACCGTCTCTGACGGTCAGGCTAATTTACTGACATCACGAAAGAGGATCGTGTGTCGGTCAAAATGGATAAGGTTGCATTTGCGCAGTTGAGCAAGCACAGCGGTCACTGTTTGACGGCTTGTACCGGTAATACTGGCAATCTCGTGCTGTGGGAAAAAGTCGTGCACAACCGTCTCGTAGCCAACACGCATGCCTTCTTTCCCTGCAACTTCAATCAAAAAATGAATTACACGCTCTCGGGCATCCCTAGTGAGAAATTGCGCTAGTCGATCTTCCATGCGCCGCAACCGATTGTTGAGATGCCGCAAACAGCTTAGCATCATTCGCGAATTCCAATGCATCAACTGCATGAAGTCACTACACCGAACCATCAGATACTCTGCGCTGCTACTAAGCACCTCGGCAAACTCCGTACGAACGCCTTCTCCCAAAAGAACTGATTCACCAAACACAGCATCCGCACAAAGCAACTCCTTAAAGACTTCTCGACGGTCTTCCGAATAAGAGCCGAGCTTAATGCGACCAGAGCGCAAGAAGTATACGTGCTCGGCCAAACTGCCTACCTCGTAGATAAATTGGTGTTTGCGCTCGATCCCAACCTGTGCCGACTGTGCTAACCGCTCTAGCTCCTCTGCCGTCAGTGCCTGCAACAACGGGATACGCTTCAGAAAAGCTATTTTAGCTTGTGTATCCATAGCGGTTCTTTTTTGATTGAAACAAAATCGCAAATTTTCTGACCCAAAAGTAGCGCTACCCCAACGGGCCACTCAAGCACAAGGAAGGGTATTTGTCGCCTATTTTTTCGATTTAAAAAATTATAAAAACCTGATAATCAGTATAAAAAATCCTCAAAAATTGATGAGTTTTGAAAAGAATTCTCCTTGCTGTATCAATCACTTTTATATCGCGCGAGCTAACTCCATTCAAGGTCATCTTCTCTTCGCTAATGTCCTCCTTTCTTTGGGCCGGCTTGAGGCGCTAGGGCGGTACTTCTTTCTCGTTTTGACCGCTAGGGGTGAAAGGAGTCACGGACGAAAAATTTTCACGCCGCTTTGTAGTTCTCGAGCAACAAGGAAGTTATGACGGTCTGTATTCGAAAACGCCTACTGGCTGATGGGCGGAATATTTATGGATAGCATCTGAGAGGGCAATCGCGGGTTTTCAAGCTATGAAAAGAAAAATCCGGCAACGAATCCTCGTTGCCGGATGCGCCCTGGAATGTGCCCGACGTTCTTTGTGATCTTATGACAATACTACGAGGACAATATTAAAGCCTCCAATACACCTCCCCCTCGGGCGTTTAGCATGCGTTTGCTCCCAAGGGTTATTCCCTGGTTAATACTCGTCCTCGTTGAAGAAAAAGTCATCGTGGCGCATGTAGTCTGGCCAGATGTCTTCGATGCTTTCATAAAGCTCGCCATCGTCTTCAAGCTCGTTGAGGTTTTCAATCACCTCGGGCGGAGCTCCCGACCGTATGGCGTAATCTATGAGTTCCTCTTTTGTCGCGGGCCAGGGCGCTTCTTCAAGGTGAGAGGCCAATTCAAGCGTCCAGTACATAGTTGATTTAGGTTAAATTTTGAATAGAGGATTTGACCCTAGATTCGGTAAAAAGGAAATTACGTTTCTATTGCAAATTTATTGCCTTCAAAACAAGCATGTGCATGCCAAATAGAGGTTCTGATTGCAAACGGATTAAAGGATAAGCATGGCATCGCCGTAGCTATAAAAGCGGTATTTTTCTTTCACCGCCTCTCTGTAGGCGTCCATGATAAGCTCTGTGCCTCCAAAGGCGCAGACCATGATCAATACAGTAGATTTAGGCAAGTGAAAGTTCGTAATCATACAGTTAGCAATGTGGAACTCGTAAGGAGGGTAGATGAATTTGTTCGTCCACCCTTCCACGGGTTTAAGCAAGTTTTCTGCTGACACTGCCGTCTCAATGGCGCGCATGACAGTCGTGCCTACGGCGCAGACTTTCTTTCCGGCCCGTTTAGCCGAATTGACAGCATCTGCCGCCTCTTGGGAAATGCGGAAGTACTCAGCTTCCATCTTGTGTTTGGATAGGTCTTCCACTTCTATGGTGCGGAAGGTGCCTAAACCAATATGGAGAGTAAGCTCTGCAAAGAGAACACCTTTGAGTTCCAGTCGTTTGAGCAATTCGCGCGTGAAATGCAGCCCCGCCGTGGGAGCAGCCACAGCGCCCTCTTCTTTGGCGTAAACAGTTTGATATCGCTCCTTATCTAACTCTTCAGGCTCCCGATCGATATACGCTGGCAACGGCGTATTGCCTAAACGTTTGAGCGTGGCCCGGAATTCTTCATCGGTTCCATCGAAGAGGAAGCGAAGCGTGCGCCCCCGCGAAGTAGTATTGTCTACTACCTCAGCTGACAGAACATCGTTGCCTTTTTCGTCTTCAAAATACAGTTTATTACCCACTCGAATTTTACGGGCAGGATCCACCAAAACATCCCACAGTCGCGCTTTGGCATTCAATTCGCGCAGCAGAAAAACCTCGATGGTCGAACCAGTGCGCTCTTTCTTTCCATACATGCGAGCGGGGAAGACTTTCGTGTTATTAAAGATCATTGCGTCGCCCTCGTCAAAGTAATCGAGAATGTCGCGAAATACCCTATGTTCAATCTTACCCGTGTCCCGGTGTACTACCATCAACCGGCTTTTATCGCGTTCTTCAGCAGGGTATTTGGCAATCAGTTCAGCTGGTAAATCGTAATTAAAGTTGCTTAGTTTCGTTCGCATAACCCAACGTAAAAAGGGGTGAGAGTGCTACAAAATGGCCGCAAAAGTATATTTTATTTGCAAACGGCAAAGAGGAAAAAAGGTTTAGCCTTTTTTCACGGAGCACTAATAGGTGAAAATATTAAGTGCAAATCTGGTGCGAGCAAAGGAGAATATGCCTCTTTTTTGGGAATTTGCTGCGACCGAGGCCAGCACCTCTGCCCTCCTACGACTGCTTAGTTTACAGCGTGAAGGAGGATAAAATGGTGCATCTCTTTGACCGAGAATTAAGGAGATGCTAAGACCCGCGGTGCCTTTTTGCGCTCGTGCTCTTTGAGGAAAATCTTGCGCAGGCGTATGCTTTTGGGCGTTACTTCGACATATTCATCTTCTTGGATGTACTCTAGAGCATCCTCGAGAGTAAGGCGCCGAGGAGGCGACAGCGACACTTTATCGTCGGAGCCGGACGCGCGCATGTTGGTAAGTTTCTTCGTTTTGGTTACGTTAACGACCAAGTCGTTCGACCGATTGTGTTCGCCAATGACCTGGCCCTCATAGACCTCTTCGCCGGCCTCAATAAAAAATACGCCGCGGTCTTGAAGGTTGTCTAGAGCATAAGCCACTGCTGTGCCAGTCTCCATAGCAATAAGCGAGCCGTTTTGCCGTCCTGGTATATCGCCTTTCCACGGTTCGTAGGTTAGGAAACGGTGCGTTACGACAGCTTCGCCCTGGGTAGCCGTGAGCAATTGCGAGCGCAGGCCGATGATGCCACGCGAAGGTATTTCGAAGCGCAACAAGAAGCGGTCGTTGCGCAGCTCCATGCTTTTGAGCACGCCTTTGCGGCGAGTAACGAGTTCGATGCACTTTCCGCTGAAGCCCTCCGGCACGTCAATCGTCATTTCCTCGATGGGCTCATGGGTTACGCCATCGACCTCTCGAAGGATGACCGTAGGTTGTCCAATTTGAAGCTCATAGCCTTCGCGGCGCATGGTCTCGATGAGGATGCTCAAGTGTAGCACGCCGCGGCCGTAGACGATGAACGCGTCGGCACTTTGAGTTTCCTCCATGCGCATAGCTAGGTTTTTCTCTAATTCGCGCAATAGGCGCTCGCGGATATGGCGGCTGGTCACGTACTTACCTTCGCGCCCGAAGAAGGGTGAGTCGTTGATGGTGAACAGCATGCTCATCGTCGGCTCGTCCACAGCGATCGGGTCGAGTGCCTCCGGTTTTTCCCAATCAGCGATCGTATCTCCGATCTCGAAGCCTTCCAAACCAACGACGGCGCAGATGTCGCCCGCCTCGACGACGTCGACTTCTTTTCGGCCCAGGCCGTCGAAGGTGAACAGCTGTTTAATGCGGTGTTTTTGTACTGTGCCATCCTTTTTTACCAGCGATACGGGTTGGTTGGCGCTCAGCTGACCGCGCCGTAGGCGTCCGATGGCGATACGGCCTACATAGCTGGAATAGTCCAACGACGTGATGAGCATTTGCGTCGTTCCCTCTTCCGTTTGCGGCGCTGGAATGTATCGGATGATGTCGTCGAGCAGCGGCGTGATGTCGCTAGTGGGCTTCTTCCAGTCGTGGCTCATCCAGCCCTGCTTGGCCGAGCCGAAGATGACGGGAAAGTCTAATTGCTCATCAGTGGCGCCGAGCGAGAACATTAATTCGAACACCTGTTCGTGCGCCCAGTCAGGGTTGCAATTGGGCTTATCTACCTTGTTGATGACCACCACGACCTTCTTGCCCATCTGTAGGGCCTTTTGTAAGACAAAGCGCGTCTGGGGCATCGGCCCTTCGAAAGCGTCCACCACCAGCAGCACACCGTCGGCCATGTTGAGCACGCGTTCCACCTCGCCGCCGAAATCAGCGTGGCCAGGGGTGTCAATAACATTAATTTTAAAACCTTTGTATTGGATAGCGATATTCTTAGCCAGGATGGTGATGCCGCGCTCGCGTTCCAAGTCATTGTTGTCTAAGAGCAGCTCGCCCGTCAACTCATGGGTCTTTAATACCTGCGCAGCGTGGATCATTTTGTCCACCAAAGTCGTCTTACCATGGTCAACGTGAGCGATAATGGCGACGTTTCGAATGTTTTTCATAAGAAAATAGGAATACGCAAAGGTACAACGGCTTCTGCAGTGTAAGGGGTGTTTTTGAAATTTAAATTTGTATAACAGTTTAAATATTTAATGAAAAATTAAAAAAAGCCACCTTCCGAATACTTAGCCAAAGGATATTCTAAGAAAACACTCTTTGCTTCTAGCAACTAAGTTGTAAAACCGGTGCTTTGCAGTGCTTAGATGAGAGGCTTGTTGGCGTACAAGCTGCCTAGCAGAACCTTTTTCCTCTTGGGAGAGCTTTCTTTTTGGCGTTCAGCGCTGCGCTTGCGTACTGTTTATCAGTATATTATAAAATATGGGGTGCTCAGAGCTCTGCTTGTTCTGCCCGATGAATTTAGCGAGTAAAGGAGGTTTGAATCAATGCCGGCATTTGGCTGCTACTTCAAACATGCGAAAATCGACGTCTTAGGAGACTCTAAAATTCTCCCCCGTATCCCCGGCTGTCGAGGTAGCTTTTCAGAAAGATAGCTGAGAGGGAAGCCTTGCTGGCAGGGTTCCACCTATGAATAAACAAGTAGCCTTTCACCATGTCTATGCAAGGTTTTTGTGGGAGAAGATCAGCCCACTGCCACAAGGGTTCTCTGTGCCCTAGGTTTTCAACCGTCCGAAACCGCCGTCTACGCTCCACACCTGACCGGTGATAAACTGGGCCGCCTCCGAAAGGAGGAAGCGGGCAGTTTGAGCAATGTCGGCAGGCGTAGCGATGCGCCGCAAAGGATGCCGCTGAGCAGCACTTTGGCGCTTTTCGTCGCTGTTGAGTAGGGCTGCGGCTAAGGGTGTTTCAGTCAAAGTAGGTGCTATGGCATTGATGCGCACCGTAGGCGCCCATTCAGCGGCTAATGCTCGTACGAGGCCCTCTATGGCTCCCTTTGCAGCGGCAATTCCACTGTGAAAGGGCATGCCGGTTTGCACGGCCACAGTACTAAAAAGAAGCGCACTGCTGCCTGGGCCTGCAGCTTTGAGGTAAGGGAAGACCTGTTGCAGGACGCGGAAAGCTCCTACTACATTGATTTCCAATTCCTTTCGAAAATCAGCGGCGCTAATTCGGCTAAAGGGTTTTAAGTTGATGCTGCCAGGGCAGTAGATGAGGCCGTGTAAGACCTCTGGCAGGCCTTCTAACTGAAAGTTTTCCTCGGTGACATCCACCCTTTCCCAATGCGCTGCGGCGGAAAGTTGGGTTGGTGGCCGGCGGCTGTAGGTGAATAAACGAGCACCTTGTTCATCAAGAAGGCGCGCAATTTCCGCGCCGATGCCTGAAGAAGCCCCAACGATAGCAAAATTTTTTCCCTGAAAACTCATGAACCTCCTTTTTGATAAGCGTCTGAACGGAGCTTTGGCCAAATGGTTCAAGCATTCTTCACCGAGCGATATTCAATACTCCCAAGGCATTCGAGCCCTCTTGCGCGAAAGCACATGTGCTTTTATGTGTAAAATGTTGCGCTTGTTAGGAGCAGAGTTGTCGTAAACGATAAGCACCGGGCGGCTGTGCCCCAATTTGCCGCGGCTATCGAATTGAATACGCAATACAGCGGATTCGCCAGGCATGATAGGATAATTAGGCGCGTAAACCACCGTGCAGTCGCAGGTAGTACGCATATTCAATATCCAGTATGGATGCTTTCCTGTATTTACGACCCTGAAGGAGTCGATGTGTAGTGTTCCTTCCATTACATCGCCTAGGAAAAGGGTGTCGGGCGACCATGCCACTGTGGTTAGGAGTTCACGTCGAGCTGACTCGCGATAGTAGTCAAGCAAGTTGAGCACTTGCTTTTTGCGGTGCTCAGGCAATTGGCGATAGGCATTTTGGAGATCTTCATCCACTTGAGCCCCTAACTGATGCAAATAATGGGTTAGTTGTTGCTTTTGGTCGGCAGTTAGCGCCTTTAGCAAAGGACGGATGTCAGCATTTGGTTGAGCTCTGCTGTGCTCGAGCTTTAGCAGCAGGAAACATGCAAGAAATAACGACAAGAGTGATAGATTACTCATACAGGTATTGTTCAATGAATGGACAAAGGTAGTAGCCGCTGCTTTTCAGCGATAAATCAAAGGGAAAAACCTGCTTTAAACATTGATAGGGAAAAAACGGGCCATTGGCACTCTGAAAAAGAGCGGTTGGAGTTCGCCATAGGCTCTCCCGTTAGGATTTTTTGTAAAAAAAAACCGGTGTTTTGCCCCTACTTTCAGAACAATTGATTGTTATGAGGGGCATGAGAAAGAAGCTTACACTTTCCTTTGGGCTATTCCTTGGCCTGATCCTTTGGGCAGAAGCACAGCCTCAACGAGTGCCAGGTCAAGCACTTTTTCAGGTGCGCGCCACTCATGCTCTTTCGGCTCTTAAGGAGCGTTGGCAAAATGAGCCATGGGGGAAGCGAGCAAGCTGCTTTCCTGTGGCCGTGGGGATGAATATTTGGCTCTTGGCTGCCGATCCTTCCACGTGTCGGGAAGAGGAAATGATTAGATGGCTAAATGCTCAACCCGAGGTAAGCATGGCGCAGTACAATCACCTCTTGGAACACCGAGGCAACCTTAGGCCAGAGCTTCCAAACGACCCCCTCTATAGTAATCAATGGCATCACCGCAATCCTGACCCAGGCGGAATATACGGAAGAGCAGATCTAGCCTCCGAACAAGCATGGGATATTACTACCGGAGGCATAAGCCCATACGGCGACACTCTTGTTATTGCAATTGTAGATAGCGGCATAGATGCTCAACATGAAGATTTGACCTCTAACTTGTGGTACAACTGGAGTGAAATTCCTAACAATAAGATAGACGATGACCAAAACGGGTATGTGGATGACTTTCAAGGCTGGAATACTAGAGCCCAAAACGATCAAATCAACGGCTTTTCTACAATTCACGGAACGCCAATAGCAGCTCTAGCGGGTGCTCGCGGAAACAACGGCAAAGGTATCACTGGCGTCAACTGGCAAATTAAGCTTCTCTTTGTAGTTGGCAACGACACAGAAGCCACCATTCTAGCTTCTTTCGATTACGTTTTGCGCGCCAGGCGCCGCTACAATGCTACAAATGGACAACAGGGGGCTTTCGTCGTAGCCGTTAACTGCTCTTGGGGCATCAATGGAGGTAAGCCCTCAGATGCACCACTTTGGTGTGCTGCCTTTGACTCCTTGGGTGCTGTAGGAATTTTAAGCGTGGGGGCTACAGCCAATGCTCCAGTAAATGTAGATATCTTCGGTGATCTCCCTACTACCTGTCCAAGCGATTTTCTCATTACAGTAACCAGCTTGACCGCTCAGAACCAAAAAGCCTCCAATGCTGCTTGGGGTGCCACCTCCATAGACCTAGGGGCCTACGGCGAAAGCGTGTTCACTGCCCGCCCAGGCAATCAGTATGGCTTTGCTTCAGGTACCTCCTTTGCTGCCCCGCTAGTAACTGGTGCCGTAGCCCTTCTGTACGCTGCTCCTTGCAACAACCTTATCGCCATGGCTAAAGCCAATCCGGCTGCTGCTGCTCTATGGGCCAAAAACCTCTTACTTCGTAGCACTGTTCCGTTGCCCGCCCTGCAAGGCATCACCCTCACTGGCGGAAGGTTGCACTTGCACAGTCTTCTCAAAACGTATGAAGACCGATGCTCCAATTGCATACCGCCTTTTGGCATCGTTGCCTCGCCTTTGTCTAAAGACACTCTCCAACTCTCCTGGAGTCTTGTCAGCGATACATTAGTTGCAGACGTTCGTTGGCGCGAAAAGGGAACAGCAGTGTGGAACGTCGCTTCCGCGGTCAAGAGTCCCTTCTTAATTAGTGGGCTCAAGTCATGTACGAATTACGAAATTTCTCTGCGAACTCGGTGCAGGGTGGATGAATTTAGCCCCTGGGTAGATTCGCTGTCTGCAACTACCGCAGGCTGCTGCACATCGCCTTATGCTATAAAATTAGACACGCTTACCACTACGCGGGCTGTCTTATCTTGGAGCGGACCTGAAACTGCCATAGGGTACATGGTTGAGCTGTTTCAACCTCAGGGCCCTACTCTTACCTTCGTTGTTTCAGAGCCTCGGCTGTCTTTGAGCCATTTAATTGGCTGTACTTCATACAGCCTCGCCCTAACAGCGATGTGCGCACCTACCACTTCATCGCTTAGTACGTCATTTTCCTTCTCTACTCCTGGATGCGGAGCATGCTTAGACCAAAGTTATTGTTCAGCAAGCGCTACATATGCCGATCATGAATGGATTGCCAGCGTTCAAATAGGCTCGTGGATGCACCATCCTACTCCGGGAAAGGGATATCAAAACTATACCGCTAACCTAGACAATCTGCCTGTACTCCTGCGCGGCGTCCCGACGACTGTATCCCTAAGACCCGGCTATGCTGGTCAACCTCATCGCCAACATTTTCGCATGTATATCGACTACAACGGCGACGGCGACTTTTTTGACGCTGCCGAACTCGCCTTCGATCCTAGCTTCGCTGTAACAGATGCCGTTGAGGGTCTTATAGTTGTCCCTCCCACAGTGCTAAAGGGCTTGGCTCGCATGCGCATTTTAATGAAATACCGCGGAGTAGCCGGCTCTCCACCTACGCCGTGTGAACAATTCGAATTTGGCCAAGTAGCCGATTATTGTGTCCGCATCGATGAAGTTATTAGCACCCACCAGGTTGCGGATACTCTGCCTTTTCGTATTTATCCCAACCCTGCCCATCATTGGCTCTCTCTCGAATGGAGAGGAGACGAGCTGGAAAATCTTTGCCTCCGTTTCTATACGCCTACAGGTCAATTAACGCGCGAAGAGCGCCTAACTCTTGCTCCTACAGAAACGGCATACCTTGACCTTAGCGGCCTTCTGACAGGGTTCTGCTTTGTAGAAATTGCCTCTCGAAAGCACTTATTCTGGGTGAAAATTTTGATTCAGCGCTCGTGACACAAAGAGGCAACTTGGCGCGCCTTCGATGATTTGCAGCAGGAAGGCGACCGTAATGCCACCAAGGAAAACTCTTGCGAAGTAATTAGCTCATGAGAGACGACCGTTTTTACAGCACATTTACCTCCGGTTCAAGGCTGATTCCGAACTTTTTTCTTACTGAATCGGCAATAGCCTGTGCCAGAGCATAGATCTCTTGCCCAGTGGCTCCACCGTAATTCACAAGCACTAAGGCTTGCTTTTCATAACAGCCCACATTGCCTACCCGACGACCCTTCCAACCGCATTGTTCGATGAGCCACGCAGCAGGTATTTTAACTAGCCCATTTGAAAGCACATAATGAGGAGTATCGGGATAATGCCGCCGAAGGTTTTCCCATTCGGACAGACTAATCTGAGGATTTTTGAAAAAACTGCCGCAATTACCTAAGAGGAGAGGGTCAGGCAGCTTTGAGCGCCGAATGCGGACAACTGCTTCACTGACGTCCGCTGGCGCTGGACGAGCCACGCCCATCTCGGCCAAAATACGCGCCACGTCACCGTAGGCAGTATTTATCCGATGCTTATCGGTACTTAGAGAGAGGGTGACGGAAAGAATGCACCAACGGCCCCTTTCCTGTTGCTTAAAGATGCTGTCGCGATAGCCGAAATGGCATTCTTGGCGATCAAAGCGTCGCACCCGACCAGTTTCTAGTTCCAGGGCTTCAAGAGAAATGAACACGTCTTTTAGCTCGATGCCGTAAGCGCCAATGTTTTGAACAGGTGCAGCACCTACTGTACCTGGAATAAGGCTTAAGTTCTCAATGCCGCCTAAGCCATGTTGAACAGCCCACATTACAAGAGCATGCCACTGCTCGCCTCCGCCAGCACGCACCCAAAGCCTACGGGTGAAGCGCCGCACGATTTCAATGCCACTAATACGGTTGCGCAGTACTGTACCTGGCCAATCTCGGGTGAAAAGTATGTTGCTCCCTTCGCCCAAGATGAGCACAGGGGGTATGGCCTGTTCCAAGACAGCGCGCAATTCTGCCACTGAAGAAAACTCTGCAAAGTAGGCTGCATGAGCGTCAATACCAAAAGTATTGTAGGGCTTGAGCGAAACGTTTTGTCTCATCTCTTTAGCAAGCAGCCAATTTGGCGTGCAATCAAGTCCACTTGGTGAATTTCGTAGTCCTCGTATCCTGTAGCCCAGGCAATGCGTACTTTGTCGAGCAAAGACTTTTGCATCTTCTTTATTGCAGGAGGGTCTAGGACATATTGCCCCACAAAGACGTGAGTGATCCTGTCATCGCCTACTCGGCCTTCATCGGAGCGCAAGTTGGCCAGCGTAAGTGTTTCGCCGTCCAAAAACTTCCAAATCGCTACACTATTTTTAGGTAAGCTGCCAAAAGTGCGCTTGGCATTCGCATCGTGGATGGTAAAGACCAGATTGAGCAGATAAATTTTGCCGTTTTGGCTAACGGAGGCGTGGCAGATGATGTGCTCTTGTCCTTGCAAGTACGGTCGAAGAGAAGGCATAGTATAGCGAAATAGTTCCTCTCGCTGTACTTCGCGGCGGAGTTCTCCTGAGAATTCATCTCGCATATCCGTTGTCAGCGTGCAGCCTCTCGCCGGAGGGAAGAGCATGACATCCATTGTCGGGTCGTATTTTTTGAAGGTAAGGCGATTGCGCAGGGCAGATGGAGGAGGCGCACTTGGCGAAACTTGCGGTACAACTTTGGCGGCGTTTAGCGCCGTGTCGAAAGATGGTGCAAGAGGAGAATCTACCCGCATGCCGACATTTTCCAAGACTTCTGCAATGGGTCGTTCGGGCAAGTTTGGTATTAAATCTCGCGTCCGCTTGTACGCTTTAGGTAAGTTTTTTCTCAGAGCGCGCACCGATTGCTTGACCGTTTTTTCTAAGGATGCCAAGGTTCGCTCTGCCCTCTGCAGGTCTTGAAGCGCTGTTTTTTCAGCATTTTGGGCGTTTAAAAAGGCTTTTCCGAGCAATCCAATCTCCTCCGATTTTGCGCTAGAATCGGTCAGGGCGGCAGCCAATTGTTCAGAAAGTCTTTCGCGTTCGGCAGTTGCCTGTTGGGCTTTTTGGCGAAGCACATCTCGGATGTCGATTGTTTGAGCGAGTAGGCGCTGAGCGAAGAGGACTACTGCGTCGTCCGTTAGTGTGTCTAAGGGAGGCAGAGGCTCGAGTTTAGGAAATTCGGCAGTCTGTCCGGATGCCAGTGCTGTAGTCAGGGCGAAGATCACTGCAAGCACACTGGATGAAACGTCGCATTTGCAAAACATAATGCTGAGTTAGATACCCCTCAGAGGCTACTTAGGCGAATGTAGCGAATGTAGTCTGTTTGTGGCGGGTCAGTAAAACCCAAAGCCCGCCCCATGGTAACTATTTGACCGCGGTGATAAGTAGAGTGTTGCACGCAGTGGAGAAGCATTTGGTAACGAGGGCGAGAGTCTTCTTGGCCACTAAACAGGCGAAAAGTGCAAATGTGTTCAAAAAATTCAGGTGGTTGGCCTGCAACGTATTCGGCCAACGCATTGGACGTCTCCAAAAGGCCGTTGAAGACATCTTCTACAGAGCCATTAAATACAGTAGGCAGGAAAGGCTCAGTGAGCTGTTGTCGCAAGCGCTCTAACCAAATCTTTTCAGCTCCCCATATATGCAAGAGCGTATCGCGTAGAGTCGGGAAGCTAGAAACAACAGGTGTTGTCATTGCTGTCTCAGGTTTAGACCGCAGCCACTTTACAAAGACCTCATTGGCCCACGAGTTGTAGGCAGTGTAATCCTTCAATAGACCCTCGAGAGTCATGCTTCTCGCAAATTTTACTTTTAGAAATCGCAGTTTAGCCCGTTCTTTGGGCCGCAAAGGTACCAGTTAATGCTTGTTCCATTATGTCGAGAAGTTTCTTTGAAAGTAATTTCTTCCTTGCATTAGTGTGCGTTTTTGTGGCCTGCAACTCAGAGCCAAAGCCGAAGAGCACCTATGACTTTAAACCTATCCCTGTAGCTTATCCCAAGACGCGCTTTGATCTTACTGTACGCGATACTTATTTTGGCAAGATTGTAGAAGATCCTTATCGATGGCTAGAGGACGACCAGAGTGAGGAAACAAAGGCATGGGTAAAACAGCAGAATGCCGTAACTTTTGATTATTTAAATCGGATACCTTTCCGAGGAAAAATAAAAAAACGGCTAGAGGAGATCTGGAATTTTGAGAAATACAGCACTCCGTTTAAGAAAGCGAATCATTACTACTTCTTTAAAAATGATGGTCTCCAAAATCAGAGCGTGCTGTATCGCCAAGCCTCGCTTGACGGTAAACCAGAAGTTGTTCTCGACCCTAACACTTTCAGCCCGGATGGAACCACGTCGTTACAAGAGATAGGTTTTTCGCGCGATGGACGCTACCTAGCTTACGCTATTTCAGAGGGCGGCTCCGATTGGCGCACTATTTTGGTAAAAGACTTACAGACAGGTCAAATACTTCCCGACCGAATCAAATGGGCAAAATTTACAAGGATTGGGTGGGCTGGAAATGGCTTCTACTACACGCGCTATCCTGAACCCAAAGAAGGCGACGAGCTGAAGGGCACCAACCAATATAGCGCCATCTACTACCACACATTGGGCCAACCGCAAAGCAACGACCGTTTGATTCACCACGATCCTAAGTATCCCAATCGATATTTTAGCGCAGGCACTACTGAAGACGAACGTTTCCTCTTCATCGCGGGCGCAGAAAGTACAAGTGGAAACACGCTGGCTTTTCTTGATCTAAGTAAACCAAAGGCGCAACTAACGCCTATTTACACTCGATTCGACTCCGATTTTAATGTCATAGAAAATCTCGGCGACCAGCTGCTCATCTTGACCAATCACGCTGCACCCAAACAACGGCTAATCTTAGTCAATACAACTCGCCCACAGGAGGCCCACTGGAAGACACTCATCCCAGAGGACAGCACTGATGTTTTACAAGACGCAATAGTATGTGGTAACAAATTAGTATGTGTTTACCTCCACAATGCCGCAAGCGCCTTGCGCGTGTTTGATTTACAAGGGCGCTTCTTGCGCGAAATATCTCTGCCTGAGTTGGGCACAATTGGGTCGGTAGAGGGCAAACCCAGCGACACCTTGGCGTTCTTTTCCTTCTCCTCTTTCTTGCGCCCACCCACTATTTACATGCTAAACACCAAAACATTGGAAACGCGCGTGTTCAAAGCGCCTAAAATGGCTTTCAATCCAGATGCCTACATGACAGAGCAAGTTTGGTACACCAGCAAGGACGGCACGCGCGTGCCCATGTTTATTACGCGCAAAAAGAACATCGCTTTTGATGGCCAAAATCCTACTCTGCTATTTGGATATGGCGGTTTCAACGTTTCTCTCACACCGAGTTTCTCTGCTTCTCGAGCAGTATTGTTGGAGAACAACGGCATTTACGTTGTCGCCAACATACGCGGCGGCGGTGAATTTGGTGAAAAATGGCACAAGGCTGGCACCAAGTGTCAAAAGCAAAATGTATTTGACGATTTTATTGCTGCTGCTGAATACCTTATCGAGAAGCAATATACTAGTCCGCCTCGCTTAGCGATTGAGGGTGGTTCGAACGGTGGTTTGCTCGTAGGTGCTTGCATGACGCAACGCCCTGAACTATTTGGCGTATGTTTTCCGCGAGTAGGCGTGCTCGACATGTTGCGCTACCATAAATTTACCATCGGCTACGCCTGGGCCGTAGACTACGGACGTAGCGACAATCCCGAGGAGTTTCCCTGCCTCATTAAATATTCCCCTCTTCACAACGTACGCCCGACGGCCTATCCAGCCACGATGATCACCACTGCTGACCACGACGACCGCGTTGTACCAGCACATTCGTTCAAATTTGCCGCTGCCTTGCAGGCCAACCAACAGGGCGATAAACCTATCCTCATCCGCATTGAAACTAGCGCAGGGCACGGAGCAGGTAAACCTACCAGCAAACTACTAGAGGAAGCCGCCGACCTACTAGCCTTTATGTTTTATCAAATGAAAACTCCCGTGATTTATTAAAAGAAATTGCAGGCCGTTTGCCCTCCTATTGTCGGGGAAATTTTCTCGCTTATGAACTGTGCAACTTTTGCCGCAAGAAGTTCGCAGTGTGGCTTTCTTTTACATGAATGAGCTCTTCAGGTGGCCCTTCAAAGAGAAGATAGCCGCCATTTTTACCTCCTTCAGGGCCCAGGTCGATTACCCAATCGGCACACTTGATAACCTCTAAATTGTGCTCTACGACGAGAACGGTATGACCCTGATTGACAAGGGCGTCGAAGGCAGTGAGTAACTTTCGAATGTCGTGAAAATGCAAACCAGTAGTAGGCTCATCGAAGATGAAGAAAATGCTTCCGTTGGACTGTCCGTTTCCCAAAAGAAACGAAGCGAGTTTAACGCGCTGGGCTTCGCCTCCTGAGAGCGTACTGCTTGGTTGGCCAAGTTGTACATATCCTAGGCCCACGTCGCTTAGAGGCTTGAGGCGGTCAACGATGTCGCGATGGCCTTTGAAAAATTCCAGCGCCTCGTCTACTGTCATGGTCAGTACGTCATAGATGTTTTTGCCGCGATATTCTACTTCTAAAATATCGGCCTGAAAGCGGCGTCCTCGGCATCCTTCGCATTCTAGATGAACATCGGCGAGAAATTGCATTTCTATTACCTGCTCTCCCTCGCCCTTGCAAACTTCACAGCGCCCACCTTCGACATTAAAACTGAAGTGACGCGGTTGATAGCCGCGGATTTTGCTCAGCGGCTGAGCAGCAAAGAGGTCGCGAATAGCGTCGTAAGCTTTCACATATGTAACGGGATTAGAGCGACTGCTTTTTCCGATAGGGCTCTGAGTAACCATCTCTACTCGTCGAATCTTCGAGACCGCTCCCTCTAAACCATCGTAGAACCCTGGAGGTATGGGAGTTGTTTCAGGCAGATGCTGCATCAGAGCAGGGTAGAGGATATCGCGCACTAGGGTGGTTTTCCCTGAGCCGCTCACACCGCTGACCACAACAAGGCAGCCTAACGGTATGCGAACATTTATTCGCTTGAGATTGTGTTGACGAGCACCCTTTATTATTAGGAAATCTTGTGGTAAGCGGCGTTGCTCAGGAATGGGTATTTGCATGCGACCACTTAGATATTGCGCCGTCAGGCTGTGAGGAGCGACCCGCTCCAAGTCAGCATACGGCCCGGCATAGACAACTTTCCCACCGTGAATGCCGGCCTCTGGACCCATGTCTATTAAAAAGTCTGCATTTCGAATAATCTCCTCTTCGTGCTCTACAACTACAACCGTATTCCCTAGGTCGCGCAAGCGCTTGAGCACCTGAACTAAGCGCGCTGTATCACGCGGATGCAGTCCTACGGAGGGCTCGTCAAGCAAATACATAGACTCCACTAAGTTACTTCCTAGCGCACGTGTGAGATGAATGCGTTGCGTCTCTCCTCCGCTGAGGGTGTTCGATACGCGGTCGAGCGAAAGGTAGCCCAATCCTAGGTCTATCATAGTGCGAAGGCGATTTTGTATTTCCCAAAGCAGACGCCGGGCTACCCGTTCTTCATAAGAACTCCAGGGGGCAGATTCAAAGAAGGCTGCTACTTCCTCGATAGGCATGGCGGCTAACTCTGCAATGTTCTTTCCCTTTATACGAACGCAAAGAGCCTCCCACCGCAAACGCTGGCCTTCACACGTCGGACAAACCGTGCGCCCTCGGTAGCGCGCTAACATAATGCGGTTTTGAATTTTGTAGGTCTTGCTTTCTAGTTCCTCAAAGAAACCGCGGATACCCGGAAACACCTCGTTTCCATTCCATAGAAGTTTTTGTTGCTCTTTGGAGAGCGCTTCATAAGGTTTGTGTACCGGAAAATCAAAGGTATGAGCGATGCGCAGAAACTCAGTAAGCCATTCTCCAAACCTTTCGCCTCTCCAAGGCGCTATGGCTCCTTCGTAAACCGATTTGCTCTTGTCAGGAATGACCTTATCAGGATCAATTCCAAGCACTCGCCCATAGCCTTCACAAGTTGGGCAAGCACCGTAGGGATTGTTGTAGTTGAACAATTGAGGAGTAATTTCTGGAAATATTATTCCATCTGCTTCTAGGCGCGTACTAAAGGTTTGTACCTGCGGAGCAGCTTCCTCACGAGGATAAGTAACTACAAAGCACTTCCCTTCGCCTTCTGACAATGCAGTGTATACAGAATCGGCGAAACGCATCCACATCTCGTCATTTTCTTCGTCCGGATTTCGCACAAACCGGTCTATCAATAGATGGGTATTGCTCAAAGTTTGGAGTGGAACCTCTAGCAAATCTTCTATGCGTTCTACACGCTCATTTCGATATACCCGAGTATAGCCCTTTTGCAACAAGGCAAATAACACTTCTCTCGGCGCGCGGCCGTGTGTAGACACAGGAGATAACAGCAAGCCACGAGAGCCAGCGGGCAGATGCTTTACAAAATCTACCACGTCGCTTACTTCGTGCTTCTGAACCAGCTGACTGCTTTTGGGCGAGTAGTATCGGCCGATACGGGCAAACAACAAACGCAGAAAGTCGTATAATTCCGTCATGCTACCTACTGTTGAGCGAGCGTTACCTGAGGTTACACGTTGCTCGATTGCTATAGCAGGACAAATTCCACGAATATAGTCCACATCGGGTTTCTTCATGCGCCCTAAGAACTGCCGTGCATAACTAGACAAACTCTCCACATAGCGCCGTTGTCCTTCAGCGTACAAGGTGTCCATGGTTATGCTAGACTTCCCAGAACCAGACACGCCTGTGACAACGACTAGCTTTTTCTTGGGAATTTCCAGGTCGATGTTTTTTAAGTTGTTGACTCGAGCACCTTTGATAGTAATACGGCGCGGGTCTACCAGGTCGAGCGTCAATTCCTCTGACGTAGTTTGAGCTGGAAGCAATTCGTTGTTATTCATGTTTTACGAAAAACAAGTTGGCAAAATTCGTCATCGCGCCTCTTCTAACGAATAGCAGCGGGCGAAGTTTTGAACAGGCACCTTCCTTTTCAAGGAGACTCCCGCTCTTGATAGCGTCGAAGATTTTAGCGTGCTCTTGCTAGAGTGGCTTAGCTCGTTCACCACGCGCATTTCATTTGGCTTTAGGTTGGTTTGATGTGCATATTCTTCTTCGGAATCTTCCACATAACCAAGTACGTGGGCTGCACCTTGGCCGCTTGGTGTAAGCTAGTTGAAAAACGATAAGGCTAAGTTCTTTCCCAAAGAGTCTGGTGCCCTCTCGCAACGAGAGGGCTTGAAAACCTAACAATTAGGAAGATCTACTAGAAATGTAGGGGCTGTAAGGTAGGATTGAGTAACTTAAACAGCTACTTCCAAAGCAGTTTTCTGTTGGCATATGCGGCCTTACGATCCGCGGTTCACGGGGTAGTGCACGCAATTTACGATTTCCGTTGCAAAAGCAACAATGCAGCGGCATTTTACAGAGCGACATCGGTCAATTCCACTCCTCAACCGGCAATACGAAATGTACTCCAACCGTGCTATTCGGTGTACATGCGAGAGCTCAAGACTGACGTCGCAAGTAGGGCTTTTCACAACGAACATCAAAACTCCATGTCTTCTCCGCTTAATTCCTCTAGCGGTAAAACAGAGCCCACTGCACTTGAGCGAGTTGTAGTTTGGCCGGAAGCGGCCTTTTCCTTTATTTTTCTCTCAACTTCAGCGGCAACCTCTGGGTTGTCGAGGAAAAACTGCTTGGCAGCATCGCGGCCTTGCGCGATTTTGGTACCCTCGTAGCTGTACCACGCCCCGCTTTTCTGAATGACGTCCAATTCTGTTCCTAAGTCAACCAACTCGCCAACTTTAGAGATGCCCTGCCCAAAAACGATATCAAAGGTAGCCACGCGAAAGGGTGGAGCGAGTTTATTTTTCACCACTTTTACTTTCACTTGGTTACCAACAACATTTCCCTCCTTATCCTTGATGGCCGCTCCGCTTTTTCGGATGTCTAGGCGCACAGAGGCGTAAAACTTGAGAGCATTGCCGCCAGTGGTTGTTTCTGGGTTTCCAAACATAACGCCGATCTTCTCGCGCAACTGATTGATGAAGATACAACAACACCCCGTGCGTCCAATGGCGGCTGCCAACTTCCGCATGGCTTGACTCATTAAGCGGGCTTGAAGCCCAACCTTAGAGTCTCCCATTTCTCCTTCAATCTCAGACCGCGGCACCAAAGCAGCTACTGAATCTACCACAACGATATCTACAGCACCAGAGCGGATTAGGTTCTCAGCAATTTCTAGGGCTTGTTCGCCGTGGTCAGGCTGACTAATAAGCAGATTGTTTACATCTACACCAAGATTCTCTGCATAAAAACGGTCAAAAGCGTGTTCGGCATCGATAATCGCGCCAATACCACCCTTTTTCTGGCACTCTGCAATAGCATGAATAGCCAAAGTTGTTTTGCCTGAAGATTCAGGTCCATAAATTTCTATGATGCGCCCTCGCGGATAGCCTCCACAACCTAGAGCTATATCCAAGCCTATGGATCCGGTAGGTATTACGTCTACCTCTACCGCTTGTTTGTCACCTAGACGCATAACAGTACCTCTGCCGTATACTTTATCTAGGCGCTCAATGGTTGCTTGTAAAGTCTTAAGTTTATCCTCTTTACTTTTTGACATAAAATGTATTTAATTAACGGGCGCAAAGATAAAACAAATCGTTTTGAATAAAAACAAAGGGTTATCTTTTTCTCAAAAAAGTAGTCAAATATACGAAGGTCTGAAATGTAGAGGCTGGTTTGGGTTTATATTTTTAATAAAAAAGAAAAAAGCGATGCTCATTTGCATCGCTCCAAATTAAGTCGCATGAGAAGTCTCCTGTTGAATACTTACAAGAACAAAGGTAACGCATTTTCTGGACATTCGAAAAAATACAAAACACCGAGTTTTGTTACTTATGAATTCGAGTATTTTTTTGAAAGAAATATGTCTTAATCTATTTAAAATCACCAAATTAATATTCTTTTCAAAACGCATAAGTCGTCAGCCTCCAAACTTACCGAATGGGGGCTAAATAGATTTCCTCAGCGTAGATTGGCGTTTCAACAACGGCTTCAATGTCTATTTGAACGGCAATGTCGTTTAGCCAGTTATCGTTTCGAAAGGCAAAATACCATGTTCCTGTTAAGGGCGAAGAGCGGCGTTGAACATCAGCGCTAATGTTCTCCTGGAAAATAAAGGCCTGATATTTCTCTCCTTTAAAGAATTTGTCGGCGTTTTCACGAGACAATAGCGCATAGTCGACAACTTCACTGACCTTTGGCACGCCGAGATCTACGGCAGCACCCAAGGCAAAGGCAGCCAAAGCGGTTTCTGGTGCAACGGCCAACATTTTTACCGCTCCGGATTGAAGGAGGCCTTTCAAGGCCTCTGCATCTTTTCGGCGCGCTTCAGCAGTGGCTTGGCCTACAGTAATGCGGAACGCCCATCGCACAGTATTGGGGGGCAACGTAAATTGGTAGAGGCCCATAGGCTTTTTCGTCCACATTTTGTTTGCACTAACATTCACTTGGCCGCCCAAGGAGACAATTTCCGTGCGTTTTCCTACGGAGATAGAGCGTTTTTGCTCGCGAAAGTTCGGCTCTTTGCTTACGTCCCAAGTGATTCTAGTGTCAAAGTGCTCGGTTAGAGGCGAAGCTGGTGTTCGATGCAGAACGATACGGCAGACTTTTTTGCCCAGTCCTCTTTCTCGTACAAGTAATTGATATATACCCGTTTGAGGAATTCGGAGGCGATGCACTAATGCTGTATCTAGTGCATACGTACTAAAGAGGATAGGTCCCTTCAACTGAGCAAACTCTACTTGTCGCACTTGGCGACCCACGAGCACTTCTATGCGGAGCGAAACTTCGTCGTCTTTTGCGAAAGCGTAATTGAAAACATGGTCACCATCCATTTTAAAAGTCCGGTCAGCGACCAAAATGGGTGCAAAAGGTTGAGCAACAAGGCTCAGCGGAAGCCCTACTAACAACAATATAGATAGCACTCTAGACAACATCCGGCAAGTATTCTTTTGGTATTCAAAAAGAGTAAGGTTCAATCTCCCAGTAGGTTGCTAAGAGTATCGCTTTGGATCGAATGGCGCTGTGGGTATGGACGTCGGTTTGCCCGTAGCCAACTCTGCGACTAATTTACCTGTTCCAGCGGCCAAACTCACTCCAATCATGCAGTGCCCAGTGGCAAAAAGGAGGTTGCGGTTTTTTCGCCCAAAGCCAATGTAGGGCAAGCCGTCGGCTGACAGCGGCCGATAGCCGAACCACGTGCGCTGGAGTAACAAATCAGGGTCGTCAAGTGCGCGCACGCCGGGGTCAGCTGCGATGCCGGGCATATATTCCTGCACAGCGCGCAAAATGCCCTGCACCCTGGGCAAGCGGATACGATCATCCATGGGGCCAATCTCTAGTGTACTGCCGATACGCAAGCGATTGGGCCATGGAGTTAGGGCTACTTTGGCTTCCTTAAAAATACACGGATAGTTGAGTTGACTCTTAGGATTCTCTATGGTGAAGGAATAGCCTTTGGCAGGCATCATGGGCAAATACTCATCGCTAAAGCGCGCTAGCTGAGCAGACCACGAACCCGCGGCAAGCACGACTAGGTCGGGTTCTATGCTTTCCTCTGCATTATTATTGCGATAGCGAACAGAGACAATTCTACCGTTTGCGCGCTCAAAACCAGTAACTTCACAATGGCGCAGGATGTGCACGCCGCGATTTTCTAGCACGCGAGGTAATTGCTCCATGAGCGCATTAGGGTAAAGATGCGCATCATCGCGATAAAGGACGCCGCCGCGTACCCTAATTTGAGCAGCGGGCTCTAGAGCCTCTGCTTGTTCCCTATTGAGCACTGTCACTTTTAAACCCAACTCTTCCGCCTGCTGCGCCAGATTTTTCTCCTCTTTCTCGGCCTCAGGAGTTTTATACCACATAACGCAGCCTTTTTCAATGTATTCGAAGTTAAAGATCCCTGACTCTATCCATCGCCTTGTTTCTGCTTTCGAGAACAGGAGAAGGTCTGCAAGGGGGCGTGCCGAGCGTTTCACGTGAACTAAAGTCGCTGCACGCATGAACTTTATCCCCCAATCTATAAGCTGCCAACTCACTACCGGCCGGATATAAAAGGGACTCTTGGCATCAAGTAACCAAAGGAGACCCTGCTTCACCACACCAGGCGAGGCCAAAGGAACAAAATGAGAGGGTGAAAGGTAGCCCATATTGCCAAAAGAGCAACCATCGGTTAAGTCACCCTTTTCAAGCACAATGACCTCGCATTGCTCTTGCTGGAGATAATAAGCGGCACTTAATCCAATGGCGCCGCCGCCAATGATGACCACTCGCATATACTTTGCAGGTGAATAAAACGCTCATGAGAAATTGCACTCAAAGGACGGAACGATACTCCATTCCACTCACCGAAAACAGTAAGCGGACGCCCTTCGCTAGCTGCAATTAGCGACCAGCCCACTTGAGAAGAGCAATTCAGAGACAGGCAAAAATTTTCTCTGTCAATTAGGACAAAGCCCTGCGCAATATGCTTAGGCGTCACTTCCAAGAGTACAGCAGGAAATGCCATCAGGTATGGATGATTTGACAAAGCGCGTGCAAAGGTGAGCGCCATTTCAGAAAAGGTTCGAAAACCGGGCAATTTTTTTACCCTGCGCCCCGGTATTGTCTTTAATGGCTCTCGGCTCAAAGCACGCAAAGGCCAAGCAGAAGGATAGTACACCACTGAGCCTTGTACTAGTTTCCCCAGAGGAAAGGGCAAGGTAAAGTTTTCGGCGCCAAAAGCGTATTCTTGAAATAGCGCAAAACGCCCGCTTTTAGCACCGAGTAACCAAGTACGGCGTTCGCGCAAACTCGCTTCAAGGGTTTCTTCTACTAGCCCAAGGACAGCCCAAATGTCTTGAAGGTGCTCGCCCTGCAGGTAGACAAATTCCTTTGAAGGACTGAAGCCCAGGAAAGTCTCTAGATCATATCGTTGACTTTGAGTCAAGCGATGGCGTTGCTTCCAAGCTTGTACGGCCAGAGCAGCCTCCGCTAAAGTTACCACAAAGGATTCGTAATATTCTGCTTGTCGGGCAAGTGCTTCGCCAGCAATGCGGATTCGGCGACTTAAGTTGCGCATGGAAGCATCGGCTAGCCGAGTCGTTATGGCCAGGTAAAATTGCGCGTCTTCTGATATCGATGCAGCAATGCCGCGTTGCAAGACGTCCTCCAACCAAACTTCAAGTTCTTTTAGGCCGCGTTCAATACGCGCTGTGCGCTCATGAGCATCAGAAACAGAGGCAACAGAAGAAGCCTTTTTAGGCTTACGAGCGCCAGCAGCTACCGAGATCGAAGAGAGCCATTCAGGTGGACAAGCGTGCTCTTCAAAAAACGCGTTTTCGTGTCTTTCTAGCAGTAAAGCAAGCGCCTGAGCATGCAGACAAGGGCGAGGGCGAAAAGAGCAGGTACAGTACAAAGTACCTGTCGCCGTGTCATAAGCTATGTAATGTACTCGCTCTACTGACACGGGCATTTCTGCCCAATACCAACTTTTCCAGCGACCGAGTGAGGAAAAAAAAGCAAAATCTGCCAAAAGTGAGGCGCGCATGATGAAATTTTGGCATCTTCTTAACGCATAAATAGTGCTTGTCGTTCATTTACCTTCAATTGAAGTATCTGCACAACGCTCGGGCATAAGACAACCTTAGGCGTGCTTCTTTTAAAGACTGAATATGTTACTTATCGCCCTCGAAAAATACATCGTATTGTCTTTCTCTGCATAGAGTTGATAGTTTTTGGACTTTTCTCGAAAAAGTCAGTTCGAACGGGGAGAAAAGCTCGAACTTTGTCTTTGCCAATAAGTCTTATCTTTCAAAAGTAAAGCATATAACTATGCGAAAAATAGCCCTTGTAGCCTGCCTCGTTGCAGTGGTGTATGCATCGGTTGCTCAGTCAGCACTGAATTTTTGGGAAAAAATTGAAGAGAGTGCACTAATTTTACCTGAGGACGCACGCCGCACAGTTGAGCCTGCGCGCTATCAAACCTATCGCCTAGATTATGCGGCATTGACGGCGGCCTTGCGCAAGGCTCCTATGGAGTTTACAGAAGCAGCTCGACAGCGGCCTCTGCTGCTTCAACTTCCAAGTGCAGCAGGCGAACTGCGCGTATTTCGGGTATGGGAGTCGCCTATCATGGCTTCAGAATTGACGGAACGCTACCCTGAGATCCGCACCTATGCAGGAGAAGCTGTGGACGAACCCGGCGTGCACGTGCGGCTGGGAGTGGGCTATCTGGGCTTTCACGCGTTCGTGCGAGATGCAAAAGGAACTATTGAGTCAATCCGTACGTATGTAGATGGTCAACGCGAATACTACGTAGTATATTATCAGCACGACCTACCTATAGAGCCTGGGCTTCGCGGTGGAATCTCCTGCGGGGTACAAGAGGATGTGCTCAGTGCTGAGGCATGGGAAAACATTCTAGAAAATGACCAGCGGGAGATTCGTCAACGCTCCAGTAATTCAGCACCTATCAGGGTCTACCGCACTGCTATTGCTGCTAAAGGAGAATATTCCCAATTCCACGGCGGTACAAAGGCGTCTGTGTTAGCTGCTATCAATACTGCGCTCAACTACATTGTAAACATTATGGAGCCGGATTTCGGCGTGCGGTTAGTGCTTATCCCAAACAATGACGCTATCATCTTTCTCGACCCAAACACTGATCCTTATTCTGGCGAGACAGTAGGCGACTGGATGAATCAGAATCCCGGCGCTATTAATCCGATTATCGGTATCGATGCTTACGATGTGGGACATGTTTTTGCCCGTTATGTTTCTGGTAGTGCCGTAGGCATAGCGGGTGGCCAGGTGTGCAGCAACCTAGGTAAGGCGCGCGGAGCCTCCTCAGCGACCAACACGAACACGGAGTACTTCTACCGCGTAGCAGCCCACGAGTTTGGTCATCAGCTAAGCGCTAGTCATACGTGGTCGAACTGCCCGGGGGCAGAAGGCCAGTTGGCCCAAGGCACTGCTTTTGAACCAGGTAGCGGCAGTACCATTATGTCCTACGCTGGGGCCTGCGCGGGCAGTAACATACAAGGAGATGTAGATTCGTATTATCACTTGGCTTCAATTATTCAAGTGCGCACCTTTGTAACCCAAGGGCAGGGTGCCACTTGTGGAACTGACGTAGACGTAAATAATCGATTTCCCTCTGTAACCGTTACTAGCCCCCGCAATGTTGTCATTCCTCTACAAACTCCTTTTCGTCTAGAGGCCCAAGGAATTGACCCAGATGGCGATGCCCTTCGCTATAATTGGGAACAGTTTGATACTGGCCCTTCCTCTCCGCTAGGAAATCCCACAGGGACAGCGCCTATGTTTCGATCTTTCCCGCCTACGTCAAATCCTGTCCGGTTCCTACCTCGACTGCAAACCGTAGCCAACAATACAAGTTCTATTACTGAAGTTATGCCAGGGTATAGCCGCCCATTTACTTTCCGCGTCAGTGTGCGCGATGGTAAAGGTGCACAAGCATGGGACGAAATTCGCTTCTCGGCTAGTGATGCAGGCGGTCCCTTCCGGGTGGAGTATCCAAATACTAGCGGCATCGTTTGGCGCCAAGGGGAATGGCAAGTTATTTCTTGGGATGTAGCAAATACCGACCAACCTCCGTTTAACTGCCGACGGGTCAACATTCGCATGAGCACTGACGGCGGCCTGACCTTCCCGGTTCTTCTGGCGGCTCAAGTGCCAAACACTGGGCGCCATTGTATCCGCGTACCTAACGTTACGAGCAACTTGGTGCGCATCTTGGTTGAAGCAGCAGACAACCTCTTCTTCGATATGTCGAATGCAAACTTGCGTATCGAGGCTGCTTCCCAGCCATCTTTTAGTGTTTGTGCGCCGCAAATTTTCGATACAGTATGCCTGCCTACTGTGTATCGAAGCACCATCAGTACAACCGCTATTGGCGCCTTTAATACGCCCCTTACTTTGAACGCATTGAATTTGCCCGCAGGTGCTACGGCGACGTTTACGCCGAATCCCGTAATCCCGGGTCAAGATGCGGTTTTAGAGATTGTCTTCTCCGGTACTCAACCCGAAGGAACTTTTGAGTTCACTATTGAGGCAGCTGCAGACTCGGTAAAGAAGACTCTTAATAAGGTTATTGCCGTATACTTCAACGACTTTACAGGCATGGCCTTGCAGACACCGCCTAACGGCGCTGATGGTCAGAACCGCGCTCCTTCGCTGCGCTGGAAAGGCTCTCCGAATGCAAACATTTACGAAATACAATTGGCGACAAATCCCTCTTTTGCACCCTCAACCATCGTTCTGACTCGGGATAGCATCGCAACGGATACTTTTCAGGTGCCTTTGTTGCTCGATAAAGGTAAGGTCTATTACTGGCGCGTTCGGCCAATTAACGAATGTGGCCGCGGCTCATGGGTAGGTCCTTTTTCCTTTGCTACGCTAGTAGACTTGTGTGCAAAGTTCGAAGCTTTCGATTTGCCTAAGAATATTCCTACAAGCATTAGCACTGTTGAGTCCAAAATTATTGTCCAGGCCAACGCTATTATCAGCGATGTTAATGTGACAAAGATTCGCGGTAACCACCAATTCTTCCGCGATTTAGAGATGTCACTTATCAGTCCATTGGGCACGTCTGTGTTGCTCTTCAAGCAAAAGTGCGGCGGTTTGAACATTCCTTTTCTCATGGGCTTTGACGACTCTAGTCCATTAACTTTCGCTTGCCCGCCTGGCAACTTTGGAGCTATTTATAAGCCCGAACAACAACTTAATGCCTTCAATGGTCAGTCCGCTTTGGGTAGCTGGACCCTTCAAGTAAAAGATAATTTTGTGAGTTCGGGGGGCACTCTCTCGGAATTTGAAATTGAGCTGTGTTCGGGTAGTCCGTTAACTCCACCACTGTTGGTTAACAAAGTGCCGCTTCTTGTAGATCCGGGTACGAATGCTCCCATCACAGAGGCCCTCCTCAAAGCACAGGATGCGAATAACACTGAAGATCAATTGGTGTATACCTTAATGAGCATACCTGCCCACGGCCGGCTGGAACTGAACTGGACAGGCAAGATGGAAATAGGCGCGCAGTTTACCCAAAGGCAGATAAACAATGGTGCTTTGCGCTACTTCCACTATGGTGCAAATGCGTTGCCCGACCAGTTTTGCTTTACTGTAACTGATGGCGAGGGAGGACTCATTTATGATTGTTTTCCCATCCAAGTTCGCCCATTGAATAGCCGCGACTTGCCAAAATTGGATTTTGTATTGATGCCCAATCCTGCTTCTGAGGAAATTCGCCTGTTTTTTGGCGAGGCACTCCGCTCAAAGACCCGCGTGCGTCTTCTTGATCCCGCAGGTCGCCTCGTTCGAGAGCAAACCTGGGAAGCAGGCCCAAGCTTTTTGACCGTGCCTGTGCTCCATTTACCTGCGGGTCTATACCTTTTAAGCGTAGAAAACGCCGAAGGCATTGGGGTAAGCAAAATTTTTGTTCGATAAAGATCTTCTGCCGAAAAAAGAGCAGGAATGTTTTCGAAATTCACTGCTGAAAACAATGTGAGAAAGAACGGGAAAGCCGTTCTATGTTTAGTTCGTTGAAGACGGCTCATGCGCGAAGATTTCTTGCATTTTTTATGGCGTTGGCGTCGCTTCAGCACCCACCACCTTCAGACGACGGATGGGCAACCCTTGGAGGTCGTCCACCCAGGTGAACCTAATGCGCACGCCGGTCCAGATTTTTTCAATGCTCGCATTCGCATTGGCGACACGCTTTGGGCTGGTAACGTAGAAATTCATTTGCGGGCTTCCGAGTGGTTGAGTCATAGGCATGAGAGCGACCGAGCCTACGACAATGTAATTCTCCATGTGGTGCTCGACGAAGATGAAGTAATTTATCGCTCTAATGGACAACGCCTGCCCTGCTTGGCGCTGCGCCAGTATATCCCTCAAGGGCTATTGGAACAATACCATTGCCTAATCCATGCACGCGAGTGGATACCTTGCGCCCGACGCTTGAGCGAAGTTTCGGCTATTATCAAAGTAAATTGGCTCGATCGCTTACTAGTAGAGCGTCTACAGGAGAAGACCAATGCCGTAGCCCAACGCCTAGCAGAAGCAAACGGGCATTGGGAGGAGGCGTTTTATCGGCAGTTGGCTTACAGTTTTGGCTTAAAAGTGAATGCCGACACCTTTGAAGCACTAGCTCGCATTACACCGTGGCACTTACTGAGCCGTCACCGCGATAATTGCTTGCAAGTGGAGGCACTCCTCTTTGGACAGGCAGGATTATTAGATAATATTACTGACGATGATACGTATGTGCAGAGCCTAGTTCGCGAGTATCGGTTTTTGCAACACAAGTATCAACTGCACCCGCTAGCCGCCAGTCAGTGGAAATTTTTCCGCCTACGGCCTTCGAATTTTCCTACTGTCCGCATTGCTCAATTAGCAGCGCTTTTATACCGCGCGCCTCTGTTGTTTAGCGCAGTGTTGGACACACCCAAACTGCAAGACCTTGAAAAGCTCTTCGAAGTAGAACATAGCCCTTACTGGACGACGCATTACCGATTTGGACAACCTTCTCCTGCCCGCAGAAAGTCTTTGAGTAAAGCATTCATTCATGCACTCATTGTAAATGCTGTTGTACCCTTCCTTTTTCACTATGGTCGAGAGAAAAGCCTGGTAGTATACCGAAATCAGGCATTGTACTTATTGGACGTTTTATCGCCAGAGAGCAACGCTATCTTAGAAAAATGGGGCGACCTTGGCTTGAAGCCGAAGAACGCTGCCCAGGCACAAGGGTTAATTCACTTAAAAACTCGCTACTGCCAAATGCTACGCTGCTTAGAGTGTGCTATTGGAACTGCTCTTTTACGCTAAACTTCTATGTCGCGATTCATAGCTCATATCTTTTCTCTGGTTGGACACCCTTTCTTAGTGCTCACCTATGCACTGATTTTGCTTCTACTGACCTCGCCCTATGAATTTGGCGTGCATTCTCTCTTCGACAAAAAGGCCCTTACTCTATTGCTGTATGTGTTTTCCTCGACAGTGGTTATTCCAGGCATTGGCATTGCCCTCATGAAGCCGCTTGGGCTCATTAGCAATCTTCAGTCACCAGAGCGATTGGAGCGCATCGGCCCTTACATCATTACAGGGGTCTTTTATTTATGGTTGTATCAGAACTTAAAGCCAGGAGGGGTAGCTCCTCCTTTGTTTCGAACGTGCGTGTTGGGTGCTACTTTTGCCCTATTTGGAGCATTTTTTGTCAATATATTTACAAAAGTAAGTGCTCATGCTGCGGGCATGGGCGGTTTGGTTGGCATGTTATTGCTTCTAGCAGCGAGATGGCCGGAGCGCTCGATTGAATTATTCGCAGGTAACTACTGGATTCAAGTGAGTCCATTTTTACTGCTCGTCAAGAGCGTACTCCTGGCTGGCATCGTAGGTTGGGCGCGTTTACATCTCGAATTACATACTCCCAGGCAGGTATGGTACGGCTACGCCATAGGGTTTGTCGGCGCCCTTTCGGCTTGGTGGATGAGCACCAGCGGAGGAGGAAACTTATAATCAATTTAATCGCTCGAAGATGCCGGCAATTCCTTGTCCACCTCCTACGCAAGCAGTGACCATGCCATACTTCTGGTTGCGCCGACGCATTTCCTGAAGAAGTTGAACCGTGAGTTTGGCTCCCGTGCAGCCTAAAGGATGACCTAAAGCGATAGCACCGCCGTTGACGTTGACGCGCTCAGGGTCGAGGCCTGCTTCTTGAATGACGGCCAAAGCTTGAACGGCAAAGGCCTCATTTAACTCAATTTGTTCTATTTGGTCTAAGCGCATACTCGCCTGCTGGAGAGCTTTCGGAATGGCTGCTACCGGACCAATACCCATGTACAGAGGCTCTACGCCCGCTACAGCGCAAGCAACTAATCGAGCTACGGGTGTTATACCAAGTTGCACCACTAGCTTTTCCGACATCATCAGTACGAAGGCCGCACCATCGGAAGTTTGAGAGGAATTGCCTGCTGTGACAATACCGTTGCTGGCAAACACGGGCCGCAGCTTGGCCAAGGCCTCTAACGTCGTATCGCGGCGCACTCCTTCGTCCGTATCTACCGTAAACGTGCGGCTTTTCCGCTTGTCGTTTTCAACCCACACCTCTTCGACCGTAATAGGGACGATTTCATCGCGGAATTTTCCTTCGTCAATGGCTTGGGCAGCGCGCTGATGAGAGCGTAGTGAGAAAGCATCGGCCGCCTCTCGCGTAATATGGTACTTCTTGGCTACCGCTTCAGCGGTTAGACCCATACCTACTAAGTAGTCTGGTGTCTGCGAGGCGATATGATAATTAGGCGCCAACTTATAACCAGTCATGGGCACAAGGCTCATGCTCTCCGCACCTCCGGCAATAAAGCAATGACCCATGCCAGCGCGAATTTTGGCAGTAGCGATGCTTATGGTCTCCAGGCCAGAGGCACAATATCGATTTACCGTCATACCTGGCACATCTTTTCCTAAGGCGCGCAAGGCAATGAGCCGCCCAATTTGCAGCCCCTGTTCACCTTCGGGATTGGCACAACCAACGATGACGTCGTCTACTTGATGAGGTTCAAGCGCCGGAACGCTTCTTAAAAGGTGACGAATAACTTCAACGGCCAAATCATCAGGGCGCATATTCTTGAAACTGCCCTTTCCTGCCTTTCCCACAGCCGTCCGAAAACCGGCTACTATATAAGCCTCTTGCATAAAGTCGAATTTTTAAAATTTATTATTTGAACTTTGCTTTATAACCAACGCACTAATGGAAAATCTTGCCGATGAGCGAGTAGTGGATGCTTTGGAAACAGTCGAAAGCCGTATTCAAAAACGCCAGCTTCTCGGAGCGTAAAGTTACATGAGTAAGTTGCTATTGCCCCGTCTTGATGGTCTAATTTAAGTTCGTGAATTTCCACCAATTCTAAGTCAGTTTCTGTGCGACGGCGCAAGAAAACTACCTCAACGCCAACATCAGAGGCGCCTAAGGTTTGCAAGTTGAGGGTCACCTTCGCCTCAAAGGATTTACCTAGCGGCAAGGCGTAATTAAAGGTATCAGGAGCCTGAAGAGAGACAAGTTCAATAGCCTCCCAAACGCGCTTGACGCGATTTTTCCACTCTACTAATTCACGCAGCGCATGATATTGGTTCGCCATTAGGCGTTGGCTGCGCTTCCACAGCTTGTCGTAGTATTTACTTTGATAATCATCGAGCATGCGTTTCATGACAAAGTGCGGGGCAATTTCAGCCAAGTTTTTCTTGATGAAACCGATCCACTTGGGCGAGAAACCACACTCATTCTGCTCGAAATAAGCGGGAATAACCTCCGTCTCTAGAATATTGTACAGGGTTTCGGCATCCAATTCGTTTTGTAGATTGGGGTCGGAATAGGTTTCATGTTCGGGCAGAGCCCAGCCAGCGCCAGGGCGATAGCCCTCTATCCACCAACCATCAAGCACAGACAAGTTCAGCACGCCGTTAAGAACAGCTTTCATGCCGCTAGTGCCGCTGGCCTCTTTAGGACGGGTAGGAGTGTTCAACCAGAGGTCGGTACCCTGTACGAGAAGCTTGGCCATTTCCATGCCATAATTTTCTAGGAAAATAACCTTTCCTCGGAAAACTGGATTTTTTGTGATATTGTAAATGAACCGGATAAATTCTTGTCCACCTTTGTCGGCGGGGTGGGCTTTTCCGGCAAACAGGAAAAGAACGGGACGTTCTGGGTTGTTCACAATGGCTGCTAGGCGCTTCTCATTGGTGAAGAGGAGGGTAGCGCGTTTGTACGTGGCAAAGCGGCGAGCAAAGCCAATGACGAGGGCCCTTTCCTCGAGAGCATTGGTCATTTCAAAGATGGTTCGCGGATTTTCGCCACGGCGAGTCAAATCCTCGCGAAGCGTTTTGCGCACCCATTCCAGTAGACGCTTTTTTAACGTCTTGCGCAGTTGAGCAATAGTCTCGTCGGGCACTTCGTAAATTTTAGCCCACAGGTTCGGATCGTCTTGACGATGTTCAAAGTCCGGCCCAAATTGCTGAGCATAAAGCTCGGCCCACGCAGGAGCAACCCAAGTATCAAAGTGAACACTATTGGTAATGTGACCGATGTGTATTTCTGCAAAATGATAGTCCGGATACAAATTGTTAAACATTCGTCGGCTTACCTCGCCGTGCAAGCGGCTAACGCCGTTAGCTTCTGAAGAAGTACGCAAGGCGAAGTGGCTCACAGAGAAAGGTTCTGCAGTATTTTGAGGCGAAACACGACCCATTGCCATGAAGGTATCCCATGGAATGTCTAATTCATAAAGATAATCGAACAAATAGGTGCGCAGCAGAGGTTCGGAGAAGGCGTCGTGACCAGCAGGCACAGGAGTATGCGTAGTGAAGAGTTGGGTAGCGCGAACGATTTCCAATGCCTCATCAAAGGAGAACTGCTCTGTCTTGATGTAGTAACGCAAGCGTTCCAATCCCAGAAAAGCGGCGTGTCCTTCGTTGAGATGATACACATCAGGCTTTAGATTTAGGGTTTGCAGTAAGCGCACACCACCAATGCCAAGTAGAATTTCTTGCTTTAGGCGGTGTTCATTGTCGCCGCCGTAGAGCTGATGTGTGATGCCGCGGTCTTCCCAGGTATTGTCATCAATGTCCGTATCGAGCAAGTAGAGCGGCACGCGCCCAACGTTGAGTAGCCAAGCTTTTGCCCAAACCGTTCGCCTTCCAAAGTTGACGTGAATCTTTACCCACTCACCGCGAGCATCGCGTACGGGCAACAAAGGCAACTGTGTAAATTTAGCAGCTTCCGACTGATGTATTTGTTCGCCGTGTAGCGATATGGCTTGTTGAAAATATCCGTAGCGATAGAGCAATCCTACACCCACTATTGGAGAACCACGGTCGCTGGCTTCCTTCAGATAGTCGCCTGCTAATACACCTAAACCGCCTGAATATAAGCGCAAGCTTTGGTGCAACCCATATTCCATGCAGAAGTAAGCCACCAGAGGATGTTTTCGTTCGGGAGTTCGGGCTATGTAGGTGCGAAACTGTTCCAATACCCGCTCCATACGCCTCATAAACTCGGCATTTTTCAGTAGGTCTTGCGCTTCTTCCACGCTAAGGTTATCCAAAAGAGCTAAAGGGTTGTAATTCAATTTTTCAAATTGGTTGGGGTTTATAGACCTGAACAACTCTATTGCCTCGTGGTGCCACGACCACCACAGGTTATGGGCCAAATCGCGCAAGGGCGCCAAACCAGCAGGTAAAGTAGGCTCTACAAAAATGCGTTTGAGCTTGAGGATTCCTTCGGTCAAATTGCCAACCATAGCAGGATGCTTCATGTGAAAATGGACGAGCGAAGGTAAAGCGACTCTGACGGGTTGGCGACGTTTGAGTTGGCTTTGCCTAGTTTAAATTTGCTCTATGTTTTGTGAGTAAACTTAATTTCTATCCTATGAGATCTTTTGCTTCGCTTCTCTTTTCTATAGCGCTCTTAACGAGCGCCTTAGCCCAAAAACCACAAGCATTTCTGCATGGCGCCGGTCATTCTTTCTTTCTCCATATTGGCAATGTGGATGCAGGCCATGCTGTTTGTCCGGCGCCTGACGGCAATTTATATGTTGTTGGTTCAGAGGGCACAAAACTCGTTATCCTAAAAATATCTCCTGAAGGAAAGCTATTTACAGCTGACTACCTAAATGTCGGCGATGGTTTGCCGCCTTATTTTACAAGTGCCATTACAGATTCGGAGGGTAAACTCGCTATCATGGGCCGACGTCAGTTCTGGAATGATAGCCGCAGCTTTCTCCTGCGCTATGACCCTATCCTGCGCAAAGTTTTATGGGCAAAAATCTCGGAGCAAGACCTCTATAGCTCTGGTACTATCTTGGATGTTCCTGCAGAGAACGCCTACTGGGTAGCACTCTCGACGCTTTCTGTAGAGATGGTCAAAATCAACCGCTCCAATGGCCTCATCGTGCCTGGCTCTGCTTTCGGGTATCAATTAGACAGTATCACCGTTCCCGTGCGCATTGCACATCATCAAAGTGGTCTATACATTGGAGGATATCACTTAGAGCGGTCCTCGCCCGTGCAGTACAAAGGAAAAATGCCTTTCCTCATGCGCGTTACTCCAAGTACAGGTTTTGTCTTGTGGGCCAAAGGTAGTCCAGTAGCACCCGTTAGTAGTGCATGGGGAAACTTAGAGACGAAAGACATTGTTATTGAAGACAATGCCGTATACTCATTGCTTGGCGGTTTTATTAACTTCGCTAGTCGAGTTTACCTCCAAAAACGCACGCTCAACGGCGACCTCATCTGGCTCAGAGAAATATATGTGCCATTTATTTCATTTTCAGCGAAAAACCTGATCTCTATTCCAGATGGATTTTTACTCTTTGGCTCTAGAAGCGCCAGTGTAATCATTAAACTGAACAAAGAAGGAGAGGTTCTGTGGGCATATCAACCCCTTTTCTCCTTTGGTGGTGATTATCAAGACAATTTCTATCAGGCTACTGTATTAAACGGTGCTCTGTATCTGACGGGCAAACTATTTCATCTATTTATCAGTGGCTTTTTCCTGATGAAATTAGACCTCTCTTCAGACAGCATCGCGACCTTGTGTGACTGGCTCCAAAAGATAGAGGCTACCAGCACGCTGGTAGCTGATAGTGGGCCGCGAAATCCAAAAATCTTGATCGCTGGTGAGCCGCTGTTTTTCGTAAATTGGCCAACCGACTTACCCGCGTCCTTCACTCCCTCGGATACGATGCTGTGCAGCACGGCGTGTGCTGACTTGCGTTTCACAATTGATGCGTCAACATGTGAGGGGGGTAAGCCTGCGCTTTTCTACACAGTGTGTAACGCTGGTTCTGTTGCTATCGAAGGGAACCTTCCGGTGTGGTTTTATCCCGATGACCCTACTCAGGAACCTACTGCTGCCTTAGGTAGTGCAGAAGTGGTGCTTGACCCACCGTTGACTCCTGGCGAGTGTCGAAAGGGAAAACTTACCAGCCTCCATCGGCTAAATCCTGAGCAAACACAACGGCTCTATGCCCTCATTAATTACGACAACTCGCTGCCCACACCTTTCTCCCTAACCAATCTGCCGGTACTTGGTCTTCCTGAGTGTAATTATACGAACAACCTCACCGTTAGCGAACTAAATTGGCCACCAGCGCCTAAACTCGACTTAGGGCCCGACCTCATCCTATGCGAGAACAAAGCTGTAGACCTCGATGCAGGACCGAATTTTATTCAGTATTTGTGGCAAGACGGCTCCACCGCCCAAACCTTTACAGCTAGCGAACCGGGATTGTACTATTGGGTCGAGACAGAGGATATTTGTGGGCGCAAACAGCGCGACTCCGTTTTCTTCTCCTTTAGTTTGCTGCCCGACACGCGCTTTGGCGATACTGTAATTTGCCCTGGCGAGAGTCTGACCTACGCCGTGCCGGGATTTGCCACTTATGAATGGGCACCTGCAGCTGGCTTAGATTGCACCACATGTCCTCAAGTTGTCGTGAAGCCTCAAGTTTCTACCACATATACTTTAGTGGCTACCGATTCTCTAGGGTGCACCTTGCGCGATACCTTCCGGGTTGAGCTTTACCGCAGTCAGCCTACGCTGCAGTGTCCTGCGAGTTTTAGCGTAAGTGCTCCATCTGGGGCCAATACAGCGATAGTGCACTATGCTCAACCTTCATTCCTTACGGATTGCCGATGCGGCGGTGTAGCATTGACGCTCGCGCAAGGGCTGCCGAGTGGAGCAGTTTTTCCAATCGGTCTGACCACGATCTGTTTTAGTGCGGAAGACGGTTGCTCGAGCCATACGAGCTGCTGCTTTAGTGTGCAGGTAATAGCCTCCTCTGAAGAGGAAAAACCATGCGATGTCAAGGAAACGCCTTGTGTACGATTCGAGATTTTGCGCATTTTGCGCGACGCTAAAGGCAGCAAGACTTATCATATGCGAGTCATCAACAAGTGCTCAGCTGAACTGGAAAGCATTGCATATGCCTTGCCTCAAGGCCTCTCAGCTGAGGCGCCTGTCAATGGCTCCGTGTACACTGCGCCTAGTGGGCGGCAGTATGTAGTGCGCAATCCACACTTAACTCCTCAGCGCTCTATTCGCTTCAGCCGTTTGGGCGTGGGCCTATCTCAAGGTCAAGCAGAAGTCTTTGTGTATACGCTGCCTCCGCAAGCCGACCCACAATACATTCATGTCCTTGCACGACTCGCTCCAAATACCTACGTAGAAACTCACCTAAACGTATTCGGCTGCGCTATACAGCAAATACAAACGCCGCAAGAAGACAGCGAACGTTTGAAAGAGCGCTCCCAACCCTCTCAAGCTATTTCAACAGGAGACCTTATCGCCCTTTTCCCAAATCCAGTCAGCGACCGTCTCCATATTGATGCCACGGCTTGGGCCGGAGGCTCCTTGAGTTTCCAAATTACTGATGCCTGGAGCCGTGTATTGTGGCAAGAGACCAACGTTTCGACAGGAAAAATTCATACGGTGTGGATACCCGCGGATTGGCCACCAGGGCTTTACTACCTCCGCGCAACGATGCCAAATGGCCAGTTTTTCCTTGCGAAATTCGTAAAATGACAAACTAAGTACGCCATGCAACTACAACCCATTATCCGACGGCGCTGAATTACTTTTGCGCGGCTGCTGCTCCTCTACAACAGAGGCGGCATCACTTTCGGCATGATGCAAAAAGTGTGGCTTCTTCTTCGGTGCGCTGGTCTTGAGGTATATAGCTTCCTGACGACGCCCTATGTCATCAAAAGTTGCCTGTCGCTCGTAAGCGTGGTATTTAGTTTCGTTTTACTCACGCTTTGGTGGTTAAAGTGTTATACGCATCACGGCGAGAGCGTACATGTGCCTAATTTCATCGGGATGGGCTTTCGAGAGGCTTCGCAAAAAGCGCTTGCCCGCGGGTTTGGAGTCGTTATCAACGACTCGCTCTATGTGCCTGGAAAACCACCGGGAATAGTGCTTTTGCAAAATCCTAAGCCCCAGAGTCGAGTAAAAGAGGGACGTACTATTTACTTAACCATAGCCAAACGCAATCCAGATGTTGTGCGTTTGCCTGCTTTGGTGGGCAACGATGACTATGACCTGTACAGCCGGAAATGCCTGCGCCTGGGTTTGAAGCCGCGCGTCATTGCCCGCATTGTTGCTCCTAAGTTAGCGCCAAATACAATTGTGGCCGTCCTGTTTCGCGGAGATACCATTACTGAGGCCATTCGCTACGGCTTCGAGGTAGAGATGGGCTCAGAAATTGATTTCATTGTCTCAGAAAAAGTGACTCTCCTGGTCAACATACCCAACTGTACGTGCCTTACCTACGATGCTGCTCGCTTCCTTATTAGCAGCAGTAACCTTAACCTTGGCGCCGTCATTCCCGATGCGACCGTTGTAGATCTTTCGTCGGCATACGTTTGGAGACAATCACCGCCCTACGAACCTAATGGTACCATACGCGTGGGTGAGCAAATTGACCTTTACCTAACCCAAGAGAGACCAGCAGGATGCCCAGAATAAACCTCGAACTCGCCCTGTCGACGCCTAGAAAGAACCTTCTCCTCTTAACAGACGAGCACGTCATGCCCTAGGCAAAGGGATAATCGAAACAAGGCCTCGAAAATCCCAAGACAGAAAAACATCACGCCTGCTTCTCCTCCTTACTCTTTTCAATCAGTATTCTCCACTCTTCGTTCTCCGATGCCATGATTTGCTCAGCGCGTTGAACAAATCGCCTAAAGGCCACTTCATCCCTTTGGGCATATTCCTCTGAGGCGCCACTCTCGTATAGCCATCGCTCGCGGATAAGGCGCTCAGCAGTCAGTCGATAAATGTGCCATTTTTCATGGTAGCGGTGAAGAGAAATGAGTCCTTCTGAAATAGCTACTACCACACCCAATAGCCCTGCAAGGTACTTGAGCCACTCCCACGAATTGTTAGCGTAACCTACTAGTAGCGGAATCAGTGCTCCACAAGCGATGGTAGCAACGCGCAGGCGATGAAACCAACGTTTATTCGCGGCGCTCTTCTTTTCATACCAATTAATCTGATCCTGGACGCGTTTTTCTAAATACTTAGCGCGAAGAAATTGCCAATCACTATCCGTTGGTACTAAAAATTCAGCGGCTTCTGGCCATTTTTTCTCTTGGTCGGATGCGTCAGATAAAGCATTTCTTTCTGTAGATTCCATCTTGGGTTCAAATTTATAGTACCAACTAAGTGCAAAGATATATCAAGTATTTAGAGATCGGTACTTCCTGATTGAATTTGTTTAACGTATGCATTACCCTGCCGACAGTGGGCTTGCTTACTGAAATAAACTCAATGATAGCGAAGGCTCAAAGGTCAGTACTGACCTCTGCAAATTAGCATACGAACGATTGTCGCACAGCAATATGAAAGCTGTCCTTTAAGATAACTGTTTAACTGACCCTAGCTATTTTTGAGGCGAAACTATTGATCCTGTGTTAGGCTGTCTTCAAAAATTTTCTCAGAAATTTATGCTATAAAGATTAGAGATTGTTCCAATTCCTTTCGAATTTGATGCTGTTACCTTCTGGTTTTTCCACTTCTTGCGTATTTTGCAAAAAGGATGGACGTTTGAAAGTGTTCTCAAGATTCGCCAGAAAGAGCGAGGCATCTATTATGAGCAAAGCCTAATTCCCCTACCGCGTCAGCAATATTGGGAAGCTCATCGAGGGTGGGTAATATGTACGTAGACCGAACGCAGTACATCGAAGTGTCCGAGAAACTGTCGGATCCATACCAGATCTTCCTGCGTCCTCGGCGACAACAGCAAGACAGGTCGGATGCTGCGCGTGGGCGATGAGAAGGCCGACGGGCGACGGCTGGAGGACGGCTGTGCGCAGGTGGTGCTGACGGTCCAGTTCAGTGTCGAGCGCTGCTGGACGCGGGACGATTTCCTCGGTCTGTTTTTCTAGTTGGGCTTGCTGGCCCTCTGCCAGGTGGCTTTTGGGCGCTTGACCTTTGGAGTCCCCAGTGGCGTTGTCGTGGCGACTTGTCCTACGGGTATTTTCGAGGCTGGCTAGCCGAGGCTACGGCGTTGCGGGGTCGGGCGCCGGGTGGCGGTGTGTCTGAGTCATCCAGACGTGGCGCGGCAGGGCAATGTCCTCGGCCGGTTGATGCCTGTCGCCGGTGCAGAGGTTTCTGTCGAACAAGTCGGTACTTTTAAGTAGAGGACGTGAAGCACTACAACAAAAACACCTTGTATTTTTGAACGAGAACAAGGGAAAAAAACTCCTTAACTTTTGTCCTAGTCTAGACTTAAAATCATACTATCAATTTGGCTGATGCTCTCTGCCATGAAGAAAACTATTTCCTATCTCCAATTTTGTGCTTGTATAATTTGGTACAACGTCTTGTTAGCCCAACCTTTTAGCGTCGTTACCTACAATATTCGCTGCGATAGTCCTGAAGATAGGGAAAATACTTGGCAAGAACGACGGCATTGGCTGGCTGCCCAGATTCGTTTTCACGCACCCGATATCTTCGGCGTACAAGAAGCATTTAAGCATCAATTAGATTTTCTGCAAGAACAACTTCCCGCTTATGCCTGGCTTGGCGTTGGACGCGATGACGGCTGTGAAGCAGGCGAATATGCCGCTATTTTTTATCGTAAAAGTCGCTTTCAAGTAGAAGAAAGCGGCACATTTTGGTTATCACCTACACCGGAGATAGTCTCGAAGGGCTGGGACGCTGCATCCCCCCGCATATGTACTTGGGCTCTATTCGAAGACAAGGTCGCACGGCGCCGCTTCTGGGTGTTTAACACACATTTCGATCATATCGGACGCGAAGCTCGGCGACAGTCGGCATCATTACTTCTGATGCGCCTATGGGAAATGAATCGCTCCCGTTATCCAGCCATTGTCATGGGCGACCTTAATGCAGGGCCAAACACAGAACCTATCCAAATTTTGCTGCGCGAACTATACGACACTCGAACCCGCAGCCAAGAACCTCCTTTTGGGCCAGAGGGTACGTTTAACGGTTTTCGCTTTCACGAGCCCGTAGAATTACGAATCGACTACATCTTTACTACTGCCCAACTTATTACTCGAAAGTACGCCATACTGAGCGACTCTAAAAACTGTCGTTATCCGTCTGACCATCTGCCAGTTTATGCTTTACTAGATTATGCACCGTAGTCAAGCCAGATAGCGCTCTATTCAGAAGCAGCTAGCCAAATAAGCCATGTATTCGCAAGGATATAACCAATCAGAATAACTTTCCAACTACGCTGGTCAAAGCGGGCAGAAGCTTCAGGCATTCCGCTTTTCCAAAGACGCAATGAAGCTACCGACAAGACAATACAAAGCAAAAGAAAGAAATACGTGAGCACATGAAGTTTGTCTACTAGAGTGAAGGTAGTTGATTGTGGTAAAATGGAGTCTACGATATATTTATTGCCTACCGCAGCAAATAGCCCTCCCACTGAAAGGCCAAAGCGCGGGTCAACCTCAACAGGGTCGATGAAGAAGACAAGCCAGGAAATGAAGAAGGAAACATACATCCCAGTAAATAGAGAAAAGAACAATCCCAATGTTCTGCGTCGCACGTAAAGAATGAGTTCGGCGTGGGCGTAGGCACTACTTTCTGTTAACGTAGGATCGCCGTAGGTAGTGTCGTAGCGCCGAGTGCTCGTAACAAGCTCGAAACGTTCAATCTCCCAATTGGACAATCCTATCCTGGGGTCTATCTTAGTATTTTTTATATCCGGTGCGTAGACCAATTGAGAGGTATCGCGATCGCTTTCTTCTATTTCAATAACCATCTTTTGCACGTCAAAAGGAAAGCACCTTAGATCCCAGTCTTTTTTGAATACTGCAGTCAAGCGCTTGGAGGCCCAGCGAATACCACCCTTTTCCTCAGAATAAATCAGCTGTTCTTCTAGCTCTTTAGCGTTAGGGAATTCCAGTGTTTCTTCTGCCCGCAGAGAAGAATCTCGATAATTTAGCCATACCCAAAATTGAGCAGAGAAGCACTTTTGGCTTAAATTTATATCATAAATGTCATTGACGTATAACCCAATAAGTACCGTATCGGGCTGAGCGTTTAGGCAAGGTAATAACAGAAAAAGAGAAAAAAGACTCATCAATGGCCGAAAAAACAAAAACATATCGAAGTCTTTTGGCGGTGAAAATACATCAACCCTTTTCTACGAGAACGAGGACTCAATTTTTATACTGCGCGGCTCATTTTTTATTCTTTCGTCGAGCATCCGATGCTTTAGGCTACCTTTGCGGCAGTTTTTTCACACGTAAAACAGAATATATTTTAATTTTTTCAAATATGAGCGTCATACAAGATATTCTGGCTCGTGAGATACTGGACTCGCGCGGCAATCCAACATTAGAAGTTGAAGTCTGGACAGAAGCAGGCTTTATGGGGCGCGCAGCAGTTCCTTCCGGAGCAAGTACAGGATCACATGAGGCAGTGGAGTTGCGCGACAACGACGAAAGCCGATACCTAGGCAAAGGTGTTCAGCAAGCAGTGAAGAACGTAGAAACTATACTTCGAGAGCTTCTAGTAGGCTGTGAAGTAACCGACCAAATAAAAATCGACCGCATGATGATTGCGCGCGACGGTACGCGCAACAAGAGTCATATAGGAGCAAATGCTATCCTAGGCGTTTCTCTAGCGGTAGCACGCGCAGCAGCAGAAGAGCTGGGACAACCCCTGTACCGGTATCTTGGCGGGGTGAATGCCCACGTATTACCCGTACCCATGATGAACATCCTCAACGGAGGAGCCCATGCCGACAATGGAATTGACTTACAAGAATTTATGATTATGCCTATTGGTGCAGACACGTTCCGAGAAGGGCTGCGCATAGGCGTAGAGATTTTCCATCACCTAAAAAAAGTCCTCAAGAATAAGGGTTATACAACAAACGTAGGTGATGAGGGAGGTTTTGCACCAGGCATTCGAAGCAATGAAGAGGCCATTCAGATGCTTATGATGGCAATTGAGGCGGCTGGCTATCGGCCCTTAGACGACGTAGTGATTGCTATAGATGCTGCTGCCTCTGAGTTCTATGACCCCGAAAGAGGAGAATACATCTTTAAAAGGTCTAGTGGTGAACGGTTTAGCCGAAGCGATATGGTTGCTTTCTGGAAAGATTGGTGTAATCGTTATCCGATTTATTCCATCGAGGACGGATGTGCTGAGGATGACTGGGAAGGTTGGAAATTGCTTACTCAAAGCCTGGGTCACCGAATTCAATTAGTGGGCGATGACCTATTTGTTACAAACACAGAGCGCCTCCGACGAGGTATAGATGAGAAGGTGGCAAATTCCATTCTCATAAAAGTTAATCAAATAGGAACCCTAACTGAAACAATTGAAGCGGTCAATCTAGCTACGCGCAACGCCTATAGCTCCATCATCAGTCATCGCTCTGGAGAAACTGAAGACCACACAATTGCTGATCTATCCGTCGCCTTAAACACGGGTCAAATAAAAACGGGTTCAGCATGTCGCTCCGACAGAGTGGCTAAATACAATCAATTACTTCGCATCGAGGAAGAACTAGAGGATGCAGCAACCTACCTGGGTCGAGCGCTGTTTGGCTTATGACATCCTGGCAGGCATGCACGTACAATTGTGAGCTATGCGCATCTTTTCATATCTTTGCGCAATTCGTAACAGGGAAAAAGAAATAGGAGTTTCCCTAATTTAACCAATTTATTCTTGCGAACGTAGGAAATAACACGGAATGGCATTAAAACTTATTCGGGTAGCCAGGGATTTTAATGTAGGTCTACACACGATCGTAGAGACTTTGCGAAGCAAAGGCTTTACCGATGTGGAGGAGAAACCTACGGCAGAAATTACGGAGGAAATGTTAAGCATCTTAGAAAAAGAGTTTCAAAAGGACCTGGCTATCAAGAAAGAGGCAGATAAACTAGCTCGCCCTGTTGTTAAGAAAGAAGGAAGTAGCACTCCACCCGTATCTCCTGCAGGAGTAGGGATGGAACCCCCGCCTCCTGCCTCAACGTCACCTCGGCCATCCCTCCTACCTCCGCGAGAGCCGATGCCTTCTCCCTCAACTCCACCAAAGGAAGAACCAAAACCCGACTTGCTCGGGCGGGAAAAGCCTGGTCTGCGCGTAGTAGGGAAAATTGACCTCGACACCCTGAACAAGACTCCAGATAAGCAAGCGCCTGAGGCGAAGCATCCTAAAGAAGAGCCTGCGAGTTCCGACCTGAAAACATCCGTTACAGAAAAAGAAACGACTGAAACCATCCAAAAACAGGTACCACCACCGCCTCCTGCAGATACGCCACCTGCTCCTGTCGTTTCAAAACCAGCAAAAAGTAGCCCTGAAGCAGAGGAGACTTCTCTTGCCGTTCCCCCAGCACCTGCTGAGGAAAAGGCCACAGAAACTGAATTCTATCGCGCGGAAGCTCCTCAACTTCGCGGACTAAAAATTGTAGGTAAAGTAGACCTCGAAAAGCGAAAAAAAGAAGCTCAAGCTTCGGAACGCAACCGAAATCGGCGCGATCGCGCACCTAGCGAAAAAAACGCACCCAATACTGCTGCACCAAGTAACGTCCGAGCAGGCAGTACAAAAGACCGAACATCAGATGTAAGTGACTTATCGGCAGAGCGGCGCAAGCGAAAGCGCAAGAAAATACAACAACCGATTACAGCTGAAGCTATCCAGAAAACGCTTTCGAACAATCAAGGAGAAAAACGCGCAAAGGGCCGAATCAATGAAACGCGCGAGCTTTCCAGACAAGAAATAGAAGAGCAGATCAAAAAAACCATGACGCGTTTGGGCGCTGGCGTCAGCCGCAAACGCCAGAAGCTCCGTCGAGAAAAACGCGAAAACATTCGCGAGCGCGTCGAGGCTGCCGAGTCAGCTACTGAAAGCAATCTCCTGCAAGTGACCGAATTCATCTCGGTGTCTGACCTGGCCAATTTGATGAACGTTAAACCCGCCGACGTTATCAAAGCTTGTATGAGCTTAGGCGTGTTTGTATCGATCAATCAACGCCTAGACGCCGAAATCATTGAATTAATCGCCGCTGAATTTGGTTATACCGTCAAGTTCATCAGTGCTGAAGAACAGGTAGAGGTCGCGGAAGACGAAGTAGACAATCCCGAAGATTTAGTGCCGCGTCAGCCTATTGTAACTGTCATGGGCCATGTGGACCACGGGAAAACTTCACTTCTCGACTATATTCGCAAAGCAAACGTAGCTGCAGGAGAGGCAGGCGGCATTACCCAGCACATTGGCGCATACGAGGTTACGGTAGGAGAGGGCCCGAATGCACGAAAAATTACCTTTTTAGACACTCCAGGCCACGAAGCTTTCACCGCCATGCGAGCTCGGGGTGCCAAGGTGACTGATGTTGCGATTATCGTTATTGCAGCCGACGACAGCGTGATGCCTCAAACGAGAGAAGCAATTAGCCATGCTCAGGCAGCTGGCGTTCCTATCGTATTCGCCATAAACAAGATAGACAAAGAGGGTGCTGACCCAGACCGCATTCGCCAAGAATTGGCCCAAATGAACTTTTTAGTAGAAGAATGGGGAGGCCGCTATCAATGTCAAGAAATTTCAGCAAAAAAAGGAACTAACGTAGACAAACTGCTTGAGAAAGTGTTGCTTGAGGCCGACCTACTCGACCTGAAAGCCAATCCAAAACGCCGCGCCGTGGGCACTGTACTGGAAGCCTCTCTTGAAAAAGGTCGTGGTTATGTAGCGAAAGTACTCATCGAAAATGGAACCCTTCACGAAGGCGATCCTATTGTTGCTGGCGAACACGCAGGCAAAGTGAAAGCTATGTTCAACGAGCGCGGACAACGAGTTAAAGAAGCGGGTCCTGCCTGTCCTGTGCTTGTATTAGGTCTCGACGGAGCTCCTCAAGCTGGCGAAAAACTCAAGGAGACCGCTACAGAAACCCAAGCCCGAGAAATTGCCGCCCGACGCGCTCAAATTTTACGAGAACAGGCCACTCGCGCAAGCAAACGCATCAGCTTAGACGAAATTGGACGTCGCCTAGCTCTAGGTAATTTTAAAGAGCTGAAACTCATCGTTAAGGGAGACGTAGATGGCTCAGTAGAGGCCCTCAGCGATGCATTAATTAAGCTTTCCGTAGAGAAAATTCAAGTAAATGTCATACACAAAGCCGTTGGCCAAATTATTGATAGCGACGTCATGCTTGCCTCCGCCTCTGATGCTATTATCATAGGCTTCCAGGTACGTCCCTCTGCCACAGCACGCAAACTCGCTGAACGAGAGGGGGTACAAATCAAACTTTACTCCGTTATTTATGAGGCTATTGAAGAAGTAAAGGCTGCAATGGAAGGAATGCTGGAGCCTAAGAAGGAGGAGGAAATCGTCGGCCAAGCAGAAGTTCGAGAAATTTTCAAGATATCGAAAGTAGGTACTGTGGCAGGCTGCTACGTCCAAGAGGGCAAAATTTCTCGAAGCAATTACGTACGCGTCATACGCGACGGAATCGTCATCTATCCTATACACGAGGGTCAACACGTGGACATTACTTCGCTTAGGCGATTCAAAGAAGATGTCAAAGAGGTACGCAGTGGGCTTGAGTGCGGTTTAACCATTCGAAACTTCAACGACATCAAGGTAGGAGATATAATCGAGGCTTATAATATAAAAGAAGTAAAATCTTCTTTGTGATTCAATTTTTATTCTTTGTATAGGTAAGCCAAGAGCGATATTCGATTATACATCATTCAAATCAAAAAACGACAGGCCGTTGAAAGGAATTATCCTTGCTGGTGGGTTAGGAACACGGCTTTACCCACTCACATTAGCTGTAAGCAAGCAGTTGATGCCTGTTTACGATAAGCCTATGATCTATTATCCGCTGTCAGTTCTGATGATGGCGGGTATTCGAGAGGTTTTGATCATTTCCACGCCAACAGATCTTCCTCGTTTCCAGCATCTCTTCGGCGATGGCTCCCACCTAGGGATGGCATTTTCCTATGTAGCACAACTCGAACCAAATGGTTTAGCTCAGGCATTTGTCTTAGGTGCTGAATTTATTGGAACAGATAGTGTTTGTTTGGTGCTGGGCGACAATATTTTTTACGGCGCAGGACTAGGTGAAATTGTACGCGCTTGCCTCCGACCAGAAGGCGGCATCATCTTTGCCTACCGAGTAGCTGATCCTGAGCGTTACGGCGTCGTTGAATTTGATGAGAAATTTCGCGCCATCAGCATTGAGGAAAAACCTCGCCATCCAAAGAGCCATTTTGCTGTTCCCGGCTTGTATTTCTATGAAAATTCTGTTGTAGAGGTAGCTCGTAATTTGAAACCTAGTGCCCGCGGAGAGTACGAAATCACAGATGTTAACAAATATTACTTAGAACAAGGCCGACTTCAAGTAAGGGTTATGGGACGCGGCTTTGCCTGGTTAGATACAGGCACTCATGAATCACTTTTGCAAGCAGGGCAGTTCGTCCAAGCTATTGAACAGCGGCAAGGGTTAAAAATTGGGTGTATTGAGGAAATCGCTTGGAAGATGGGCTTCATTACAGATGCAGAACTCGAAGGATTAGCCCATCGCTATTTAAAGAGTGGGTATGGAGAGTATCTACTTCAAATCTTAAAGGAGGGCATACGAGTGATGTAAGAAATTGAAATACTTCCTCAGGCTCTATTCTTCCACAAGAGTACCGACGCTTTCTCCTAGCACAATCCGACGAAGATTGTCGGGCTGATTAATGTCAAAGACAATAATAGGCATTTTATTTTGCTGACAAAGCGTAAACGCTGTCATGTCCATCACTTCTAGCCCTAGAGCAATTACTTTTGCAAAGGAAATGCGGTCAAATTTGACCGCTCTCGGATCTTTTTCTGGATCCGCAGTATATACGCCATCTACCCGCGTGCCTTTCAAAATCACGTCAGCGCCTATCTCATTAGCCCTCAAGGCAGCAGCACTATCGGTAGTGAAGTAAGGGTTGCCCGTTCCAGCAGCACAAATTACTACGCGCCCTTTCTCCAAGTGTCGAATAGCCCTTCGGCGAATGTAAGGTTCTGCAATGCTTTCCATTCGTATGGCGGTCATCAGGCGCGTATATACGCCGATACTTTCTAAGGCACTCTGAAGGGCTAGACCGTTAATAACGGTCGCCAACATGCCCATGTAATCACCTGTCACAGGCTCTATGCCAGAGTTTTGCGCTTGAATACCGCGAAAGATATTCCCACCTCCAATGACAACTGCTACTTCTACACCTAGATCATGAAGAATTTTAATTTGCTGGGCATAATGTTTGAGCATTTCTGCTTCTATACCGTAGCGTTGCTTGCCCATTAGGCTTTCTCCGGAAAGTTTAAGAAGAATACGCTTATATTTGATTGTCATAGCCTTATCAAGAAATATAGCCTAATATAGACGTTCATGTAAGAGGATTTTCCATAGATACTCGATAAGGTGTTTGGTTTCGGCAGCAAAGAACGCCTTTAAAATGGAATAAATAGACACGCATGTCTGCCTTTTTTACCTTTGTTGGCCGTCCTCGACTTCAAGGGATGCGCAAATCAATATGCTAAGTTATCGCCAATCTTCCGTTTCCGCGAGTGTCTCATCTTTTGTGAGCCTACTTGGGCTTTCTGGCCTGTGCTTACTGGTTTCTTTCGAGGGCATGGCTCAAGTACTTAAGGATGGAGATAACCTCGTACCGAATCCTAGTTTTGAGCGCTTTGTTGCACCTCCTGTGGGTTGGTCTTACCGTGGATCCTTCTTTGGTCAAGTGGTTAAGTATTGGTTTAGCCCTACGACAGCTAGTCCCGATATATATGGACCGGGTGTGAAAGTGCCACAAGACTGGGCCGAAAAGGGCTTCGGCCAACAAACACCTCGCTCCGGAAGAAGTATGGCTGGCTTAACTCTGTGGGGATGTACCAATGGTAAACCGCATTGTCGTGAATATATTAGTGTTCAACTAGCCGAGCCCTTAGTCCCTGGCCAAGAATACTATATCGAGTTCTGGGTAACTCCGCTACCGCGCTCCCTACGCATCAATAAGATTGGAGCATTTCTATCCGATCGCCGGGTTGAACAAAAAACCGACGAACTACTGGCTTTCACGCCACAATTTTCTGCTCAAGAAATCGTACAGCCATCGGAGGGGAAATGGGCGAAATTAAGTGGCTTATTCACGGCAACAAGCGAGGCTGAGTATCTAATCCTTGGAAACTTCTTTCCGGATGAGCAAACACAAACAAAGGCTGTACATCCAGAGAGCTTCAACTACGCGTATTATTATGTGGACGACGTCCTCTTAAAAAAAGTGCCACCTTACAAGCCTGTGCCCATCCGCCCTGACGACCTTAGCCGACAACCCTTGGAGACGGGTAAGGTCATCCAGCTGAAAAACATTTACTTCGAGTTCGACAAATATGAACTTATGCCGCGTTCTTACGTAGAGTTGAACAAATTACTTCAAATCCTGAGAGAAAATCCTTCTATGCATATTGCCATCGTTGGGCATACTGATAGTGTCGGTAGCACTAACTACAATCTATGGCTTTCGCGCAAACGAGCAAAAGCAGTTTGGCAGTACCTCTTAGATAACGGAATTGCATCCCAGCGGCTTCAATATCGCGGAGAGGGTAAATCTAAACCTGTGGCTCCTAACGACACGGAGAGCGGACGTTTTCAAAATCGCCGAGTAGAGTTTATTGTTATCAAAAAATAAGCGTCCGATGAATTCTACATTCGCTTCTCGAGGAAGGAGAATCGAGGCTGAATTTTGCGCTGCCTGCCCGCAGGATAGCCGATAGTAAAGTCGAAAGTGTCGCACGCTCTGGTTAAAGGGACGTACAGATAGATAGAACGAGTGAAAAAAGGAAAGCGCCCTTGCAACGGGTGGTTGCGAGGGCGCGAGGATGTTATTTCTTTCGGTTGGCACCGACCT
>JANWXM010000027.1 GCA_025055285.1 Saprospiraceae bacterium
TTGCCGTGGGAGGAGCGCATTCGCCGCGAGGTGCACGAGGTCAACGGCAAGGAGGTAGTTTTGTTGCGCATGTGAGGGCGACTTGTATTTGGGAACTTCGGTTTCTGGCTGCCTGGCAGGCATGAGGCAGTTTTTCCCTCGGCGCTCTCGGCGGTTAAAAAAATTAAAAACTGCAGAGGGCGCAGAGAAACGCAGAGCAGACGACCTGAGGCGCCTGTCCTGAAACGCCTCTCATGCTGCGCATCTACCGTCTCGTAACCCTCTGGTTTACCGGAGGGTTTGGCCTGTCTCCTTCTACCTTTTCATCTATCGTGCTGATAGACATCTCATCCGGATGATGGGCAGGTGCAGTAGATGTGATGTTCGTCAGGAGGGTAGATGATCTTCCAAAAAGAGCTTTCGTCAGTAGCAAGTGAGTTTCCCAATAGCACTTGACACTTTTTGCTGTTAAAAAATCAAAGAAGCAAGGATTACAGAGAATTAAAAATCCACTAAATGGCCTTTCATTCGTGCCCATAGGTAGCAGGGCACTGTACTTTCGAGGTTCTTGTTTTGTCGCGCATCGTTCTCAGATGCTATGTTCTTTTGTTGCGCACTACCTTCGCTACGAGAATATATAAGCGCAATGGAGAAGTTGCTCAACTACATTGGCGGACAGTACGTGCCGCCCATATCAGGGCGGTATGTGGAGAACGTGGCTCCAGCCACGGGCGAAGTCTTTTCGCTTGTGCCCGACTCTGGCTCGGAAGACGTCGAGGCTGCTGTAGAAGCCGCTGAAGCTGCTTTTCCAGCGTGGTCGGCCCTTTCGTTAGAAAAGCGACACGACATCTTGCGCGCTATCAGCGATAGGATTGCAGCCAACATAGAACGCTTGGCACAAGCGGAGTGCTTAGACACGGGCAAGACTATTACTGCGGCACGTACAGTAGATATTCCAAGGGCAGCACTGAACTTTAAGTTTTTTGCCACTGCCCTACTCCACTTCGCCTCCGAAAGTTACCACATGCCCGGCGCGCTTAGTTACACCCTACGCCAACCGCTAGGCGTGGTAGGCGGCATCTCGCCATGGAATCTTCCGCTGTATTTGTTCACCTGGAAAATCGCTCCTGCATTGGCAGCGGGCAACTGCGTGGTGGGTAAGCCTTCCGAAGTAACGCCCTATACCGCTTATTTGCTAGGAGAAATCTGTAACGAGGCCGGCCTGCCTCCGGGTGTACTTAACATTGTGCACGGCCGAGGATCAACGGCCGGTGAGGCTATCGTACGCCATCCAAAAGTGAAAGCCATCTCTTTCACGGGCAGCACGCGCGCCGGAGCCGAGATCGCACGCATCGCTGCTCCCATGTTTAAGAAACTCTCGCTTGAATTAGGAGGCAAGAACCCTAACCTTATCTTTGCTGATTGCGACTACGAGCAGATGCTTGAGACGACTGTAGCCTCTTCGTTTAACAATCAGGGCCAAATCTGCCTATGCGGTTCGCGCATCTACATAGAGCGGCCATTGTACGAGCGCTTTCGACGCGATTTCGTTGCGCGCGTCCAGGGCATACGCGTAGGGGATCCCGCCGATCCACAAACGCGATTGGGCGCTGTGGTGTCAAAGGCACATTTTGATAAAATCCTCGCCTACATCGAGTTGGCACAGCAGGAAGGGGGCCGCATCCTTTGCGGTGGGCATGCTATCCAATTACCAGGGCGCTTAGCGGGTGGATACTACATTGCTCCTACCGTAGTAGAAGGACTGCCCTTAGAATGTCGCACAAATCAAGAGGAAATCTTCGGCCCTGTCGTTACCATAGCGCCTTTTGATACCGATGAAGAGGCACTGGCGCTAGCCAACGGTGTGCCTTATGGCTTGAGTGCTACTCTCTGGACCAACAATCTCACGCGAGCGCACTACTTGAGCATGCGGTTGCAAGCGGGCATCGTATGGGTCAACTGTTGGATGTTGCGCGATTTGCGCACGCCCTTCGGCGGCGTTAAGCAATCTGGCGTCGGCCGCGAAGGAGGCTGGGAAGCGCTGCGCTTTTTCACCGAAACTAAAAGCGTGACTATCGCCGAACACTGACTCGTATGGACGACCTCTCTGTCTTGTACGAAGACCGCTATCTGCTAGCGCTCAATAAGCCCGCTGGGCTTTCTTCTGAGAGCGGCAGCGCTTCCCATCCTTCGGCGGAAACTTGGGCCTTAGAATACCTCCGTCGGACCACCGAGCGTCAACAGCCCTATTTACGCGTAGCCCATCGGCTAGACCGAGTAAGCAGTGGGGTCCTATTGCTGGCGAAGAGCAAAAATACCCTGCAAGCGCTCATGGCACAGTTCGAAGCACGCACTGTTACCAAAATATATGTCGCAGAAGTAGAGGGAATTCCTCCAAATGAATTTGGAGCTCTTACGCATTACTTAGGCCGCAGTTGGGATAGGCGACGCGCCGTCCTGAGCGATAAACCCTTTGAAGGTGCTCAATATGCCTCCTGCACTTACCGGCTGCTAGCGTATCGAAAAGGACGAGCACTTCTTGAACTCCAACCTCAAACAGGGCGATTCCATCAACTTCGCGCTCAGATTGCCGCTATTGGATGCCCTATTGTCGGCGACGAAATCTACGGCGGACCGCCTTGGCAACCGCACGCTATCCGACTCCATGCGCGAAGCCTACAACTTCGACATCCAAATTCGGGAGAAGAACTTATCCTGGAAGCGCCATTGCCCGAAACGTGGGGATGGATAAACATGCGCTAACGTCTGAACGAATCTCAGCGTTCATTAACCGCGGATTGTTCTAAAAATAAGGCTAAAAATCACCAAAAATTCTCTCCCTGTTTCTGCTATCCCAAGCGCTTCCTGCAGCAAGGAGGGAGCGAAGCCGCTGATAACCTAGGGAGCCTTGCGCAGTAAATCTTCCTCGATGTGCGCAACCGGCATCTCTGGAGGATTGCTAAATCTCAAGACTCGCGGAATGCCTTCTAAGAGAGGTACCCAAATCTTTCGTATTATCCAGTTAAATCGTGAAAAAATTACCCAAATAAAACGCTATCAAGTTTTTGCATAATAAAGAATGCTAATTGTAGACAGAGTTTATTCGGCTCATGGAAAAAACAGAAAACACGCGCTGAAGGTTAATCCACAGGTGGTGGCTAACGCTTTGGTCAAATTTGGGCTCTGTTTCGCTGCTTTAGAGCAAAAGGGACTACTCTGCACAAGAGGCACTTTTTCAAGGAACCTAACGGTGAAGATTTTTTAAGCCTCAACTGCCTATTGTGCCAACTGAGGGTACTGGGCAAGTCGGTAGCGAATAAATCCGACTAAGACAGCTAGCGCTTGTTCAAAGTGGCGATTATTGTTGATTACGAGATCTGCCTCCTCTCGATAGGGCAGAATATAGCGCTCGTAAGCCGGCATGACGTGGTATTGATATTTATATAATACATCTTCAAGAGGATAATTCCGCTCCCTTTGGTCGCGATAAATGCGCCGGATGATTTTCAGATTTTCTTTCGTGTTTATGAAGACCTTTAAATCAAGTTGAGCGGCAATTTTTTTGTAATGAAAAATGAACAAACCTTCTACGACAATTACTGGAGCAGGTTGGATGACAATCCAGCGAGGCTGAACAACGGGATTATTGTAGGTATATTCCTCTCGTTCTACTACTTCACCGCGGCGCAGCCGTTCTAGATCTCGGCGAAAGGCTTTTTTATCGAAAGATCTGGGCAAGTCAAAATTGTACTCGCCTCGCTCATCCACATGTTGTTGGTCGCGAGGCAGGTAGTAGTTGTCCTGAGAGAGTAAACACACCTCGTCGGGCGAAAAATGCTCGCACAGCCGCCTAACGAAGGTGGTTTTACCGCTTCCGCTACCGCCGCAGATACCAATCGTAAGAGGAAATAGACCAGGTAAAACGCTACTCATCCTAACTGGAAATCGAGCCTTTTAGCGGCAAAAATAGAGCGCCTTGTCAAGCGGTACAGGATGCCTTCGACTTGTTGTGAGCTTAAAAGACGATTAAGAGGCCTTTTCCTCGTCTTTATCACCCAACAGTTCCTTGGCTTTGTCGGAGATATAGCCCAGTGCACCGCCTTCGTGTGAGGCGATTTTTCCCTTTGCCGCCTGGATTTCAGCCGCCTTTTCCTCGGCTTCGCGTTTCACTTCTGCAGCCATCTGCTCCGCTTTTTCGCTCCACGCTTCCAAGCGCTCGCTTGCGGCCTCTTTAAGTCGTTCTAATTTTTCCTCAGCAGAAGCCAAGATGGGCGCCACTGCTTCAGCAGCTTTTTCGCCCAACTCATTTATTTTTTCCGCTGCGCCCTCAGCCATTTCCCGAATAGTATCCAGGAACTCTTTCATGCCGCTTTTTTCCTTTTCTTCCATAAAGCAAACTTTGTTTAATCGGTGATGAATGCCTGTTTCTAACTCCGCTCCTCCCAAATCTGAGCTAAGTGAACGAGCGTTTCAGCGGCCTTTTCCATGTCCTGGACAGAGACCCATTCGTACTTAGAATGAAAGGCGTGTTCACCTGCGAATAGATTAGGGCAGGGCAATCCCATGAACGACAGGCGTGAGCCGTCGGTGCCGCCGCGAATAGCGCGGCGAATGGGATGAGGAAAGCCCGCGCGCTTTAAGGCTTCGATGGCATATTCGACCACATGCGGGTGACGGCGCAAAACTTTACCCATATTGCGGTACTGCTCGACGAAGCTTATTTCTGCGCGCGAATTAGGATATTGTTTTAGGACGTTGTCCACTACTCGCTGAAGTATGCGGGCGAGTCGCCGAAGGCCGGCCTGCGTGAAGTCGCGTAGGATGAATTTCATCGTTACCTTCTCTAGGCCGCCTTCGATAGAAGTAGGGTGAATAAAACCCTGGCGCCCTTCTGTGTACTCAGCACTATAGCGGTCGGGCAGTTTGGCAAGTATCTTGCCCGCTATTTTCATGGCGTGTTCCATCTTTCCCTTTGCAAAGCCAGGATGGGCCGGGACACCGTAGATGGTAACGGTAGCTCCATCGGCGCTAAAAGTTTCATCCTCAATAGAGCCAGCAGTTTCTCCATCAACGGTATAAGCGTAGCGAGCGCCGAGCTTTTTCAAATCTACTTTGTCTACACCTCGGCCGATTTCTTCGTCGGGCGTAAAGAGCAGGCGAATTTTCCCGTGCTTGATGGAAGGGTTATTGACCAGGAGATAGGCGGCGTCCATAATGGCAGCAACGCCAGCTTTGTTATCTGCACCGAGAAGAGTTGTTCCACTGGCGGTAATGATGTCGTTGCCATGTTGATGCTTGAGGTCTTCGTGCTCGCGCTCGCAGATGACAATACTCGGATCGTCGGGCAATACGAGATCTTGCCCTTGGTAGTTGCGATGCACAATAGGCTTTACTCCCGTCCCAGAGCAATCTGGCGCCGTATCCATGTGAGCGCAAAAGCAAATGACGGGCACCTTTTTGGTCGTGTTGGCTGGAATGGTGGCATATACGTAACCGTATTCATCTAATTCGGCATCCTTTATACCCATTTCATGGAGCTCTTGAACAAGAAGGCGCCCTAGGTCTTTTTGCTTTTCGGTACTCGGCGTGGTTGTGCTCTTAGGGTCGCTTTGCGTGTCTATTTGAACATAGCGTAAAAAGCGCTCTAAAACAGTATGCTGGAAGGTTGTCATGGCAAGCAATTAGCGAGATATTCGCCGGCGAATATCTCCTCTATTGGGAAGATTTCTGCAGTTTTTGAAAAAATTCTCTCGATTTCTCGGAAAGTTGACTGGGATCGAACGTTATGCGGTCCAGAATATCCAATAAGCAATGAATGCGACCCTCGGTATCGAAAAATTTATTGATGACTGCTATTCGGCGTTGCTCCACAATGCAGTAACCGCTTTGAAAAGCGCCTTTTTCGTATCGAATCGTGTAATTGAGTTCAGAGAAAAGTTCCTCGAGTTTTTTTAGCGTAGCAGGAGTGTAACGCATCGGCTGTGCTTATCTTGCGACGGCGAAGGTATGAAGCAAAATCTAGATGCGGAAAGGGCGTAATGAGATTTGGCTAGGGTTTTGGGTTGTTGCTATAGGGTTAGTTATCTCCTCGGTTTGGGCACAGCGTTTTCAAGTAGGCGCAATCTTAGGCTCAACTGCTCTCCAAATCGACGGCGATGCCTCGGCGGGCTACCACAAACTTAGTTGTCAAGGTGGGTTGCTTAGTGCCGTGCGAGTTTCAGCAGCCTACTCTCTCAGCAGTGAGTTGCTGTACACGCAGCGCGGCTGTCGTAGCGAGGCCAATGCGTTTACACTGCACATTGCCAAAATTCCCGTCCAGGGCCATCGGCAACTGTGGAGTAATGAACTGCGTAAGTTTCATTTTTCGGTATCATCACGTTATGGCTCGGCTTTGTGAGCCATTTGCTAAGGCAGGGACAAATTTTGTCAATTCCTTGCTAGTGCGTTTCCCTGCTTTTTGATTCGCGTGTCTGCTAAGAACACCCTGACCCAAAAAAGCCCTTGATGCTCAAAGGCTTCTCTGAAATCTCTAAAGAGCTGCCGATCGACACGAGGGAATGAGCAGGCTCGGTTTTTCAGTAGTGTTTTACAAACTTTTGTAAAGAAAGCATTTATGAATACATGTGCTGTTCTTGACTTAGGCACTAATATTTTCCACTTATTGATTGCTCAAGCAGATGCTAGCGCACCCTTGGGTTGGACGGCGCTGCGGCGCGACCGCGTGCCAGTGCATTTGGCAGAAGAAGGCATTGAGCGCATCGGCGAAGCCGCCTTTCAGCGCGGACTCGAAGCCCTACGCCGCTTTAGGCAGCAAACTATTGAAAACGGTATCGCCCTGAGCGACATCCGCGCTTTCGGCACAGCAGCCTTGCGCACCGCTCGAAATGCTCCAGATTTCCTTCGCGCCATAGAGCAAGAAACAGGCATCTGCCCTGAAGTGATTTCTGGTCAGCGCGAGGCCGAACTCATTTTCAAAGGTGTGCGCCAGGCCGTGCCATTGTTGGAGGACATAGCCCTAATTGTGGACATTGGCGGAGGTAGTGTGGAGTTTATTCTAACTCAGACTGGCCGAGTGCATTGGCAGCAGAGCTTCCCTATAGGTACGACTGTGCTTTATCACCGTTTCCACAAGAGCGATCCTATCGCACCCGAAGAAATCGCCGCCCTTGAGGCTTTCTTACAAGACACATTGGGCGAGCTTTGGAATGCTCTGATGACAGCTCCTACGCATGCAATCGTCGGAGCCGCAGGCGCTTTCGACACGCTGAATGAAATGCTCCATCCCTCTGGAGTATCCTCTGCTTTTTACAGTTGCATTACCCGCGAAAGTTTCGATCAGCTCTACACGCGCATCGTACCCTCGACACTAGCTGAGCGTTCTACTTGGCCTGAACTCAAACCAGAGCGCCGTCAGACTATCGTGGTGGGCATGGTGCTTATTCGGCACCTGTTGGAACGAACCCAAGCGAGCCGCATATACACTTCAAAATTTTCGCTAAAGGAAGGAGCCGTGGCGGAGTGGTTAGAGCGTCGCGGAGTCTTACCGGCAGCTCGCTGAGTAAGTACTCCATCGCAAGAAGGATTTCTAGCGGCCATGTATGGTTTAGGCTAATTCAACTGTTTTAGAGCACTACCCTACTCTCGGGCTTGACGAGAAAGCCAGTCTTGGAATCTTCGGGCGTTAACGAGATGCGCGGCATAGGTAGCGGCAAATACATGGGTTCCTGAATCGTCTGGGCGAGCACAAAAGAAGAAGTAATTGTGTTTTTCTGGATTCAAAACGGCATCTATGCTTGAAATGGACGCCATACTAATAGGGCCAGGCGGCAGGCCTTTGTACAGATAAGTATTGTAGGGTGAATCAAAAGTTGTGTGGTATTGGGTAACGCGTTTGACGGTGAAGTCGCGCGTAGCAAACACGCAAGTAGGGTCGGCTTGTAGAGGCATTCCCACGCGCAACCGATTCAGGTAGACGCCGGCAATGGTGGGTCGTTCGTTTTTGTCGTTGGTTTCGCGCTCTACAATGGAGGCAAGTGTATAGACCTCAATAGGTGAAAATCCTAAGGTTTGAGCTTTTTGCAAGCGGTCGTTCTTAGACCAAAAAATTTTATTTTCCTTAGCCATGCGTTCTAGGAAGGCGCGAGGCGTAGTATTCCAAAACATCTCATATGTATTCGGAATAAACAGCGCCATCAGCGTTTGAGGAGTGTATCCGAACTCGGCCAGTAGGGCTGCATCGGAAAATGCAGCAGCAAAGGCCGCAGAGTCAAGTTCAAAATACTTGCCAGCCAGCGCTGCGATATCTTCAGGTAAGCGCTCAACGTTAAGTACAAAGCGAATTGGCGCCTGTGGGCCTGCGCGCAAGTGCTGGATTAGCCTTCGGTTACTCCATCCAGGTTCAATCTTGAAACGCCCAGGGCGCATTTGTGGACGGCGATACTTCATCTTCTCCGCAACCCACAGGAAACTCTCGCGATCCGTTAGAAACCCTCCCTGCATAAGGCTGTCTACCACTTGTTCAAAAGTAGCACCCGTAGGGATGTACAAATATTCCCGCCTAAGTTTGTTAGGTACCCCCGAGAAGTAAACGGCTTTGAGTGGTTTCCAGGCAATTACGGCGGCAGCGATGACGGCAGCGAATAAAATCAGCGCAATGAGTTTTCCTCTCATAAGCATTTGCTTTTTCCTAAAGCAAAGAACGCACAGAGCAATTTTTCTGCATACATGTAGTGCGCTTTCACATGCCTATGAACTACTTCGACCAAATTTGCCCAAAACGCCAAACAACCTGCGGGCGCATTTTTGCATCACTATGTCGCGCAAGCTCCTTGCGGTTGCCTCAATTAAATTCTCCAACAAATAGGTATACCCCGCCGCAAGCCGCGAGGAAAACCGAAGGAGAACTTTTAAACCTGATGCATTTAGCGAAGTTCTGTTGATTACTGGAAAACACCGTACCTTTGCGCGCCATGAAAAACGCATTCTGGCTGCTGCTCATCTTTTTTAGCTTTTCGGCCTGTAAGAGTGAATACGAGCGCATTCGCACCAGCGGAGATACAAACCTCATTCTGAAAAAGGCATACGAATATTACGACAAGAGCGATTATCAACGCGCGCAAGGCCTCTTCGACCTCGTTCTCAATAGCTTACGCGGCGGCAAAGATGCCGAAAAAGCCTACTTTTACCACGCCTATACTTATTATCACTTGAAACAGTACACGCTAGCCGCCTATTATTTTAAGAATTTTACCAACACTTTCACCACTTCCTCTTACCGAGAGGAGGCAGCCTTTATGTCGGCTTATTCCAATTACTTGCTATCACCATCGTTTCGCTTAGATCAAAGCAGCACACGTCAAGCAATTGAGGACTTTCAGTTGTTTGCTAACCTGTTTCCCAATAGCAAGCGCGTGGCCGACTGCAACAAATACATCGACATCCTACGCCGTAAGCTAGAGCAAAAAGCTTTTGCCGAGGGCGAGTTGTATTTCAATCTTAGGCAGTATCGCTCTTCAGTTATCTCCTTTGAAAATCTGCTGCGCGATTACCCAGAAAGTCCCGATGTAGAGCGCGTGCGTTACCTCATCGCTAAGGCCTCCCTCTTGTTAAGCCAAAACAGCATATTAGAGAAGAAACCAGAGCGTTATCAGGAAACGATTAACCGCTGCAATGACTTTATAGAAAAGCATCCTTCGGGTAAATACACCAAAGAGGTGCGCCAAATGCGTCAAACGGCCGAACGCGAGATGAGAGCGGCGCGGAAACAACTAGGATTATCATAAATCTTTTGAAATAAAGCAATCTCAATCTTAGAAAAATACATTATCTTCAAAGTAGCACCATGGTACCGGAAATTAAAACCAAAGCACAAGGGATAGACCCGAATGTTCATCCCCGTGATGTAAGCGACTTAGTAACCCCGACAGGCAACATCTACAAGAGTTTAGTTATTATTAGCAAACGCGCTGCTCAGTTGAACAATGAACTAAAGTGGGAAATTCAACGCAAACTAGAGGAGTTTGCCGTTCACAGCGATACCATCGAGGAAGTACAGGAGAATAAAGAGCAGATTGAGATTTCGCGCTTCTACGAGCGCTTACCCAATCCGGCGCTAATTGCTACCCATGAGTTCCTACATGGCGAACTGCAATGGCGTGACTCTGTGCAGTCGGAAGAATAGCGCGAGGCGCCTTGTTCATGAGGAAAATTGTCTTAGGCGTTAGCGGCTCCATAGCGGCGTATAAGGCAGCGCATTTAGTTCGCTTGCTGGTGAAAAGAGGCGATGAAGTGCGCGTAATCATGACGCCGGCAGCGACAACTTTTATTACGCCTCTTACGCTTTCGACGTTGTCTAAGCACAGTGTAATTACAGAAGTGAGTAGTGAGTTGGCATGGAACAACCACGTGGAGTTAGGTCTGTGGGCAGACGCTTACTTGATCGCACCGGCAACGGCTAATACTCTAGCTAAAATGGCCAACGGCCTGTGCGACAGTATTGTAACTGCAGTGTACCTATCGGCGCGTTGCCCTGTATTTGTAGCGCCAGCAATGGATGTGGACATGTGGCATCATCCGGCCACTCAGGCCAATTTAGAGCGTTTAAGGGCGCAAGGTGTAGGCATCATTCCTGTATCCTATGGCGAACTTGCTAGCGGCCTAGTAGGCGAAGGGCGCATGGCTGAGCCAGAAGACATTGTTGAGCATCTTGACCTGGCTCTTGGCTCAAACCAAATTTTACAAGGCCTAAAGGCGCTAGTAACTGCTGGCCCTACCTACGAAGTACTTGATCCGGTGCGCTTTATCGGCAACTTTTCTACGGGAAGGATGGGTATTGCTATTGCTGAAGCACTTGCCCGAAAGGGAGCCGAAGTCGTACTTGTGCTCGGACCCACGCACTTGCGCCCCCGTCACGTAGGCGTGCAAGTGGTGCCCGTCGTATCCGCTCAGGACATGTATGAAGCCTGCTCTGCGCACTTTCCTGATAGCCGTATTGCGGTGCTTGCTGCTGCCGTGGCCGATTACAAACCTCTCATGGTATCTGAAACCAAAATGAAAAAGCAAGGCGAAACTATCGCCTTAACGTTGGTAGAAACAATAGACATTGCAGCCCAATTGGGCCGCCAAAAACGCTCTGATCAACTGTTGGTTGGCTTTGCCTTAGAAACTGACAATGAAGAATTTAATGCGTGGTCAAAACTAGAAAAGAAAAACTTCGACTTTATCGTCCTTAATTCCCTACGCCATAAAGGCGCTGGCTTTGGCCTCGATACTAATCGAGTTACCATCCTGCGACGCAACGGAACAAAAACGAGTTTTGAACTCAAATCCAAAAGTGCTGTTGCTGAAGACATCGTTCAAGAAATTGTTCACTGGGTAAACCTTAGGAGCTCTTAGCGCATCATTTACGCTAAAGGCAAAGAATTTCTGAATCTATGGCACGCTGTTTCCCTTTCGTCATTTGGATAATATGGCTCTTGGCAATTAGCCGCGCATATGCCCAGGGCGAACTAAACTGCACTGTGCGCATTAACACGCCGCAACTACAACAGACCGATCGCAGGGTTTTTGACCAACTGGAAGTGTCGCTTCGCGATTTTTTAAACAATACGAAATGGACTAATGACGTCTACGAACCCGAAGAGCGCATTAAGTGCAACTTTATACTAACTATACGCAGCGAATTGGGCAATAACACGTTTGAGGGAGAACTGGCTGTTCAGTCAGTGCGACCAGTATATGGCTCTACGTACGAATCGCCCATGCTCTCGCATTTGGACAAGCAGATTGTCTTTCAGTATGAACAGAACCAACCCATCCAGTTTCAACCAGATGTAAACGACAATCCCATTTTGCCGTCGTTGTTTGCCTTCTATGCTTACATCATCCTGGCTCTAGACTACGACTCTTTCTCGCTATTTGGCGGCGACCCGTACTTGTTGCTTGCTCAACAAATCGTTACTAACATCCAAAATACGCCCGGTAACCCAGGCCCCGGCTGGCGCCCCGACGAGGGCGGAGGCAACCGCAACCGCTACTGGCTTATAGAAAATCTGCTCAATCCGCGCGTCCGACCTTTTCGCTTTGCGATGTACACTTATCACCGAAAGGGCCTTGACCTCTTAACCTCGGATGTAAACGCGGCGAAGACAAACATCCTCCAAGCCCTGGAGGAGATAGACAAGGTAAACACCGCTTACTTCAATTCGATGATTGTCCAGTTGTTTGCCAACGCTAAGAAAGACGAAATCGTCGAGATGTGGAAAGTCGGTGAGCGTTCGCAGAAAGAGCGCGTCCAGCAAATCATGATTCGCGTAGACCCGGCCAATATGCCTCGCTATCGAGAAATCGGCTTATAGAGCCTTCTTCGTTGCATCTATCCGAATTTCGTTGCACCAACTTCGTTAAATCGAAGCCCTTTCAAATAAGGATAAAAGTCACAGTGAGGCGAGAAGAAATGCTGTTTCTTTGCAGTCCACGCTTTTTAAAATATTGTAAAGTTATGAGCCTCCGCCTGATAGTTGGGTTGATGACATTCGTCTTGTCTTTCTTTGGCTTAACGGCCCAAAATCCCGCTCGCTGGTCTTTTTCGGTAAGGGAAGTAGGCAACGGCGAATACGACCTAGTCTTTACCCTTACGCTGGCAGAGGGCTGGAACGCCTATTCTCAGTTCTTAGAGAGCGAAGATGGACCTGTGCCAACGTCCTTTACTTTTGAGGAAGGGCCACACTACCAGCGCAAAGGCCAGGTAAAGGAAAGCGGTAATAAGTTTACCAAATACGACAACGTGTTTGGTATGCATCTGACGAAGTTTGTGGGCACGGGTATCTTCACTCAACGCGTAGTAGTTACTGACCCTAGTAAGCCAATAAAGGGCTACTTAACCTACATGGTTTGTAACGATGAGATGTGCCTGCCGCCGCGCGACGTGGACTTTTCTTTTACTATTCCTGCTTCGAATGCAGCGAGCCCAAAGCCCACACCGTCGTCCGACCAGCCTCCGAAAAATCCTGCCTCCTCTAATGATCGCATTCCTCAACCGCATTCGCCGAAGGAAGAGGCAAGTGTTGACCCTTTGCCCGAAACAAACAAACCTGCTGAACAAAAAGATCCTTATTTTCAAGGATTTTTTGACTCGAAGCGCGACATAAACCCGCAGGCATACGTCAGCTTGTGCGCGGCTGAGACGGAAGAGCGCGGCTCAGGCTGGTGGGTATTTATCGCAGGTTTTTTGGGAGGACTCGTTGCGCTCCTAACGCCATGCGTGTTTCCCATGATCCCGTTAACAGTTAGCTTTTTTACCAAACGTTCGCGCGATCGCAGTACTGGGCTTCGCAATGCCCTATGGTACAGCGCCAGTATTGTGGTTATTTATGTAGGGATAGGTATCTTGCTTACAGCGCTTTTCGGCCCTACTATTCTGAACGAGATGAGCACGGACATGTACTTTAACCTGCTCTTCTTTGTTGTCTTTGTCCTGTTTGCGCTGTCCTTTTTCGGGCTTTTTGAAATCACCTTGCCTGCCTCTTGGGTAGATCGCAGCGACCGAATGGCCGACAAAGGTGGCCTAGTGGGCATTTTTTTCATGGCCTTTACGCTGGCCCTTGTTTCATTCTCCTGCACAGGCCCTATCGTAGGCACACTCCTGGTAGAAACCGTCCGCACGAATGCGGGTGATGCGCTCTTTGGCGTGATTCCTCAGCGACCGCTTATCGGCATGACGGGCTTTGGATTAGCTCTTGCGCTGCCATTTGGCCTTTTTGCCATGTTTCCCGGCTGGCTCCAGAGCCTCCCTAAATCGGGCTCTTGGATGGACAACGTAAAGGTAACGCTGGGCTTTGTCGAACTAGCCTTAGCGCTCAAGTTTCTAAGTACGGCCGATATGGTACGACATTGGGGGATACTCAAGTTCGAACTCTTCCTCGCTTTGTGGTTGCTCATTGCGCTAGGGCTTGGCCTCTATCAGTTGGGGTTATTGCCTTTTTTGAAGGGTGCTTCCGGTCGTCCGGGTCTGGGTCGCTTGATAACGGCAGGGCTGGCATTGTGGTTTGCGGGCTACCTCGGTTATGGGCTGCTTAACTATCAGTCCTTGAGCTTATTAAGTGGCATTGCTCCTCCGGTGCACTATAACTATTTCCGCCCCATGGACTGCCCGCATCAGCTGGACTGTTATCACGATTTTGATGAGGCTGTACGCGTAGCTCAACTAGAAAACAAACCTCTTTTCGTGGATTTCACCGGATACGGCTGCGTCAACTGCCGCAAAATGGAGGAAAACGTGTGGAACGACAAGGAAATTCTGGCTCTCTTACGCGACCGCTACGTAGTGGTTTCTCTCTACGTAGATGACCAAGCTCGCCTCTTTCCCGACGATCGGCAAAAGTATTTACTCGATCGCCATACGGGTGAAAAGATCCGAACAGTAGGTGGCAAGTGGAGCAGCTTCCAAATCAACAACTTTGGGCGCAACTCTCAGCCCTGGTACGTCCTCATGCACAACGATGGAAAGACTCTGCTAAATCAGCCGCGCGGCTATACCCCCGATATAGATGAGTATCGCAGCTTTTTGGAATGCGGTCTGGCAGCCTTTGCTCAGCTGAAGGAGCGCCAAAGCGGTTCTTCGCTCATGGGTGAGGTGGGCCAACGCTAAAAAGAGCAGCAAGTCTTTTTCTGTTGAGCAGCTCCATACGTGAATGAGCGCGCTTACTTTTGCGCGCATAGGCGGCGCGCAGATGCAGCATGCCTCATTGAGAAAACGCCGCGCTCAGCTGTTATGCCTTGGTATCGGCAAATGCATTGGCAAATTATCGTTGGCCTCCTAATGGGCTTACTTTTCGGCATATTATGCGCTGCTAAAGGTTGGTCCTCTTTTACTAAGAACTGGGTGGCTCCGTTTGGCGACATTTTCCTCAATGGCCTCAAACTTGTTGCTGTACCTCTAGTTCTGGGCTCTCTCATCTCAGGAGTGACCTCGCTATCGGATGTGAGCAAACTAGGGCGAATAGGCGGAAAAACGCTTGTGTTGTACATCACAACCACGGCTGTGGCCATAACGATTGGCTTGGTTTTGGCCAATATAGTTCAGCCCGGTGCATTCCTGCCTGCGCAAATGCGCAATGAATTAATGGCAGCCTACAGCAGTGACGTAGAAAGCAGTCGTCAAAAAGTTCAGGATATAAGCAAAGGAGGACCACTTAAGATTCTGACGGACATGGTGCCGTCTAATATTTTCAGCGCCGCTGCCAACAACAGCAACATGCTGCAAGTGGTCTTCTTTGCCATTTTCTTTGGTATCGGCTTACTTCAGTTGCCGAAGGACCGCGCTCAGCCACTCATTCGATTTTTCCAAAGTCTAAGCGAAGTGAGCATTCGATTGGTAGACATTATCATGCTCATGGCGCCACTAGGCGTGTTCGCACTGATTGCCAACACCATCACGGTTGCCTCGAAGGGCAATTTGGGCCAATTGGTTGGACTACTGCAGGGATTGCTCGCTTATTGCCTCACTGTAGTAGGTGGACTGGCCCTGCATACGTTTGGCGTTTATCACCTCATATTGCGCCTGTTTTCAAAAATGTCTTTTCGGCGCTTCGTGAGTGGCATTGGCAAAGCTCAATTAGTAGCTTTCTCTACGAGCAGCAGTGGGGCTACTCTACCCGTTACGATGGAATGCTGCGAAGAAAAGCTGGGCGTCTCTGAGGAAGTCTCCTCCTTTGTTTTGCCGCTAGGCGCTACCATCAACATGGATGGAACAGCGCTCTACCAAGGTGTGGCCACAGTCTTTATTGCTCAAGCTCTGGGCATGAACCTGAGCATAAGTACCCAAGTGAATGTCCTGCTGTTGGCCGTAATGGCTTCTATCGGAACAGCTGCCGTACCCGGAGCAGGTGTAGTGATGCTCATCATCATCCTGGAAAGCATTGGTGTGCCCAGTGCGGGCATCGCACTCATTCTTGGAGTAGACCGTATCCTCGACATGCTCCGCACGGTGACGAACGTTACCGGCGATTGTGTAGTGGCAGTGAGTGTGGCTGCCTCCGAAGGCCAATTGAGGACAACACTACCTGGGATTTCTCAAGACGAGATTCGCCTTAAAAATTAGAGAAATTAAACTACTCCTCTCCACTCCATATCCTGTGAAACTTAGAGAAGAGCAACCTTCTTAGAGGTCAATAGCACAAGATAGCCGAGAATACAAAAGTGCAGAGCCGATGAAGAAAAGAGTTGTCTTCGCATTGAGTTTGTTGAGTGTGTATGGTGCGACAGCTCAGCTGCCGGAGATAGAATTGCGACCCGGCATGGTCATTTCTGAGTCGTGTCGGATCAAACCCAACGTCTATACCTTTGCTGCAGCGTCGGACATAAGAGCAGGAGAGCCTTACCGTCCTGTCATTATGCTTGTGGGTTCCGACATTGTAGTGGACTTTCAACAGGCCGAATTGCGCAGCCCTCTAGACCCTACCCGCCCTGATCGCTTCATTGGCCTAGGCATTGAAGTCAAAGGAAAGAATATCACCATCAAAAACGTTCGGGTGCGAGGCTATAAGGTAGGTTTGTTGGCTCACCATTGCCCACAATTAACGATTGAAAACAGCGACTTTTCGTATAACTATCGCCCGCGCCTGCATTCCTCACGCGAACGTGAGGACTTTTCAGACTGGCTTTCGTACCATCAGAACGACCGCAACGAATGGCTTCGCTACGGCGCAGGTATTTATTTAGACAGCTGCCCAAACGCTATTGTGCGCTATTGTCGCATTACGGGCAATCAGAACGCACTACTCATGACGCGCTGCAACGACGGTCTTTTTTATAACAACAACTTCTCCTTCAATTCTGGTGTGGGAATTGGCTTGTACCGAAGCAGCCGGAATCGAGTGATGCACAACCGATTAGACTGGAATATCCGCGGCTATTCGCACGGAATCTATCAGCGCGGGCAGGATTCGGCGGCCATCTTGTGCTACGAGCAAAGCCATAACAACCTCTTTGCCTTCAATTCCGCCACTCACTCAGGCGATGGGTTTTTCTTGTGGGCCGGCCAAACGACAATGGACAGCGGCGAAGGCGGATGCAACGACAATGTCGTTTTTGGAAACGACTTTAGCTATGCTGCTACCAACGGCGTCGAAGTCACCTTCAGCCGCAACCGCATCCAAGGAAACCTCATTCGCGAATGCACTTATGGCATTTGGGGTGGCTATAGTTACGAAACTCAAATCCTTGCCAACCTCATTACTCAGTGCAAGACAGGTGTAGCTATTGAGCACGGTCAGAACAACCTCATACGGCTCAATCTCTTTGAAGCAGATAGTATTGCTATTCATTTGTGGGCTCGCGACCAACAACCTCCCGATTGGAATTATGCGAAAAAGCGCGACGTCCGCAGTCGCGATGTCATTATTGACCGAAATGCCTTCTCGCGCTGTGCCATTCCGCTCAAGATCGCCGCTTCGCAAAACGTAGCCGTCAACGGCGAAAACCTTTTCAGCGGTTTCCAAACCTTGCTTGAAACACCCAAACCTAACGAGGGCTTCAAATTTTTGCGCAACGACCTCTACGGCTCGCGCGATCAAATCGAGCGTACCTGGCAACATCCTGACCTTGCCGCCTTTCGCAAACTCAACTTTAGCCACCCTGAAATGCAGCCCATCAATCCATATAAGCCCTTAGAAGTCCAACTGGGAGAGATAGACGAACCCGATAGCTTACCCGATGGAATGAATGCCGCTCTACCGCTTACCCTACCTGCAGGCCGCCAAAACATCCTCGTGGACACTTGGGGGCCCTACGATTTTCAGCGTCCTTTCGCAACGATTCAGAGCATCACAGATTCGCCCTTGGGAAAAGCTTACATCCTCCGTTTCCTTGGCCCTCCAGGGCAATGGAAACTTCTTCAGCAGCGCGGAAGGATCTCGCTAGACAAGACCACTGGTACGTTGCCTGGCTACCTCAGTCTAGCCTCTCCTCCTGATGCCGAAGAGGACTTTTGGCTGGAATTCGAGTACGTGGGCTCACAGCCTTTTGTTGACGCTTTTGGCCGAACTATCGCCGCCGGTCAGCCGTACCGATTTGTCTTCGAACGCTATAAAAAGGGCATAACCTGGCGTGTACAGTTCTTCAATATCCCAGATGACCAATGGGAAAACCTACAAAAACGCCCAGTAGATGCCATCCCTCTGAGCCAAGACCCCGCTTTAAAGGCCGCCGCAGAAAAGACTGTGAGTGACTTGTACTTCGCTTGGTGGAATCATCCTGCCGAAGGTGTAAAAGCCGACCGCTTTGCCACGTCCGCTACTGCCACCCTGAATATACCTGCAGGCCGGTACCGCTTCACCATCACCTCCGACGATGGTGTGCGCTTTTTCTTGAATGATCGCTGCCTTATTGACCGCTGGAATGTACATGAGCCCACAACCGACGAGGTAGAAATCGACTTGAACGACGGCGAACACAGCCTTCGAATCGAATACTTCGAAGCAGGCGGATTCGGAACCTTGGATTTTCGGCTTCAACCCGTGCGGTAGGTGCATCATCAGAAGCAGACGACCGTATAGTTCAACCAATAAAATTCCTTCGAAAATATGCTGCGTAACTGCGCGCTAGACTACTTTTGAAACTCTATAGGCTAAAATCTATACCCATGAAAAGACTGTTTCTCTTTCTCGTTTGGCTCTTTGCCCAAGCTCTCTGGGCTCAACAACAGCCTAAACAGTATGTGCTCATCGAGCACTTTACGAACTCTCGCTGCCCTATTTGTGCAAGCCGGAATCCCGCATTCTACGACCTCATTCGGCAGTATGCCAAAGATATACATCACTTGGCCATTCATCCCTCAGTGCCCTATAGTACCTGTGTATTCTATCAAGCGAATCCGCCTCACAATACTGCTCGCGCCAATTTTTACGGGATAAACGGTACACCTCGGGTTGTGCTAAATGGTATACCCGTGCCTGCCGGCAATCCGCTCTTACCCGCAGCGACCCTTCAAGCTGCCTTGGGTAAAACTAGCCCCGTTGCCATAGAAGTCAAGGAAGCCGGCACGGCACCTACGAAAACTGCTCAAATCATTGTGCGCACTTTCGGGAATACTCCGCCAGGTACTTACAAACTTTGGGTGGCTGTAGCGGAAAAAACAGTCAATTACAACGCGCCTAATGGCGAAAACAAACATTACGATGTCTTACGCGCCTTCTTGACCAATCCCGATGGAAATGATATTTCCTTGCCTCCACCCGGAGGATCTGTGTCATTTAATTTTTCATACACCCATACCCAACCTAATGGCTGGACTTCGCACTACGACTCCCTGTACGTGCTGGCCTTCATTCAAGAAATTAACACCAAAGCAGTGTTAAACAGTGGTACGCGTTTCGACCCTGTATTTACAGAAGTGTCTGCTCCCTCTGCGTCAGCGCATTCGGTGCTGTGTTTCCCGAACCCAACTGCTGACCAAACTTACGTCGCTCTCAGCGGAGAATATGTGCGCTCCGTAGAGGTGTGTTCTTCTAACGGTCAATGCTTTGCTGTCGAATATACCCTCGAAGCTGGCGACCGCTTACGTTTGTCTCTTTCCTCCTTTCCACCCGGTCTTTACTATATACGCCTAACAACTGACTTAGGCGCCTATACAGGCCGCATTATACGTCAGTAACCACGAGTTGGCTTATTGGCGAATTACCTCGTCTAGCTGCTCTGCTTTTATCGTGCCCTTTGGCACTAGCACTTTCCAAAAAGAAAAATCCTGGCTGGCTTCTAGGCCAAAGCCATAGATAATTTCACCTGGGCGCGTAATTTTGACAAATTTGTCGGTACGCATAAGCTCTTGGTTTTCATCCCAGATGAGTTCTTCTGTCTCGAGTATTTCGCGATTGGCGGTAATAAGTACGACGCTATCGCGGGCAGTGATCAATCCTTTTTCGGGTCGGCGTACGGCAAAACGAGCTGTGAGTATACTGTTGATGCGCGTGCCATTCAAGGCAAGGAAGTCTATGTGAATGCCGTCGGGAAATTCCTGGCGTGGATCTTCTGGGTCCAAATAGTTGTGCAAGGTGGGCGCCTTAACACGCACGCGTAAAATTGCGCTGTCCGAATAGAGGATTTCCACCCCTCGTGCAATCTCTACGGCCGCATCCTTATCCGTGTAGAACACATCGGCTCGTTTGGGAAGGTTTTCCCGACAACCTAGCCACGCAAATAAAATCGATCCAAAAAGGACAAAACCCTTTAGCGCTAGCCAGCAGTTCTGCTTCATCGCGAGGAAAACCTTTAGCAAACTTTACGAAATAATCGCCCTCTGCGCTCAGCGCAATAGCTGTCGAAATGAATAATTCAAGAGAAGGAGTGCACCAACCACAATTAATAACAGATATTGTACAGGCATATACACGAAGGCAACTAAGCGCATTCGGTCAAGCAAGTACATCAGTAAGAAAATAACACTCAGACTTAATATTAGGTTGGAGAGCTTTCTGAAGCCCGGAATCCACGTAAAAGCGATGTGCTGGCGAATAATGGCCAGTGTCAAGATCATGGACAAAATCGGCAAAACTTGCGTAATCAAATTGAGATTAAAAATATTTCCTCCAGGCTGAAAAAGGAAAAGATAAATGCTCAAGCAAGTAGCAAAAATGCCTGGAATACAAGCAGCGTATACGAGCAGCGCATAAAAGTATTTCCATGGCGCCGCATAAGCTGCCTTACCCGTAACCCAGTTAGTTAGCAATGCTAAAGTAGGTAGAGCAAAAAAATAGAGCGTAGCAGGCACGGGGTCATCGCTGACTGCACGCATGAATTCACCTAACGTCATTGTTTATTTATAAGTTTTTAGCTCAACGCAGGAGACGTGCAGCAAAAGTATGGAATCCAAGCAGGGTGGCCAAAAGGCTTATCGCGCCTTTTGCACGGCTTATGTCGTTCCACTTTCTCACCAACCTTGGTGGTTAGATGCAGTGTGCGGCCCCGAAGGCTGGGGGGCAGCAGCAAACGAAGGTGGCATATGGCCCTATGTTCGCACGCAACGGTGGGGAATACCCATCGTGCAATTGCCTCCTTACACGGCGTATGCCGGACCATGGTTAGTGCCTTTGTCGAAGATGCCTTCATACAAGCGTTTGCGCCGAGAACAACGAACCATAACTGAACTAGTAGCTCAGCTACCTCGAGGAAGCTTCTTCTTTCGCCAAAACTGTCTGCCCGATTTTACCAATGGCCTGCCTCTGCTATGGTCAGGGTTCCGTTTATCTACGCGCTACACTTACTGTATCGCTGCAGGACACTCAGTTAGCCGCCTCCATGCAGCATTAAAGCACACACTGCGCACTGAGTTGCGCCATGCGGCCCACGCACTCGAAGTGGAAACCACTCTTGATGCTGATCTTCTATTTGCGCCTTACGCAGCATCGCTTCGGCGCCGTGGAATAAAAAGCTGTCCAAAAACACCGTTTATCCGACTCGTTTCAGCACTACAAGAACGTAAACAGGGTATAGGCTGGATAGCCCGCCATCGCGCTGAGGAAACGGCAATCGCTGGGCTGTTATTGGCCTTTGATAGCCAACGCGCAGCTGTCTTAACTGCCGGCCGTTTTTACCACCGCCGTCTCCCAGGCGCTCTTCACTGCCTTTATTGGGAAGCCATCTGCTTTTGCGCGCAGCGAGGTTTGCACCTCGATTTCGAGGGAAGTATGGCGCCTGGTTTAGAGCGGGTCTTTCGCGCTTTTGGCGCACAACCGCAGCCTTATTTACAGCTGGTGCGTCCTCGATGGATATGGTGGTAATTTTATCGCAGCAACCCTAGGCCATAGCCTCAACTCGTGCATTTACTAATGAAAAAAATTGATACTTTCGGTCAATTACCAAACAACCTTACTCTAGTTTCCTTGTTTTCATGGATATGCTTCTTCGCTCAACCCATAAAATAAAATAGGCTATGAAACTGCTGTTCAACTCTCTACTTCTTTTGAGTATATCTAGCATGCTAGCTTTTGGCCAAAAATTACGGCCTTTCTCTCCCTTTGACAGTACATTGATAGATTCCCCGGGCCCTAGCATGGTCCGAACTTCCCAAGGGTATTTGATTCATTACGAAGCCTTTCGTTTTCCAGGACAACCTCCTAAACCCGATACCATCCACTATCTTAATGAAGAAGGCGACCTAATGGGTAGCACACCACTGCCACCGACCCATCGACACCTAGGTTTTCTGTTTGAAAGCAGTAATCGCTATTTTTTTACAGGTGTGCGCTATGCAGCTGATCCCCCGGGCACAAAAAAAGGAGAACGAGTGTTTTATGAGTTTGACGCTCAGGGAAAAATTATCCGAACAGTCGTCTGGCCAGGTGTAATGCCAGACCACGCTGGCTTCTTTGGCTGGAGGGTGAGCGAAGGCTTTCAACGCAACCGTTATGCGTCGGCGACGCTTCGAGGAGACACGCTCTGTGCTATTTTCGATTACTACGTTTGGCCCCCCTCTTCAACCGGATACGTCCGCCTTCAATTCGAGAAGCTGGGTTTGGACGGGTCTGTCTACCGCGTGATAGATATAAGTCCCTTTACCAACGGATATATGCATGCAGAGTTTACTGAAGACCAAATTTTTGTCTTCGGCCCTACGTCAGGATACAACTACCCTGGCACTTTTGGTTCAGGCTCAGGCTCAGTAGGGCGCTACAACTATGACGGCAATTTCCTGGGAGTCCTGAGTATGGACGACTTGCGCTTCCGCCAGTTTGTGGCAGGCTCTTGCAACTATTATCAGCAGCGGTTCTACTGCAACTTTTACAACTATTTTGGAGCACCTTTTGTCAATATTGATCCCTATCCTTTTTCAGGATGTAATTTTGGAAAAAATGTCATTCTCGACATCCGCGATAAGAATTTCTTCCCTATCACAGGAACAAATTTACCTGAATGCGAACATTGGTGGTCTGTGTTGGGGCGCGCTTTTGCTGTATCGCCAGAGGGAGACATCTATTACGCCACCTACAAGCACGCTCAAACGAAAAGCCTCGTGTTGTATAAGTTCGACAGTAACTTAAAAGTAAAGTGGCAAGTGGCAATTCCAAATGCCATTTACACGGCGTTTGTAGAACCTGCCAACGACGGTGGTGCTCTCCTAGGTACTTATTGGGTAGACTCGACCAACTACCGTTTTCGCCTTTTGCGGGTATTTCCCGATGGTCAAGTCAGCCAGAAGGGAGCGTTCTCAGTAGGCACGGCCCTTGCTGCGTTTCCAAACCCTACGACAGATTACCTTTACTTTTCAAATTTACCCGGCACACCAGTCCACTACGAGCTTATAAATGCGCAAGGACAAGTTGTTTCTACAGGGCCGCTCCTCAACAGTCGCATCGACTTAACGTCGCAGCCAGGCGGCTACTATGTTTTGCGGCTGACAGACGAGCAGACGGGTAGCCTACTTGCTGTAGAAAGGATAATAAAGCGATAAACGGAAGGCGAGGTAATTACTGTGCGTTGTCTTGCACGCCTTGCAAAATTTTTCTTATTAAACCAGGGCCTTTGTAAATCAAGCCGGTGTATATCTGAATAAGATCAGCACCGGCTTGAAATTTTTCTTGAGCCGCCTGAGGCGAGTCAATACCGCCAACTCCAATGAGTAGGATTTTCTGGTCTAAACGTTGACGCAAGTAACGGATGACCTCGGTGGCGCGTTGACGCAAGGGAGCGCCGCTTAGGCCTCCGGCACCAATGGCTTCAAGGCGAGAGGAGGGAGTGCGTAGCCCTGTGCGCGAAAGTGTTGTATTGGTAGCAATGAGACCGTTTAATTGAGCTTGTTTAGCAACCGCAGCGATTTCATCCAGTTGGTCATGGGTTAGGTCGGGAGCAATTTTTAAGAGAATAGGTTTAGGCCGATTTAATCGGTTGTTGACTTCCTGAATAGCATCGAGAAGGCGCAAAAGCGGTTCTTTGCCTTGCAACTCGCGCAGTCCAGGAGTGTTGGGCGAACTAACGTTAATGGTGAAATAGTCAGCCCAAAGTGCTAGTGCTCGAAAGCACGTTAAGTAGTCCTCATGAGCGCGCTCATTGGGGGTGTCCTTGTTTTTACCAATGTTAATGCCAACAATCGGGCGCGGCTCTCCTTGCAAGCGCTCATTCCAACGTTGAAGACGCCGCGCCAAAGCCTCTACACCCTCGTTGTTGAAACCCATGCGATTGATAAGGGCTTGGTCAACGGGCAATCGGAACAAGCGCGGGGGCGGATTACCGGCCTGAGGACGAGGCGTTACTGTGCCCACCTCGATGAAACCAAAGCCTAGACAAGCCAAAGCGTCCAGATAGCAGCCGTTTTTGTCGAAGCCAGCAGCCAAACCCACGGGATTGGCAAACGTTAGACCCATGTACTTCCGCCTCAGTCCGGGCGCTTCCAGACAGAAAAGTTGTCTGCATGCCGTGCGCAGAAGCGGTAAGGACGTAGTGTAGTCAAGCCCTATCATCGCTACACGGTGAGCCTGTTCGGGTGGAAGAGCAAACAACAACGAGCGAAAGAGCGCGTACATTAGTCGCAGTCAGGCATAAAGGGGGAAGTGTTGCATGAAGGCATTAACCGCCTTTCGCACCATGGCATGGTATGCACTGTCGTCGGGGCGAGAAAGTACGGCATCTATCCATTCAACTACTTGGCGACAATCGTCTTCCTTTAGGCCGCGCGTAGTAATGGCAGCAGTACCTATCCGAATACCAGAAGTAGTAGTCGGCGGCTGAGGGTCGAAGGGGATCATGTTTTTGTTGACCGTAATGTCGGCAGCACCCAAAACATTTTCGGCAACCTTGCCCGTAATACCTTTTGGACGTAAATCAATGAGGATTAAGTGATTATCTGTACCATTCGATACAATTCGATAGCCTCGCTGAATAAACTCATCGGCCATGACCCGAGCGTTGCGCACCACTTGACGAGCGTATTCCCGGAACGACGGCTGGAGAATTTCGCCGAACGCAACTGCCTTGGCTGCAATCACATGTTCTAAAGGCCCGCCCTGCATGCCGGGAAAAACGCCGCTATCTAAAATGCTTGACATGTAAATGGGCGTACCCTTCTTGCTCGTGCGCCCCCAAGGATTCTCAAAATCGCGACCCATGAAAATAATACCTCCGCGCGGACCGCGCAGTGTCTTGTGGGTCGTGCTGGTGACGATATGACAATGAGGCACAGGGTCGTTAAGTAGCCCTGCGGCGATGAGGCCTGCTGGATGAGCAATATCGGCCAAAAGCAGCGCGCCAACCGAGTCGGCTATTTGGCGAAAACGCGCGTAGTCCCAATCTCGAGAGTATGCTGAGGCGCCACAAATGATCAATTTGGGGCGTTCGCGATGCGCAATCTCGGCCACCTTATCCATGTCAATTAACCCACTTTCCTCCTCTACTCCGTAAAACGACGGCGTATAAACCTTTCCCGAATAATTCACCGAAGAACCGTGGCTTAAATGTCCACCATGCGCCAAGCTGAAACCTAGAATTTTGTCGTGCGGCTCGAGACAAGCTAAGAAAACAGCGGCATTTGCCTGAGCACCGGAATGTGGTTGGACGTTGGCCCAAGCCGCACCAAAAATCTGTTTAAGCCGGTCAATAGCCAATTGCTCTATCTCATCGATCACTTCACAGCCTCCATAGTATCGTTTACCCGGATACCCTTCAGCGTATTTATTCGTCAAACACGAACCCATAGCATCCATGACAGCCTGGCTGGTGAAATTCTCAGAGGCTATTAGCTCCAAGCCTCGGCGCTGTCGCTCTAGTTCTTTCTGAATCAAATTGAAAACAATGTCGGCCATAGAAAATCTTCTTAAAAAGAGTGCTCCTCCTAACAGAGATGAGTGGCGCAAAGTTGCACAAAAGGATACGGCCAAACCGCCCTCCTTCTAATAGGATTGAAATGAGGCACCTTTAGTGGTATCTAGGAAAAAAAAATTGCGCAGGTACATCTTCGATGAGATACAGAAGCTGATGTTGCTCAAAAAATTCACTACTCTTGAGCACAGCAGTATTTCCGCACACCCAACGCCTTCCGCGCACCAAAGCAAGAGATTTGCCTGTGAGCATATCGCCCGCTTTGGCAAGCATATTGAACCTCTCATACCCGCGTAAATTATGTGTAATGGCAAAAACTCTCCTACAACAATCTCAATCACAGAATGAGATAATGCAAAAGCGCTTTTGAGTCCTGCTAGGCCGGTTAGATACCAATGCGTCCTTCTTCCAAGTCGCGCGGGTATTGGTTACGTATTAAGCTTTAAAAAAAGTCACACAAACAATTTGCTGTCAAGGTTTTAAGGGCCATCATTGAGCAAAATTATATTGGCCTGCGAAAGACGGAGAATACACGGCCAAAGCCAATGTATTCACGTCACTGCCTTTCGGTCAGACTCAAGCGCTGTTTTTCGCTATTCAAGCCTCAAAGCAAGGACTTCGCCTCAGAAGTATTTTTCGGAGAATCCCATTGTAAGGAGTTTTCTGAAAACCAACCTTCTGTTCAGCAACTGCGGTGCTGCTTTTACAGGGTGGAAAATACGGCGAGACAATAGTTGTGTAGCCTCTTTTTCTTGGTAAAACCTGTGCTCTTGCACGCACTGGAGACGAATGACGCGAAGTAAACCCCTCTGCAGCGTAAGAGCAAAGCGCTCGCAAAAAAGTGGCCCTGCTCTGTAGGGATAACTTCAGAAAAGTAACGCAAAAGAAGATCAACCGAATGCTTAGCAGTAGGTAGTTAGTATACAACCGCGCTAGGCTACGGGTCTTGCTTCTTGGGCACAGAGGCAAGGCCTTCACCTAAGAAGCGACGTTGCTCTTTGGCAAGAAGCATTTGCCTCGACTTATGACTTAAAATTTTTTTGTTAAAAAAAAACCTTGTATTGCAAGGAACATTTTTATGCATATATCTTTGCGTTGCAATTTATCTAGAAAGGCAAAGAAGATTATTTATCAAATTATGGATATCGAAAATGCGAAAGCGCAAATGCGCAAGGGAGTGCTAGAAATGTGTGTGCTGGCCGTCGTATCGGAGCGCGAGACGTATCCTCCAGAGATCATTGAGCGCCTTGCAGAAGTCAACTTACCCATGAAGGAAGGAACCCTTTATCCCCTTTTGATGCGCTTAAAGGGCGAGGGACTGGTAGACTACGTATGGCGCGAAGGCATCAAAGGCCCTCCACGTAAATATTTTACTATTACGGAAAAGGGTCGCGTCTTCTTACGCGCTTTGACAAGCAGTTGGCATGCTCTAGTGAAAGCTGTAAATCAAACACTTGCCTTCTCGGGCAGCAACCCAAGCGTTTCTGCCGAGGAGCCACCTCCTCTGCTCAATGTCGAGTCGCCTAGGCCAACCGACGATGAGTGCGCATCCTAATGCATTGAATAAGTATTTGTAACCACATATAAAAACAAAAGACGATGAACAAGATCTTGCAAATTAACTTAGGAGGCCATGCACTGACTATAGATGAGGACGCTTACCAGCATTTGGCCAATTACTTGGATGAGGTTCGTCTTCGCTTAGACGAACATGAGGGACGCGACGAAATCCTGCGAGACATTGAAGGGCGATTGGGCGAATTGATCACCAGTCGCCTAGAAGGCCGTAGCATTGTATCGCTTGCTGACGTTCAGGCTGCTATAGAAGTAATGGGAAAGCCCGAAGAATTTGACAGCGCATCAGGTAATGAGAGTGGTAGTTCGCCTAAATCCTCTAGAGGCAAAAATCTCCGTTTGGGTCGCCGGCTTTACCGTGACGAGAGCGATGCTGTCATCGGAGGCGTTTGCTCAGGGTTGAGCGCTTATTTTGGTTTAAATGACCCGATATGGATGCGTCTCATTTTCATTCTCCTAGCGTTAATCTCGTTTGGCTTCTGGATGCCGGCCTATATTTTGCTTTGGATGCTAATGCCGCCGGCTAAGACAGCAGCTGAACGCTTAGCTATGCGAGGCGAAGCACCTACGCTGGAGAACATCGTACGCGAAGTTGAGCATGGTGCAGAGCGCCTTGCCCAACGCGCTAAAGCCTTCGGCGAGCGCGCTGCGGTCAGAATGGAAACAGTTTCTTCTAGCTCTGCCTCGGGATGTGCTACTTTGCTTGCCCGATTCTTCAAGGGTGTGGCCATTTTCTTTGCTATTGGCTTGATTTCCCTACTGGGCACACTCTGGGTAGCTGGCACTATCGCTTTTTTTACTGAGCGCTCGCAGATCGCACTCCAAAGCCCGCTTCCTATTGAGGCAAGTTATTTGGGATTCGTCAACTTCTTCTTCCTAGTGGGCATACCCGTTGTTGGGCTCTTAACGTGGCTATTTCGAACCATCTTTCGCCTTCAAGTTCCGCGGTGGCTAGGACCAGGCATGGTCGCGTTATGGGTTCTAAACCTCATCTCACTGGGCTTGCTTGCTATATGGGGAGTGCGAGAATACCGCGTTGAAGGTTCTGTAAATCAGACCATTGACTTCAGCACTTTGACCTCCGACACGCTTTACGTCCAGTTCAATCCTCCCAGCATCTATAAATACACGATCTTCCGCTTTGAAATAGAGGAAAATGTAGCTAGTATTCCGCTTATTGAAGTGAAGCGGAGTGAAACTGCGCGCTTTGAAGGCAACTCCTCGCTTTTCGCTCGAGGAGCTACCCAAGAAGAAGCCTATGAGCACGCTAAGCGCATACCCTTTAAAGTCGTTCTCTCTGGAAATACCCTAACCATTCCTGGTCAAATCCGTATGTTGCCAGGAGGATGGCGCGCCCAACGGGCCAAAGTGACGTTGTACGTGCCTGAAGGAAAATACATCGTTTTCAAAGAGGGTGCCCATGAGCACGTACGAGCAGACTATGTGAACGAGCTTTATCCCATTGAGGAGAATCCAGGAAAAGCCTTCCAAATGACGAGCCTAGGACTTTCCTGTGCCCATTGCGAGCCAGCCGATGACGACTCGTTTTCGGAGGTAAATCAATTTATTTTAGAAGGCAATTTAGATGTAGATATCATTTATAGTGAAACATTTAGTGTCCACTGCCCAGGGGCGACTGCTGAAACAGACTATGCCTCTGTTGTGCGAAAAGGCAATGCATTGGTCGTTTCAGCAACGGAAAGTAAGGGTTCTGGGCCGCTCCGCTGTATTGTGCACACGACGAACTTTGCTAGCTTAACCGCCAAGGGCAAAGGGCGAATAACACTTCAAGGTTTTGACGAAAGTAACTCTTCCATTACAGTTAGCGGTCCTATTGAGGTGCGCGGTCTGTACAGCTCTAGTAGATTAAAGGTTATGCTCAAGGACAAAGCAAGGATTGAACTCGTCGGCGAGGGCGATCGGCTCGAAGCTTACCTCAGTGGAGGTGCTCAGCTTAATGCCATTACGTGGGACGTCGAAAGGGCAAATATTTCGGCTGTCAATGACAGCAAAGCGCACATTAGGGCTGAAGAAGAAATTTACATACACACCGATGCATCTAGCGTCGTCTATACCTCTGGGCCAGCTACTGTGCGAAAGCGGTAAGGTCTGATTATCAATTCAGTGTCACCGACAATAAACCGGCAGAGGAGGACTTTGTTTTGTAAGGTATCCTCTGCCGTTTTTTTTTCATAGAAAAACATGCCTACTCTCTGGTACGAAAGCCTCGTTGTGCGCATTGAACAAGCTACTCCTACTGTGCGGCGTTTTTGGTTATCTACTCCGTCTGTTCAACGTCCACCCTTCAAAGCTGGGCAATTCATTACCTTCGATCTGCCGATTGGAGAGAAACGCCTGCATCGCTGGCGAAGTTACTCCATTGCTAGCGCGCCAGAAGACGACCCAGATCTTCTCGAATTGTGCATCGTGCGTGTGCCCGATGGATTAGCTACGCGCTACCTCTTTGAAGAAGTGAAGGAAGGCTCAGTACTACGTTGGAAAGGGCCAGAAGGCACCTTTTGTTTACCCGATACTCTAGAGGATAAGGACTTAGTCATGGTATGCACGGGTACAGGTGTGGCTCCGTTTCGAAGCATGTTGCGCCACTTACACCACACGGGTCAGCCTCATCGCAACCTTCACCTCATCTTTGGTACACGCACTGAGCAAGATATCCTCTATCGCCGCGAATTTGAAGAATTGACGAGAATTATGCCTCAATTTCGATACGATATAGCGCTCTCTCGTCAACCCAATTGGCCGGGCTATCGCGGTTACGTACACCAAATTTATTTAGAGCATTACGCTCAAAAACGCCCTGACGTACTTTTTTATCTATGTGGCTGGAGCAATATGATTGACGAAGCAGTAGCCAACCTTCTGGTCAAACTCGGCTACGACCGAAAGCAAATTCTCTACGAGCTGTACGGATAGTCTTACCTAGAAAACCTCTCGAAGATGACCCAAAGAAACTGCAACAGTACTTAGCAAGAGTGGTCTTTTTTCTCACCGATAGAAATCTCGACATAGAACAATACATCGCGAGGCTCTACTCTAGGAAGGAACCCATCCTCCTGCTCTGGCGGCCTAAGATTTTTTGAAGGATTAACTCATAACTTCGGGCACGAACCCAACCATTGTAGGCTCAGCATCAGACCGTTTTGATGACTTGCCTCTGCCCAGAGAGAAGCGAAACCATTGAAATCGTTGCACAACAAAGCACCGCAGCAACGTTCTTACGACTGCGATTGCAGGTCGAAAGAGGCGTCACCGGCTCGTATTCCCTGTTTGCTGAATCCTACTTAATGACGCAAAAATCAAAGGTCCACCTAGTTGACTATGCTAACACGCAGGGCGACGTCGCACTCGAATCGCGCGCAACATCTGTGCGTGAACAACCCTTCAATCTAACAAACTTCCACGCCAAAACATCGCAAAAGCGCATTAAAAAAGCCGAGCAAAACACCGCGATCGGCTTGCTACAAGAGCTTTCCTTGGGTAGTAGCTCAAAGGGTCATTGCCGCAGGATTTCAAGAGCCTGGAAAGGACGCTGCAAAGCATCCTCGAGCACTATGATGTAACTGCCCTGAGGTTGTTCAGCCAAGGAGTAATAGGCTCCTGGACTAGCTAGGAAACGCGCTACTTCTCGCCCATCAAGGGATAACACTCGCATGCTACGTACAACCTCGGCATTCGAAAGCCAAAAACCATCAGTTGTAGGGTTCGGATAGACCTTTACTGTAGCCGGAGGCAACGGCTGATTCGCTTTCGACGTAGGCGACGTAAACAAGAACGTAACTGTAACGCTGTCAGCCGGGACATTTTCATTGCTCATTCTTAAGCGGATAACTGCCTCGGCCCCCACGATGCTATCGTAGTTGAGGAAATGCATGATAATAAGCCCGGCCTGATTGGGTTGCATATCGAAAGTTTGAGTGCTCACCGGTGGAGTGTAGCATAGATTCAGGTCACACACTTGCGAGAGGCATCCTGGAGTAATGCGCACGATAGTGCGCGTCCAGCGGATTGTTTGAACCTGATTGGTCAAATTTGTAATTGTGAAATGCCCCTGTACATCTGGTTCCGTATGCGGCGCAATTTTCCAAACTTCCGTTGCGCTCACACTGAAGGTCGTCTGAGCCACAGCTGTCGAAATGGCTAAAGCAAAAAGCAAGAAGCAGGCAATTGTAAACCTCATAAATGTCTAAAATTTGCATTTAAGTAAAATAAACTGGACAAAAATAGATAACTCACGGAAATAAAAGCCTATTTTTGGAGAAGAATACACGTCAATATGCTAAAAATAGACAAGATTGGCTACACCTTAGCGCTGTGTTGCACATTAGCTCAGGCCCAAACGCCCTTTTCCGCCGCTGACTTCACTGCTACTGATGTAAACGGTCGTACTTGGAACCTGTATCAATTGCTCAGCAATGGCAATGCAGTTTTGCTTCATTTTATGACCACTTACTGTATGTCTTGCTGGGCCTACCACCAGAGTAAGACTTTGCACACGCTTTATCAGCAACACGGCCCTGATGGCGGTACCAATCGAGTAAAAATTTTTTTGGTAGAAAGCGACCCGGCTACTTCCGTCAACTGCCTGTATGGGCTATCGGGCTGTAATTATTTTACCCCTGGCAACTGGACCTCCAATACTTTCTTTCCCATTTTGAATGACCATACTCTTGCGTCTAAATACAATGTATCGGAATATCCAACCCTAATTCTCGTTTGCCCTAACCGAAAGGCCTATCGCCTTCGTCCTACGGGTGCTGCAGAATTGTTTGCCTATGTGCAAGACTGTCCAGTTGCCTTAGGTCAACACAACGCCGCCCTCTTCGATTTCGAACCGGGTTCGCCCTGGAGCGATGTGTGTACTTCCATTGCCCTTCATCCTCGGGTTCGGCTCGTCAACCTAGGAAAAAGCCCTTTGCAAAAAAGCTACGTCGGTTTATTTTGGCAAAACGAATTGTTACAAACCGTTTCGTGGCAGGGTATCTTGACTACCTATCAAGACACGCTTCTATCCTTTGCTCCGCAGATTCGCAACGACAGCGGCATACTTCAAGTGCGCATACTGAGCTTTAATGGTGGAGCTCACGACGCCGACTCCACCAACAATTATCGCGCTCATTCCTTTGGAAAAGCCTCACAAAACGAAGATCATGCCTTTCTGCTCAAAATTCGCACAGACCACTTTGGCGCAGAAACCTACTGGGAATTGCGCGATGAGCAAGGCCACGTGCTTCGCTCCGGCGGCAATCTCTTGGTAGGGCCCAATGGAGGCGGTTTGTATCCTTCCGTAACCGGCGGACCAGGTGCTTATAGCGACAACGCAACCATTTACGACACCCTTTACCTGCCCAAACCAGGATGCTACACCCTACACTTCGTGGATGCCTACGGCGACGGCATGTGCTGCGCCAACGGGCAGGGCTACTTCCAACTTTATCGCCTTCGAAACCCATTAGATACACCAATTTTGTCAGGAGGGCGCTTTGGAGCTTACGACCGCCGGCGTTTTAACACCAATGCAAGTACAACATCGAACCCTCCCTCTGACACTAAAGAAACTACAACTCTACACCTCTGGCCAAATCCAGCCATAGAGAGGCTGTTCATCCAATTTACTTGGGATAGAACTGAATCACTGAAGATAAGTATAGTAGATATGCTGGGGCGACCACTTAAGGCCTTGCCGCCTGTGCCTGCAGTGGCCCACGAGCCCGTCACTACGACAGTGGAACCACTCGCTTTGCCCTCAGGCGTATATTGGCTTCGAATATGCGGACCGACAGGCGAGACGATAACCCACAAATTTGCAGTTATGCGCTGAGTCGCTCAACTCAAGCCACTGAGTGCTTACTTTTGCGCACGCATGCGCCGCAAACATGCAAGGCGGAATCATTTGTCAAAAAGTTGTTTTGTGGGTATTAAAGTCTTCGCACCTGCTTCTATTGGCAACGTCGGTGTCGGATTTGACATCTTGGGCCTAGCCCTCGAGCGGCCAGGCGACGAGGTTATCGCGCGCAAGAGCGCTACTCCTGGCGTACGAATTGTGAAAATTACCGGCCACGGCGGTAAACTGCCCTATGCTACAGAGGAAAACACTGCAGGTGTAGCCGCCTTGCGATTGCTAGAACATTTAGGCGCTACTGACGTGGGGATTGAGTTAGAGATTCACAAAAAGATGCCCTTAGGCAGTGGCCTGGGCAGTAGCGCAGCTAGTGCTGCCGCTGCTGTACTAGCAGTAAGCGAATTGCTCCGCACGGGCATGAGTAAGCGCGAACTCTTACCTTTCGCTTGCATGGGCGAACAAGTAGCAGCTGGAGGCTTTCATGCCGACAATGTGGCCCCTTCTTTACTGGGTGGCATTGTGCTTATATGCAATAACGATCCTCTTGATGTTCATCGGCTCCACGTACCCTTGGGCTTGTACGTAGCCGTCGTTCACCCTCACCTCCAGGTCCTAACGCGGGAAGCACGCGCCGTACTAAAACCCGACATACCTTTGCGCGACCACGTTCGCCAGAGCGCTTTCCTGGCGGGCTTCATTGTGGGTTGTTTTACCTCTGACCTCGAACTAATCGGACGCTGCCTGCGCGACGTAATCGTGGAACCTCAGCGCGCTCACTTGATTCCGGGTTTCTACGATGTGCAGGCCGCCGCGTTAGAGGCAGGCGCATTGGGTTGCAGCATCTCGGGCGCAGGCCCATCCGTTTTCGCTCTTTGCGACAACAGCCTTGTCGCTGAAAATGCCGCTTACGCTATGCAACACGCTTTCCGCCAGCACGATATAGCAAGTGACCTCTACCTATCGAAAGTCAATTTGGAGGGCGCGACGGTGTGTTGAGAAAGGCGCCTCAAGCATCCATCTAAAAAATACTCAAAAAACTGTACTGCCCTTGCGCGTAATCTTATTAACTTTGGGCCAATTATTACCAAAGTCTGGGTACTACAAGCTTCCTAGGCGAGTGTAAAACCCTTATTCGTATCACCAATAAGGTCCCTTCATGAGTAAGTTTCTATCCCTTCTTTGCCTAACCTTTTTGGGGTGCGGGGCAATAGTACCGGTTGCTACCTATGCTAATACAAAAACGGAACAGGTAGAACAGTACTTAGGCACATACCGTTATAAGCACGAGCGCCCGGTGGGAGTGGTTAAATTCGTTTTTAAGCGGGCAGTGCTGAAGCGAAACGGTGATGGCAAAAAGACCTATGAGCAACTTCTCATCAGTGAACCAGGGTTTTCCAACCAAAACAACGCCGGTCGCTTAAAATCAATTCACATTGTGCGTGACGGAAAAACTATTATCGTAGAGCCGGAAGCTGTGCGGCAAGCGCGCAAGCGAGAGCAGGAAGCTGCCGCTGCGCGCGCAAAAGAAGAACGCGGCAAGAAACAGAACGTGGCGCCACCTTCAGCCCACAAAACAGAAAAACTGACCTCCGAATCCGAAGTAGAAAAACGCCCTGGTACTAAACGAATTGGAAGGCAAGATGCTGAAAATCAGCCAGAAAGAAAAGAAGAAAAATCCTCTTCCGTTCGTGACTTGCCTTTGAGAAGGGCAATAGCCAAAAAAGAAGCGCCTTCCGCCGAGGAGAAACAAATCTCTGCCACTCGAATCACTTTAGAGGAAACGAACAGAGCACCAGTAACTTATAGTGCTCCTTCGGCGGCCGATGCTGCCTCTTTGCTTGTTAGCGACCCTGTGCGCCCTCGTCAAAATATCCCGCCGCGCCCAGGTTCTGAAAAAAAGGGCATTAGCCTTCCCGACTCTGCAACCGTAGTGCGCAATCTTGAAGAGGCCAAAGAACAGATTACTAATTGGAAAGGTCGTCTTTGGCAAACCATTAAGCCCGCCTGGGAATTTGTAATGTGGCTCTTCAGTAGTTTAATCGTCATCCTGATTTGTTTTGCCGGTATTTGCCGCTACGTAGCGAAGACTGCTGCTTCTGAAAGCCTCATTAGCGTGTATGGACGCATTATCGTTGGGCGCTGGATTGCCTCTGCTCATCAGAATGCAGCGGCTATGTTGTTGGTTATTACTTGGATAATAGCTATTGTGCTGCTGCTCGATGTATTCATGTGGTTGGTGTATCTAGACTTACCTATCTGGACGCTACTCATCATCTGGTTCCCAGCGCTGTGGGTAGCCGAGAAGATTACCAGCTGGATAGTGCCCAACATTCCAGTTGCCGATGAGCGACCCTAGTAGCCGAAAAACATCATCCAACCTGTGCTAGGTAAACGGCGTCTTGACAGAGAGCCATGTACCGCGCACATAGAGAGATTTTGCTTACCATTTGCCTTGGGTTAATTTTGCCTGCCGCCAGAGGACAAAAGTTTTGCCTGTGGTTACACGGCCTACCCAACGAATTAGAGGTAGCAGAGAAGTCCCTTTTTCACCAAGACAAATGCGAAGCGCGCAGAATAACAGCGGAAAAAATACTGCTTCTTGCCTCCGACTCAATAGCCTTACGCAGTGCCTTAGCCCAAGCACTTGAGCGTTGGCGAGAAGAGGCCTTCCTCCTGGCCTCGATAGACGATTGGGTTCAACTCTCCGATAGTGTAGCCACAGCACGTCTATATTTAGGCCCCCGCCTGCATTGGATGCACTTGCGCATAAGCAAGGCCGATGCGTCTTGGCTAGAAGCGCTAGGCTTGCACAATTTCCCAAAGCCTGGCGAACTCCTCCATCCTACTCAATTCGTGCGCTGGCAACACGCGCTGTTGGAAAAGGCCGAAAACCGCGGCTATCCATTCGTCTCCATTTACCTTGACAGCGTGCACTTAACTTCAAATGGCGGAGTATCGGCTGTACTCTTGGTAAAACGCGGACCCTTTATCACCTTTACTCAGCCTAAAGTAAACGGCAATGTGCGGTTGTCGCCACGCCACCTGGCTCAATATTTAGGCCTCCGACCTGGCACACCTTACAGCCGTGAGCGCATATTACGCGTCCCAAACTACCTCCGTAGTCTCATGTTTGTTCAGCAAACAGAACCACCCACTGTCACGTTCGCCAACGACCAAGCTCGCCTCAACTTATTTTTAGAAAAAAAACGCGCTAACCGCTTCGACCTCATTGTCGGTCTACTCCCTCGGCCAAATGATCCCGCAGGGCGCATGTTGATCACAGGAGCCCTTCAAATGGCCATGCTGAATGCCCTCAACAATGGCGAAAGTATTCGGCTCGAACTTGAACGACTGCGGCCAGAGACTCAAAAGCTCGATGCACAAGCCGCTTTTCCCTACATTGCTGGCACTGCCTTCGGGGTCGAAGGGCGTTTTCAACTCTTCCGACGAGACAGCACTTGGACGGATGTTCATGCAGAGGCAGGTGTACAGTATTTTCTTCAGGCAACCGACTTCATCAACTTCTTTGCTGAAAGCCGAACTCTCTCGCTTCAGAAGCTAGACACTGTTCAACTGCGTCAAACGCGCCAGCTCCCTTCTGTGGTAGATATGCGCCTGCAAGGTTTCGGCATTCAATGCGCGTTCAACCGCTTAGACTACCGATTCAACCCGCGGCGAGGATGGTCTTTTTGGTTGCGCACCTCAGCTGGATTTAGCCGCGTTATACCGAATTCTCTGGTGGAGAATCTCCGCGACCCGGCTGACTCCTCTTTCCACTTTTCTTCTCTTTTTGAGCGACTTACTCAACCTCAAGCTAGATACCAGGCCGATGCCCGAGCAGAGATTTTTATTCCGCTAGGAGTGCGCACGACCGCCTTGTTCCGCCTGCGCGCTGGCACCATTGCCGCTCGCCATCGGCCCATCTTTATCAACGAACAGTATCGCCTCGGCGGACACAAACTCCTGCGTGGCTTCGATGAGGAAAGTCTCTTTGCCAACCGATTCGCTGTCGCTACCGTCGAAACGCGCCTACTCACAGGCCAGAATACCTTCTGGGCGGCCTTTGCCGATGTCGGCTACCTCGAGAACATTACCCCCTCCCAACGGCTATTCCTCCGACCATGGGGTGTTGGCTTCGGTCTCAGCGTAGAAACTCAGCCTGGCATCTTTAGCATTAGCCTCGCCGTAGGTAAACGCGACACACAACAACCCTTCGACTGGCGAGAGCCTAAATTTCACCTCGGATATGTCAATTTATTTTAGCAGTGCCCTCCCAAAGACCAGCTCGACATTGGGCATTCATGCCCGCCCCACCATCTGCCAGAAAGATCTATTCTCGCACGTGCAGGTAAGCATAAGCCAGTTCAAGAGCGCGCACTTGAGATTCCACATAGCGATATAGCGTATCGTAGTCAGCTCGAGCGTATTTTAAAAAGACAGAGGCCTGGCCGTACGCTGCAGGCAAGGGCGAGCGCCGCAAGAGGTAGTACCCATCTAAAAAGTCGCGTACGCCTCCTGAAAGTATGAGCGCTTGCGTCTGAATGCCAGGGCCTAATTCCACACACAAGGCACGCACAAAATCAAGCATTTCTTCTGCGCTATGTCCTACAACAGCAAAGGGTTGAAGGCTCTGCCGCTTTTCTGGTGCACTGCGCAACAACTCTAAATGAGCAAAGTTGGTTCCGCCTGCTGCGCCAAACTCAATGGCCGCCAGAGGAAGCTGTAAAAGTGCTCGTAAGCTAGCCGGGCCTATCCCTTGACCCACTTCTTTGACGGCTACTGGAAATGACACGCGCTCTAGCAATTCAGTTACAGTTTCCAAAGGTGGTCGCCGAAAGCGATCTCCCTCTGGTTGCATGGCTTCCTGCAGAGGATTGACGTGTACAAACAAACCATCGGCGCGTAACCGCTCGACGAGGCGGTGCAGCACATCCAGTTGGTTGCACTCTAGAAGAACCTCCACCTGAGCTATCCCGAGGTTAGCCATCAGGGGCAAGTCGTCGCCTAGTAAATCGCGCACATCAAAATCTGCTAAAAATTCATCGCTATACAGCAATTGCCGACAAGAGCCCAGGCCCATGCCCATGCCAAAAGCCGCACACACACGAGCAAGGTTGCGATTAATGGTGCGAGCCAGAGCCGTACCGCCCGTCATCGAAGAAACCCAAACCGGAGTGCGCAACTTTTTGCCTATCAAGGTAACAGGCGGCAAAATACCCTTGTCTGGATGAGCACTTAAAAATGGCTCGTAGTAAAACCGGCGATCTAAGGCTGTGCGGTCAATCTGGCTTTGAAAAGCTAATTCAATGTGATCCTGCTTGCGCGATGCTGCAGTCGGATCCGAGGGCATAAAGTCAGTAGCCATGCGAAAGATGTTCGTCCAAATGTTTCGTATTCAAACAAAGGGAGTGTACTCGAAGTTTTTTAAGGGCATTTCTTCTTATGTAAGCAGTTGTAAACAATTTCTGACTGCCAATAAAATATTTTTGATGCTTTGCCAATAATAATTCCTGTCAGATGAGTCTCTCGTGGCGAGAAGAGTCAACTGCTTTTTAGCTAAATGAGTACTGACGAAGTAACATAAAGCTACCTCATGCAAAGGTTAAAAGTATTTCCAATGGTTACTACACGACCTCTAGGAGCGCCTCATTTGCGCATTATATGCGCTTTGGGGATGTGTATATTGAATTGGAAAACCTTCGCCCAAGACCCTATTTTCTCACAATTCTACGCAGCGCCACTTCAGCTGAATCCTGCCTTTGTGGGTAGCAGCCATGCACCTCGAGCAGGAGCGGCTTATCGCAATCAATGGACAGGCTTCAGCAACGCCTACCACACTTACGCCGTCTTTTACGAGCAAACGCTTGAACAGCTAAACGCAGGAGTGGGCCTAAACTTAGAGGGAGATAACGCTGGCGATGGCATCCTTCGCACCTTGCGCGCTTCAACCCTGTTTTCATATCGCTTACAGCTGAATAAGCAACTTGCTGTAAAAATTGGGGCGGAAGTAGGGATGCACCAAGTTACCGTTGATTGGAACAGGTTGGTTTTTCCCGACCAACTAGACCCTATCCAAGGACCGGTGCTTAACACTGCTGAATTACGGCCCGACCGCCCAAACAAGTCCTTACTCGATGTTTCAGCTGGTCTTTTGCTCGCTAGCTCGCATTTTTGGCTGGGAGTAGGCTTGAAGCACTTAAATTCACCCGACCAGGGCATTCTTTTTATAAACGATAACCTTGCAAACGGCTTACCCCTTCGTTACACCATACATGGTGGATTGGAACTGCCTCTTAAGAAAAGCAATAAAGAAGGCCTGAACTCGTTTATTTCGCCAAACGTATTATTTGCTCAGCAAGGTCCGTATCGCCAGGTAAATATGGGATCTTATCTTGCCGTTGGACCAGTCTTTGGAGGAGTATGGTTTCGACATACTATAGCAAATGCCGATGCGGTCATCCTCCTCGTTGGCGTGCGGCGAGATGCGTTCAAGTTAGGCTTCAGTTATGACCTGACAGTTTCTGACCTTGCTACGCAAGGAGGAGGCACCTATGAGATGACCCTAGGAATATTCTTTGACCGTGGTCGAAAACCACCGATAGACTGGAACGATTGCGGAAAAATGTTCCGATAATTGCGCACCAAAAATCTCTTTATAGCAGCTTGAGACGTTAAAATTTACGCGCGCGATTACACTAGTCTTCTTACATCCTTTACATTTGCCGTTCATTTTCTAAAACCGGGTAAGTTTTAATAACGATGAAGAAAACACTAATTCACGGGTTAGGCCTATTCTTGCTAGGCCTGGTCGTCGGCAGTTGCAGCAGCCGTACCGAACGCTCTGCGACGACCAACTGGAAGTACAACGATCAAAAGTGGGGCGGTTTTGAAAAGCTGGATTACGAAGGCCAGGCGACAGGACCGAACTTAGTGCTCATCCAAGGCGGCACTTTCGTTATGGGAAGAACGCAAGAAGACCCTACGTACGAATGGAACAACGTGGAACGCCGGGTCACTGTCTCGTCGTTCTACATGGACGAAACTGAAATCTCAAACATTGACTATCGCGAATACCTCTACTGGATAACCAATGTTTGGGGAGAGACCTTCCCGGAAGTGGTGCGCAAAGCATTACCCGACACGCTGGTGTGGCGCGAAGAACTTGCCTACAACGAACCGATGGTGGAATACTATTTCCGCCATCCATCATACGACGAATATCCGGTAGTTGGTGTTAACTGGGTGCAAGCCAATGACTACTGCGTTTGGCGCACAGACCGCGTTAATGAAATGATCCTCATCGAACGCGGTATTCTGGAAAATTCTCCCGACCAGAAGAATGAAAACAACTTTAATACAGAAGCTTACTTGGCAGGCCAGTATGAAGGAAAGGTGCGCAAAAACCTTCCCGACCGTCGCACAGGAGGAGAGCGCCCCGTGCGCCTAGAGGATGGTATTCTCCTTCCAGCCTATCGCCTACCTACGGAGGCAGAATGGGAATATGCCGCACTAGCCTTGATAGGTAATCAAGCTACAAGCCGAGATGAGTTGTATACCGATGGCCGCATTTATCCGTGGAATGGCAACACGCTTCGCTATCAGAAACGGAACCGCTACCAAGGCAAAATGCTGGCAAACTTTAAACGCGGAGCAGGTGACTACGGTGGTATGGCCGGAGCACTTAACGATAAGGCCTTTGGTCCCTCTCCCGTCCGCTCCAACTGGCCCAACGACTTCGGCTTGTACAACATGGCAGGCAATGTGAGTGAGTGGACGGCTGACGTATATCGTCCTCTGACGTCGCAAGACCTCGTAGACGTAGAAAACATGGATCTCAACCCTTACCGGGGTAACATCTTTATGCACAAGGAGCGCGATCCAGAAACAGGTGCTCCGGTGCAGAAGAATGAGTTAGGGCGGCTGAAGTATGTACTACAGGATACTACAGAAACGGCGCTGCGCGATAACTACAAACGTCCAGAGTTGTATAACTATCTAGACGGCGACAAAGAGTCGGAGGTGGAATACCGGTATGGCATTAGCACGCTCATTAGCGATAGCGCTCGAGTAGTAAAGGGCGGTTCATGGGCTGACCGTCCTTGGTGGCTGTCGCCAGGTTCGCGGCGCTATCTCAATCAATACAAAGCCAGCAAAACCGTAGGTTTTCGCTGTGCGATGGCGCGCGTAGGTGCCCCGGTCGGCAACGACGAACCCGCAGGCAACTTCTTCAAAACGAAGAGAAAAGCGGTAAAAAGACGCTATAAATAGAAAATTACGCTAAGCGTGCAAGCGAAACGGGAGCGGCAAATGTCGCTCCCGTTTCGCTTTTGTAGCAATAAATTACCTTTCGCTTGTTTTTCGAGAGGGATATGGTTACACTAGAACAACTCTACGACATCTATCGACAGTATCCTGACATCTGCACAGACTCTCGGCGCGTTCGTCCAGGATGCCTGTTCTGGGCTCTGCGAGGAGAGCGCTTCGACGGAAATTGCTTTGCTGCTCAAGCCCTTCAATCGGGAGCAGCCTATTGTGTAGTAGACCGAGCCGACGCAGCGCCTAATTCTGACAAACGGCTGCAAGTGCCCGACACTTTAGAGGCCTTGCAACTGCTAGCAGCCCATCATCGCAGACAGCTAGACATACCAGTCATAGCCATTGGTGGCTCGAACGGCAAAACCACCACGAAGGAGCTCATCGCGGCCGTACTAAACCAACAATATACCTGCTGCGCCACTCAGGGCAACTTAAATAACCACATAGGTGTGCCACTCACCCTGTTGTCCATTCCTCAAGCAGCCCAAATTGCTGTGGTCGAGATGGGTACCAACCAGCCAGGAGACCTAGAGCAGCTGTGTGCCATTGCTCAGCCTACTCATGGTCTACTTACCAACATTGGAAAGGAGCACTTGGAAAAACTAGGGTCGCTACAGGGTGTCAAGAAAGCGGAGGCAGAGCTTTTCGATTACCTAGCTCGCCGCGACGGTTGCGCCTTCATCAACCTCTCTGAGAGGCATTTGAGAAGCTTGGCCCGCAGCGTGAAGAAAAAGGTCTTTTATGCAGAAGTTTCTCCCAGCAAGCCATTGCCCAAAAATGTACTGGGAGTAGAGCGCCTACCGGCGAATCCTTTCGTGCGCGCTCAATTCACCTGTTCACCCGAATGGCAGATCCAGGTGCAAACTCATCTGCTAGGTCACCACAATTTTCATAACGTTATGACAGCCATAGCCGTAGGGCTATATTTTAAGGTATCTCCGACCTCCATAAAGACTGCCATAGAAAGCTATCGCCCTGCCAATAACCGCTCTCAACTCCTGTCGTGGGAAAGCAACACCATCTTCTTAGATGCCTATAATGCCAATCCGACGAGCATGCGCGCCGCATTGAGCGTCTTGCAAGAGGCAGAGGCAAAGCATAAAGTAGCAATTTTGGGAGATATGCTCGAACTAGGCGAGGCAGCAGAAGTAGAGCATCGCGCTCTTATTCGTTTGGTAGAAAGATCTGATTTTCAAAAAGTAGTATTCGTCGGGCCTCTTTTTTCGAAGTATCGGCCCAAACGAAGCCGAGCCTTATTTTTCGATAATGTAGCTCTTGCTCGCACCTGGTGGGAGCAACAGCGCTTTGAGCACGCCTTCATCCTAATAAAGGCCTCGCGCGGTATTGGCTTGGAGCAGCTGCTCGAAGGACAGCTAGGAGAAACGCTGCAAGGCGCGCATTAAGCGCTCTGGAAGTTCGCCAGCACAAACCGTCTGGTAATCTTGCAGAGAGCAGGGTACCAGAAAGTGCCGTTCGTGATGAGTCGGCGAGGCCGAAGGTGCCTGAAACCACCAACGACCCGTGCGCACGCTTTTCCAAAAGGTAAGCGGCGAGTTCATTCCTCGAAAGTCTACCACGTACTCCTTTAAGCCCTCTGTCGAGAACGGAAAATCTCCCTTTCGATTGAAAAAGCCATTCAAAAAGAACCAGATAAGTTGTGCAATGCCTTGAGCAGTAAGCGAGCAATTCTCGCGAACAAAGCCATAAACGCCCAACGAAGTTAGTTTATCGCTCATGCCAGCATACCAACTCAACTGACAAGCCTCCTCCCAAGTGTAGCCCGAAGGAGAAGGATCGCGCACTCCAGGAGCCTCGGATGCCTTCAAAGCAGACACGTGAAAGCACAGCAAATCAGCATCCCGTAGCAGAGGTTCGGCTTCCTCTATGGCCGCTCGCGATTTTCCAAGGCGCAACAAATCATATTGATTTTTAGAAAAGTAAGAGACCCACTCTTCAGGCGTATAATGAATCTGATAGCCAATGAGACTACAATGAAACAAGAGAGGATGCGGAGGGCGTAAGAGTGCAGTGTAGATACATTCTTCGGCAGAATTAATTTTCGGGTCTGCAATGCGTATTCGCTCATCCACAATAGCTAAGTTGACTCGCAAGTGTTCCTCCTCGTAAGCTAAAAATTGAATGCGCGCTAAATCATCAGAAGAAGCAACAACGATTGGCAAAATGCGAGCGCTCAGAAGTTGTGCCACCACTGCACGCAAGGACGTTGCCTCATCAGCGCGTACATCGCCCAGGTCGGCTACTTTTCCAGCAGCATGAGGAAAAGTCATCCTATATAAAAATTCCCTCACAGCCAAAGCTTGCCTCTCTCCAGCACCTACGAGGGCTACCTGAACACCCGCTAAATCAGCACTCTTTTGCTCAATTACCCGCACTTTGTGGCCCAAAGTATGCGGAGGGAACGTTCCAAGGTATTTACCAAAGGCCCTAGGCAATGGTTTTAGCCAATGGTTGAGCATGTATGCAGCAGAAAATTTAGTTGCAAAAAAACAGCCTTTATTAGATAGAATAAAATTTTGACGCGTATGTTTGACTACTTTTGCGCCGGCTATGGGAGAAATACAGACATCAGATGCAAATACGAGTCGAGAATTAGAGATACTCCTGTCTCAATATAGGGAGAAACCTCCGGAAATAGTGCTTGAATGGAACGACTCGGAGACTTCCGCCCAAGGATGGCTAGTTATCAATTCGCTTCGAGGAGGAGCAGCGGGAGGGGGCACGCGCATGCGCAAAGGGCTTACGCGCGACGAAGTAGTAGCGCTGGCCAAAGTTATGGAAGTGAAGTTTAGTGTGGTTGGCCCACCAATTGGCGGAGCGAAAAGCGGTATCAATTTTGACCCGGCCCATCCTAAGCGAACAGAAGTCCTCTCGCGATGGTATAGGGCAGTGCTTCCTTTTCTAAAGTGCTGTTATGGAACAGGCGGAGACCTCAATGTAGATGAAAGAAGAGACGTGGTGCCTATTCTAGAGGCACTAGGTCTGTGGCATCCTCAAGAGGGTATCGTTCGTGGCCACATCAAGCCTTCAGATGGCCAAAAAATAAAGATTATCACTCAGTTACGAAATGGAAGTGCGAAAATAGTGGAGGATCTGCGCTATCTTCCACAAGGCGGGGTATCTCAATACACTGTTGCGGATTTAATTACAGGCTATGGAGTGGCTGAATCTGTACGCCATTTTTATGACCTTTATTATCAAGTCCCATTAGCTGGAAAGACAGCCATCATTCAAGGCTGGGGCAATGTTGCCTCCTCCGCAGCATGCTATCTAGCTCAGCAAGGAGTTCGAATTGTTGGCATTATCGACCGCGGAGGCGGTTTAATCTGTCCCAAGGGGCTTTCGGCAGAAGAGGTTTACGCTCTTTTTCGAACAAAAATAGACAGCCAGCTAAAAACACCTCATCTGCAACCCTTTGAGTTAGTTAATCAACAGATTTGGCGTATGGGCGCAAACATCTTCGTTCCTGCAGCCGCTTCGCGATTGGTAAATCAGCAACAAGTGGATGCCCTACTTCAGGGAGGCCTTGAGGTTATTGCTTGCGGAGCCAACGTGCCCTTTGCAGATGATGATGTGTTCTTTGGGCCTACTGCTCAATATGCCGACACTCATACGGCTGTCATCCCAGACTTCATCGCCAACTGCGGCATGGCTCGCGCCTTTGCCTATCTAATGCACCCTGATGCTAATCTAACCGACGAAGCTATTTTTGAGGATACATCTCAAACAATACGCCGCGCATTAGAAGAAATAATAAAAAAACATTCAAATCCAAATAACATTTCATCAAACGCCCTATATTTGGCGCTCAAGAGATTGAATGTTTAGTTCATGGAGTAAGCATATTGAAAATCAATGCTTTTACGTTAAACTGAAACTTTCAACATTATTAAATTCTAAAAAAGTTACCCTATGACAGTTAGGAACTTGCTTTTAAGCATTCTCTTGATGGTTGCAGCAAAGGGCCTAATGGCCCAAGATGCAGCGGCACCAGCGGGTGGCGGCACGTACCGGTCCTTCACACCAGCTGACCAGTGGGAAGTAGGTTTAAATGCTGGACTCCCATTCGTTTCGGGTGATTTAGATAGCAAACTCGGCTTCGGTGGAGGCTTGCACGTGCGCAAGGCCTTTGACCATGTCTTCTCGCTTCGCGCAGGTGCTCTGTATGCCAGGACGAAAAACGAACTAGCAACAGCACAGAGCAGCTCGGAAATGAGCTGGTTTTCCGGTTCGCTTCAAGTAGTAGCTGCTCTTAACAACATCCGCTTCAACAAACCCTACCGCAAAGTCCTATTAAATGCCTATGCGGGCATTGGAGCCACGAGCTTCACTACCGATTATAAGAACATTCTTCAGGTAGATGGCTCTAGGAATGGCGAATTTAAGAGTGGCTTGTCACCTTATGCAGAGACAGGTCTGGGATTGGCCTTCCGAGTGAGCCCCAAGTTTAATATCGGCATAGAATACGGTATTGCCTTCGTATTAGGTGGTAATGGTGACTTGTTAGATGGCAACGAAAACGTAGATGCGCGTTCAACGACATATCGCGATTATCTGCACTACCCCAACCTGCGCCTTAACTTCAATCTTGGCGGTAAGGATAAGTCGGGTGCCATGCGCTCTGAACCGCTCTACTGGGCTAACCCCTTGGCTCAAGTTAGCGAGGCTATTGCTGCTCTGGAAGCACGCCCTGTGTTTGACCTGACCGATACCGACGGTGACGGCGTCATAGATATGATTGACCAAGAGAAGGAGAGCCCTGCAGGAGCTCGCGTAGACACGCGCGGTGTGACGCTCGATAGCGATGGCGACAAAGTGCCCGATTACAAGGACAAAGAGCCATTCTCGCCGCCGGGCTACAAAGTGAATGCCGATGGCGTGGCTCAGGTACCTCCCGGATTAACAGAGGCCGATGTAAACCGAATTGTGGATGCGAAACTGGCTAATTTTAAACTGCCAACACAAGAGGGCCTAGCAGACTGGTTCCTACCCGTTATTAATTTTGCCAACGATAGCTATGCTATTTCTTATAGCGAGTACACCAAACTGTATCAGGTGGCTCAAGTGATGAAAAACAACCCAAAAATTCGGGTGACAGTTACGGGTCATACAGACCAGACAGGTTCGGACACGTATAACAATGTCCTGTCTTACAATCGCGCTAAGGCGGCTATTGAATTCTTGGTTAATCAGCATGGCATTGCTCGTGACCGCTTAGTACTCGATTGGGCAGGCAAAAGCAGCGCTTTAGTGCCAGCACGCTCTTCGCAGATTAATCGTCGCGTCGAGTTCCGCGTGGCTAAGCCGGGTGAAACTGACAAACCCCGCCCTGAGGGACCAGCGGCCGGAAAAGGGCGTTTCATGGGCAATAAAGCTACAGGATACTAAGAAGAGTTAATGGCCTACTAAGTAGAGGTATTGCTTAGCTTTCGCAAAAGTGAGTATTCTTTAGCCGAAGGATACTCGCTTTTGCTTTTTTGACAAACTATTCTCTAAAATTGCGCGTTAGTCAAAAGTAATAGCCTTGTTTTCTATGACAAAGGTGATGAAATCTTATTTAGCGTTTCTCTTACTCATTGGATGGTCTTTCGATATTTGTCCACAGACTGCCGTGCAAAAATCCGCCGTGGTAAATGGTAACGGCAGCAGCTCTCTTGCTTTTCAAGCAGGTGAGAAGTTAACCTACAAGGTCTATTATAATTGGAACTTTGTGTGGTTAGCGGCTGGCGAAGTGACATTTGAAATCAGTGAAAACGACCGTTATTATCACTTCAAAGCAATAGGCAGAACCTACGAGTCATACGAGTGGTTCTACTACGTGCGAGATGTATATCACTCGTGGGCTGATAAAAATACTCTACTTCCTCAGTACTCCGAACGCAGCATACATGAGGGAGAGTACCGCATTTACGAACGCATCCAATACGACCAAAATGCTCGAAAAGCGGTAGTATGGCGTGCGCCCAAGCAGGGCGAGCCTGAAACCCGTACAGAACACCATGTTCAGGACTACGTTTTCGACGTACTCTCTTCGATCTATTTTCTGCGCACCCTCGACCTCTCCAATAAACCTGCAGGAACGGAGTATCCCTTTCGCATTTTCATGGATCAAGAGGAGTTTCCATTGCGACTGCGTTATTTAGGGAAAGAAGACAATAAAAAGATTCGTGGCTTGGGTCGTTTCAGAACCCTGAAAGTACAGCCTCAGGTCATTGTAGGGCACATCTTCACGGAAGATTCGAAGATGACAGTATGGGTGTCTGACGATGAAAATAGGCTCCCACTCTTAATTGAAACGCCCATAGCGGTGGGTTCTGTGAAGATGATCCTTAAAGAACACAAGGGCCTAAAATATCCTCTTCATGCAAAGAGGGAGTAAAGCCTCTCCTTTCCTTCAAAAATTGATGGATTAAGACGCTCTCTCAACCGTTGCAAGGCTAATTCATTTAAGCAGGTGAGCAAACGTCTTCCTAACTATCGTAAGCAAGCGAAAAGCAACTGATTTACTGAAAAATAACCCATAAACCAAGGATTCTGCTTTAATGAGCACTCGTCAAGTCGCGGTACTGGCGAAAAACAGAGCCCATTGGGCTCAGATGGCTATCTTTCTTTTGACCGCTATAAAGCCGAGCAACTTGCTAGCCCAATCTGTTGCTTTTCTAAAACCTCAGAGAAAAGTGCGTGCCCAATGCTCTAAACTGTTTTTGTATTCAAAAAGCAAGGTAAAGCTATTCGAGGAGAGCTTCATCCGATAAGCGTTTCTAAAGACGAACAGTGTCCAAGAGTTTACTCAGAAAAAAGCCCTGCCGAATTTCCGTTTTTTCCCGTTCTTTGGCCGACTGCGCCTCACTGCTGTTCCGCCATGGCAAAACAAGCCCTCCCGCCGCTGCACCA
>JANWXM010000028.1 GCA_025055285.1 Saprospiraceae bacterium
CGTCGGCGTTACTACGAGGCGTGGTGGCACTTGGGCAAGCCGGTGGTGGGTGTGGGCGTGCAGTTGTCCAGCCAGCAGCGCAACATCGAGCGCTGGGTACATCAAGAGTTGAGTGAATAACATTTCATTGGTTTATGGGAAAGCCCAGCGCTGAAATTTTTAGAAGCTAGTAAAAGAGCCCTGCAAGATTTGTAGAAGTGGCTAACATAGGATTTACTTCTTGTATTAATTTAATAACATTCGCCATAACCTCAAAGTCTATACCGTCTAGGCATGAACTCCGTTTTGCAGCACTATTTTTTCGTTGCAACAAACTGACTGGAGAATGAAAGCCCATATCCATCACGTTGCATTATCCTTCCTTTCGACCATTCAGATTACACCTAACTAGGCATAGTCCTGCTGGAGCAAGCATCAAAATGGCAAACAATTTCACGCAAAGTTTCAAATAGCAATCCGATAATCGTGTAAGGAAAAGATAACTTCCTTACAAACCTTCTTCAAGCGTTCTTCGTCTTCTTGGATAACTAAAACAAAACTTTCAAATATGAAAAGGGTGTTTCGATACGGTCTTGCTGTTCTCCTCCTGTTAGGCATAATTGGCTGCGAGGAGCAACCAGATTTTGAATATTACTACTATGAGCCTGAAGATTATGCATTGCTGTCGAGATATTTAAATATTCCTCAGGAGCCTATTGATTACTCTGTCAAACTTCCTGAGGCGATGAGGTTTAGTGGTCTGCTACCTCGGCCTATAGACTCTGATAAAGCCCTCTTAGGGCGTGTGTTGTTTTACGACAAACATCTGTCGAAAGACGGTAAAATTAGCTGTGCAAGTTGCCACAGGCAAGATATTGCTTTTTCTGATGACAAACCGGTAAGTCGAGGTGTTTTCGATCGCGTAGGCACGCGAAATTCAATTGCGCTCGGTTCGGTGTTTAGTTTTGCTGCCTCCTACGGCACTGACCTGTTTGGCCCGGATGGAGTTCCTTTCTTTTGGGATAATCGCGCCAACACCGCTTCAGAGCAAAACCTCGCCTCTATGACAAATCCAGTGGAAATGGGCATGACCCACACTGAAGTCGTTCGCGCAGTGAGGGCTCAACCGTATTACGGTCCACTTTTCCGCAAAGCATACGGAGATAGTGGCGTCACAATCGAGCGTATCTCAGAGGCGCTTGCTGAATTCGTCAACGCTATCGGCTCCTTTCAAAGTAAATTCGACCGCGAACTCATACGCACTCCCGGTTTTGGTAGCTTGCAGGCACGCGTACACTCGGATTTTCCTGGCTTCACCCCAGAAGAGAATCGAGGAAAACGGATTTTCCTAGACCGCTGCGCTAGCTGTCACGGCGAAATACACGACCGTCCTTTAAAAAAATTTGCCAGCAACGGCTTAGATGCTACTACTACTGACAAAGGTGTAGGAGGGATAACAAACCTGCCCGAACACATGGGTACTTTTAAAGTGCCTCTGTTGCGCAACGTCGCCTTAACAGCACCGTATATGCACGATGGCCGCTTTGCTACCTTGGAGGAAGTAATTGATCACTATAGTACAGGTATCAAACCTCATCCTAATCTAAGCTTTGAACTGCGTTCAGGCAACACACCTATTCGTTTCAATTTCACGCCTCAGCAGAAAAAAGATCTGATCGCCTATTTGAATACGTTAACTGACCTGAATTTCGTGAATGACAATCGCTTTTCTAATCCCTTCAAATAAAGACCTCTAGGGATGAGAGAAAAATATGAGGAAAAAACCTTTTAGCAGCGTAAAAGCAAAGAAGGGAGTTCAAGATAACCAGCGTTTACGATTTGAGCACACATCTAAGAATCGATGGGCAAGTTGTCGAGCCTTGTCACAAAGAAAATACATTTTCATCATGCGACGATGGCTTGCTTTATCGCTGCCTTGGGTAGTTTGGTGTGCATGTAATTCTTATTATTATGCACCAAATACATTATATACTCCGCACCTAATTGAGCGCCATGACGCTGAACTTGGTATATGCGGTCTTCGCGGTTCCGATTTTTCAGGATTTGAATTTCACGGTACATATGCCTTCACCAATCATTTTGCGCTCATGGCCAATCATTTAGATGTTAGAGGGAGGAGTCCTTCGCAAGACCGTCGGGGCAACGGTCGCCTTAGCGAGGCCGCACTGGGAGTTTACTTTCCGTTGCGACAGGTCTCGAATACTGTATTTGTAGGAGCGGGCACCGGTCAGGTATTCAACGAATTCCCCAAGGGATCCCGAGCAACGCTGAAGTTTCACCGATACTTTGGTCAATATGGCATCTCTGTGGAACAAGGTGCTCTTCGCATAGGTACGGGCATTCGGCTCAATTACTTGCATTACCGAGAAGGTCATATTGACTATCGCGTAGGAGAATCTGATGTTTCCAAAATCATTTTAATAGAAGAAAATTCTCCCTTCATTTTCCCTGAATTTTCTGTAAACCTGCGCATCGGTAGCCGCCCCGTTTGGGCGAACCTTTGCTCTACCATTGTAGAGCACGAACGAGCCAAGGAATTAGGATGGGCAACTCAAACGATTGGATTGGGTCTGTTGTTAGAAGTAGATCACTTCTGGCGCGCCGAGCGCCCTAAAAAATAGTTAATTAGGTTAGCCAAACCCTTAAGCGTATGAATTGCGTCTATGATTGCGACTTTAAAAAACAGGGAATCTCTTCATAAAATACATAAAATAACAGTGGAGCTTATGAAACGCGTTTTCCATTTTGGTCTACCTTTAGTCACCTCCTTGTTGTTGCTGACAGCATGCGAACAAAAGCCGGACTTTGAGTACTACTACTATGAGCCGGAAGATTACGCGTTGCTATCGCAATACCTTAATTTACCGCAAAGGCCAGATAACTATTCCACCAAATTGCCTAAACACCTAGAAGCTCAAGGGCTATTTGCGCGAGCAGTAGACCAAGACAAAGCAATCCTTGGGCGTGTATTGTTCTACGACAAAAACTTGTCGAAGGACAAAAAGGTCAGCTGCGCCAGCTGCCACCGGCAAGAAATTGCTTTCTCGGATGATAAGCCCGTGAGCCGTGGGGTATTTGACCGTGTGGGCACGCGCAATTCCATCGCATTAGGGTCAGTACTTAACTTCTCTGCTTACTACGGTACCGATTTGTTCGGTCCTAGCGGCATTCCTTTCTTCTGGGATAACCGCGCCAACACAGCATCGGAGCAAAACCTGGCCACTATGACCAATCCTGTGGAGATGGACATGAAGCACCCTGAAATCGTGGATGCTGTGAAAGCGCAGCCCTACTATGCTCCGCTGTTCCGAATGGCTTACGGCGACGAGACCGTAACCATTCAACGCATTTCTGAAGCCATTGCCAATTTCGTGAATGCTATCGGCTCCTACCGCAGCAAATTTGATCGGGAGGCGGAAAAAACAATAGGTACAGAGGTGTGGAGCAATCGGGAGCGCCTGAACTTCAGCGGCTTCACTCCGGCTGAGAATCGCGGAAAACAAATCTATTTGGATAATTGCGCGTCTTGTCACAGCCCATTGCAGGGTCGCCCAATGAAGATGTTCGCTAATAATGGTTTGGATGCGACTATTACTGACAAGGGCGTAGGCGGCATCACCAATCAACCGGCGCATATGGGTATGTTCAAAGTTCCTCTGCTGCGAAACATCGCTCTAACAGCACCTTACATGCACGATGGGCGCTTCGCTACCTTGGAAGAAGTAATTGACCACTACAGCACAGGAATTAAGCCTCATCCGAATCTAAGTCCGGAATTGCGCTTGGGAAGCCAGCCTCGCCGTTTCAACTTCACTCCACAAGAGAAGAGTGATTTGATCGCCTTCCTACACACGTTAACTGATGAGGAGCTTCTGGTAGACAAACGTTTCTCAAACCCGTTCAAATAAATGGTTGGAAACCCTCTCCATCTTTTACGAATACAGGGAGTTCCGCGTCTGCCTCGGGAACTCCCTGTATTGCATCTATAGAGGCTCCTTGTTAAAACTCCCCCTGCTTATGCAGACGCATCGCCTAAAGCTTTTCTATGTGATTTTTGTGATTTTGGCCCTGGCTCTAGCTTCTTGCACGAGCAGCCATTTTTACACACCCAACACTGTAAACTTGCCGACTTTAAGCCAAAGAGGCGATGTAATATTGAGCGGCGCCATTTTTATTGGCGAAAGCCAAAGTGGCTGGGAAGCGCAAGCTGCATATAGTCCAATTAAACACGTAGGGCTTATCGCCAATCATATCCGACTGCACTATAGGGGAGATACGCCCTTGGATGAATTTCCTATGCCCCCAATATCCAGTCGAGTTGAGTTTGCAGGCCAATTGCGCCTTACCGAATTAGGCGCAGGTTTCTATCAGCAGGCCGGTAAAAATCAGGAGTACTTACTTAGCCTATTTGGATGCGTTGGCAAAGCCCAAGCAAACACAACCTACCGTCCTTTTAGTGCCCCCTTAAGGGAAACGCAGTGGAAATTCCATCGCTATACTCTACAACCAGGTATTCGTCTTCACCATCAGCAATTGCGCTTCGGCACCGCCTTTCGCCTATCCCTAGTTCAATTCACTACCGGCCGCATTGATGCTCGAATTCCTGTTCAAGAATTAAAACGCATTGAATTACTCAAAGACCATTCCCCCATGCTGTTCTTAGAAGTCTTGTGGACGATGGGATATTACTTGCGTCCTGTACTCGTGAGCATAAACACGACAGGCGTAGCTTTAGGCAATCCGTCGCTTAATGCGTTAGGTCTAGCTAGTAATCATGTTAGCCTGATGGCTAGCCTGAATTTACACGATTTGCGAAAAAAAATCGAGAAAAAATAAGAAACGCTGCTGCCCTATTCTGCGTCTCCCTTGCTGCCGTAAGCTAGGTCACCAGCATCGCCCAAACCTGGCACGATGAAAGCTCTGGCTGTAAGCTCTTCATCTATAGCACCCGCCCACAGGTGAACTTCAGGAAATTGACGTTGAACAGCGTCAATCCCTTGAGTGCTGGCAATGACGGCAACCACGTGCACAGCTGCAGGCTTTCCGTAGCGCCTTAACTGCTGTAGCGCTAAACAAACGGAAGCGCCTGTGGCTAGCATAGGGTCGGCTAAGATTAGCACAGCGTCGTCCAGCGGAGGGCAGCTGATGTAGTCGAGTTGGATTTCAAAACGCCCATCGGGCCGCGGGTTGCGGTAAGCGCTGATGAAAGCATTTTCAGCACGGTCGAAAAAATGAAGTAACCCCTGATGTAGCGGTAGCCCTGCCCGCAGAATGGTAGCCAATATCACGCGGTCAATCGGCAGGTAAACGGTAGCCGTTCCAAAGGGTGTCTCTACCTCTCGAGCTTGGTAGCGGAGAGTTTTGGAGATTTCGTAAGCCATAACCTCTCCCATGCGCTCCAGATTGCGCCGAAATCTTAGGCGATCCTTCTGGATAGAGACATCGCGCAGTTCAGCTATAAAATATTGAGCCAGTGTGTGTTGTGCTGATAAGTTAGTAACCATAATGTCAGCATTTGAGTTTGCTCGGTGGATAGCGCATTGCCTCTTCAAGCAAGCAAGTAAAAAATTCTTCCAAAGTCCAGCCAAATGCACGCACTTGTTGAGGCACGATACTAGCTGGCGATAGACCGGGTATCGTGTTGATCTCCAGCAGATAAAAGGTTTCCTCTACTAGGATGTAATCACATCGAATCACGCCCCGACAGTTAAATGCTTTATAAAGCTGACGAGACCATTCCTGGCATTGTCTTGCTAGAGTGTCGGGCAAAGGCGCTGGCGTAATTTCTTGAGATTTGCCCTCATACTTCGCCGCATAATCAAAAAATTCCGTTTCTGGAATGATTTCCGTAATGGGCAGGGTCACAATCTCCTCTCTTGTGCAAAAAACGCCGCTTGAAAATTCTCGACCAGGTAAAAAAGCCTCCACGATTGCTTCGCAGTCATAGGGCCACACAGCTTCTAGTGCGGGAGTAAGCTCATGAACAGTTTTCACTTTTGTGACGCCAAAACTAGAGCCATAAGTGTTTGGCTTAACGAAGAGCGGCAGTCCTAGACGATGGGTCAGAGCCTTGGCATCTATTTTCTCGCCACGGCGTACGAGTACGGACGGGGCTAAGGGTACGCCCGTTGAAGCAGCAATTTGCTTGGTAAGATGTTTATTCATCGTTAGCGCACTGACAAACCCATCGCAACAGGTATAAGGAATACCTAGTAGGTCGAAATAGCCCTGCATCTTACCATCTTCTAAAGGACTGCCGTGAATAGCGCCAAAAATAGCCTCAAAATACACGGTTTCTCCGCCGATAGTTAATGAAAACGAGTTCTTGTCTATGGCAGTGCCCGTGCTCATTTCGCGCCAGTCTGCACCTTGCACGTCTATGAGAAAGCGCCGGTAGCGGTCTGTTGGAAGATGCTCATATACCACTTGACCACTGCGTAAGGAAATAATGCGTTCGGCGGAATTGCCGCCTGTCAGGATTGCAATATTTTTCATAGAAGAAGCATAAGCGAAGCGAAGGTAGCGTGAGCCATAAACTCCCGGGAAAGAATGTCGCACCGTCGTTCTGTAGAGAGATTATTTACAAAAAATACTTCTTACCGTTCTAGGAATGAAGCCAAAGATGTTCTTTTGTCTAAAAGTTGAAAAAAAGGAAGAAATTGACTAAACGTATGACCAACGAAAGTCATCGCAATACTTACTGGCTTCCCTTCGCTTTGGTGTGTAGCCTCTTTTTTTTATGGGGACTGGCCAACAGCCTCAACGGTTCGCTTATCCGGCACTTTCAGTTTGCTTTGGATCTCAAGCGATGGCAGGCTGGCATTGTAGATTCAGCATTTTACCTAGGGTATTTTATTATGGCCATTCCGGCTGGGCTATTTATGCAGCGCTTCGGCTATAAGAAGGGCATCCTAGCAGGCTTATTGCTCTACGCTACGGGAGGGCTGCTATTCTTACCTGCGGCCAGCGTACGGGTATACGGCTTTTTTCTGTTTGCCTTATTTGTCATCGCCTCTGGCCTCGCCTTTTTAGAAACAGCGGCAAATCTGTACGTTACGGTTTTGGGTAACCCAAAACGAGCTGAGTGGCGTATCAACTTTGCTCAATCATTCAACGGAATTAGCATTATTCTTGGGCCTGTTATTGGCAGTTTGTTCATCTTCTCGCAACAAGAGTATACACCAGCACTGCTGGCGACGATGACACCAGAGCAAATCGAGGCAGCGCGCGTTCAGGAGGCTCTATCGGTGCGAGGTCCTTATGGAGTTATTGCTGGAGTTGTATTGGTAGTAGCTCTCCTTTTCGGACTGACGCACATGCCTGAGGTGAACCAGGAGGTAGAAGAAATGCAAGGTCGAACAAGCGTGTGGGAACTGTTGCGTTGCTATCGCCATCTGACGTTGGGTATACTTGCCCAATTTGCTAATGTAGGAGCACAGGCTACCTTATGGGGGTACTTTGTAGACTTTAAGATGGACTTTTCTCCATCTACTCATTTGGCCATAGCGGTGCCCTATGCCGAATTTTGGCATAGTACCATAAAAAGGGCCTTTGAAGAGATGACCCTAGAACAAATGGCAGGTTATCATGCCTCCTTTGCCCTTGTACTCTTCATGTTAGGACGTTTCGCGGGCACGTATTTGATGAGCCAAATCACACCGCGCTACGTAATGGTTGGATACTGCCTAGCTGCAGTATCCTTAGTTGCAGTAGCGCTGTTGGCCGGTGGCCTAGTTGCCATTGCCTGTATTTCGTTGGTCTACTTCTGCCAAAGCATTATGTTTCCTACTATATTTGCATTAGCTACCAAGCAGATGGCTCCCGCAGAGCAAAAATTGGCCTCTTCACTGGTCATTATGGCAATCGTAGGCGGTGCCGTTATGCCTCCACTCGCTGGCTTACTGTCGCAATGGGGCGGCATGCGTATGGCCTTACTCGTACCTCTTGTGTGTTTTGCTTATGTAGCATTTTATGCCCTATGGGGATATCGCACCAGTCCTGAACGCACAATAAAACAGATGTAGTAAAGACAGACCACAATGATGAGAGGATCAAAAAAATTTTTAATTATTCCTTTGTGGCTGGCCCTCGTAGGGTGTAAAAAGGACTCTTCTCTTTCTCTCGTCTTTGAAGAAATTCGACTTCCTATTTCAGAAGATATCACATGTGTCTGGTTTACAGATAGTTTACACGGTTTTGCGACAGCAGGAGCAGCTTGGGTACGCGGACATATCCTCTCCACGAGAGACGGAGGGAACACCTGGCGCGTAGACACTACTGTAGTTAATCGCCTTGAATGTGTAATGTTTGACCGCTTTGGCGTCGGTTATGCAGTAGGGCTGCATGGCCTTGCTCTCATACGCTGGCCCAACGAGCCGTATTGGTATACGTTTCGCACCGATTACAACTGGCATCGCAGTGCTTTCTTTTGGAGCTACCGCCACGCCTTACTGGTTTCAGGAGAAGGGTTCCACGGAGGACTTATTCGCAAATTGGGCCCTGAGGTTTGGTACATAGACACCCTGCATACGTTCACAAACAGCCTCTATGACGTCTGGATGACGGATTCTCTCACGGGCGTTGTGGTAGGAATGGGCTGGGTGCTACGCACAGAGGACGGCGGCCTCACGTGGTTGCGCCAACCACCTCGAGGCGACCAGTTTTGTTCTGTTCATTTTCCCTGTCCGACAACGGGTTATATCTGCGGCCGCAGCGGTACACTACTGAAAACTACCGATGGCGGCCGTTCATGGCAAAGCTTGCACCGGAAAGGGAGCTTTGGGCAAAGCTCTCTTCGAGCCTTATGGTTCGTCTCCGAACAAGAGGGCTTTCTCGTTGGCGATGCAGGCCTCTTGTGGCAAACAACCGATGGCGGCCGCTCATGGACACCTATAAGCGGCCTTCCCAAGGATATTAACGCCACTAACATCTTTGTTCTCGGCCGAACTGGCTGGATAACTGCCGACGCAGCTCGAATATTTCGGTTTAGATACTAAAGACAATAAACCTCCTTCAGTTTTTCGTATTGCTTAATTTATTCTGGTAATCTGTAATGCGTCTCCCTCTCTGGAAAAAGTGGCTTTCTTATCTTTACCCCATACCCATAGAACGCTTGTCCTCCTCTAAAAATCCGCAATTGACCGTCGTCCTCGACCGCGGGCGTTTGCAACTCCTTAGCGGAAATGCCATCTATTCTTGGGACGACCTGTATCACAATTTCACTACAGCTTTCGCCCAACTCAATATAAAAAACCGAGACACTGCGGATGTGCTCATCTTAGGCCTAGGTCTAGGAAGCATTCCCTACATTCTGGAAACGGTGTATCATCGGCAATATCGTTATATTGCCGTCGAATGGGATGAAGCAGTGGCCCACTTGGCAACTAAATACACGCTGCCTCGCTTGAAAAGTCGGGTAGATATTATTATATCAGACGCCGAGTACTTTGTCTGCGCCACAAGAGCGCAATTTGACCTCATTGCAGTGGATATTTTTGAAGACGACCGCACGCCTGCTATCTTTGAATCCGTAGACTTTCTGCGCGCATGCCGCCAACGCTTAAATCCAGAAGGCCTGATTCTTTACAATCGTCTCTACAACAGCGACATCAATCGAAAAGACTCTTTGACCTTTTATCGCGAGGTGTTCTGTCGAGTATTCGATAAAGCTTCGACCATTAAGACTGACGGCAACCTTATTTTAGTCGGATACACTTAGCGTAGCTAGAAATCCGTCCCAAGAGCAAAATGCAAGAGAGGTTTCTGAATTGCCCGCGTTTCAATACCCCATGCATAGTCTAGGCGCAGAAACATGCCCAGGACAGGTGCCCGCACGCCGACGCCGTAGCCCGCTACAATGGGATCTCGGAAATAATTAACCTTGACCGTTACAGTAGGCGGGTTGTAAAAGAATACGGTGTTGATAGGATTGTCAGGGTCGTAAGGCGAGCGCCCTTGCCAAGCTGTGCCTGCATCGAAGAAGCCAACCAATTGAAAATTGCGCCAAAAATTGCCCAACGTAGGTTTACGGGTAAAATATTTAAATAGCGGAATGCGTAGTTCACTGTTCATTAGAACATAGGAACTGCCATTTCGAATATTTTGGCGAAAACCACGCAAATTTGCTGCTAAAGTTCGAAAGGCGAAGTTGCCCTCTTGTGGCACGGGTATAGTATTGTTGAAGGAAGGGAAAATCCAATTATCCACACCACCCAAAAAATACAAGATTCGTTCGGAGCCGAAAGTGGTAGCGCCAGCGAGGCGGACGGCAAGAATGCTACGCCGATCTAAAGGCTGATAATGACGAGCATCTAAGCCAATAACTGTCATAAAACCGCGGTCGAAACGAAAGCGCCAGGAAGGCTCGGTATTGAATTCGAAGCGTTTGACCGCCTCTACAAATATCTTTGCCCGTGTTCCAGTGCGTATATTGAGATCTACGGGTACGGTGTTGTCGTACACAGCACTCAAGCGCAAGGCCATGCGTTGTTCAGCATAAGCAGGCGCCTCCAGTGTGCGCCGATTTGTACTGAGGGTAACCGTTTTATCTTGCCTGAGCGTAGCCATGGCGCGCAGACTAAAGAAGGGATCAAGTGGATAGCGCACTTCGTATTGTCCTAAAACTGTAGTTGTACGGGTCTGAACAGAGGTGGAGGGCCCGCCTGCCCCTTGTTCTAGCGTGTAGGTATTTCCGCGTCGATAAAATGCAATGCGCTTATCTAAACGTCGCTTCTTGTTATCGAACCAAAGGAAATATTCTGCGCCACTGAAGGTAGTAGGTAAGCGTGCACCTATTTCGATAACATAATCTTCGAGCAAGTCTTTAAAATTTACGCGCATTAGGATACCGGGCGGTGGAGTAGAAAAGGCTTGTGGGCTACCGGCAAAACTCTCTAAACCTTCGAAGAGTAGATTGTTATCTACCCTGGTAGAAAAGAAGTCCGAGCGAAAACGCACGCGATAGGGTACAATGCGATGAGGCAAAAACCGAGGTACACTTGCCGGAGGGATAAGCCGAGAGCGGTTATAGGGTCGACTCGCCTCGGGCAATATCGGCTGAGTTTCAGGTTCTTGTAAAGTGATTTCTGGTAAATCTGTTGCTGTAGAGGGAGCACTAGGCTCTTCCGGACCTCTTTGGCGCAAATACTCAGGCAATTGGAAAAGCCATCCAGGCGGAACCACTTGTACTGAATCGGCATACGAGCGCCATACGGGCCCTTGAGAAGTGTCTACGGACTCTGGCGGCGTCTCTTGTAGCGGAGCCGGGGAGACAACGCGCTCCGGCAAGGGCAAGCCAGCTGCTTGTAAGGTCATTTCTCTGTAGCGCGTAACCCAAGGCTGAACGCGGGTCTCAACCTGAATAGGACGCACATATAGCTGAGTCTTACCATCGCGCCACAGGCGTTCGACAAGCCGACCCGCTCGAGGAGTAGCATGCAACTCAGCTACATTGCGGTCGTAGTTGGTTTGTGCATAAACCACTGGCCGTTTTTTGACAACAGCAAAGGTGCGGATGCTATCAATTGTCGTGCTGTCTATATTCTTGAGCACCGTGTCGGTTGGCGCAAGAAAAGTAAGCACCTGCTCCAATGGCCATTCTCCGCGTCTGTAGGGATTAAGTGCTCGCACTTCAGCGCCATCTTTGAGGTAAATGACATCCTCGTAGTAAGCAACATAAGGTTCTAGATAGCCTGCCTGACGATTGGTAATGCCGCTAGCATTGCTAAGAAAGGAAAAATGCTGGCTATCTAACGAGACAGGATACCGCTCATCATAAAGCGGCGTGTTAGTTAGGCGGAGCAATTGGTTGCTTCGTTTATCGAGGTTGAGAAAAAAGATGTCGAAATGGCCAATAGGCAACACTGTATCCAATCGTTGGGGCGCAAGGGTATCGCTTATGCGATTGCTGCTGAAGAGAATGCCTCGTTGGCCGTCGAGTATCGCTGCCGAGGCGTCTAGGTCGTCCCAAAAGTCTTGGGTTAGCCGCTCTGTGTTGCGATTGACAATGTTGTATAAAAACAAGTCTCCATATCCGCGTACGCAAGCGCTAAGGACTAGCACCATCGGATTGAGATAGTCTATGCTGTACACGCGCTGGTAGTCTGGAGCCAAGGGATTCGTCTGGCGTTTAAAGGTATTGAGGTTTATTTGAGTCAAGTAGAGTGCCCCACGGCTCTCATAGAGAATGGCAATTTCTTGATTATTCGGGCTGAACGCTACAAGTGGATAATTTAGGTCGGCAGCTTGAAGTGCATTCCGCTGGCCACCTTTAAAAATGCAGCGAGGTTTTGAATCTTTCCCTCCTGTCTCGCGTAGCCAAACTCGCCATCTGCCGAGGTCGTTGGTAGCCCATGCTAAGCGCCTCCCGTCAGGACTAATCTTTAACCCATAAATGGGCAAATTTCGCCTGTTTTTGAAGGCAACTTCACCTTTCGCATCTGGCTTGCGCGTCCCTTTTCCCTCGTCGCGATAGCGCGCTCGGAAGTATTCCATAAGGGCTTCCGTAGTACGCCGGTATCCACTACCCAGGACGTAAAGGAAGCCGGCATCTATACTGCGATTAATGCGCGTTAAATAAATGAGGTTACTGATTGTCCCTTTGCCAAAATGTAAACCAATGTAGTACCAAAATGCATGTCCAGCCAGCCGAGGATATTCTCGCACTAATTGATCGAAAGTAGCATCCTTTTTCCACAAGAGGTAGTCTCGCAATTGATTGTCCAACTCGGTGCTCCATTCTTCGCCGCAATAGGCCACTAGTCCTGAGGTGTACCATTGAGGTAAGTGTGAAGACACTGCCGTCTGAACAATTTCCTGGAGGCTATTGCCATAGATCATAGAGTTAAGAATGACACCCGCTGTTCCCTCGCGCACTTGAGTGCGCAAGCGTTGATGGTCGCCATCAAAGAACACAAAAATTCGGTTACCTAAGATCTTGGTTTCTCCGGCCTTCATAGACAGCAGCTCCTCCTCACCAATGTTGCTCTGCTTAAGGTCGCTCAAATGGGAAAAGACGAGCATCTCAATCTTGTCGGAGATTTGATGCTCTAACAGATGCTGCACCGCAGTAAAATCCCACTCGGCAATCTGAAGTGCGGCTTGAGCAACATTGCGCGCTTCTCCATACCAATAGGTATCGAAATGGGCCGTTTCATAATGCATCCATTCGTCGAACTGGCGGCCATATTGAACTCGATTTTTACCGAAGGAGGTCTGGGCTGTGGTCTGCAAAAACGCTACTCGCGGCATTAAGGCCAACAAAAAAATTAGGCCAACCACGCATAAGGAACACCTACTTTGGGCCATATGTAGTTTAGTGTAGAATCGCATACGACAATAAACACTTTAAGCACTTTTTAGGCTTAACCCTACGGATGATATAACGCCGAGCACAGAGAGAGCTTGCACACCTTCGTCAATCATCTTCCCTCGGGAAATGTAGTTGCCAAAAGCATAATCGTCTTTGATCTAGCGTCTCGCTGCCTGCCGACGACTTCTTTGAATTGAACTTAAGCCCTAGGAATCTTCGATGCCGAAGGTAAGAACTAATTTCTGCATCACTAAAAAAAAGCCCTTTTGATTAAGCTAATCAAAGACGCATGTCTGAGCACCCATCCTCTTCTCTGTCCACAGACCTAAGCTCGAGTCTGTAGGCATAAATGCCTTTTCTGCAACGCCTCTTTCAAGCCACAGGCTTCGCACGCCACACCGCGCATGCATTCTCAGTATCGAAATAGAAAGTACGCCCTTGGCATAGAAATTTCACCAAAGGCGCGTGATTGGGCCAAGAGCGCCTTGCCCATTACTCAAACATTTCTAGGAGTAATAGGCAGAGCGAACAACTTTTCTATCCTTGTAAAAACCTTATCAAGGGGTTCTCAACTTGACGGGTTTGCCTTCGCCAGCTTCGCGCCAGATGGCCTTCTTGTTTCTTTTCGCGGGTTTTGTTTTTTCAGCTAATGCTATTGCATTCACAGCGTTAACTACTCCTCCGCTTATGCAAAGGTCACTCAGTTTTACTTTTTCAGTGCTCCCTGGTTTGTATACTTCTCCTTGGTGCACGCTTACCGATTTTACTAGAATGTCGCGCACTTGGGCAGCAGATAGTTCAGGAAAATAGGATCGAATAATGGCGGCCACACCAGCAGCTGAGGGAGACGCCATCGAGGTGCCACTAAAGGTGGCGTACTGATTATCTGGGATGGTGGATTTAATCTGGTGTCCTGGAGCAAACAAGTGAACATTGCGTTTGCCGTAATTGGAAAAATTAGCGACGCAGCGCTCTCCACCTGCCCAAGAGAGTGCGCCTACTTCGAGCCAGTTCGGAGCGACGCGCTCCTTGCGGAATAAACCTCTTCGCACCGGTTCTATGTAGTTAGGGTTAGGGAAATTAGGCCGCACATCGTTATTCGAGGCGTCGTTACCCGCTGCATGCACTAAGAGTACGTCGTGCTCAGCAGCATATTTGGCGGCATCGTCCACGTATTTTTTATCAGGGCTATAGCCTTTGCCGAAAGACATGTTGATGATGCTTGCGCCGTTGTCTACTGCATAGCGAATGGCATTGGCCACATCCTTGTCGCGTTCATCGCCGTCAGGTACGCAGCGCACGGTCATGATTCGCACGTTGTCAGCAATTCCATTGATGCCAATGCCGTTGTCCCGGACAGCAGCAATAATTCCGGCCACATGGGTACCGTGAGCAGCGTCAGGGCCTCGGTAATCGTTGTTGCCGTAGAAGCGATTGGTTAGGTCGTTAGGGTTGTCACCCACGATATGCCGCGGGTTATAATCAGGGTTTAGGTTGTAGCGCAATTGGTTCCCGGTGGTCTCTTCTTTTATTTTCTCTAGATTCTCAGGCGTTATGCCATTTGAAATGAATCGCTTAGCTAGTTCTACGGCTTTCTCTAATTCCTTGTCGCTCTTTGTGTCCAGCGTCTTAAGATCTTCTTCGGTAAATACTGTCTTGCCCAGGGCATTCGCGATAGTAGCAAAGGCTTTCTCTATGCGTTCAAACTGAGCAGCTATTTGGGCTTTAGAAGCTTCCGCTTCTCTGCGAGCTTCTTCAAAGTCTTGCTTTATCTTTAAATAGTACTCGTACTCCTTTTTCGCTTCACCATACAGTTTTTTAGGGTCAACTCCTTCAAATTTTTTGCTCAAGCGCACGTATTCTCGCGTAAGTTCGAGGGTCTCGTGATGAATGTTTTGCCCGTCAGGGCCTCCCAAAAAGTTCCAACCATGGATGTCGTCTACATAGCCGTTATTGTCGTCGTCAATTCCATTTCCGGGTATTTCGCCGGGATTTACCCAAATGATATCCTTTAGGTCTTCGTGCATGACATCAACACCTGAGTCGAGCACGGCTACAATGATAGGCTTGCCCTTCCGACCTTTCGCTTTCAAGATGGCCAGCGCCTTGTCCGAGCTCGTTCCCTGTACTTTGTCGGTAGCTTTATCCAGGGTGAACCAATTGTCGGGTGCTTTCGATTGGCCTAATGAGAAAAATGCTGGAAGGCAAAACGTTATCACTAGAAGAAGACGCCTCTTGTTCCTCATTGCTTGTCAAGTTTTAGTTTACGAATAGTTTAAAAAACGATCATTAACCGGCAAAGGTTGCTGTTCTTTTTGAGTTTGGCGAAGGATTTAGACCAAACGAGGAGGTGTTTCGGCTAAGGGCGGCAAAGCGGTTTTTCGAAGCGTTTTTTAGCGCTCCAATCAAAGAGTTTAATTCGACGATAAATAACCAATAGAATCCGAAGCCACCCAAGTGGCATGCAAAGGAGAGAACAACAGCACCTCAGGCCGGCTTGCACTTCAGCATCGAGCGAATGATGAACTCGTTTTCCGCAAACCGCTAGTGCCCATTGAATCTTTTGTTGCTAGGTGTTCGCTTACAACGAATTGTTGAGAGGCAGATAAAACTCGCTCAGGTGATTTTCAGACGTTTTGAGGTTTTGCTCCACAGCGTTCAGGAAGAAAATACTAGGAAAATGTCCTGCCAGTAGGCTGTACACTTGTGGCTGTTTGGCCAATTAAACCACCGGCCTCCCAGTTTTTTCGCAAGGGCAGATGCCCACTTCAACGCACAATTAACCGCTTCTCAACTACTCCACTAGTTGTATGGATGCGCAACATGTACATCCCCTTTCGCCAATTGCCGACTTCTATTCGCGTCGTATGCATGCCGGCAGCGCGATGGTCTTCCATTAGGCGGCCGAGTATGTCGAATATCTCTATGCGTTCTAGAACTGAGCCATTTGAGACGATCCACACGTGGGTTGCGGCGGGATTTGGATGAACAACAACCTCCGTTTCGGTAGGATTGACGAGGGTTTCGCTTTTCACGGTTTTATTTAAAACCAACCAAAGCGTATCGAGTACGGCACCTCGCAATGCCAGTGGTTGTCCTTGAGCGTTAATGCCGCGCACACCTACAATAGGCACCGTGAAGGGAATCCGAAGCGACCCTGAGCGCTCAATTACGTCGATGATGATCACGAAATCCGTAGAAAAATTAATTCGTGCGAGGCTCCCGTACCCAGAAACAGTTTTTCCGTCTTTCCGGGCAAGGCCTACATCTAGTTGCCGTCGAGTGTAAATATCCTTAGTCAGCAACAAAACATCGCCTAAAACGCCTAGCAGCGAATTGCTGCTGTAAAGCACCTCAGGGTTATGGCTGATGTATTCGGGATACTTGAGTGCGAAAGCTAAGCCATAAAGATGATGGACTGGATTGGCAACGTTGCCAATATAAATGTCGGCCGAAAGAAACAACGGCTGAGGGTTTTGCGGGTCGATGACGATAGAGTCTTGAGAGAAGCGCAACCATACGGGCACACTAGCTTCCGTAGAGGACGAGTCAGCAACTTCAAGAGGAACATAGTTTTTCTCGATAGCAGCGCGGTCAAACTCATTGATGATGCCATTACCGTCTGTATCTGTGTGCTTAAAATTCGCTGAAGTAACAGCTGTGTGGGCCCAATTAGGAGCAAATTGAGGTGCCCAAGTCGTAGTGGCAAAAGGTCGAGGAGGACCTATGCGCATGAAGCCCAATCCGATTTGGAGCAAATCGTAGCTATCGGCTCGGCGATCGCCATTGGCATCACCAGGAAACACGTAGTCTGTAAACAATGGCCCTATGGAACCTTTCCAGCCGTTAAGGTCTGTGGCCACGATATAGTCTGTTGAGGAAACGCAATGATTGTTGCGCCATACGGTCATGTTGACGCGATAGACTCCGCTTTTGCTGTATCGATGGTCTACAACTGTATCGGCTGCCGACCCGACCCACAGAGGTGACCCATCGCCAAAATCTATTTGGACAACTTGATAGGCACCTACGGAGCGGTTTCGAAAACGAATCCAATAACCACTGTCGGGCACAATAATCATGGGCTCGACTTTCAGGTCGGCAATACAATCATTGCTTCCCATGGCGCTACATTCGCCAGCCCACCATCGAGAAATGCCTGCAGCCATAGCAGTACACTCATTCGGATAGGTGATGCCGTCGCACCCACATACAGGTGAGAAGAACGACGGACACATCCGATTGACCATGAACTGCACTAACGCAGGCTGCATACACTGCGAAGGACCCACACTCACTAACTGGCAGCGCGTTGCTTTACAACTGGGATTTTCCGTTTCATACTGAACACAGACATAGTAAGTGCCCTCTCCGGGAAGTAAAGTAGTAAACGCAGACGCTTGAGACAGCGTTACACCTGTTTTAGCTAAAAACCATCGAACCGATTTAAGTGAGGGTAAGCCAGAGCTTGTAGGCACCAGTCGCCCTTGTAATTCGCTGCCCACCGTTGCAAGTTGAACCTCGTAGCCACAATTTTTGTCCTTGCTCGAACTTATCCAAAGCTGTTGAGTATGCGTTGCTCGACACCCATCGCCATCGAACAGCGTTAGGCGAACAGTGTGATATCCTTCCTTGGCAAAAGTATGTTGAACCAAACGACCTTCTGCCGTAGTTCCATCGCTAAAATCCCAGTGGAACCAGGGCTGCTTTGGATTTCGAACCTTGGCTTCAAAGGACCAACGAAAAATATTTTCAGGGCTGATCGTGTAAGTAAAATGCACTTCACACGGCAAAGTATCGGCCTCACTTATTCGAATTTCTGCCGCCGTCGCGTCTTGTGCCAAGCGAGAGACTCTGGCATGCCCTGCAGAGGCATGAGGTCCTCGCCCACCAACCAAAAATATTGCCCTGTCCTTTTCGAGAGATGGTTGGATGAGGCGGATTACTCCTCTGTATGGCCCACTAGAAACAGTCCAACCTACCGTGTACCCTCGCGCCGACCAAGCACCACAAACTGAAAGACTAGCCATCAAAAAATGCGGTAAAAGCGCGCACAACCGGACAATGTCATGTGCCTTGCCTACCATCTCCTTCTCCTCCAACTTTTTACTTCCGCGAAGATGTCATTCGACAAAGTGCGCAATGAAGGACTTTTTGCGTAACTTGTCGAGGAAAAATAGTTTGCCCCCTCTCATCTTTTTTTCTGATAAATAGCGCTTTATCAATACTTGTTGTAGCGTTTTCACCATGATAAGCGACAAGTTGCTTTCTCTCTTGAGCGCACTTTCTCGGCCAGAGATGAACCGTTTGAGAAAGTTTGTGGATTCACCCTACCTCAATGAACATACCGATGTGCGTCGCCTATTCGAGGTGCTAAATAACGCGCTCCGCCAGACGGCAGAGAAAAGCCTTAAGCTAGACAAGTTAGCCCTATGGGAAGTGCTATTTCCTGGGCTTCCTTACGACGATGCTCGCTTGCGCCGGCTAATGTCAGAGTTAACACAAGTTGCTCTGCGCTTTTTAGTGGCCGAAATGCGCCGGCAAGACCCATTGAGCGAAGCTCTTGACCTCCAGCGCGCCTTAGAGCGCTTCGACTTGCCCAAACATCTGGCAGCTGTTGAACGCTCCATTGAACGACTCATTCAGGAATACCCAGGCAAATCTGCTGATTATCACTATGCTCAATACCGCAGGCACTGGAACATCTTTGCACGTGCCTCCAAACAGGTAGCTACTGCCGGTTTCTCGGAAAAACTTGCCGCTGCCGACTTTCATCTCGAATGTTTCTATCTCGTTCAGAAGTTGAAACTTTATATCGACTGGATGCTTTTCCGCGGTTTTCGCGCCAGTGAGCACGAATTGCCACTTATCTCAGGTTTCTGGGAATACTTAAATGACCCGCGTTTCGATGAAGCACCACTTATTCGAATATTTCAAAAAATTATCCTCTGCTTTAACGAGATGGAGAACGAGACGCATTTTGAAGAGTTGCTCTGTTTCATGGATAGCAAAGGGAGTCAGTTAGCTCGCTCCGACTTGCGCGAGTGTTTTTTCATCGCTCAAAATTATTGTGCCTTAAAAATCAATCAGGGCAACACAAGTTATTACCATCGCTATTTTGAACTTATTAAAAAGATGGTTGAACGCGACTTACTCGTCGAAAACAACCAAATTCCAGAAGCCGTGTTCAAGAATTTCATTACGGTCAGCCTTGGTGCTGGGCAATATGAATGGACCGAGCAATTCATTCACCAATATACTGACTTTCTACCCGCTCGTGTTCGCGAAAATGCCCGAACGTTTAATTTAGCGTACGTCTATTTCTATCAAAAAAACTACGATCGCGTTATCGAGTGCCTGCGCGACGTTGAATATAGCGACGTAGTGTATGCTCTCGGCGCAAAGTCCATTTTATTGCGCACCTATTATGAAATGGGTGAGAGCCTAGCCTTGGAATCTCTTATTGAAAGCTTTCGGGCATTTCTGTTGCGGAACAAGGTTATTTCCAAGACGCTAAAACGGGAGTACATAAATTTTATTAGTTTAGTAAAGAAACTTGCAACCATCGCTCCCTCCGATAAAAGGGCTTTCGAACGCTTGCGCCAACGCGTCAATGAGACTTCGTATGCTATGCCCAAGAATTGGCTTTTGAAAAAATTGGTGGAAATAGAGACAGGGAAAAGGCGCTAATGCAACATGCTCAACCAACTTGATGGCGTTCGTCGCCCAGAGGTGGAGCAAAGTGTTTTGTCTGTGCTAAGCTTACCTGAAGGAAGTTCTCGCAGCCAAGCGCTCGACTCCATCAAGAGATCTGTACCTGACTGACAAAGAAGATCTCTGGCTTATTGAGAGACACCAAGTAATCTGTCGGAGCATTCATTTTTTAGTCAATAAAGGAAAAATTTGTGGCCCATTACGCTAAATTAATATTATACCCCAATGCTTAGCTGCATATTTGCTGCCTGTTGAAAAATGTATTGTTCAAAGAATAGTAAAATTCATGGAGGAAAAGAAGCGCCGGCCGCGCATTCAAAGGCCCTTGAAAGACTCCCTGCTGAAAGAGCGGATTGAGTTGGATAAGCCCATTGAACGACCATCCCGCGAGAAGGGCGAGAATCGTTCTTTTGGTCGAGGCGAGCGTTACTCAAAACAGGCTTCCGCCCGAGACAAGCGCGATTTTGGGAAAAAGCCTTTTCGCGAGCGCGGAAATGGCAGCCAAGACAAAGCAGCCCTCTCTACTCATGGTGGTCTCAAAAGGAAAGCTTCTACCCGAAAATCCTCTTCTAGAGAGACTTTTCACATCGAGCGCAAGCCGAAGCCTCCACTTCCCACCGGCGTTGGTATGCCGCTCAACAAGTATCTTTCTCATTGTGGCTTAGCTTCCCGGCGAAAGTCCGTGGAGTATATCGAGAAAGGCTTGGTCACGGTGAATGGAGAAGTCAAGCTCGAGCCCTATTATCGCGTCCAGGAGGGCGACGTTATCCACTGTGAGGGTAAACTCATGCAAATCCAGGAGCGCAAGGTGTATGTCTTGCTCAACAAACCCAAGGGTCTTATCACTACTACTTCCGACGAGCGCGGACGTCCGACTGTGCTTGATTTGGTGGACCCTGCCTTCCCAGAGCGCATCTATCCAGTGGGCCGCCTCGACCGAGACACTACCGGCCTGCTTTTGCTTACCAACGATGGTGAACTGGCAGCGAAACTCACTCATCCCAGTAGTCGAGTCCAGAAGCAGTATCGTGTAACCCTCAATCGCCCCCTTACGAAGGCCGATTTTGAGCGCATTGCTCAAGGGGTTGAATTGGATGACGGCCCGTTGTATGTCAACTGGATTCGTTATTCCATCGACCAGCCCAAAAAGGACGTCGTTGAGCTTGAAATTACAGAGGGTCGCAACCGCGTTGTTCGGCGCCTATTTGAGGCCCTAGGCTATGAGGTGCGCAAACTCGATCGCTTCTGTTTTGCCGGACTAACGAAGAAAGGTCTTCGGCGCGGCGCTTTTCGCGAACTTACTCAACGCGAAATCCACATGCTCAAGCAATACGTAGGGCATCCCTCCGTAGTGGCAAATTCTGCAGAAATTGCCGTAGGAGAGTCAGACGGATAAAACGGGAAAGCATGCAGCTTTTCATCCCGTCTTAAGAAAAGTTAAGGGCAGTACTGCGTGCCGAGAAAGCCTAGCTCGCCTGCAGGGCGCAAAGCAACAGGCGTGGGTATTGCTCTCTTCTCGAGAATTTCTCCTTTCGCTTGTTGAAACGCACAGTGCTTTCTGTTAACGGCCCTCAGTGCTCTCGAGGTTGGCGAAGGCAAAGCTGCTTCCTTTTGTTAGGCCAAATGTGCCTGATATGCAGCAGCATCCATCAAGGTATCTAAGTCGCCAGGATTAAGCACTTCTACCTTGACAATCCACCCTCTGCCATATGGGTCTTCATTCACAAGAGCGGGATTGCCGCCTCGCGATTCATCAATTTCCGCATTGAACTCTAGCACCTTTGCTTTCACAGGCATGAACAAGTCTGAAGTAGTTTTGACCGCTTCTACGGTTCCGAAGACGCCGCGCGCCTCAATGACCTGCCCAACGGTCTCTACTTCTATGTAGACAAGTTCGCCCAATTCGCTTTGAGCAAAGTCCGTAATGCCCACGTAAGCGATGTTGTCACTTTCGAGGCGAATCCACTCGTGATCCTCTGTGTATTTGCAGTTGTCTGGAAAGTGCATGAAAGAAAACGGTTTTTTTTAATTTTTCATTAGCGGCCCAAAGGTAAGGCAAGGCAAAAGTTGCTGAAAAAGTCTCTATTAATTTTTAGACAAGACACATGCGTTTTCTATTCAACAATTATTTTGATTAAGGTAGGGAAACCAGAAAAGAAAGCAGAGCGATACTCTGCCTCACGTGTGCAAAGTCTATTGTTTTGTTACGCACAGTTTGGCTGGAAGGCCCATCTACGCCTGACCCGCTTGGTTTTCTGTTGGATATCTCATCCACTTCGAAGAACCTAGCGCTCAAGCCCTGACATCATGTGCAAATGAGGCTGCGCGATGGTTACGAGAGATTTTCAGTTTCACACCCAATATTTTGATTGAACAACAGGCGCCGCACAGAACAGCATGTTTGTCGCCCTTGAGTAAGCTCAGTTGTTTCTCGGCAAGAGAAACACTTATTTGAAGACATATGAAGAAAAAAGCGTCGTCTTTGTCCGGAGCGAAGAATAGCGCCGCGAAGAGGAGGGTACTATAGGCTCTAAACGCTCAACAGATGAGCATGTGGAGGGAGTGTTCACTTTTCCAGGTTTTAGCAGTACTAAACCCAGTTTAGCGCATATTTATTCTCCTGGGATTGCGGTATGTGCTGTACCTTTGCATGCCCGCCTTGCCAACCGTTCACCCTTTCCGATGAGCGACCTAATTCAGCATGAATGCGGCATAGCAATAGTGCGATTGCTAAAGCCTCTTGATTTTTATATAGAAAAATACGGTACAGCCTTCTACGGTTTGCAGAAGCTTCAGCTGCTGATGCAAAAGATGCGCAACCGAGGTCAAGATGGAGCAGGCCTGGCCGTTGTCAAACTGAATCCGAAACCTGGTGAGCGCTACATCAGCCGGAAACGCAGTAATACGCCCAATACCTACTTAACTGACCTTTTCGACATGGTCTGGGGGCGCATCCGGCAATTGCCCCTCGACCGTCTCCACGATGTAGCTTGGCTCAAAAGTCATGCTCCATATGCCGGCGAGGTCCTCATGGGGCACCTACGCTATGGCACACACGGAGACAACAGTATCGAGCGCGTACACCCTTTTCATCGCCAGAATAACTGGATTAACCGAAACCTTTTGCTGGCTGGTAATTTCAACATGACGAATCTGGATGAGCTCTTTAATGAGCTCATTGAGTTGGGTCAATATCCGAAAGAAAAGAGCGATACAGTAACGGTGCTCGAAAAAATAGGGCATTTCCTAGACGACGAGGTACAGCGTCTTCACACGTGGTTCAAGCCCGATGGCTATACCAATCAAGAAATTAATCAGCTCATTTTCGACAACTTAGACATCGCTCGCCTGTTGCGGCGCGCTTGCAAAAAGTTCGACGGCGGCTACGTATTGGGAGGCCTTTTAGGTCATGGCGATGCTTTTCTTCTGCGCGATCCTAACGGCATTCGTCCGGCCTATTGGTATCAAGATGAAGAAGTTGTTGTGGCAGCTTCTGAACGGGCAGCAATACAGACAGTCTTTAACGTACGCTCTAACACTGTACACGAGCTTAAGCCCGCCCATGTTCTTATTATCAAATACAACGGCGCTGTTAGTGAGCAACCGTTTGCAGAGCCGCGCGAGTTTCGCGCCTGCTCTTTTGAGCGCATCTACTTCAGCCGCGGAAATGACTGTGAAATCTACCAAGAGCGAAAAAAATTGGGCGAATTCTTAGCAAAGCCTGCATTAGAAGCGGTTAACTTTGACATAGACAATACGCTATTTTCTTTCATACCTAATACAGCAGAGGTAGCCTTTCAAGGACTAGCAGAGGGCCTAAACCGAGAGCTCAACCGATGGAAAGAAGAGCAAATCCTTTTGCTGGCCGAAAGCGGGGAACTCAATCCCGAAAAACTGCGCGAGATTTTGAATCATCGCCCGCGGGTGGAGAAACTCATTCACAAAGATGAAAAGCAGCGCACGTTTATTGCTGACGTTAAAAGCCGCTATAACATGGTCAGTTATGTATACGACGTCACCTATGGCTTAGTGCGCGAGGGTCGAGATAATCTTGTTCTTCTGGATGACTCAATCGTACGCGGCACAACCTTACGCGATAGCATCGTAAATATTGCTGCTCGACTCAACCCGCGAAAGATTGTCATCCTCTCTTCGGCGCCTCAAATCCGCTACCCCGATTGCTACGGGATTGACATGAGCAAGCTGAAGGACTTTGTCGCCTTTCAGGCACTCATTGAATTGCTGCGCGAAACAGGGCAGGCACATCTTATTCAGGAAACTTATCAGCGTTGCAAAGCTTCAGAAAACCTGCCTGTAGAGATGGTACAAAATGAACTTATTCCATTGTACAATCACTTCACTTATCAACAGATTACCGACCGTATCGCTAAGATCGTAACACCCAAGGATATCTTTCCTGAAGTGCAAGTGATTTTCCAGACCCTTGAAAATTTGCACAAAGCTTGCCCTCGCCATCGGGGCGATTGGTACTTTTCTGGCCTATATCCTACGCCTGGCGGTAATCGCGTAGCGAATCGCGCCTTTATCAATTTTGTAGAAGACCGCGACGAGCGGGCGTACTAAATTAGGTGCCCTTAGCTCACTTAGAACAGCTCATTGACAATGAATTTGCTCAGGAGGTTCACTTTATTACAGGGAGTGAGCTGCACACAGCCATACTAAGCAAGTTGGAGAAATGGCATCTTTGCGTTGCTCACGTAAGAAGGGTCTCTTCACCTAGTTAATGCGTTAATGCTTACAACCATTGGCAGCGAATAAAAAAGCCCGCCTCCTTCTTTTAGGAAGCGGGCACTCCTTCTTATGGAGTTTGAATCCCCCGCCAAGGTTTTTTTCTTTTTTCTTCCGGATTTTGGGGCGGTTTTTTGGGGCTGTTCTCATTGAGTTTTTTCAGTGGAAAATCAGCCGCTTGTACTAGTGGAGGAAGTCGGATTAGTTTTGAGAAAAAATCAGCAGAACGTCGTGCGAGGAGTTCACAGATCTTTCAGGAGGGTTGAGCCGTAACGCACTCGCTCTGCGGACGAGATTGTTCAATGAATTAAGCGTCAGACCTATTACGCCTAGAAAGAATTTCTAGGCATTTTGGCGGCCTAAATCCCGTGGGCGTCGCAGCTTCCCTTCTGCGAAACGCACGCTCGAAGTGCGTAGGTTTCGAAAGCCTATGTGAGCAACCTTTCAAGGAACTTGCTCTTTCATGCAAGGAGCGTTAAACGAGAAAAAGGAGTTTGCCGAGGATTGTAAAAAAAGCGCTTTGCTTTGGCTATCGGTTATTGATGAGATAATTTCGCGGCAGTCGGGCTCGCAGTAGTTCGAAGACAACACAAAGGTGGCTCTCCTAAATGCGGGCCGACAAACACAAAAAGTGGTTTAACTTCCATTGCAACTTCCAAGCTAGCCCGCCTCGATTGGTTTGAGTCATGCATGAGAGTCCATTAGTCCGCACTTTGCAATTGCTCACGCCTGATGAATTGGAGGATTTAGAGAAGTTCGTGAGCTCGCCTATTTTTAATGAAGCTAACCGCTTTCACGACACTGTACGGCTGTTTAACTACCTGCGCACCTTTTATCCACATTTTAGCGCGCCAGATTTAGACAAGTCAGTGGCAGGTAAAAAACTCTTTCCCACGCGCAACCAACCAGAGAATGAGCTTGAGCGCACTATGGCGCAGTTGATGCGCATCGTCAAGCAATTCATTAATTTTCGATATTCCGCTGTCAAGGGTGGCCGCGCTGTGCGCAGTGGGCGAAAACAAAACGTGTTACAGGACCCTGTTTCGTTGCTCAATTTCGCGCGTCAGCAACTGGCCCTAATGCGCTTCTACAGCGAACGACTGCTGCAAAAACCAGCGGATTTTCCGAAGAACGTCTCTTCAGAAACGAAGACCGATGGCAAAAAGCGGCGTGTTAAACGCGCGGAGAATTTCTTTCGGCACCTGTACGAGGAACTGAAGGAGGCTTTCGACAGCCAATCGCGCTTTGACCATTTCGAGGAGTATGAGTTCAACGATTTTTATTATTTTCGATACTTGGCTGAGCAAGAAAAAGCAATCTACGAGAGCCTGCATGAATGGTCGGCGCAAGGAGGCTTTGTCAATCTTTTGGTTGCCACCGAAAGTTTAGACCGCTTTTACTTTTTGAGCAAACTAGACCAAATCTGCCGGCTCTTGCATTTGCAACAGATTGCCATGCCCTTTCCAGAAAACTCCGACGAATATCGCCGGCTGACGATGAATCAGATGCTGAGCGTTAAAATGGTCAAACTTCTCGTTAAGCACGGTTATCTCGAGGGTGACCCAAGTATTGCACTGTATTTCACCCTGTTGCAATTGTTAGTCAAGAAAAAGCCTCAGACAACCGATGCATTAGCCGAGCGCTTCTTCCAACTCTTGCGCCAACACGCGAGCCTCGTGCCTGAACGGCGCTTCCGCGACTTCAACGTGATGGTGCGTTCTTACTGGGCGCGCCGATATCGCCAAACGCGCGAACGCCATTTCTTAGAGCAAATTTTTCTTTCACATCAGGAAGATGTAGAACAGTTGCGCCGCAATAACGAGGACATCCAAAGCTCGCATTTTCAGAGTATTCTTTTCAATGCAATCAAACTTGGTCAGCTCGATTGGGCTGAAAATTTCTTGCGAGAGTTTGCTTCGCGCATCACGGCTACGCCCGAACCTCAACTCGTAGCTGATATTGGGTACGCCATGTTGGCTTTTGCACGAGGGCAATACCACCAGGCTGCCAAATACTTACCGCACTATTTCGTTTACGGAGCGACTGACGACCCGACTCTCTATTCACTAGCGGCTACCTTGGACGTGCGCATCCGCTATGAACTGGGCACGCTTTTCGACGAAGAAGGTACCAACATGCGCCGCGCAACGCACAAGCGCATCAAGGAGAACAAAACACTTCGCCCCGAACGCCGCGCTAGCATTTTAGGGTTTTATCAGGCCGCTGTTCAGCTCTTTCGTCAAAAGGAAAAGCTAGCTCTCCACTCTGCTCCGCCTGCTAACATACGTCGCGAAGTGGAGCGAATATGGTACGACCTAGAAGTCAGCCCAGTTGTTGATAGCGAATGGCTGCGCGAGAAGTGCCGCGAACTGTTCGCCAAACTACCCAGCTCTACCTCTTCGGGTGCGCTCTCCTAAAGACCCACTTAAACTTTCTTTGGCCTTTACTACGGAGAACACCTTAATTAAGGAGTACTCCGTATCCCCCCTCCGCAGGAAGGCCGAAGCAACTAGACGGGCAAGGATATCAGCCAACAACTCGGCTCAACAGATGTAAAACTTGAAGGTGCTCTTCAGTAATCAAGAAAGTCAAAAACTTATCAGCCCGGTGAGAAAACTTACACATCTCCGAAACAACGTGATGGAAACACTTCGCCTCTGCACTATCGCCTTGAATCTGGCTAAACGCCTCTAGTTCTGCAATTACAGGCTCTAATTCTTTTTTCTTTCGATAGGCGATGATTTTCTGGATCATCGTCCATATGTCTTTTTCGGCTTCAAAACAATCACCTCGCTTCCCGGGGACGGACTTTTTGCTGATCAATCCCCAACTTAATAGTTTGCGCAAATTGATGTTGGCGCTACCAACGGAAATATCCAACTGTTGCTTGATCTCCTCTGCTGTGAGTGGTTCAGGTGAGATCAACAACAGAGCATGAACTCTTGCCATTGCGGGCGGAATCCCCCAGCAACTCGCCATCTTCCCCCACACTTCAATAAAACGCTGTTTCCCCTCCTGGTAATCCATGGTCTCGTCCGCGTTGCTTGTATTAAATGCCGTCGGCATCCACTTTGTTCACAGGTGTGCGAAAGAGAAAAACGCGAGTTGCTTGGTCTTAAGGAGAAACTCTCGACCAAACGCATCAAGCGAATGACGTTGTTGTCTCTGCCAATGCCGCATAGACCAATTGCTCTTCCCTGTTCAAATTAAGGAAAATTTGAACACCTCTTCTCGATAGCGAGGTTAGGTAAACCCTGCCTACGTTCGAAGGACGAAGTATTCTTTACGCAACAAGCGCTGTTACCACTGAAGGCCAGGGTATGCGCGTTGGAGGAATTGCATCTCTGCTAGAATGTAGCCCAGATGCTCGCTGTGACGTCCATCTTTGCCTCCGCTCTGCATCCAATCGTTGTCGGGTATCTGCAGCGTAGCCTCTTGCAAGACCTCACGAACTTTGGCCTGCCATAGAGAGCGGATTTGTTCGAGATCTGAGCCGACGCCCATTTCAGCAGCATGTCGCTCTACTTCATTCGGGGTGGTCAATTCGCCCGTATACATCCATAGGTCATCCACCGCTGCTTGCATGCGACGATGACTTTCTTCGGTGCCGTCGCCGAGGCGAATAGTCCATTCACTTGAATATCGCAAGTGGTAAGTCACTTCCTTAAAAGCCTTTTGAGCGATGGCGGCAAGCCGTTCGTCTCGGCTATTGAGCAGAGCCTGATAGTGGTAGTAATGATAGGTATCGAAAAAAAACTGTCGGACGATAGTATGTGCCCAGTCGCCATTGGGCTGTTCTACTAAGAGAACATTCCGGAATTCGTGCGCATCGCGGAAATAGGCCAGGTCGTCTTCTGTACGCCCTCGACCCTCTAGTTCGCCTGCATACGTGAGGAGCAGACGCGCTTGACCTAATAAGTCGAGAGCAATGTTCGTTAGGGCGATATCTTGCTCTAGAACAGGGCCGTGTCCACACCATTCACTTAAACGGTGTGAGAGGATGAGAGCATTATCGCCTAGTTGCAACACATAAGGAAAACTAGCTTGCATGTGCGCGCAGGGAGAAATTTAGCCCGTTTCGAACGCTAACACTTACATGTGTTTGACTTCGTCGGGTAGTTTGTAAAAAGTGGGATGCCGATATATCTTGTCGTTGAAAGGATCGAAGAAGGCCTCTTGATCCTCGGTGGAAGCGTGAATGTATTTGGATTCAACAACCCAAATGCTAATGCCTTCGTTTCGCCGGCAATAGACATCCCGCGCGTTTTCAATCGCCATCGCAGCATCTGCAGCATGAAGGCTTCCTACGTGTTTATGACTGAGTCCCTGTTTAGAGCGGATGAAAACTTCCCACAATGGCCATTCTTTCATGGTAGACCTCGTTCCCTTTTTAGATACAAAAATAAGCGTTTTTTCACTGAAGAGCGCTCTTGAAATAGCGCGACTCATGGTGTAACGTAAACAGAGTGAAAGGCAAAATCCTTATGCTCCGCCGAAGAGTTTTTTCCAAAAACCAGTTGAAGACTGCCTTTGTTGAGCTTTCTGTAGATATTGCCGAGCCACGGGATGATCTGCCCTTAATTCAAGTGTTTGTTGAAATAAGCGAATGGCTTCGTTTGTCTGGCCGTTTTCATAGGCGATAACCCCTAAGACGGCGTAGGCATCAGCGAATTCCGGGTTGTGCCGAATAGCTTCTCCTAAACAGTGAATAGCCTCGGTGGGATTACCTGTCATTTTGTGACAAAGACCCAGAAAGTACCACCCGTAGGCATGGTTGGATTTTTGCTGTACGAGTTGCTGAAAGTCTCTTTGAGCGGCGGAGTAATCTTCCGAGAAGAAATAAGCCATGCCTCGTATGTGTTGAATATCAGGTTGATTAGGGTTAAGGGAGAGTGCATGAGTCAGCGTGTGGATAGCCTGCGGATACGAGCCGCTGTGGTATTCACAAAGGCCATAGTTGCTCCAGTAAACTGCATTGTCGGGCTCGCGCTGGATAGCGATGCTTAAGTCTTTCATGGCTTCTTGGTAGCGCTCTAAGGCAACTAGACAGATGCCGCGCAAACCGAAGGCTGTATCGGGTATGAGGTGGTGGCCGATGCAGGCATTAAGGTCAGCAACGGCTTGCTCGTAGTTTTGAAGGTTGGCTGCTGCAACGGCGCGGTTGTAATGTGCTGTGAAGAGAGAAGGGTCTGCTACCAAAGCCGCTGAGAAGTCCTTGTAGGCTCTTGCAAAATCTTCCATCTGCTCCATGCGAATGTTGCCGCGGTTGTTTAAGGCTAGTGCATTAGCTGGGTTTATTTTAAGCGCTTCGGAATACCAGTGGATCGCTTCGTCCCACAATCCTAGTATTTCATGAAGTTGACCGAGGTAATGCATAGCATGCCAAGAACGCGGTTCTACTTGAAGATAAGCACTAAATTGTTGGAGCGCGCCAGTGTAATCGCCAGCCTCCATTTTTTGTTGGCCTTCCCGAAGGATCGGCGACAATTCCTCGGTTTTAAGGGAGATGCTTGCTTCCTTCTCGAGCGCAGGTAGGGAAATTCCGGCCGTGGGATTTGCGCTGAGATGCTTTTGTTGGAGCTGCCTACACGTAGTAGTAATGAGCCGCAACACAGCGTAGCTGATGTTGTTCAGGGCTTGCGCGTATTCACTATAAGGAATGAGGTTTAGGTCTATTTGCTTTTGGATATGGCGAAATTGTTGTCGAAGTGCAAGGACTTCGTCGTCTATGCCTAGCCTTGTTTGAGTTCCTACGGCAATGAGGTCGTCTAAGGCTTCCTCAATTTCGCTCTCTGCAATACGAGCGCGAATTTTTTGAAGAGTTTGCAGGAGAACTTGTGCGTCTGTCATAATTATTTTCTATACCAACATACCTGCAATGGTAGCGGTCAAAAAGCACGCAAGCGTTCCTCCTATGAGCGACCAATAGCCTAATTCTGTTAGCGTACGGCGCTGATTTGGCGCTAAGGTGCCAATGCCGCCTATTTGTATGCCAATAGAAGCAAAGTTGGAAAAACCACACAACGCATACAAGGCGATGATCACTGATTTAGGATGCAATTGCGCAGTTTTTTGCATTTCGCTCAGCGCAGTATATCCTACAAATTCGTTAATCATTGTCTTCAGACCGAGTAATTGGCCTACTAGCATGCAATCGGCCCACGGAGTGCCCAGTAGCCAAGCTACAGGAGCGAAACAAAGTCCTAGAAGATATGTAAAAGTTAAGCCTTCGAAACGACCATTAGTGTTCTGAGAGACAACCTCATTTAGCCCTGTCCAGTAGCCTATTGTGTTCTTCAACAGCCAATTGAGCATAAAGATGAGCGCGATGAACACGATAAGCATTGCACCGACATTGACAGCCAGGCGCAACCCGTCGGTAGTTCCTTTCGCCACTGCGTCAAGCAAATTGTCTCCTACATAGGTGTCTGCGTGAGCCAATTTTTCTAAGGCTTGCTTTTCCGTTTCAGGCACTAACATTTTGGCACATACTACTGCTGCTGGAGCCGACATAATGGAGGCAGCCAGCAAATGGCGGGCAAAGAGTAACCGCTGTGCCGGGTCATCTCCGCCCAAGAAACCTACATAGGCTGCAAAGACTCCTCCGGCAATGGTCGCCATGCCGCCTGTCATTACGCACAAGATCTCCGAACGAGACATATCTGCTAGGTAGGGGCGAATGATAAGTGGTGCCTCCGTCTGACCGATGAAGACGTTAGCTGCTGCAGCAAGGCTTTCTGGCCCGCTTAGTCCCATGCTGCGCGTGAGTACCCAGGCAATGGCATAGACAATCTTTTGTAGGATTCCAAAGTAAAACAAAATGGCGGATAATGCCGAGTAGAACATCACTGTGGGCAAGACCCGGAAAGCAAAAATATAGCCGAAGCCGTTTTCGCCTGTGGCTAAATCTCCGAAAAGAAAGCGAGCGCCTTCTTCTGACCACTCGATAATGTAAGTGAAGATTTTGGCGAATTCATCGAATGCCCAGCCAACTGCAGGCACTTTCAAGATGAGCAGGGCAAAGGCAAGTTGGAGACCAATGCCCGCGCCCACTAATTTCCAGTTGATAGCTCGACGATTGGCACTCAACAGGTAAGCCACAACTAGCAGGGCAAGCATGCCTAGCAAGCCGCGTCCGATATTTATGAAAAGATCCATACAAGGGCGATTTTGTCGGTGCTTTCAATGGCGTGTGCACATGGGAGCCTCTAGGCTCCTGCCTTTTTAACGTTTTTATAGCCACGCTCCTGAAGCAGCGTCAATACCCGATCGCGATGATTGCCTTGCAAAATGATAACACCCTCTTTGACGCTACCACCTGTTGCACAAGTGTTTTTGAGCCACCGTGCTACTTCTTCCAGAGCATCCTCTGGCCCAACAAAGCCCTTAACTAGGGTAACTTCTTTGCCTCCTTTGCCGCGCTCCAACCAAATGCGCAGCACTTGGTGTTCGGGCGCCACGGCAGGTGTAGAAGGCTCTTCTCTTTCCATGATTCGCCGGCGAATTTCCGGGTCTGTAGAGAAAACGAGTTGAGAGGACGGACGTTTATTGCTCTTTGTCATAGGGATAGAACAGGTTTAGTAGCGTACCGGCGCAAGTATCTTTAGCGCTCGAGGAATTATTTCAAATTGAAAGGCATTTCCTTTTCCTAAGCTTTCACCATCGGCGTGTGCAAAGGTGGGTTGTTCGCAAGTAACTTTTACTTGCTTTGCTTGAAAATGTATGACGAAATGCTCCTTATACAGCCGACCGCTCAAGCTAGAGGGTATGGCTAAGATATAGTGCCAACGCGACACGTTTTTAAATATTACTCCAGAGAAGAGGCCATCGTCTACGCAGGCATCAGGCGCTATGTAGAAGGAGTAACCGTACATAGGTCCGTTGGCTATGGTGACGAGAAAGAATGTGTCTTCCCAACACTGTCCTTCCGCTTCCACTTTATAGCGCACAGGGCGATGCAGCAAACCGCCGACAACGGCATGATAGAGGTAAGGCCAAAAACCGCGGCGGGCGGTTCGTTTCATTCGTTCAGCTACAGCACCATCATAACCGATACCGGCCACATTCACGAAAGGGCGGCCATTGACCCGACCACAATCTATGAGGCGCGGCTCAGCTGTGTTCAGCAAACGGATTGCGTGCGCGATGTTGCGGTCATACCCGAGATGCATAGCGAATCCATTACCTGAACCAGCCGGCAGCACACCCATGACGGTATCCGTCTGCAAAAGGGCCGTCGCCACTTCTTGAGCCGAGCCATCTCCACCTACAGAGACGACGATATCGTAGCCCTCTTCTCGGGCCCGTTGAGCGAGTTCCGTTGCGTGTCCTGGTCGCTCCGTATGCCAGATGGTATACGTGAATTTTCGATGGTCGAGGTGAGCTTCTATAGCATCGGCAATTTGGGCATGTGTGCGCGCTCCGGCAAAGGGATTAACCAGAAAGACAATGCGCCTTGGCGGCAGAAGCTCCTTCAAGAAAGCGTGTTTGATGTAAGGATGCGCTTGCTCCATGATGGGCTCTATAGGAGTTGTCGGCGAGCATGGACATATTCGCGCCATTTCTCAATGACAGTAGCCATGTCTGCCGGTAGTTCAGATTCGAAGCGTATGTGCTCGCCGGTGCTCGGATGCGCAAAACCTAACACCTTAGCGTGAAGCGCCTGGCGCGGCAAGATTTTGAGCAGCCCTTCAACAAATTGCCGATACTTAGGATGCACCGTCCCGTAGAGAATGTGATTGCCGCCGTATCGCCGGTCGCCAAAAAGTGTATGGCCGATGGATTTCATGTGTACGCGAATTTGATGGGTGCGACCAGTCTCCAGACGGCATTCCACAAGTGTAACGTAGTAGAAACGCTCTAGTACTCGCCAGTGCGTAACGGCATGTTTGCCACTTTCGCCCTCCGGAAACACCATGAACATTTTGCGGTCGTTGGGATTTCGTCCAACATTACCCACGATTGTCCCAGCATCCTCCGCTGGATTGCCCCATACTAATGCCCAATAGCGGCGCTCAATCGTGTGGTGAAAGAATTGATTGGCCAGATAGGCCATGGCATATTCGTTTTTCGCAACGACCATCAGGCCTGTAGTGTCTTTGTCAATGCGGTGTACAATACCAGCACGGCTCGGCTCATTGCCTTCCTTGACGGGCAATTTTTCGAGTTGCTCCTGCAAGTGCCAGGCAAGCGCATTGACCAATGTCTTGTCGGGTATGCCGACACCCGGGTGTACTGCCATGTTGGGGGGCTTATTCACTACTATGACATCATTGTCTTCATAGACGATATTTAGAGGAATATTTTGCGGAATAATTTCATATTCTTCGTCCAAATTTTTGGGCAAGATGATGGATACCCGGTTGCCTGGCTTTACTTTGTAGTTGGGCTTTACTTCCCGGTCATCTACTTTTACGGCACCAGCCCGAATTGCTTCCTGCACTTTTGTGCGCGAGCGATTGCTCAAGCGTGCAAGCAAGAATTTATCCAGGCGGATGAGCGACTGTTTCGCATCGGCCACAAATTCCCGCCGCTCATACAGCCCATCGCTGTCCACATCGCTCTTTTCCTCTAAACTTGCCTCGTCGTCATCCGCGTTCGGGTCGTCGGCCACGTCGTCGAGCGTCTCGCTATCGAGCTCCTCTGGTGTCGTTATCTCTTGCTTCGTCGTTTCAGGCAGTTCTACCATCATAGTCACTGGGTGCTGTGGGAAGGAACAGCAAAGATAGGTTACCAAACAAACTCCTTTTGGAAAAATCCAACAAGTTACGGCGACGCCTGGTTTAGGTCACAGGAGGCCTGTATGGGCTCGGCCATTTGTTTTTTATGGCGGCGCAGTTTTTTGAGTAGTTTATACAATTTAAGATTTAGGGAGGGATTAGCTGTAAAGAAATACCCATTGATAGTAAGCCATTCCCGCTCGAAATGTAGGTCATTTAGTTCCTTATAGGCGACACAGTGTGCCCGACTCAGCGGAGCTCGCCAATATAGTCGGCGGTCTGTCATAGCAAACCCTTCTTTGCCGCTGCCGGTCAGCGACAAATCGCAAATGAAAAACAATCGCTCAGACCTGTCTGCAAAAAGGAAGCTTTTGCAGGCGTTAGTCAATAGTTCTTGCGGCATCTGGAAAAAGTTTCTGTAGCATACCTCTGGCTCGCGTTCGAAGTCGAGAAAGTCGAAGATCATGCGCCCTAACTCAAGGCCACTTGGCAAAATGCGCTCGTAGCGGAGTATAGCACTAGGCAACCAGACGTCGTTAAGGTCAGGGCAGAACTCGATAATAAAATAATCCAACAGCCCATCGAAGGCCTCTTCCAAGAATTCGTCGATCTGAGGCAAGCCTGCCAAACCAAAGCGATTCCACAGCGTCATCACATCGCGCACTAGTTGCCCCGTTCGGGCTTCGAAGATCGTTGAAAAACGCGAGTCGTAGAACCGCTGCACATACTGACTGTGCTTTTGTATGTCGTGTTCTTCCCGAACTCGCTCTAAAAGAAGGCGAAAGAAACAAGCTTTTAACTGGGTACCTATGCGCTCTGGGATAAAATCGAGCTTAAATCGAGGCGTATATGTCGCCCTACTGGTTTCTTTCTCGACAAAATGGAACCCGCACTCATGGCAAAAAATCGCAGCAATAGGATTCTCTGCCCTGCAAATCGGGCATAGCTTGCTTTGCCCTCCCACCTGTTCGCCACATCGATAACAAAACCTACTACCTGGTAATAATTCCGTCAAACATTTTGTACAGCGCATCGCGATTCCCTCGTTTTAGGAGGCAAATTTAAAACTTTTTGTTTATAAAACATCTTCTAACTCTCCTAAAAAAATTATGGCGCCACTCCGCTTCAGGAGGGCGCCAGCAACGAGAATAGCAGGCAATACAACACCACTTACAAGTGAATCCGATTTACTAGGTTTTCTACGACATAACGTTTGCTGCCCGTTAGAAAATCTTCAACGCGGGTCTCCGTGCGCTTGACAACGATACTGACGATAATACCCAGCACTATAGACAAAATGGTGGTAAAAAATGCCGTGCCCAAGTTGTCAATTAGCATCGAGATATCTGCCGCTCCAATGGCGGTCTGTGGAACGGCAGCAGCGACGGCGCCCGTCGTCGGGCTCGCCTGAGCCATGAGCCTTACTTCACCCATATTCAAGATAGCGGCAGCCATGCCCAACACGGTGCCTAGGAAACCGAGTGCAGGAATAAGATTTTGGCAAGTATTGATGAGCCAGAATTCGCGCTCAAAGGCCTTGCGCTGCATGTCGCTGACCGTCTCTACCATGGCCAAAGCATCAGCAGGCGAGTGATTAGAGCGAAACTTAGTGGCAGCCTGCTTGATAAGGTCAGTGATCATACTTGGGCCTAAGTGTCGTTCGGCCTCGATAGTACGGAGCTTTATTTGATTGACGTCTTCCGGATAGAGGACATATTGCTCCGTTTCGGGAAGAAGTCGAGCCGAGTAAATGGAATGCTCGCGGCGTAAGCGGGCGTTGAGGGCATCTACGCCAAAAAGAGCGAGAAAGAAACAAAAGTAAATCGCTCCTTGGATGAGGCCTTCAGGCATTTTGCCGCCCAAGGCAAAGAAGAATGTTTCGGTAAAGGAATTTGGTGGAGAAGCCCAGTATCCAGCGACAACGAGGATTAACGTACAAACGCTCAGGACTAGGCAATAAGCGATATGGTTATTTTTCTTTTGAGCAAACATGGCTACAAGAATTGGTTTTGGTTAATGTGTGAAAAGGATATTAGCGACTCCACTTACCTTTGGACTTAGACGGGGAGCGAGAAAGGCTATCAGAAGTTGGCACCGACAATGCCGGAGGAGGCAGCGTTGCTTTTTCGTTGTTGGATCGTGTATTGTTCGTTGGCAGCAGTATCGACTGATAGTCGAGGGCATTGTTCAGTACTTGAAGCGTGCCTGCCGGTATCCACTCGGTGCTTGAAATGGCGTAAGAGCCAAAGTTGTAAGTGATGCTGCGATAGCCGGGCTGTAATATTTTACCGTATAGCGCGAACGGTTGCGGACTTGATGTAGCAGTGCGTTTTTTCACGCGTACCCAAACCTCGTATCGCCCAGGTTTAATCCGGGCCTGATAGAAGTAATTAAGGCTTTTTTCGTATTGAAAGTCATCAGTCTGATACTTACCAGCGCGGCCCGGCTTCCATACCTGATTACCTTGCTTAAGCATAAATTCTACGCTCTGCTTGGCTAGACCTTCTTGCTGAAGAAGGATAGTGACATCGCCCTTTGCCTGCTTCATCAAGTCTACAACAACGGGATCTTGAGGTGGTGCAGAAGGCGAGGTTTCTTCGGCTTTTTCAGAAGAGCGCGTCGGTTCGGGCAGTGCAAGCGCTGGTTCTTGCCGTGGCTTTTCTACAGGAGTGAGCATCGGTTCCTGTTTCGGCACAGAGTGCTGCTCTGTGAGTGCAGAGCGCCTCTGCGAGTTAGACCGCGGCTTCTCCATCTTTTTGTTTTCCACACGTTGCGCCACAGAGGGAGAGGCAGGATGCACCTCTGCGCTTGCTAGGCGCGCATTTAAAAAATGAAGCACGATAAATACGCCAAGTGCACCGGTGAGGATATCAAGCGCAGAGACAAACATCGGGTTAAAACTCTTCTGGTTGGCCATAGTGATAAGCTTTGCGGGTGACCGAATGAGGGGTGCAGTCTTTGCCTACAATATCTTCCAGGCGGGCGTTACAGCAGGCGCAGCGGCTGTGATGCGCCGGATTTTGCGCTGCACAATTCCAACATATGAGGAACGAAGAGGCGGGAGCAGCTCCGGGCACGGCTCCTTGAGGCAATTTATAGTTGCACTGACGGCAGCGCATTTGGTCAGGTGATACAGCGTAACCACAATTAGGACAGTTTCTCATAACACGAAAATTGGATTTGACGATACGAACCTGAGAAAAAGCCGCGCGCCCGCGTAAACGCCAAGGAAGGAAGGCAACTTAGAAATAATACATGTAAGACAACCCTACGGAGAGCGTGCGATTCTTAATACCGCTGATGTCAATGTTGCGAAGGCCGTGGGTATAGCGCACATCGAGGCCGATTTCTCCACTGTCCAAAATGAGCACTATACCAGCACCGAGATTGACACTTAAGTCGCCTTTTCGATAGTCGTCGTAGCGGCCGCGGCCCATCTCAATGGTGTATTCTTTGCGGTCGGTGAATGCGGACTGTTTCCCTTCGAGGTCGAGATGGACGACATCAATCTCTTCGCGGCCAAAGCCGTTGGCCACGGCAATGGAGATGGCCGGCCCGAAAGCTACATAAGCGCCCAACCCACCACCGCCGAAGTTTTTCTCGAACATGAGAGGAATATCGAGGTAGTGCAAGGTCTCTTGCCGGCGAATTTCCTTGACTTGATAGTCGCGCGGATAGCCAAAGTGCTGACCGTTCCACGACAGTCGACTCTCGCTTTTCAGGTTGGCGCCGCGCTGTACGTAAACAATTTCTGGCTGGAAAGTAAAGCGACTGCCCAAATTGAACTCTGCAAACAAAGCACCACCTCCGCCCAGGCGCAAGTAACTGTCGTGAATATCGTTGAGATCTTTCGAAAGTTTGTACGTAGAAAATGTCGCCATCGGGCGAAAACCTACGCCGCTCAGTTGAGCGTACACGGCATTTAGGGAAACCAGACTGAGGATAGCCAAAAACACTACGCGGTTTTTCATGACAAATACCATTTTTTAAGTTTCGACAAAAGCAATGTTTGTCCTTTAATGCGCACGCTTGTTTAGAGGTAACCACCCCCGCAACTTCTTTTTGATGGAACTTCACGAACAACCTGGAAGTCTGCTTCATTATTCTCCTCAAGAAAAGCAGCCTGTCTTTCCTTTCTCTCTTTTCCCGAAGGCAATCTCTATGCTCTACTAATAAAGCGGGAATTTTTCGATAAGCTACAACAAAATGCCCACCTTTGCGCGGTTGGAGAAGATTTTAGCCGTCTATCATGAATGCGATACGAAAACGAATCTTCCAAATCCTCCTATTCATTGGCATAGGCATACTGTTGCTTGCGTTGGTTTTCTGGCATCAGAACAAGGCTTACCAAGAGCAATGTCGGCTAGAAGGGATTCCGCCTGAGCAATGTCGCTTACTCGATAAATTACTCTTCGATTTTTCGAGTGTACGTTTAGAGTGGATGATATTGGTTTGGGCCGCCTTTACCATCAGCATTTTGTTGAGGGCCTGGCGGTGGCAAGTTTTATTAGAGCCAATGGGCTACAGGGCGCGGCTTGGTAATGCCTTCTGGACAATCGTATTGGGCTATTTTGCCAATCTCGGTCTGCCGCGCATGGGCGAAATAGTGCGCGCAGGCGTATTGGCACGTTATGAGCGCATACCTGTAGAGCGCGTGATGGGCACCCTAGTCGTAGACCGACTAATGGATATGGTATGCCTAAGTCTAGTTGTAGGATTAGCTTTTTTATGGGAGGCAGATACGTTGTGGGCTTTTTTGCAGCAAAATCGCGGTTCGGAGGTGCCCTTTTGGAAAAAACCAGCCTTTTTGGTCTTTTTGGCTTTCCTAGCGAGCCTTGGCGGAGCGGCGTGGTTTTTTCGCCATAAAATTGTACGACTAACTCTTTTCAAGAGGTTTGCTGGTTTGCTAACGGGTTTCCTAGAAGGATTGCGCAGTGTGCTTCAGCTCAAGCGAGCTGGCATATTTTGGGCTTGCTCCTTGGGAATTTGGCTCATGTTTTATCTGCAAACGTGGTTCAACCTCAGGGCATTTGGGCCTACTGCCCACCTAAGCTGGGATGCAGCCCTCATGGTATTTGTTTTTGGCACCTTGGGGTTCGTCATCCCATCGCCTGGAGGAATGGGATCGTTTCATGCTTTGGCCATAGCGGGCTTGACGGTATATGCCATTCGCAGTGATGACGCCTTTTCTTATGCCAATATTGCTTTTTTTGCGGTGCAAATATTGTACAATGTCTTAGGAGGGTTGCTGGCCTTAGTGCTGCTGCCGGTGCTTAATCGCCCTACTTTGAAGGAAGTTTCACAGCATGGATAACTTAACGCGTATTCGGGAGAAAATCTGCACTCTTGAGGAGCTGCTTCGACGCGCTTGCGTTTGGCGGGCTGCGGGAGAGCGCATTGTATTTACCAATGGCTGTTTCGACTTACTCCATTACGGCCACATCTGCTACTTAGCTCAAGCGCGTGACTTGGGCGACCATCTAGTGGTAGGTTTAAACAGCACGGATTCGGTGCGCCGACTCAAGGGGCCGCGGCGACCAATCAACGACGAAGCAACGCGTGCATATGCTCTGGCCGCCATGCAAATGGTAGATGCCGTGATCTTTTTTGACGAAGACACACCGCTACTCCTCATTGAGGCGCTTCTGCCAGAGGTGTTGGTCAAAGGTGGCGATTGGCGCCCTGAACAGATCGTCGGATCTTCAATCGTGTTGACTAACGGCGGACAGGTATTGAGTTTGCCATTTGTGGAGGGCTACTCCACCACTTCTATCGAACAAAAAATTCGCACTCAAGCCTTGTAATTAAGGTTTCCATAGGCGCACTGGACCAAGCCATTCGTAACGCTCGGGCAACCACATGCGAAGGACATAAAAGCCCGGCGGCAAAGAATGAGCAGAGAATGCCACAGGTGACGTGAGCGAACCTGAGAGAGCATGCCGAGCTACTTCATGGCCCAAGGCATCGAAAAGCACGGCTACAGCACTCGTCTCTTCCCATATTTGGCTCAACTCTAGGTAGATTTTGTCTCCCACCATAGGATTGGGAAAGACGCGCAAGCGCTCGGCTTTTTCTTCGCTGAAGACTGCGCTGGTTGTTCGTAAGAGGGTAGCTTTGCCGTCGTAATCCGTCTGCCACAGGCGATAATAATTAATGCCGACATTAGGTGTTAAGTCGAAGTATTCATACTTGCGCCGCTCGCCAGAGGTACCTGCACCGCGTACACGTCCTATCACCTGAAAATGGATGGCATCAACCGAATGCTCTACAGTAAAGAAATCGTTGTTGCGCTCTGTTGCAGTTTCCCACTGTAGGCGTATTCCGCTACCCATGGCCTGAGCTGTGAAGTGAAGCAACTCAACAGGCAAGGGCGCCGTGCAAGAGCCTGCGCTATTGCAGGCGCTCGGTGGCGTAAGGCCCAGGCAAGCAGGATGGCCCACGGGCGTCATTGGCCCAGGACCACATGGGTTGGCAGGCAGATTCATTACGTAGTTGGCTCCACTTTCTTCGTTGGCATTTAACGTACGGCGTGCCTCTCCTGGCCCTATAGAGCGGTGCATGACCGCCGTATTGTCTATGATATGCTGTAACTGATGGCCATGTCCAAACTCATGAAAGGCAACACTCTGAAAATCAAATTGTCCGCTTGGTACTGTTGGGTCATCGCAGAAGTACCAGGTGACGCCTGTTTGGCGCAAGTTGATATCTATTTCGTTGACCCGCCAGTGAAAATTCCCTCCGCTTGAACAAGCATTATATCGGCTCGTAGCTCTGCCCAGAACACCGCTTGGCAAAGGAGTTCCCACGTCGTAAGTAATAATGCTAATGCCATCAGCGGATTCCGAGTTGGCTGTAGTAGTAGAGGTAGAGAGTCGCCAATTCACACCAGATTCGCAGCGCCACTCACGCAAGGCTCGCCCTATGGCATTCACAGCATTCTGATGCGTGCTGTTGCAAATGGAGGTGCTGAGAGTGTAAGTAAGTCCTCCTTGATTATTTACATCAGCTAGCTTAGCACCCACTTTATTTCCGCTATAGATGAAATTGGTGTATCCAAAGGTAACAGTGAGGTCGGAGGAACTCGTAGCGCTATTGTTGTTCGCATCTACCACGGTAATCGGCCCTGTACCTGCACATCCGCCAGCAGCTGACGTAGAGGGTACCACGACCGTTATCTGGGTGTTGGACCAGCTAGTAATGTCGCTCGCATCTACATTAAAAGGTGAGCCTGTGTTAGAATTTAGAAAGCGTACAGAACCTGGCGTATTGCCAAACCCACTTCCGTTGATTGTCAATACACTGCCTGTGCCTGCACTAATAGAGGTCGGTGAAAAAGAACTAATGGAAGGCGTCGATCTGTCTTTGACGAGAATGCCCAACTGGTCATCGAGCACGAGGATATGCGCCTTTCCTATTAGAGCCTCTACGCGCTGGCGAAGAGCGGCAATACTTGCAAAGAAATGAAAAGGATGCTCTGCAGTACCTGTATGCCTATCGAAGAAAAAGAAACCGTGAGGCGAGCCGTAATTTTCCCATGCAGGGCCAACGGGCAAATCATAAGGGCTTGGAATCAGGCAAAAGAGCCCTATGTCTCCCACGCTATATTGCACAGACTCAGAAACAACTTGCAACTGGTCGCCAACAACTCCGCCGAGGGTAATGACATTTAGGTACTTACTTACTAAATTGCGGCCTTTGTAGACTCGCGTCACCTCGACAAGATTGCATGTGTAGATGTTTTGCCGTGGATTATCCCACATAGCCTGTTGAGCAATTATTCGCCCCTCTACGACAAGAGGAGAATTTTGGAAGGGCTCTTCGAAGGGAAGCTCATACAACTGCGCATAAAGCGAGCTTGCTACGCAAACCAGAAGGCATAAGAACAGGATACGCATAACGAAAGCTTTCAAATAATGAAATTTCTAGACACCTTCACACCTAAAAGAGGCCCAAAGATATCTAATGCATCTTCCGCACCCCAAAAGTAGAAAATCATGAATAAAAATCCCAGTAGGAAAGCAGGGAAAGGATGTTTCGA
>JANWXM010000029.1 GCA_025055285.1 Saprospiraceae bacterium
GCACCGACGGCTCCGCGCGCAGCGGCTCATAGGCCGCCTCCTGCGCGCTGACTACTGGGTCGCCGTTGGGAGAGAATCGGTACAAAAACAACCGCTCGCCGCCATTAAACTCATGACGACAATTCATCAGCACGCCGCCGTCTTCCATGGGAAGCAATTGCAAGGGGAAAATCCGCACAATGCCTTCGGGAGAAAACTCTTTCGACCAAATCAGCTGCATATCTGGCGTGTACTTCTGAAGCAAAAATTTGTTGTACCCTTTTTGCACTGCCTGGAAGTAGATGCTGCCATCGGTGGCCTTTGCAAACGGCATATTGCCTGCATACATGTAATCGCACTCGTTTATCTTGAAGCGGCGAATGACCTTGAAATTCAGGTCGCGCACGTCAATCGCCACGTTCAATGCCGGGCAGCCCGGTAGGCTAGGGTCTCTGCCTATGTAGGAAAAATACAGCCGATCGTCAATGGCGCCACCGCAAGCGCCCCAGGGAAACTCGCCAGAAGTCGAGTTATCAAAGTTCCAGCCCCGTATCCATTTTCCTTCGTGATTGTACCAGCCCACAGCCTTCGGCCTGTCTGGATCAGTCGGATCATCAGTACTGCATTGAACGTACAGGGTATTGTCTCTAAAAAAACAGTTGGTTATCCTCGCTGGAAGCGGAAAATCCGCGTATATCTGACCATTCAAATGCGCTTTAAAATAAAATGCTCGATTGCCCAGAATAACACTGGGGCTATCTACTAACAGGTAAGTGCCGTATCCCCAAAAAGTATCTCGGTAAACGGAGAAATCCGTTAGATAACTGGTAAAGCCATTCGAGCCGGAACCAAGAATGTACCAAAAACCATATCCTACGTCAAAAACTGGCGACTCGAATTCTCTAACCACATTAAGGTCATCGTCAAACTCCAGCGCGGCATACCGTTGCGTATAAAAGGCATCTGTGATATAGTAGGTTCCCAGGAAGTACAGACGCCCCTCCTTGCTGACGAAAGGCTTACCATCGTAGCGGCGGTTGCCTATGTTTAAGTCAAAGGAGTCTATTACTTCTCCTTTTTGATTTATTCGATAAAGCATACTGCGATACTGAGAAACAGGATCTTTAGTGAAATAAGTCCTGTGAAGAATAATATCCTTGTCCTTTTTTACTATCCAGGAAAGGAAGACGTCGCTTCCGGAAAGAGCAGAAAAAGGAGCAAGCGTGTTTTGGCTAAAAGCGCTCCAGGAATACAAAAGAGCCAGGAGAGGAATAAGTGCGCGCATCATGATAACGGTTGATTTAAATTGCGGTAGGCAATGCTTGAGAGCACGCCTACCGCAGATGAAGTTGTTTTAAATTACATGTCTAGCAACAGTATTGGGTCATCAGTAAACTCAACCACAACAGCGAAGTAGTGTCTTGTGGCGTGATCTTACAGCCGTATAGTTATAGATGGATTACCAGGAGTAGAAGCACCCGCCCAGAAAGCCCCGACACCTGTGCAGACCACCCTGCGGCGATTGTAAAAAGGCCCCGGCGGGTCAGGCTGAAGACGCTGCCTCCCATCGTTAGCTAATTCAAGATTTCCATTGGTAAAAAACTCTAACTCAGACGGAAGGAGGCAATTTTTAGGCGGATTATTCCCCCCAAAACCAATGCTGTTATAGTGAAGATTCTGCAAAAGTGTATTCCAGGTCGCTACAGTATATTCTCTTGGATAGTCTGTCCCCTGCGGAAATTCAAATCCAAGGACGTTGTGTTCTCCGAAGGATATACGTGTTACAATACGGCCAGGCAATGGCATATTTCCACCTGAGCCAGGTCCTGCGTTTATTGGTTGGAAAACAGCCAGTCGGCGATTAACTTCAGAGCCTATCAGCACGTTGGCAGCACCAGAACACGACGTAGGCTGAGTAAAACCTTCTGTGGCTGGCGCCCATCTTACATCTTCCAATCCCTCGAACACTGCCCCGGGTACATAGTTCGACATCGGGTTGATGCCCACCTGCATGATGACCCACACAGCAGTGCCCGTATCTGTAACGACCGGATTGGTCAGTGCCAGGACGTTCAACTTTCGGACGCCACTGCCTGCAAGTGCCTGCTGGAGCAACGACTTCACACCGTCGTAAAAAGCCACCACTTGCGCAGGTGTCCAGGTGGCGTTAGCGCTAACCGGCAGCCGCTGTTCGATGTCCTCGTACGACTCGAACGGAACTGTCGGATTACCCTGGTAGTAGTTGAAGGCAATCTCCGTCTTTTCCACGACCTCCAACGCTGGCAGACCTTCGCCCGAAGGATTGGAGCGCCAGGCATGCACCTGCTGACGGAAACTATCTATGCCGTCAAGGTGCGCCAGAACAGCGGCCCACTCTGCCTGAGTGAACGTATTGCCCTCCGAACGAGGCGAAACGCCGATGCTGCTGAGGCTTTTCTCGCTAAGCGCAGGCGAGTCCTTCTGGCAGGCGTTAAACGATAAGAGCGCTATCAACAGCGCAACGAGAGTCAGTAGTCCCCCCCCTGGGTACAGGACTGAGCAAATGTTTTTAGTACGCATAACGAAGTAATTTTGATAGATGAATGATGATAGTGTAAGAAAGATGCAAGCATAGGAAAGATTTAAGGTGTCCTCTTCCCTGACCACACCGTGTAAAGAATCGAGGAGGCCTTTTTGTTCAACTTTCAGAAATGATTCTTCCCGTAATTTGAGACAATAGAACGGGTATTACTAATTTTTAAATATTTTATTCGGGCTTTGATTAAACATTTCGATTGTTTTGGAATATTTATGCATTCTTTACTTTTTTATAGAATATTATTTTTTTTAAAATTTTGTTAAAATTTTTATCATTACAAAAACGAAAAGTACGATATTGAACAGTCTTTCTAATTCCTGGCTATCAAACATTAGGATGTGCTTCACGACAGTTCTCCTCGCGCTCGCGGAGGGAGGCGTTTACAACCAAAGCGGCGCAAATGAAAAAGAGCGAGCCAATTTTGTCTGTTTCGACGAAGTCATTCATGAGCAATAGAAGACCAATAATAGAGAAGCTAAGCAAGGCAGCCATGACGATACGTTGTTGTCCTCTGTCGCGCAGGCGATGGTAAGCGCGCTGCCCCCATACGAACACGGCGACAAAGAAGAGGAGAAAAAACGCTAGTCCAGGTAGGCCTTGTTCGACGGCCACCATTAGGTAATAGTTGTGGATGCCTGAGCGCTCGGGATTATGGCTGACGTACGTACGAAAGCGATTTACGGTATAGCCTTTGTAATTAAAGTAAAAGGTGCCCGGCCCAAAACCCAAAAATGGACGCTCAGCGATCATGTAAGCAGCAGCTACCCACCGGTAAACGCGCTCCATGATAGAGATGTCTTCTAGGCGAGTAGTGGCCTCTAACAAGTTATCGAATCGCTTGTGGGTGATGGTTCGTTCGTAGTTGGGTGCAAACAATAGCCAGTTGTCGCGGTGAGTTACCAAAACAACAAGAGCACTTAGAACAACTGCTGCTGCAAGCAAGGCTATAAGAAACAAACGCCATCGCACCAAGAAGTAAATTCCTATTGCGATTAACAAAGCCACATAAGCGGCCCGCGCATACGCAAAATTGATACCCACGAGCAAGAGACCGGCACCCACAACGAGAATCCACCATGGCCAGGAGAGCCGCCGATAACTCTGAATACCGAGCCATACAAAAGGGAAGAAGACGGCCTGAATGCAGGCATAAACTACGTGGTTGCGGTAAAACGGACCCATGACGTAGTTCACTTCTGCAAACGAAAACCCCACAGCAGCATGGCGCACCAACACAATGCATACTGTTAAGAGCAGCGGAGCCAAAAACCACCCTATAAAGTTTCGAACGTCAGCCTCTCTTTGGAAAATATGAGCAGCGAGAAAGAAGAAAACGCCGACATACCAACCTTTGGCTAGCCAGAACTTCAAAGAGACAATGGGAAGAGTAGTGAATAAGCAACTCAAGGTCATCCAGGCCAAATGCAATAAGAGCGCCATTGTGACGGGATGGAGAAGAAAACCTCGGTCTATTGTATGCCAGTGGCGCGCAAGCCAAAATAATGCAGTTCCCATCAGCACCCACATGAGAGGTTCTGAGGGCAAGTCAGTTCCTAGGCCGCCAGGCAATTCCACTTCAATAGAGAGCGGGAGAGTAGCAAGCAAAAGGTAATACAGGCGGCGGTAATCAATAACGGCAAGCCATCCAATAAAAAGCCCTGCAGGAGCGACAAGCAACCACCAGCTTTCTGTTAGCGCAGCAGCAGCAGTGCTGACTATAGAGGCAGCTGCCATGACCTTTACGAACCAGCGGTGTGGGTAAGCAGCTGCGGCAGGCCAGGGCGCAGGTCGAACGGAGCGCATGGATCCAAGCATTGTCAATCGGAGAACGCCTCACTCCACGAAACATCTCGGTACGCTTCAGCAACTAGCACTGCCAATGCAGTGAAAAAGAAGGTACCCAACACACTCCCTAGTACGATAAGGCTGCGTTTAGGCCGGCTCTTAACAGGAGGCGGCTCTGCTGTTTCAATCACTAACAGTGCTGGGATATCTGTGGAATAGGTAGCCAAAATTTGGTTATAGCGCTCGATATCGTAAGTGAGTTGCTTGCGCGCTTGGTAGTGCATGTCTTGTAAGACGGCAATACGAGGAGCTGCTTCATTGAGCTGATCTACGGTGAGGACTTCGGCCTTTCCTGCTCGATTGCGCAACTGTTCTCGTTGCCGCTCAAAAGCCTTCAAGTTGGCTCGGATAAAGGCGATGGTGTCGCGCGGCACACTGGTGTCTTGCTCTAGTACCTCAAGACGCGCGCGATAGCGGATAACCTCCAGCTCCGCGGCAGAAAGTTGGCTGGCGATTTGAGCCCCCTGTGCTCCTACGTCATAAATACCATAATACTCCTGAACGCGGCGGAGCGTATCAGAAATACGTTCTAGTTCGGCTTGCTTGCGTTTCATATTGTTCTCAAATGCCGCAAGCAGTTTGCGCTGGCTCTCTTTTGTTAGGCGCTGCGCAATTTCGTTGATCTTTTCGCGAGCTGCATTGGCCATTTCTGCCGCCAATTGCGGGTCTCGGTCTTCAACCGTTAATTCTAAGGCATCGTTTTTGTTTTTCTGGACTTGGTAGTGCTTGCGCAAGCGCTTGCGCACTTTGTGTTCGCCATTGCGAGCCGTAGAGTCGATGCCGTAATGTTCGTAAAGCCGAAAGCGCTGAATCATGAAATTCTCTACTTCACGGCTGCGGGCAATTTCTGCTAGGCGGTCAAGGTCGTGATCTGAGCCAAAGTAATCCGTTACTTGCCCGGTATATCCAAAGACTAGTTCGGGATTCGCTAAGCGTGGACTAGTGGGATAAAAAACTGTTTTTGCTTCGTAGTAGTCGTCGAGCGAGAGCGAGACGGCGATGCTTACGACTAGAGCAGTTAAACAGACGTTTCGAATGGTTTTTCGCCAGCGGTATAACGCCCGAATCACTTCAATCAGGCTATCGCGACGTTCCATAGCGGCGTGATTTGTGCTTATTTGTGCGTGAAGAAAGATGAGCAAAAGTAGGCATCTCCTCCGCATCGTAGATCGTGAAGAGGAGCCTTGCCAATGGCAAACCAAAGCGCAGGCAATGGGCGTTTGTTGTGAAGCGGTTTATGACCGCCATGCATCCAGAAGGCGGGCAGCTTCTACACAGCCCATTTGGGCAGCAATGAGCAGATCTCCGGTGAATTCGGGCTGCCCCATTTGTTGTTTGGCGATAGCGCGATGCAAGAGGCTTTCCATTTCTGAGCGCCGATCCTCGACGTTTTGTATAGAGAGGGCTCGATCAAAGGCTTCGATAGCAGCAGCGAAGTCGTTGAGGCCTAACAACGCCTTTCCTAGAAGGTAGGTAGCTCGGCGCAGATGGCGGTAGTTAGGGTCTGATCTGTCGAAGTTTCGTCCTAAAAACAATTTCAGCTCTTTGCAGGCTTCCGCATACTTCTTCAAATGCAAAAGGCACTCCCCCTTGCGGAGGCGAGCCGACCAATAGATCGGCTGCAGGGCTATAGAGTTTTTTATCGTCAAATCAAAGTCTTCCGCCGCTCCTGACCAGTCGTTTTTTATCATGCGCACCTTACCGCGTCCGTAATAGGCATCAGGATGATGTGGGTTGAAGGAAATGCTTCGCTCGAAGTCATGCAGCGCATCGTTGTAATTACCTAACTTGTAGTTGACATATCCGCGCCGTTCGTAGGCTAAGGCATGACGCTCATATTTTTCAATAGCTCGGCTAAGCGCTTGAGCCGCCTCCATTTCTTTGCCCGGTACGTTGACCAACTGGCGACCGCGCAAAAATTCCTGAACAGCCACCTTGTCGGAGACCGGCTCGATATAGGTTTGTTCTGCCGTTCCCTCATCGCCCAAACACCAGGCTGCGATGTAGCCTGCCGTAGCATATTGCGCCAATTCTCGAAACAACTCCACAGTCATGCGCCAAGCCTTGTCTGAACCGTGTAGCTTCTGCTGAGGAATTACTAAGGCATAATCCTCTAGGCGCAAGGCCTCTTCCGCCTTAAAGAGCAGGTGGTTTTTAAAGTAGTTCTCCATTCGGCTTTGCCAGTGCTGCCGTACTTTTTCGAATGTGCGCTCGTTGCCAAAGTCTAAACGCCCTTTGAAAACTAGTCGAAACGTTACCTGCTGCATATCTGTTTGCCTGCCATTTTTCAGTACAAGCGTTTTTTCCCCTCTTCTTGTGGCAGGCGCGTTTTCTAAACACGCACTGCGCGCTCCCTGCGGCGGTGCTCCTTGCATCGCCTTATCTCGTCTTGAAGGGGGGATTATACACTAACTTTCCCAACTCGGCTCGCATTCAGCCTTCACAAGGGAATCACAAATGTCTGACATCTTACATTATTGTGCAAACGTTTGTTAATTTTTTTTGAAAAAAATTGGAAGAAGAGCATCTAAAACCAGCAAAGGCATCATTTTCTACCCTGAAAAGCATTTTTTTGAGACAAAACGGGATTGTAGCCTTTTACGAGAAGCGACCTTGGCGTTTTTAGGCATGCGCTCGATATTCGCGGCGGTTTTGGTCAGCAAGAGCATCTTGGGCAATGGAAAAACGGCTTTTTGACTACCTTTATGAACAATTGGAGCACAACCCTTTAGCGCGTGCTTTTGGTCATAAGCGCAACGGTCAATGGCACTATTATTCTACGGCCGAAATGGTGCAAATGGTTAATGAGGCTAGTCGAGGCCTTCTCGAGCTTGGGCTAAAACCCGGCGATAAAGTAGCCACGGTAGTCTATCAGACCTCACCAGCATGGGTAGCCCTCGATTTTGCCTTACTGCAGCTGGGAGTGCTCAACGTGCCCATGTACCCTACGATCAGCGCGCGCGAATATGAGTACATCTTGCGCGAATCTGAGAGCGCATACTGCTTTGTAGGCGACGGAGATCTGTACGACAAAGTCCGTGCCGCTCAAGAGCGGTTGTGCGGAAGTTTGAAGGAAATTTTTTCCTTTGCTGAAACCCATCCTCACCTGCGCACGTGGAACGACCTACTCCGCCTAGGCCGACAAGCAGCCCACCGTCAAGAGGAGGTCGACCGCATCAAGGCCAATATACGACCTGACGACGTCATGACACTCGTGTACACGTCGGGCACTACAGGCTATCCGAAGGGCGTGATGCTCACGCATGCAAATGTAGTATTCAACATCGAGAGCATCCGCCGGTTGTTGCCCTTTCAGGCGGGCGATCGCGTGCTGAGCTTTTTGCCCGTTAGCCATATTTTCGAACGCGCCGCAGTATACGCTTACACGGCGCTGGGCGGCAGTGTGACGTTCACAGGTACCGACAACCTCGGCGGCGAACAAGGTGACCTGAAAACCATACGCCCTCACTTTTTTACTACCGTGCCTCGACTGCTGGAGAAAGTCTATGAAAAAATCGTAGACAAGGGCCGAGAACTCAAAGGCCTAAAGCGCGCCCTTTTCTTTTGGTCACTTCGGCTGACCGAAGAATGGTATTTTGGCTATCGCCCAAAAGGGTTAAACGCGCTGCGTTGGAAAATTGCCGACACTCTTGTCTTTTCCAAATGGCGACAAGCGCTAGGCGGCGAGGTCAAAGCCATCATCACTGGTGCCAGTGCGTGTCCAGTACGCGTCATGCGCACTTTTAATGCGGCAGGCATCCCTGTGCGCGAAGGTTATGGCATGACGGAAGCTGCCCCTGCTATCAGTATTAACCGAATGGAACCGCAAGGCGCCTCGCTAGGAACGGTTGGTCCTCTACTTGAGGGTGTGGAAGTCATTCTCGAGCCAAGTGAAGAGTTCCGCCCAGGCGAGGGCGAAATCCTCGTCAAGAGCCCCGGGGTCATGGTGGGCTACTACAAACAGCCTGAGAAGACGGCTGAAGTGATCCGCTACATCAATGGAGAGCGCTGGCTAGCCACCGGCGATGTAGGAGCGTGGGTTGAAGGCCCTCAAGGGCGCAAGTTTCTCAAAATCACGGACAGGCGAAAAGAACTCATCAAGACTAGTCAAGGCAAATACGTGGCCCCTGCTCCGCTAGAGGCGGCGCTAAAAGAACATTTTCTCGTCGAGCAAGCCATGGTTGTAGGCGATGACCTGCGCTACGTAACAGCCCTCATTGTGCCTTCAGTGGAGGGCCTGCGCAATTGGTGCGAGCGACACGGTATCCCGTGGACGGAACTATCCGAAATGCTTCACCTCCCTGAGGTGCAACGCCGCTATGAAATGCTCTTAGAGCGCATCAACGCGCAGTTTGCGCGCCACGAACAGATCAAACGGTTCACGCTTTTACCGCATTTGTGGGAACCTATTAAGGCCGACGGGTCAGAAGCGGAATTGACCCCTACGCTAAAGCTGAAGCGACGCGTTATCATGGAGAAATACCGCCGCGAGATCGAAGCGATGTATCGCCAGTGAACAGACGGTTCAATATTCTCGATGAAGTAGTTGTGTGACCATTTGACGCAAAAGCGTCTGGCGCTCGCGAGGAGCACTAACGGCATCAAGTTGTTCGAAGGCTGCGCATTGTAGCTGTTCCTTTAGAGCGGTAGCGTGAGCAGCAATGTCATAGCGGTCGAACAGCTGCCGCACGGCAATAACTTTTCCAGGTGTATTAGCAGGTGTGTTTAGCCAGTACAAGAGCTCGGCACGCTCATTCTCGCCAGCGAGCTCGAGAGCCTTAATGGTTAAAAACGTCTTCTTGTTCTGCAGGATATCTCCTCCAGGCTGTTTGCCTACTCGAGCTGGGTCGCCGTAAGTATCCAGCCAATCGTCTTGGATTTGGAAAGCAACGCCAGCCAAGCGGCCAAACTTTTCGAGATGGTTACAATCATCGGCCGAGGCGCCGGCACACCGCGCTCCCATAGCCAACGCGCCGCCCAGTAGGGCAGCCGTCTTTTGCTCAATCATCTGCAGATATTCTGCTAAAGACACGCTTTCACGCTGCTCGAAGTCCATGTCGTGCTGCTGACCTTCGCATACCTCTGCAGCTATTCGATTAAAAAGGCGCAATAAATCAACTACTATTGCCGCATCTGAAACTTTTAGCAAGTGTTCGTACGCATAGATGAGCATTACATCTCCACTGAGAATGGCAGTGTTCACATTCCAACGCGTATGGACAGTGGGTTGCCCTCGCCGAAGCGGCGCAGCATCCATGATGTCGTCGTGAATAAGGGTGAAGTTGTGGAAGAGCTCGACGGCCCACGCCACGGGCAAAGCCCGCTGCACTTCGTCGGTAAACAGTTGACACCCCATAAGGGCCAACAAAGGGCGCAAGCGCTTGCCTCCTAGGGCAAGCATGTAGGTGCAAGGCTCATACAATCCTGAAGGGCGCTCTGGGAAAGGATGTTTTGCAGCATAATCGGCCAGCAGCGCTTGCAATTCATTTGAGGAAAACATGTCAGGGCTAAGTTGTGTGGAAACAAAAAACATTCAACAACGGCCTAAATACGCCCTCCAATCCTCTTCTGTGTCAATATCGTAGAGGGTAGAGAAGACGCCAAACTTAAGGTGGAGTTTGTTGAAGATAGCAAGGGTTTGATCTAGAACCTCGGGCGTGCTCCAGGCGATGCCCTGAAAAAGTTCAGGAATGAAGCGATTGGTACCCAGCATGTAGTAGCCGCCGTCGAACGTAGGGCCGATGACTGCATCGCATTTGCGCAGAGCGAGAAATGCTTCGTCTAGAACTTCTGAAGTTAGCTCTGGGCAATCGCTACCGATGATCACGACGCGTTCACTGCCGGCGGAAAAGGCACGTTGAAACGCATCGGCCATCCGTTGACCCAGATCGCCAGGGCATTGAACATATTTTTCAAAAGAACCTGGAAACTGATCATCCTCCTTGTCTATCCGTTCATCAGCGTAGAAAAGCCATCGGCGGTCTGCAGAGGTTTTTATAGCGGCTTGATGCGTTTTTTCCAACAAAAACCGATAAATGCGAGCGGCCTCTTCATCGCCCACTGTTCGGGCTAAGCGAGTTTTAACTCGGCCTGGAATGGGTTCCTTTACAAAGATGAGTAGGGTGTCCATGAGCATGCGAGCGCAACACACGTGCCTCTGGGCAGCAAAGGTAGAGGGACGCTCGTCAGCAGCATGCAAAATCTACAAAAAAGCCCGCAATGGGCGATGCGTCGGCCTATCCCGCCGCTCCATGCCTCGTGTACTGAATTACGCGCAGCTAAGGCTGGCGAAACCCACATTCTGTGTGGTTTTGCGCGTATGGGCTCGCGCTAGAATTACCGTTGGCGAAAAAATACAGGGTTGGAACGATTGGTTTCGGCGCGCGTCTGCAGCTAACACCCGCCAAGGAAGCAGGGCAATGGCGCGACTAATGCTATGCAAATCATCCTCTCTAGGTATTCCCTAGCGCCGAGGCAGCGATAGCGCATGGCTTGCAGCCTTCGAGTTTTCAATTGTCAAGAACACCAAGGAAACGCCTTCTCCATAGCCCTGCGCGGTTGTAAGGAGGCGCGCGCCGGTTTTTTGAGGAAGGTGCCATTGACGCCAAAGCAAATGCTCGATGGTGCAATTCAACAATTCAAAATCGCGCTCCTTCTGCCCTGCTTTTGACTGGTCTTGCGGGACGCCTAAATTTTTTCAGCGACAGCGACAGGTGCCTCTTCTTTCAACCTTTTAATCTTAAGTTGTAAAGCGGCAAAAAGCAAAGTCATAAACGGACTGACGTAATTAAACACTGCGTAGGGCAAGTATTGCCATGTCTCTACGCCGAGCACACGCGCATTGTAAGCTCCGCAAGTATTCCAGGGTACGAGTACAGAGGTCACCGTACCGGCGTCTTCCAACGTTCGACTCAAGTTGACAGGAGCCAATCCGCGTTTAGCATAAGCTTTGGAAAACATTTTGCCTGGTATCACAATGGCCAAGTATTGATCAGAAGCTGTGGCATTGAGGGCCAAACAGCTGGCTACTGTGCTGGCAAATAACCCAAAAACCGAATGGGCCAACCGCAATAATGCAGCGCTGATGCAAGCTAAAGCGCCGATAGCCTCCATGATGCCGCCAAACGCCATAGCACAAATGACCAACCACACGGTGGGCAACATACCGGCCATGCCCTTCGTGGCAAACAAATCGTTGAGTTCCGCATGCGTCGTTTCAATGTTCGTGCTGATTGTCATGGCATTCACTACGCCTCGGTAGGCGGCTTCAAAGTGAAGCGAATTAGCTCCGGCCAATTTAGTCACCAAAGCCGGCTGGAAGATCAGGGCAAATAGCCCACCCAACAGCGTGCCAGCCAACAGTGCTACTAAAGGAGGTTTGCGCAAGATGATCAATCCAATGACAGCTGCTGGCACCAACAACAACCACGGTGTGACGTAGAAAGTGGATTCTATGGCACGCATAATTTCCGTGGGAGAAGCTATGCCTACAGGTTGATAATAGAAGCCTATGATTACAAATGCAGTCAATGTGAGAAGGTAAGTAGGCACCGTAGTTAGTGTCATGTAGCGAATGTGTTCGAAAAGGTCACTACCTGCCATTGCAGAGGCCAAGTTGGTTGTGTCAGAAAGCGGCGACATCTTGTCGCCAAAATAAGCGCCTGAAATCACGGCTCCAGCCACCATGCCCTCTGGAATGCCCAACGCTTTGCCAATGCCGATAAGGGCGATGCCTACAGTAGCCGAGGTCGTCCAAGAGCTTCCAGTAGCTACAGAGATGATCGAGCAAACCAATACCGTCACCGGCAGAAAAACCTTCGGATTAATCAGCTGAACGCCTCCATAAATCAGCATTGGAATGATGCCGCTGAGCATCCAAGTGCCGGCCAAAGCGCCTACTAGGAGCAGGATGAGGATGGCCTCCGTTGTAGACTTGAGGTTGTCGGCTACCTCTCCTATCATCTGCCGATAGCTGACGCCTCTGCGAAATCCTACGAGGGCTGCTACTGCTGCGCCCATGAGCAAAATGAACTGATTAGAGCCGTTCAAGGAATCTCCTCCGAAGATCAAAACGTTGTAAGCCAACAGCGCGATGAGAACAAGGACAGGCAATAGAGCCTCTCCAATGCTCAATTCTTTGTTGCGAACAAGGCGGATGTCCCTCATGACGCGGGTGTTTTCGGTGCTGACAAAGGAGATGAATTACTTACCTAAGGTTTTATGTTTGAGCGTCAAATATAGGTCTTTTCCTCATGCTCATTCGAGCAAGCGGAAAAAAACTGAGCTTTTGCCTTTTTCTTTGCCTTAGGGCCCTGAAGAAAACGCTCGACGCTACTTTTGCGGCAATTTTTTCACGAGAAGATCGTATCGTCTATGCCTTGGTTTGGGTTCGTTGCATTCTTTTTTTTACTCAGTGCTTTGTTGCCTGCTCAAGCCCAGCGCCCTGCAGTGGAGTGGAAAGCCGATCTCGACTTGCTTAAGCGCGAGTTGCCCAGACGCCATCCCGACCTGTTTCGCTACCACAGTCGAGAGGCCTTTGAACGCGACCTAGATGAGATTGCAGCTTTGGCCGAAGGCAAGAGCGACTTGGAAGTAGGGTTGTTGCTTCAAGCAGCGCTGGCCAAGTGTCGGGACTTAAACACGCGCGTAGAGTTATCTGATTTGTTTCAGCGCTCGGGCAGATTTATTCCCATTGGCTTGGGCTGGTATGAGGGCGGCCTATATGTGAGTGCTACTGTCAGACGCTTTGGACCCAGTCTCGGCAAACGCGTCCTTTCCATCAACGGCATTCCCGCAGATACTTTCCTGCAGCGAATTGGAGTGTTTTTCCCGCAAGAAAACGCCGAAACAGCCCGTCGCGATGGGCCCCTTTGGGTGCGCTTCCCGTTGGCAGTAGAGATGGCCGGTCTAGGGCAAGGAGACACGCTAGCTATTCTCTTTACCGACGAGAAGGGAAAACGCTTCGGCATGTACGTCTATCCCTTGGACTTCCGAAAGGATAAAGAAGGTACTTTTCCGCTTCAGTTTGTGCCCAAGGAACCAGACTTGCGTTGGAACCCGCTCAAACAAGTATTTAGCCTCCATTGGTTGGATAGTTCGCAAATTGTTTATATTCAGTACAATGGCTGTTTTAGCCGAGAGATGGCCCTGGCTTTGGGCGACAGCACCATGGCAGAGCGATTGCCGCCGTTTCAGCCCATCCTCGATTCTCTCCTTTGGCTTTTGGATAACTATCCTTCAGCGCGCTGTTTCTTCGATTTGCGCTTTACGAATGCGGGTTATCCCTATGATGGTTTTCGGTTAGTGGAAGAACTGTCTAAACGCCCTCTTCTCAATCAGCCTCATCGGCTCTACGTCGCTGTTAATCGGTATACTGCGGGCCCGGCTGTAGAAATTGCAGCAGCCTTTCAGCAACAAACCCAGGCTCAACTCATCGGAGAGCCACCCGCCCAGCGGCCTAATCACTTCGCCGACCCGTCCTTTTTGACATTGCCTAACAGTCGCCTGCAAGTTTTCTACGGAACGCGTCCGGTGCAACTCGTGCCGGGCAATCCCGACGCACTGCGCATAGATATTCCCATGGAACTGCCCTTTTCCGCTTTCCGCGAAGGGCTCGACCCTTTGCTAGATTACGTGCGACGCCGACAATAGAACTCGACGAACGCAGCAGAAGAATTTGCTTTGTATCTTGCAGGCGAAAACAAAAACCGCATAGCTATGCTCATCCGAATTTTGCTCGGGCTTTTTGTCCCAGGAGCAACTATAGGCTTCGCTCAAACCAAATCCGATACCTTGCAGGTTCTTCGCAAAGCCCAAGTGCTTTTCGCCTCTGGGCAGTGGGCTATTCGTCCTCAAGATACAGCCGTCCTTCAGGAAATCGTTCAACAATGGCGTCAAGCAGGGTCTGGTGCCTTTATTTGCATTCAAGCCCACACAGATGCCGTAGGAACTTCGAGAAGCAATCTCCTCTTGTCGCAGCGCCGAGCCCATAGTGTAGCTGCGCTATTGCAAGCTATGGGCGTTTCGCAAAACACCATCGAAGCAGCCTACTGGGGAGAAGAAAGCCCTATAGCCGACAACGACAGCGAAGAGAGCCGACAGCGCAATCGGCGCGCCGAAATTGCCGTGCTCGCTCCAATACCAATTGCTCCTACGCCACCTCCGACGCCTAAGGTCACCCTATCGGGCCGCGTGACCGACAAAAAAACGGGTGAACCTATTCAAGCAACTGTTTTCATCATCACTACTGCTCAGCGAGACTCGTTGCAAACTGATGAGAACGGCAACTTCTCCATTCAGCTGCCTGAAAACACTACGGCTACTCTAGAGGCCTTCGCCTTAGGATACTTCTTTTACACCAAAACTATTCGAGTTAGAGCCGACAGGCCAACGGTTAACTTGAGTCTAGTCCCTGCCGTATCTGGAGAGAAAATTGCCCTGCGCAACCTCCTCTTTTACGGCAATCAAGCCGTACTATTACCCGATTCAGAGAGCGAGCTGCCCAAGGTCCTCCGCTTCATGCAACTTAACCCTTCTGTCCGAATTGAAATTGCCGGTCACATCAACAACCCTTATAAGAGACCAGACCAACTCGACGCCTGGGAATGGAACCTCTCAGTGAATCGCGCCAAAGTTGTTTATGAATATCTCCTCAAAAATGGCATTTCACCTGAGCGAATGCGCTATAAAGGTTACGGAAATACCGAGATGCTCTACCCTAGCCCTGATGCTACTGAAGAGGAGCAGGCGCAAAATCGCCGAGTCGAAATCCGCATTCAATAATTAGTGTTGGACACGGTTAAAGTGGAGCGCCTTGTGGGCATTCAATCTGCCGGGGCCCTTCCTTCTAGAGGCTCCATTCCGCTAACGCATCCTTCATTTGGCATCGGCATTCTTCTGTCAGGTGACGCTTGTTGGGAGCTTCCAAGAGAGGAAAGGTAACCTTGCTTTGTTCCACCCGATGGGTTGGGCGGTTACAGGACGGTCCCTACGCCTGCTGAGACAGCGCGATGCAGGGCTTGCCACACGGAATCCTGCCTTGCCTGCCTATGGTCAGTCCATAATTTCAAGATTCGCATACAAAAGCGCCTTTTTCATCACAAAATACCTGTTTTTTAGCAAAAAATTAGAGAAAAATACTCTCTCAATACGCGGGCTTATCTGTATACTTGCATCAGTATTCTAACCGTTAAATTTCAATACATTATGGAAAACACTGCTATACCCGCAACTGCACCTCTTGCATGGAACGCCATTGTGCGTCAGGCCTTAGTGCTGACCATTGCGCTCATAGCCTTCTCCGCGCTACTTTACGTCTTAGACATCAACATCATGAAGATGAGCACGAGTGCCGTCAGCTTCATCGTAACCATTGCCTTGGGAGTGGGGATTGCCTTGATGACTATTCGGCACCAGCGAGCGCTTGATGGAGGATTCATTAGCTTCGGACGCGCTTTCCTAGTAGGCCTTGCCACAGTAGCTGTAGGAGTGTTCCTCTCAGGCTTTTGGAACTACATTTTGGTCAAGTTCATAGACCCTAATTACCCGACGCGAATGAAGGAACAAATGATGGAAGCCTGGGGCGATGTTATGCCTCCAGAGGCGCTGGAAGAGATGGAGACGTCGGTAACAAGCTTTGAGCGCATGAGGGAGCTAGACAACATCGCACTTACTAGTTTAGCCGCAGCGTTGATTTTCGGCTTGATATGTGCGCTAATCGCGGCTGCTATTGGACGGCGAAATCCAGCGACGGCATGACTGAGTTCAAGATTGATGCACATTCGGAGGCTGTGGATATTTGGTGCGCCCGGCGCTGGCGTAACGACGTTAGGGCGGGCCTTAGCTGAACGGCTGAATGTGCCGTTTTTCGACACCGACGACTACTACTGGTTTACCGACGACCCGCTACCCTACCGACGCAAGCGCAATGCGCAGCATCGGCTTCAGCTGCTCGCTCAAGACCTAAGCGGAAGAGATGGCTTTGTCGTAGCAGGCGCTTTGCTGGGCTGGGGCGAGTCGCTCTTAATGCATTTCGACGCTGCTGTATACCGCTGGCTGCCAGCCGAAGTACGCCTAGCGCGCATCCGACAGCGAGAAGCAGCGCGTTACGGCCCAGCGCGCATTGCTCCAGGAGGTGACCTATCTGCTGTATTTGAAAAATTTCTCCACTGGGTTGAACAATATGATACTGCACCTCCAGAGAGGCAACGCGGGCGAATGGCCGAAATTTCTTGGATCGAGCGCCAAACAACTCTACCCATCCTTCGAAGTGAAGAAGACTTACCTCTAGCTGCATTAACCGAAAAAATATGGAGCCAACTGCTTCAATTGTAGCAGGGCAGAAAAAGGAAGAAGACCCTCTTGAAAGTCCGCCGATCCTACGGCCGGTTTTCGCGCGAAAACGCCAAAATCCATGGCCAGTCTAACTAGCCCAGCCGACGAAACGTACGAAGTAGCTGACCTTCAAAAGGTTCTTCAAAAAAGCACCTTAGGAGCGAAATCACCATCGCTGTGCCTGAGCGCCGAAATACAGCAACTGCGACAAAGGTCAACTTTCTTTGAGGCCTTTGCTAGTCCTCTACCTCACTCCTCCTAGGCCGAGGCTGTAGAGAAGGGCTGCTTTTCCTTGAACATCTCCTCGCTAAGCTAAGGGAAAAGGCGCTTCGCACCATTTGCATCCAGTTTTCACAGGAATGCGGTTTTGCTGCAAAAAGAAGCTGCAGAAGTACTGGCCCGCCAAATTTTCTGCTTCGTAGAGGTCAAATCAATCGAATTTTACCTAAAGTTGGCCTTTGGTTCTTTCATTGTTCAGAACCTTGATAGCATTTTACTAGGGCATGTTTTAAATCTAAAGGGCTAACAGAAAGAAAGACGTCATGCACCGTCGGGGTGGAGCGCCTCTTCACCGTCCAGTTTACTTGGCCAAAGCCCTTTCCTTTAGCGCTGGCTGATCTTCTAGCCGAGATCGGCATTCCTCCATGAGGTGATGTTCTTCCAGATGTTCGATAAGCTGGAGCAGTAATTATGCCCTGTTCCACGCGATAAATCCAGCGGTTGCAAAATACTCGATACGCCGCCGAGAGAGCGCGATGTCACCTTCGGCGAACAGCGTTTCGCCTGATTGGGTGAAGTCGGACGAGAGCGCTACGCGCCTGACTTTGTGCGCCTCAGTGGCCCTTGACACTGAAGCCTTGCTAGAAGGGATCTCGCCCCGCTTCTTCAGCAGTGGGAGCTCAGGGCAACACCTTTTGCCTCTCGTGAAAAGGGCCTCTACTCCGCGCTCAATCAGTCATTTAACCTGTGTACAGCCTGAGGTTTGCCTTTTCCTCTTAGGAAAACAGACGCGCAATTTTCCGTTAGCGATAAAACAACCACTTGCCGATTTCTGCCAGCGTAACCTTTTTTCCGTACAGTAAAATCCCAACTCGATAGATGCGGCCTGCTAGCCAGACAAAGAAAAAGGCTGAGGCGATTACCAACGCTAAAGACAACAACACTTGCCACAGTGGCGGGTTGTAGGCCATTCGAAAGGGCATCACAATCGGCGAAAACAGTGGAAAAAGCGAGGAAAAGACCATGAGGCCGCTGTCCGGATTGCGAATACCTACAAAAGATACGATGTAGAACGCTAACACAATCGGAATGGTTATGGGCAACACCAATGATTGGCCTTCGCCGTAGTCATCGCTCATCGCTGAGCCAATAGCCGCAAACATAGAGGCATAGATAAAATACCCTCCTAAGAAGAAAATGAGAAACGCAGCAACCAGTAAGATCCAGTTTTGCTTGCCTAGTTCGTTTAGCAATTGAATCGCCTCAAACTGAGCTTCCTCCGGGTCTACGGCTGAAGCCGCTGATGCACTGGCCGATGCAGGAGGTTGTATATTGCTCGGGTCGAAGTCCATGATCAGCGGAACCAATAGCGTTACAGCGCCGCCCAAGATTACCCAGGCAACAACTTGTGTAAGCCCGACGGCACCAGCGCCAATGATCTTGCCGAGCATCAGCTCAAAGGGCTTGACACTCGACATCATGACTTCTACGATTCGATTCGTTTTCTCCTCCATAACAGAGCGCATGACCATTTGGCCGTACATCATGACCATGAAGAACATAATGAAGGCCATGATCAGCCCAATGGCTAGGCCAATGCCTGCTGTGTACTTACTCTCATCCTTGTCGGTCTTTGCAACGCTCTCAGGATCAATGGAAACCTCCGTATCTAGATTCTCCAATGAACTTCTATCTATGCGGAGAGCATCAATCTTGAAGTCTCTGATTTTTTGCGCAATACGGTTTTCGATCAGCTCCCGCCGCTCAGGAGCGAGTTTCTCATCAGAGTAATAATAAATGGTCACACTTCTTTGATGGAGATTCTTTAGCGGCGGTATTCGCAAGATGCCGTTGTAGATGTTGTCCTTTACAGCTTGTTTGAGTTCATCTAAGCTCTTGTCAGGCACCAGCATGTAGCGTATGCCGCGCTCATCGGGCAACACTCCAATCATACCTCCTTCGTCGAGCACTGCTATCCGCGTTTCCTGATCGCCCTCGTATCGAGCCAAATAAAAGATTACAAGAAAATAAATAAGCAGCCCTACAGGTGCCATTAACGTGCCGATGATGAAGGACTTTTTGCGTACGCGTGTAAGGTATTCGCGGCGAATAATTAAGCCTAGTTTATTCATGCAAAATAGCATTTCTAGCACAGGCAAAGGTATCAAAAAAGCCCTTTTGGCAAAGTCCTCGAAGAGAGACGTATTTTTCGTTCTTGGCTCTTGGGGTTGTATGTACGGCCTTAGACATCTCTTCCGCAACGAACAACCTCTCTTGAGCCAAAATTGCTGCACGCTGCCCTCCATGTAACCCACAAAGTAGCATCCCATTTTCTGCAGTCGGCATTCGCAGAAGTACAACTCTTGTCGCCATAGGGAAAGGCCGCATGACTCCTGTCTGCCCAACTTCCTGCGCTGTAGAGGCGCAGAGTTGATAGCATCATTTCGCTTCAGGCTTTTCAGCGCCTGCGGAACGACTCCGGATGCAGCAGGTTCTCGCGAAAGTCTTCTCAATGCGGTTCCTTGAACTAGCCGCAAGCAATTTGCACTTAAGCCGCGACATGTCGCTGGGTCTTTGCATCAGGGCAGTCCATGCAAGGGAGCTGATTTTGGAGACGCATTTTTGGCCCATTGAATTTTTTTTCGAACTCCGCTCTTGTTTTTCACAGCGCAAAACTTTGATTACAATTCATTTAAATCCACTGCACTAAACGCCAGAGAGGCCAAACGCTATAGCAATGATCTCTCGGAGGTTTGGATAAATATTCTGCTCTTCCTCGAGCCATTTTTCTGGATTTACCCAGCGGATTGCCTCGATATCTTCTTCAATTTGCGGCGTTGTATGCGTGGTGCTTGTGTGCATGCGGTACCACGCTGTGCGCTTCAGGAAGCGTTCGCTGCCTTGGCGGTAGATATGCCAGGTATACCCGACGAAGGGTCCGAGTTCGAGATGAGTTAGGCCTGTTTCCTCGCGCACCTCGCGCAACGCGGCCTGTTCAGGCGTCTCGCCGGGGTCTATCTTGCCTTTGGGCAAATCCCATCGCCCGCGCCGAAAAAGGACGAGCAATTGGCCTTTGGCATTGGTGACCAAGCCGCCTGCAGCTTCTACTAGAGTAAAGCAAGCCGAAAAGTCGGCCCACAATTGCTCAGCATTTTCGCCATAGAGCGCCAACACGCGCAGCGGCGCCGACTTGTCGAGCCAATCCAGAAATTGCTTGATCTGCTTCTTTTTGCCTAGGTAAGGCGCCACATGTACGTCTTTATCAGGAAGGAGCCCTAACTCCGCAAGGCTTTCTGGCGTGCCGAGAAAAATGGTCGTGTCGTTCGCATAGAGTTTGTACTTTTGCGGCGCATTCATGGTGTTTTTTGCGCCCAAATAAACAGCGCTTCATTTGTTCGTCCTAGTGATCCTCTGGAGTAAGAATATTTTCCCGAGGCACTTTTTGATCCATTGACTCCTACGCTTCATGAGCCCATCTGCGGAGGTTGCTCGCCGACTATTAGAGATACGAGCTGTACAGTTGCGCCCAAATGACCCGTTTACATGGGCGTCTGGTTTACTTTCGCCCATTTACTGCGACAATCGCATAGCGCTTTCTTATCCTGCTGTGCGCACGCTTATTAAGCACGCCCTGCGGGAGCGCGCTCAGGCGTTTGCTCCTTTTGAAGCTATAGTAGGCGTAGCGACAGCAGGCATAGCTCCTGGCGTGCTGTTGGCCGATTTGTTGGAGCTGCCCTTCGCTTATGTGCGCAGTAGTGCAAAGGAGCATGGACTTCGCAACCGGATTGAGGGCTTTCTCTTGCCCCAGCAGCGCGTTCTAGTTGTGGAAGACCTCATCAGCACGGGTGGCAGCAGCCTCTCTGCTGTAGAGGCCCTGCGCGAAGCAGGCTGCGTCGTCGTCGGCGTTCTGGCTATTTTCCAATATGGCCTCGAAAAAGCCACAGCAGCCTTCGAAGCGCAAAACGTTCCTTTTGCTACGTTGACCGATTACCCGACCCTCTTGCGCGAAGCATTGAACACTGGCTATATTGATGAACAAGGACATCTGATGCTAGAACACTGGCGCCAAAACCCCGAGGGATGGGGAGCGCTGTACGCTTAGTTAATCCTAACTGAGTTCGCAAACATGTACGTAATTACGCCCGAGTCCGAAGCTTTCTTGCGCCGATATTTGGACAATGCTAGCCCTACCGGTCATGAAGCCTCTGGTCAAAAATTGTGGTTACAATACTTGAAGCCATACATAGATGAGTGGCAGGTAGATACTTACGGCAATGCTTACGGCATCATCAATCCTGGCACGAACTACCGCGTCGTCATCGAAGGGCACGCGGATGAAGTCTCTTGGTTTGTCAACTACATCACGGACGACGGCTTTTTGCACGTCATCCGAAACGGCGGCAGCGACCACCTCATTGCTCCCTCGATGCGCGTTTACGTCCACTTGCGCAGCGGCGAACGCATAGAGGGCATGTTTGGATGGCCGGCCATCCACACGCGTACCGACAAAGATGCCAACTTAACACCTGCTCTGGAGAATATCACCGTAGACGTGGGTGCCAAAGACCGCGATGAAGTGCTCAAAATGGGCATTCACGTCGGATGCGTCGTTACTTTTCAAGACTCGTTTACCATCATTAACAACCGATACTACTGCGGTCGCGCCTTAGACAACCGCATCGGCGGGTTTTGCATCGCTGAAGTAGCTCGCTTGCTCCGCGAAAACCGGGTGCAATTGCCCTACACGCTGTATATCGTCAACTCCGTACAGGAAGAGGTCGGCCTCCGCGGCGCAGAAATGGTGGCCAACACCATCAAGCCTCACGTAGCCATCATCACCGACGTGACGCACGACACCCACACGCCCATGATCAACATGAAGAAACACGGCGACATCCGCTGCGGAGGTGGGCCCACCATTACCTATGCGCCCGCCGTGCACAACCGCCTGCTCGATTTGATCGTCCAAACGGCCGAGGAAAACGACATACCCTTCCAGCGCGAAGCTGCCTCCCGCTCCACCGGCACCGACACCGACGCCTTCGCTTACTCCAACGGCGGCGTGCCCTCGGCCCTCATCTCGCTGCCCCTGCGCTACATGCATACCACTGTAGAAATGGCGCACAAAGACGACGTCAACCACCTCATCCGTCTGCTCTACGAAGTCCTCCGGCGCATCGAGTACGGACACGACTTCCGCTATTTCACCCAGATTTGACCCCCGCGCCGCCCGTACCGCCGAACTCCAGTTCGGTGAACGCCGCCGAACGGGAGTTCGGCACTACATTTGTCTCGCCTTAGTTCGTCAAACCAAAACACTAACCCATGTCTGACCTCGCGCGGCAAATCATCGAAGAAAACCTGAAAACCCAAAACCCTATCTTAGACCTCGGCAACTGCGGCCTGATCGAACTACCGCCCCTGCCCGAAGACTGCCACTGGGTCGAAACCCTCATCCTAAGCGACACGTGGTGGTAATACGACGCCGAAAAAAAGGAGTGGCAGGAGAAAACAAGCCAAAACCGCGGCGAGAAGAACCAGATTCGCCAACTGCCACCGCTGCACCAGTACTTTCCCGCGTTGAAAAAATTGGTGGTAGGTGGTAATCAAATCAGCGACCTCTCGCCGCTGCAACACCTCGCGCAACTGCAACAACTCAATTGCTCTTGGAGTCAAATCAGCGACCTCTCGCCGCTGCAGCACCTCGCTCAACTGCAACAACTCAACTGCTCTTCAAATCAAATCAGCGACCTCTCGCCGCTGCAACACCTCGCGCAACTGCAACAACTCGACTGCTCTGAAAATCAAATCAGCGATTTATCGCCTGTCCAGTCTTTGGTTGAGAAAGGTTTGCAAGTGGAGTGGTGGATATTCCCTCTTAGGGGTGATATCAATGTTTACGACAATCCTCTTCAATATCCGCCGGTTGAGGTGGTGCTGGAGGGAAATGCGGCTATCTTAGAGTACTTTCGCCAACGAGAGAAGACGGGGTCGAGGCCTTTACTAGAAGCCAAGCTCATCTTGCTGGGAGACGGTAGAGCGGGCAAGACCTCGCTCGCCTGCCGGCTGCTGGGCAGGGAACTGCCCGGAGAGCCAGACCGCACCGAGGGGGTGGATGTTCTCGTAGAGAAATACGCGTTTCCCATTGAAAAGGGCGAATTTCTGCTGCATATCTGGGACTTTGCCGGCCAGGACAAATACAAGCCGCTGCACCAGTTTTTCTATTCAGAGGATGCGCTTTATGTTTTAGTGGCCGACAGCGGCAATGCGCAGACCGACTTTGCCGACTGGTTCGAGACCGCTAAGCTTTTTGGCAAGGGAAGCCCGCTGCTTGTGGTGCTCAACGAATTTCGCGAAGGCATCGGCATGGGCGCCTCTGACGAAGTGCGGTGGCGCCGCGAGTTTCCCACGTTGATCAAGGAGGTGCGGTTGGTCAATTTGAAGACGCTAAAAGGATGGGAAACCTTGGAAAGGGACATTCGACACTACGCCAGCCAGCTGCCGCACGTAGGCAAGGAGTACCCGAACAACTGGGCGGATATCCGCGCAGAACTCGAACGCCGCCGCGACAAAAACCACGTCATCTCTCTGCAGGAATACCTGAACATCTGTAGAGACCACGATCTGCTCGAGCGCAGCAATGCCCTGATCTTGAGCGGCGTCTTGCATCGGATAGGCGTCTGCCTGCATTACCAGCACAACGAAACGCTGCGCCAGCACGTCATCCTGAAGAACGAATGGGCAACGGACGCGGTGTATCAAATCCTGAAAGACAAAGTAGTAGAGGAGCAAAAAAAGGTTTTTCGATTGGTCAGACCTGCGCCGCATTTGGGCAAGCGCCAAGTACGCCGATATGCGCCCACAGCTGCTGGCCCTGATGTGCGAATTTAAGCTGGCATATCCACTGCCGCATCGGGAGGAATACGTAGCGCCCATGCTTTTGCCGAGAGTGCCGCCGGAGGATTGGAGATTTCCAGAAAAAGACGTTTTGGATGTACGGGTAGAATATGAGTTCCTGCCCAAGGCTCTGATGGCCCAGTTCATCGTGAGTCGCCACATTGAGATTGATAAAGAGCGCACCTTGGTGTGGCGCGAAGGCGTGGTCTTGCGCTGGTCGGAAAACACGCTGGCCCCCAGGTTTCCCGCACGAAATCGCGGGGCCGAGATGCCTTTCAAATCCTGCTGACGGGACAGGATCGCCGCGGCTTGCTGACGTCTATCTTGAACACGCTTCGCCATTTGCACAAGGAATACCCGGGCATCAAGGTGTACGAAATCGTCCCTTGTCCGTGTCCAGAATGCCGAGTCAAAGAAAAAGAGGAAGTGCACTATTTCGAGCTGGAAAACCTGTTCCATCGCTTGAGTAAAGGCCGTCAAAAAATAGAATGCGACAAATCTTTGGAAGAGGTGGATCTACTCGAGATGCTAGGCGATATGCTGGTTTTCCAGCACTTGAAAGTTGGCGAGCAAGTCGTCTTAGAGGACGCTTACAAGAGGCGAGAGCCCCGCACCGTCAAGATCTTCCTCGCCTCGTCGGAAGAGCTCAAGGCCGAGCGGGAGAGGATTGAGATCGAAATCAACCGCATGAACAAGGACCTCCAGCGAGAGAGCATTTTCTTAGAATTGCTGAACTGGGAAGGCGGCAGGGTAGCTGAAACGTCGTCCCGCTCGCAGGACAACTACAATCGCGGCGTCGAGGCATGCGACATTTTCGTCCTGCTGTTTTATTCAAAAGTGGGCAGGTACACGCTGGAGGAATACGAAATTGCCAAAAAGCGCTACGCCGAAAACCAGAAACCCGCGATTTGGATCTTTCAAAAGGATATAGATCTGCCTAAAGACCAAACCCGCGAAGATGCTGAGTCGCGCTTTGACTTTTTGGAAAAACTCGAGCAAGCCGAGCAATTTCCTACGTGCTTCAAAAATGAAGACGGTCTATGGCTGGAGCTGCAGAAAAAACTGCGCGCCTGGATGAAAGAGGAGCGGCAAGGCTTTGTATTGACGTAGCAGAACCCGCACCACCGAACTCCCAGCAAGTACCAGGGTAGTACGGCATTCACACCGCCACGGGCGCTTTGATCGCAGGCCAGGGGTCGTAGTTGAGCAGTTCGATGTCCTCGTATTGGAAGGCAAACAAGTCGCGCACGGCCGGGTTCAGGCGCAGAGTAGGCAGCGGACGCGGTTCACGCGAGAGCTGGAGGTTCACCTGCTCCAGGTGATTGAGGTAGATGTGCGCATCGCCAAAGGTGTGGATGAATTCGCCGGGCGCTAAGTCGCACACCTGAGCCATCATGAGCGTGAGGAGGGCATAGGAAGCGATATTGAACGGCACGCCCAGAAACACGTCGGCACTGCGCTGGTACAGCTGGCACGACAGGCGCCCGTTGGCCACGTAAAACTGGAACAGGCAATGGCAGGGCGCGAGGGCCATGTAGGGCAGGTCAGCTACGTTCCACGCCGAAACGACAATGCGCCGGCTATCAGGGTCGGTTTTAATCAGGCGAATGGCCTCAGCAATTTGGTCTACGGTGCGTCCGTCGGCGCCTTGCCAGGAGCGCCACTGTTTGCCATAGACGGGGCCCAGGTCGCCGTTGGCATCGGCCCATTCATCCCAGATGGTCACGCCGTTTTCGTTGAGGTAGCGGATGTTGGTGTCGCCTTTGAGAAACCACAGCAATTCGTAAACGACGCTTTTGAAGTGCACCTTTTTGGTAGTCACTAGAGGAAAGCCCTGCTGAAGGTCAAAGCGCATCTGATAGCCAAATACGCTAAGGGTGCCTGTACCGGTACGGTCGTCTTTTCGGATGCCGTTTTGCAGGATATGCCGCAACAGATCGTGATAGGCCTGCATATTGCTTATTTTTCCAGCCGTTCCATCAGGCGAGCCGTGATGCGCAAGAAATCCATTTCGGTGATGATGCCTACGAGTTCTTTACCTTTAACTACGGGCAAGCAGCCGATGCGGTGTTGTTGCATGATTTTCATGGCCTCCATGATGGTAGTTTCTGGCGTAACGGTGATGGGTTTTTCCACCATAATTTCCTTGACAGTAGTCAGTTCGCTGTTTTTCAACCGCTTGCTCCGGGCAAAGTGGCGCAAGAGCATGCGCGAAGAGACCAAGCCAACCAATTCGCCCTTAGAATTTTCAACTGGCATATAGCGGATGCGGCGCCAGTTCATGATCTCAGCGACCAATTCAATGAGGTCATCGCGTTGAGCAGTGAACAAGTCTGTTGCCATAAACTCCTCCACTTTTAGTTTGGAGGGATGCCAGTTGATCAGGTCTTCGGCAGTGGTTTCCTTCCACGTGTGCACGGGTTGATTCTGCTGCTGATTTTTAATCATAGCTGCAGTGAGGCAAGAGACAGCCTCGTCGTTCGTCACCTGGTTTTTAAGTGCGGTGTAGGAGCGCAAGGCCCAGCGGGCACCCGTTTTATGCGCTTTAGCTCGGGCTTCAATGATGCCCAAATATTTGTCTATGTCGTTTTTGTTAATTTTTCGATGTTTTAGCCCTTCCTTGGCCAGAGGCAATAATTCTTTTAAAATCAGCTCGGGAGCAGGGATTTTGCGGTCGCCTATCCAGTTGAAGGTGCTGTCTATGCCAAACTTTGCGGCTTTAATGAAGTTGTCGCGCACGTCGTCGAACGATAGTTCGCGCGTGATGTCGGGATAGTGCAGGCTCATGCCTACCATGGCGCCTAGCCAAAAAGCGGCGTTGGCGGTGGCGTCCACTACGGTCGGCCCAGCGGGCATGACGCGATTTTCAATGCGCAAGTGAGGTTTGCCGTTTGGCGAGATGCCGTAGCAAGGGCGATTCCACCGATACACTGTAGAGTTATGGATTTGGAGAGCGCGCAACTTAGGGACTTTGCCTTGGGCAATGGCTTCGAGGGAGTCCTCCTCAATATCGCCGGCCAACAACACTCGGAAGCGGCTGATGTCTTCTTTGTAAATCTCGGTAATGTCACCCGTCAGCCAGCCCGAACCAAAGTTGACGCGGGGCAAGCGCTCGCGCATATGATCGGCTGTAGCGCGCGTATCCAGGCTCTGCTGAAAGAGAGCAATGCGCGTCTCGGCCCACAGACGCCGCCCAAACACTAAAGGTGAGTTCGCAGCTATGGCGAGCGTCGGTCCAGCCAAGGTCTGTGCAATGTTGTACATTTTGACAAAGTCTCTGGGCGCTACCTGCAAATGCACCTGAAAACTCGTATTGCAGGCCTCCAAGAGAGGTGATTCGTGCTTGACTAGCAACTCGTCTACGCCTTCAATGCGCAGTTCAAAGGCCGTGCCTAAGAGATTCTTCTGTATCGCCGCCATAAGCGCATAGTATCGGTCTACAGGCGTCAGGTTGTGCATCTCTAGGTCATGCTTGCGCAGCGTTGGAAGCACGCCGCACAACACAATAGATGCATCGAACTCATTGAGCACTTCTTGAATGCGCGCTAAGTAGTTCAGGTTTTCTGTTTCCAGCTGCTGCAGGCAATCTCCAACGAACTCTCGAGGCGATAGGTTGGTCTCTAAATTGAACCGGGCAAGTTCGGTTACACACCACGGTGCATCGGTCAACTTGGCGAGCACCTCCATGTTAATCGTCGCTGGCTTATAGGTCTTATTATTTACCAGGCACATTTCCTGCTCAGCTCCAATGCGCACAATATCATCCTCGAACCAGTTGTTTTCCAGCATATACTCAAACGCCTGTACGTCGTCCAACAAACGACGCACAAAGAGCAGCATATCGGCCGAATTCTCAAAAGTCGTTACCCGTTGAAATCCCATATTCTTTATCTTTTCTCGCCCAAAACTCGTGAAAAATGCTTTTTCGCGCCTGCAAACTTCCAAAAACTTGAGAACGACCCTCGTTTAAGAGGGTATTTTTTTGACTTCTCTTGCTAAAAATGGCAAAATGCGGGTCTCCTTGTTCTAAATTGGCTGTATCCACCGCGGGCGCTCGAGGCCTTTGACTTCAGCGTCACACCATTTGCGCTCATGCCGAGAGGCATGTGCCCTCGCTGCTATAAATTTCTCAACGGCCTTTTTTGTTTGTGTTGAAATAAAATATTTTGCCCATCTCTCTCATTGAGAAAGTCATCTAAATAATCCTCCGATTTTCAAGTTTTTACAAGTTCTACTCGCCAAATTGGCCATAAGAGTTTCCCGTCGAACAAACAAAGCGGGTGAATATTTTTTGGCACTGTTCGGCTGACAATTAAATCGCCTACGGGAGCGCCACTCTGTAGGTGCTCTCTCACGCTACGCGTGCGTGCTGCCTCTATTGTCGCGCTTCGTCTTGTAATGAGAACCTCCTGGGGGTTAATGCTCGCCTTGTTCGGCATTTCGTGGTTGTACGTAGACAGAACTACCTGTCGCTTCGCGGTCATCGTCCTTTGTATTGAAACATCTGCCCGAGTTGTTCATACGTCTGCCGTACCATCTGTTGCAAGTGTTGATAGATGTTTGGTGCAGCTGCCTGTTTTCGTCGAAGTTCTTCAAGAGTTAATTGCTCTAAAAAGAGAGCCACCTGCTGTTGGATGCTTTCATTTTCTTCGATGAGCCAGCCAGCTTCCTGCAGCAGATGCCAATTATCGCTCTCAGGGCTGCCGCAAAAAAGGATAGCACTGCCACCGGCGACAGCGCTGACGGCTTTAGAGGGCACGGCGATGTGGGTCCAACTGCGGCGCAGCGAGACTAGGTGAACGTCGATAAAGGCAAGTTGCTCGCGCGGGACGTGGTCGAGTAGCGCGATACCCGCCTTTCCCTGGGCGTAGCGTTTCAGTCCGGTTGCCTGGTTGCCGTACAAGGCCAGGATGAGCTGGTGTCGCTTAGGGTCTATGTGGTCTATTGCGGCGCGAATAAACTCTGGATTATGGGGATCACCTACATTGCCGCAATAGCCGAGGGTTATTTTCTGAGGATCGTGCCAAGCAGGTGGTGTCTTAGGGCGCTCGGGCTTGTGAAAGAACACGCCACAAGGTAGGAGCCAGGTGGGCAAATCGGGCTTTCGATAAGCGAGGCGGAGGTGTTCGCCTTGGCGCGGGCCCAGGGCGATTAGGCCCTTTGGAGGGTGCAGATAAGTAGCCCATCGAGTGAGGCGATATAGAAGATGGCGCTCCTTAATCCAGCCTGTGGCAGAAAAGCCTTCTGGAAAAAGGTCGAAGGCCCACAACAGCCAACGCGTCTGGCGAGGTAACAGCCAGCTGACCCAAAGAGGCAATAGCGGAGGACTCGTAGTGCACACGATCCAGCTATTCCGATAGCGCCATGCGTAAGCCACCAAAGCTAGTCCATCATAGACCATGGTCAACAGACGCGGCACTACTCGATTGCCTTCATAGGGTGTCCAAAGGCGCAGTACCTCGCCTGCTGGTTGCCGTTGACCGCCGCCACCAGCAAAAGAGCGGCCCATGCACAACACCTTGCTGCGAATGCCGTGTTCCTGCTCTAGGTAGGCTACCAAATCGCACACCGCCTCACCGTTTATGTTCGGATTGGGCGGATAATGACGAGTAAGAAAGACAACATCAGCCGTAGCACTCATGAAGCACGAGGGTTCAGAGCCGTTCTACTAAGGCTTGATAAATGCGCACCAGGATACTCTTCAGATCGTACTGATACGACCATGCCGGATAATGCTGCTGAAATTTACTCACATCACTAATGTACCAAATGTGGTCGCCCACTCGATTGATTGGACTATATTGATAGTTTAGCTTTTTTCCGGCAATTTCCTCGCACATTTGAATGGCCTCCAACATTGAACAATGAGAAAATCGGCTGCCTCCTACATTGTACACTTCGCCAGGCCGTGGGTTTTGATAATAATGCCAGAACATATTCACAAGATCGTAGCTGTCAATGTTGTCGCGCACCTGTTTGCCTTTATAGCCGAAAATGGTGTATTCTCGGCCAGTTACTACGCACTTCATGAGATACGACAGAAAGCCATGGAGCTGTGCGCCCGAATGACCTGCACCTGTAAGGCAGCCGCCCCGGAAAGAAGCCGTTTTCATGTTGAAGTAGCGCCCGTATTCTTGGACTAAGACATCGGCGGCTACTTTAGAAGCGCCGAAAAGCGAGTGCGTCGTGTGGTCTAGGCTCATGTGTTCATCGATGCCGCGTTCGTAATATGGATGGTCTGGAGACAACTCCCAGCGCGTGTCCAGTTCTACGAGCGGCAAGAGATTAGGGTTATCGCCGTAAACCTTGTTCGTCGAAGTAAAAATAAACACGGCTTCTGGGCAATGGCGCCGCGTGAGTTCAAGCAAGTTCAGCGTACCGTTAGCGTTAACCGTGAAATCGGTGAAAGGCTCGCGAGCGGCCCAATCATGGCTGGGTTGGGCAGCGGCGTGTATGATGAGGCGAATGTCCGTGTTGTATTCTTGGAAAATGCGTTGCAGGGCCTCCAGGTCGCGGATATCTAGGTTATAGTGACGATAATTCGAATAGCGTTCCAAAAGGCGGTCTCGGTTCCAGGCAGTAGAGGCCTCAGGGCCGAAGAAGTACGCCCGCATATCGTTGTCAATGCCAATAATGAGGTCGAATTTGTCAGAGAAAAAAGCGACGGATTCTCCGCCGACGAGGCCTGCAGAGCCGGTAATCAGTGCGAGATTCATGGAAAAAGCCTGTGTTTTTAGAGCCGCAAAGAAAACACAGCTGTTTCATTTAGACCCGTGACAAAAGACGTTTCCATGCTCCGCGCCAGAGGGGTGCATTCCCTTTCGCAGTTAAAAGGCCTTTTAGAGGACAGTAGCATTCGGAGGACTGACGCGAAAACAAAAATGCGCTGTAAAGTGCGGCTTTATCAGGCGGTGTGATTAAGCTTCTGATCGCCAATAATTTTAAGCGTCGAAACTCACCACTACGCGCCTGGATTTAGGATGCGCCTGACAAGTGAGCACGAAGCCAGCGGCAATTTCGTCAGGTTCGAGAGCATAGCAGCGCTCCATCTCGACTTCGCCTTCGAGAACCTTGGCTTTACAGGTGCTGCATACGCCGCCTTTGCAGGAAAAAGGTAAATCTGCTCCAGCGCGCATGGCGGCATCCAGCAACGTGCTTCCATCAGAGGGGAGCACAAAATCGAAGGTCATCCCATCTTGAATGACAGTCACGGATGCTTCAATAACATCCTTCTTTGGCGCGCTGGTGCGAACGGTTTTTTGCGAAGCACCTGCTGGAGTAAATAATTCAAAACGTATCTTCGAAGCAGGGACACCCATCTCCTCAAGGGTGTTCTTCAGGGTAAAGATCATCTCCTCAGGTCCGCAAAGAAGAAAGGTGTCTACTTCCTCAGGTCGAAAGAGCAGGCGAGCGTAGGCCCGGCACTTTTCAGCATCTATATGGCCGCAAAACAAGTCAGCTCCAAGTGACTCCCGACTAAAGATGTGATAGATAGCCAATCGGTCGGGATGGCGATTTTTAAGTCGCTCTAATTCTTCGCGGAAGATGACATGGTCGAAGCCGCGGTTTCCAAAAAAAAGTAAAAAGCGGCTGTGAGGCTCGTTGTGCAGTACGCTTTTGAGGATGGAAATGATGGGAGTAATGCCGCTACCTGCAGTAAAGGCCACGTATAGGCGCTTCTGGGCTGCATCGAGCGAGAGGGTGAAACGCCCCTGCGGCGGCATAACAAGAAGTTCATCACCTGGGCGTAGGCATTCGTTGGCAAACGTACTAAAGAGGCCTCCAGGAACTTTCTTAATCGCTACGCGCAGTTCATCTTCGTGAGGAGCCGTACAAATTGAGTAAGAGCGTCGTACGTCTACACCTTCTATGTGAGTGCGAAGCGTAAGGTACTGACCCGCTGAAAACAAAAACAGATCCTTCCATGCTGCCGGTACCTCTAGGGCTACAGAAACGCATTCTCGCGTCTCTTGCCGCACTTCGCGCACACGCAAAGGATAAAATTGCGTAGAGGCTGCCATTTCTTCCTAAGTTTCACCGAGATGTGAACAACAGGCAACCAACAGGATAGTTTAAAGACTTCGCTTTGCTAAGAGGGACGCTCAACGTTGCCTTACCCTTTGCCCAGGTGCTTGTTCGAAAAAGTCATGATGCACTTTGGGCTACCTCGCTCAGCGAATTCACGTATTTCATAAGGCTGCTTTTCAAATTGGCCGCTTTATTGCGGTGAATAGTGCCGCGCTTGGCCAATTTATCGATCATGCTAACCACTTTAGGCAAGAACTTTTCAGCCTCAGCTTTGTCTTTTATATTGCGGAGGTTCTTAATAGCTGTGCGCGTAGTCTTTTTGTAATAACGGTTTTGCAAACGGCGTTTCGCATTTTGGCGAATGCGCTTTAAAGCCGAACGATGATGTGCCATACGATGCGAACTAAATGTCGTAAGCGTTTTATAGGTTGTGCCCCTTTGAAACAGGCCGGCAAAGGTATTGCTTTTTTGTCAAATGGTATACATTGTGGGAAAAATTATAAGGCCATTTCCTCACTCGTTTGAGGGCAAAGGGCTACTTTTGCTCCTGATTTTCGATATAATTGCTTGATTTAACAGAATTTATTTTAAAATGAAGGATATTTCTGCTCTCTTTAACGCGCATCCTCGTTACATTGAATCGCTTTATCGGTCTTGGCAAAACGACCCTGCTTCTGTGGAAGCTGATTGGGCTCTTTTTTTCAAAGGTTTCGACTTTGCCCTTTCTTCAGCAAATGGCCACAGTGCCCCGGCATCTACAGCAAGTGGAACTGACCTACTACAAGAGTTTGCCGTATATGCCCTTATTCAAGGCTACCGGCAGCGCGGGCATTTGCTTTCAACGACTAATCCCATTAAGCCGCGAAGGGATCGCAAGCCGCGGCTCGACTTGAGCGACTATGGCCTTTCCGAGGGAGACCTAGATCGACCCTTTGCCGCGGGCTTTGAAGTGGGTTTGCCTAATGCTCCGCTGCGCGACATCGTAGCACGATTGAAGAAAATTTACTGCGGCAATCTCGGCTTTGAGTTTGCCCACATCTACGATTACGAACGCCGGAAGTGGCTCCAAGAGAAGATTGAACACCGGAACCTGGCCGATGATTTCGGCTTCTCTATCGACAAGAAACGCCGCATTCTGGAAAAACTCAATGGCGCAGTCGTTTTTGAGCAGTTCTTACACACCAAGTTCGTAGGCCAAAAGCGGTTTTCTCTCGAAGGAGGAGAAGCTACCATCCCGGCTTTAGATGCTATTATCCAATTTGCAACAAAAGGAGATCCGCCAGTAGAAGAAATCGTCATTGGCATGGCTCATCGAGGGCGCCTCAACGTCCTAGCCAATATTTTAGGAAAAACCTACGAACAGATCTTTACAGAGTTCGAAAGCAAGACTATCCCAGACTTGAGTTTTGGCGACGGCGATGTAAAATACCATTTGGGTTTCTCTTCCCAGATTAAAACATTATCGGGCCGAGAGGTATATGTAAAATTGCTGCCCAATCCTTCTCATTTAGAGGCCGTGGATCCAGTAGTGCTAGGTTTCACGCGCGCAAAAGCGGATGCATTATATAATTCCGATTTTAACCGCATTTTGCCTATTCTCATCCACGGCGATGCGGCACTAGCAGGCCAAGGCATCGTCTACGAAATTGCACAAATGAGTCAATTGCCGGGCTATTACACAGGCGGAACCATCCATTTTGTCATTAATAATCAAATTGGTTTCACGACCAACTGGGATGAAGGACGCTCCAGTGTGTACTGTACGCAAGTGGCCGACGTGGTACAGGCTCCTGTTATTCACGTTAATGGCGATGACCCCGAAGCAGTCGTTTTCGCAGTGGAGCTCGCTACGGAATATCGCCAAAAGTTTCACACCGATGTGTATATAGACATGGTGTGCTACCGAAGATACGGCCACAACGAGAGCGACGAGCCGCGCTTTACACAACCCGATTTATACACCTTGATTGCAAATCATCCTAACCCGCGCGAAGTTTACAATGCTCGGCTCGTCCAACGCGGCGACGTAGATGCTCAACTGGCCCGTGAGATGGAGCGCGCCTTCCGCCAAGAACTCCAGGCGCGCTTAGACAATGCTCGCCAAAACAAGTTGCCATACACTTATCAGGAAACCGAATTGGCGTGGAAAGCGCTCTCTATTACCACCGATGATGCGGCCTTCCAAGAGTCGCCGCCTACAGGTATTCCCTCACATGTGCTCGAACGCCTGCTCAAGCATCTGCTCTATCTACCTGAAGATTTCGAGCCGCTACCGCAGATTAGTAAGATGCTCGAAAATCAACGCGCATTGGTAGAAAAAGGCCAAATTGACTGGGCTTTGGGTGAACTACTTGCCTATGGATCCATTTTGCTAGAGGGCAAAGATGTGCGCATGAGCGGCCAAGATGTCAAACGCGGAACATTTAGCCATCGGCATGCTTGCCCCGTGGATGCTAAAACATATCGACACATCAACCGCTTAGATGGTATTGCTGAGAAACAAGGGCGCTTCTTAGTGTATAACTCACTCCTCTCAGAGTACGCGGTGCTGGGCTTCGAATACGGCTATGCCTACGCCAATCCGGACGCCCTGGTCATTTGGGAGGCGCAGTTCGGCGACTTTGCCAATGGCGCTTCTACCATCATCGACCAATTTATTTTGGCGGCAGAGGCTAAATGGCGTCGGATGAACGGGCTGGTGTTGTTATTGCCTCATGGGTACGAAGGTCAGGGTCCCGAACACTCTTCGGCTCGCCTAGAGCGCTACTTACAAGGCTGCGCGGGGAACAATGTTACAGTGGCTAACGTAACTTCAGCGAGCAATTTCTTCCATCTGTTGCGTCGTCAGATGGCTCGTCCCTTCCGTAAACCGCTCATTGTAATGTCGCCGAAATCTACGCTCCGCCCGCCTTACAATATGGGCTTGATCAATGAACTGACAGAGGGCAATCGCTTCCGCGAAATCTTGGACGATAGCGAAGCGGATCCTTCAAAAACGAAGCGTCTGCTGGTCTGTTCGGGTAAAGTCTATTACGACTTGCGGAAGCGTCAGCAAGAAGAAAAACGCACTGACGTAGCTATTGTGCGTCTAGAGCAGATTTACCCCTTTCCGAAAAAACAGTTCGAGGCGCTGCTTCAAAAGTATTCTAAAGCGAAACTCTACTGGGTACAAGAGGAACCCTTCAACATGGGTGCCTGGAGCTATCTTCTGCTCTATCACAGAGAGTATGGCTGGACTCCCATTACCCGGCCAGCGGCAGCTAGCCCTGCCACAGGTTTCGCAACGCGGCACGAAAAGGAACAGGCTGAACTCATTGAGGCTGCTTTTCGTTCCTGAATTATTGCCGTTCATGCTATGCAGGTCGTCGTTTTCGGCAGAAAATACAAGGAAGAAAATCGGCCTTACGTCCAGGAACTGCTTGATGCGCTCCAGGAAGTGGGAGCAACGCTCTATATCTATCGCGACTACTTTCAGAGCATAAAGGAGCACGTCCGCTTGCCCAATAGCTATGCTCTCTTCGACGGTTATCTCGACTTCCGCGTACATCGCATAGATGTGGTCATTGTATTGGGTGGCGACGGCACTATGTTGGACGCCGTGACCCATGTCCGAGATAGCGGAGTACCTATGCTGGGCATCAATTTAGGGCGCATGGGCTTTTTAGCAAGTATTGAAAAGCAAAATATTCGCACGGCAATTCAAAAATTAGCCCTAGGCCGTTATACTCTCGTAGAACGCACGATGCTTCATCTGGAGAGTATGCCGCCGTTGTTTGGCGAACTGCCCTTCGCGCTCAATGATTGCACTATCTTGAAGAGTGAAACCTCCTCAATGGTAACTATTCATACTTACCTGAACGGTGAGTACCTCAACACGTATTGGGCTGATGGCATTGTCGTTGCGACGCCTACAGGCAGCACTGCCTATTCGCTCAGCTGTGGAGGGCCTATCGTCATGCCCGATTCGGGTAATATCGTCCTTACTCCAGTAGCGCCGCATAACCTCAATCTCCGCCCTTTGGTCCTTTCCGACCAATCAGTTATTTCTTTTGAAATTGAAGGCAGAACCGATAAGTTTGTCTGTACCTTAGACTCCCGCCACACTATTATTGACTCTAAACAACAACTTGCTGTACGCCGTAACGACTTCGGCATCAAACTCGTTCAGCTAGAGGGATCCTCCTTTCTCCAAACCCTGCGCGAGAAACTCACCTGGGGTGCTGATATGCGCAACTAGCGCTTCGCTTTGGGCTGCACTGCTTCAACGCGCAAACGCAAAGCACGAATGCCCTTTACCGGCTCAAACCGCATGTACTGTTCCACGCCGAGTTTGTACCGACCTAGTTGAGGAAAAATAGCGTTTTCCTGCAACACAAACTCTACCTGACAGACGCGCCCTGTGCATACTCCATGGGATTTTCCTGTGGCGTCAAATAAATCCAACGGCAGCAGTTTAACAAAATGCTGACCTTTAGGATAAAAGGTGTGCAATCGCACGTACAGATTTTGATAAGGGAAGGTATCGGCATGCTCTACGCTTAGGTAGAGATTGTAGCGCAAAGAGGTATCGGCAATTGAGAAGGAGAAGCGCACCGTGTCTGCGTAAGCCCATTGGCCTTCTGGAATGGGAGCCATTTCTTCGTACTCATATCCATGAAGAGGCTCCCGACTGCACGAGAGTTGAAGGCAGAGCACAGCTGCCAACAGTGCTAGACCTATTACTAGCGTAGTAGGAACACACCCCCAAGAGGCAACTACCGGACTCGTCGTTCTGAAAAAGTTTCTCACAGCTCTGAATTGATGATTATTGTTTGAAACATAGAGGCCGTTGTCCTTTGCCCTTCGTAAACTCAAAGAGCAATTATCGATTAGCAAGCTTGCGCCTGACGTTGATAAGCATAAAGCAAAAGTAGGAAGCCCGAAACCTGACCGAAACGGCCTTTCTATGCAGAGCAATATTTTTGAAGCAAAAAGCCAAACCGCAGCCCTAGAATGCGATGTTTGTGCGTTGAAATACATTTAACGTCATTTCTAAAACAGCCTCCACAGACAGATATGGTTTTTTTTCAAAAAATAGCGAGTAAACCCCTTTGCCTAAGGCAGGCTTGGATTTTGTGGCTCCTCATTCCTCCAAGGCTCTCTGCTCAACCCGATAATCCTCATAATGAGGAACGCATCTATGACCCTGATATATCAGCTGTGCGTTTTCACTTACGCAACGCGCCACTGAGTTTTCCAGTAGTTCACCTTAAAGCCGCTGCGGGCTCTTTGATACTTTCTTTTGATCGACTAGGCACGGAAATACGCGATTATGTTTATACTCTGGAACATTGCAATGCCGACTGGCGACGCTCTTCGCTCAACGAACTGGAATACCTCGATGGCTTCACGGAAGACCGCATCCAAAATATTCAAAACTCTAGTACTACCCTACAGCCGTATATGCATTATTGGGTAGCGTTACCTAACTCAAACGTACGTTGGACGCAATCGGGCAACTACCTGCTCAAAGTCTACGATGTTACTGATGGCGGCAGACAGCTCGTGTTGGTGCGTCGTTTTCTTGTGACAGAAAATATCTGGCAGGTAAGCGCCCAGTTCGTGCGCCCTGCGCGCGTCGAACGCATGAATACTCATCACGAAATCAATTTTAGCGTTCAGACGAGCAATACCTACGTGCAGTATCCGGAGCGCGAAGTAAAAGCCTTTGTACTTCAAAATGGGCGCTGGGATAGCGCCATTGGCCCTCTTACTCCCTTTATCCGTCGCCAAAACCAACTAGTTTATGAATATCAAGATCGCATCGTGTTTCCAGCGGGTAAGGAGTGGCGGTATTTTGATATGCGTACTTTCCGCTTTCGCGGAGAATTTATTCAGACGCTCCGCATGGCCCAAGATTACTACGAAGTCTCCATTACGCCAGATGAAAGCCGGGCATATAAACCCTACGTTCAAACACCTGATATCAACGGTCGCTTTAGCATCGAAAACCGAGATGAGAATGCTGGACTCGACCAATGCGATTATGCTGTTGTTCGCTTCACCTTAAAAGCTGCTCAGCCTTTTGAAGGTTACGATGTCTATCTCTATGGTCAGTTCACAGATTGGCAACTGAAACCTGAATACAAGATGACCTACAGCGATTCTCTCAAAGCTTATGTGGGTGCTGCCTACTTGAAACAAGGATATTACAACTACCAGTATGTGTTGGTTAACCCTATTACGGGCGAACGAGACGAGGTAGGGGTAGAAGGTAATTCTTACGAAACAGAGAACGATTATCAAATCCTAATGTATTATCGCCCGTTGGGTAGCAGAGCAGATCGGCTCGTAGCATTTTATTCGTTTAACTCTCGACGCGGACAATGAAGAGCTACTCAACGGTTTTGGTGTAGCAACGGCACCATTATCTGCGCCAAAAAGTAAAATATGACGGGTTTGTGAAGAATTTACTTTTGCATCTTCCTGAATATCAGAATTTTTGGTGAAGATCCTTGACTGCTCTATCAACTAAGCCTTTCTCATAGCAAAGGTCAATGAGCAAAACCCTTCTTTTTGAAATCGGCTAGGCGAAAAGAATTCTTCACGAGAGTTCGCTTTGCTCTTTAGTTTTGCTTTTGAAGCTCGGTAGACCGGCGATTATTTCAGACGTCTGTAGCAGCTGAGTACTATATGCGAAAAGTCGCTGCAATAAGTTTGCTGCTTCTGTTGCTCGCACCTTTTGCGTGCTTTCATGCAGGATATCGCTGGGCGCGCTATCGCCTGCGCCAAAGCGTTCGCGAGAAAGTGTTAGCTGGTTTACCTGTTGAGGCCCTAACAAAGTTCTGCTTTCTCAAGGCAGAGATCCGAAAGCGCCTACGCTGGGAGAACTCGGATGAATTTGTCCTAGAAGGTCAGTGGTATGACGTTGTCCGCCAAGAGCAACGGGGCGATACGCTAATCCTATGGTGTTTGCCCGATCGAGCGGAAAATGCTCTAGAGAGGGCTCAACGAAAGCAACTTATTGATTTTTGGGCTCATGAATGCCCAATGCTTAAGACCTTTCAACGCCTGCAGCAGTTTCTCCTTAGTCTTTTTTGGGCCACAGTGGGAATTTGGTTTGCGTTGAATACCCTCTTACTGAATCAAAAACTCGCAGGACATGCTGAGCAAATTTTTTCTCAAGTGTGTTTTCCACCGCCCTTTCCTCCGCCTGAGCGGGACTTGGATACGCTCTTGCACCGCATGTAGATAAGAGAAGGGAGCTATCTCTCCTTCCTGCATTTAATAACTTATTAAAAGTTTTTCAAACATGAGAAAGATTCTCATGCTTGGGTTGTTCGCATTGGTCCACAACCTAGGCTTTACTCAAACTATAACAGTTTTAGACAAGGAGACCCATCGACCCATAGAGGGTGTTCGTATAGAAATAACAAAATCAGCTACTTATGCCCTAACTAATGCTGCAGGCAAAGCCGATGCTGCAGCATTATCTCGGGGCGACAGCCTGTTTTTTCATTGCGAAGGTTACTATTCCGCCACTTATCGATGGGCAGACTTACAACGAGCGGATTTTATCGTCTATTTGCAGCCTATGGTTTTTTCGCCCGACCGCGAGGCAGTAATTGCCGCATCGCGATGGCAACAGGCTCAACGCGAGGCGCCTGCTCGCATCGCACGCATTACCGAACGCGATGTTGTGCTACAAAATCCTCAAACTGCGGCTGATTTGTTAGGTATTTCAGGAGAGGTATTTATTCAAAAGAGCCAACAAGCAGGCGGTAGCCCGATGTTACGCGGCTTCGCTACTAATCGTGTCTTGATTGTGGTGGACGGTGTGCGAATGAATACGGCCATTTTCCGCAGTGGCAATGTGCAGAATGTCATTTCTCTGGATCCTTTTGCTATCGAGCGCGCGGAAGTACTCTTCGGCCCAGGCTCTGTAGCTTATGGAAGCGATGCTATCGGAGGCGTCATGTATTTCCAAACGCATACTCCGCAACTATCCGATGGTGACGGCGTTCGCATCTCTGGTCAGGCCGCAGCGCGCATGGCGTCGGCTAATCAGGAACGCACGAGCCACTTTCGCGCCGCTATTGGCGGACAGAAGTGGGCCAGTTTAAGCAGCGTTTCCTTTCATCACTTTGATGATCTGCGCATGGGTTCACGAGGACCGGTGAAGAATTACGTCCGTTCCTTCTATGTGCAACGCATAGACGGCCGCGACGTAGTTGTTATGAACGACGATTCGCTTGTACAACGGCCTAGCGGCTACGAGCAAATTAATTTTATGCAGAAGGTGCGTTTTCGCCCCAGTAAGCAGTGGGATATACAGTATGGCCTTCATTATGCCACGACGACTAATTATTCCCGTTATGACCGGCTGTTACGCGTTCGACCAAATGGCTTACCCAACAGTGCTGAGTGGTTCTACGGGCCGCAGGTATGGAACATGCATCAATTAAATGCTACCCATACACACTCCACTGCTTTATTCAACGAACTTGTGCTACGCCTCGCTTATCAACACTTCGAGGAAAGCCGCATTGACCGCAACTTCAACTCCGCCATACGCCACAGTCGCGTGGAAAAAGTGGACGCTTATTCAGCCAATCTAGACCTTGTTAAGCGTTGGCGAGAAAGCCACACGCTATACTATGGAGCCGAAGCGGTATTTAATCGCGTACGCTCTGAAGGCACGGACCAGAATGTAAATACCAACGTAACAGAGCCTGGTCCATCGCGCTATCCACAAGCCGAATGGACATCGTGGGCAGCTTTTGCTCACTATGAATACCGACCGTCGGCGCACTGGTTGTTGCAGGCCGCTGCTCGATACAATCTTTACGGTATTGACGCTCGCTTCGATACTACTTTCTATCGCTTCCCTTTTACCACTGCGACCCTTTCTCAGGGGTCACCGACGGGTTCTCTCGGCTTTGTCTGGATGCCCAACGAACACTGGACGCTATCTGCTCGCGCTGCTACCGCTTTCCGTTCGCCTAATGTAGACGACATGGGTAAAATTTTTGACTCACAGCCTGGTTCAGTTATCGTGCCTAATCCAAAATTACGCGCTGAGTATGCTTACAATGGTGAAATAGCAATAGCGCGACAATTCGCTCAACGCGTACGCGTGCAACTGAATGGCTACTACACGCTGCTAAAGGATGCTTTGGTACGCCGCCCTTTCACCTTCAATGGCGAAGATAGCATTCTGTATGCCGGACAGTTGAGCCGTGTGCTTGCTATCCAAAATGCTGCGAGGGCTACTGTGTACGGCATCCAGGCTGATATTGAAGTGCGTTTACCGGCGGGCTTTGGCTTTGCTGCAAAATTTAACTATCAAAAAGGTGAAGAGGAACTTGATGATGGGAGCATAGCACCCTTACGCCATGCTGCACCCTGGTTTGGCATTAGCCGCATAACATATAATACGGGTGCTCTCGGCCTCGACTTTTACCTGCTTTACAACGGTGAGGTGCCGCATCGTGCCATGCCTTTAGAGGAGATAGATAAAAGTTATCAGTACGCCGTTGATGCTGAAGGCAAGCCCTATGCTCCTGGCTGGTATACACTCAATTTTAAGGCAATGTATCGCTTTTCTACTATTTGGACCGTTAGTGCCGGCGTAGAAAACCTTACGGACCAGCGGTATCGACCCTACAGCTCGGGATTGGTAGCTCCAGGGCGTAATGTAATTCTCGCCGTAAGAGCTAACTTCTAAGTAATTATGCGGGAATGCGATTCGGACATGGAGTCTTGCTAGAGAACATTGCAATTTGACGACTTCTGCATGTAGAGCTACTGCGGAGAACGCTCAGAAACGTCCAAATACTTCTTTTTGCGTTTCTCTGCGTTCTCAGCAGTAAAAATAGAAACCTAGGAGAGCATGCGAGTTGCTATCCTAATGACTTTTCTTTTCGGAATTAATAAACAGAGACTTGCACCTTTCACGATAATAACCTAACGCACCATCAAGTCTGAAAGGGCCTTTGCCAGCACGTAAACACTTTGCGGAATTATCCACGCTGCGCCCGCCTCCCTCACAAATAGGTGTGCCACATTGAATTTTTCTAGGAGCTTCTAAGAATTAGAGCAGTTCTTCATCTTAGTTCATCTCCTCGGCCAGCCAGCGCTCGATGTTGCGTTGCTGGCTGGACAACTGCACGCCCACACCCACCACCGGCTTGCCCAAGTGCCA
>JANWXM010000002.1:0-228 GCA_025055285.1 Saprospiraceae bacterium
AAAATGCGGCATCCCTCGATACGGATGAACGAGGCGATAGTAGTTCTGTTCCAGCCGGCAGGCCTTGCCCGCGCGCTCCGGATGCACCATCCGGTGCATGCAACGCTGACCGTTGTACGGGCGAATGTACATGATCCCGTCCGGCCCTAAATCCATAAAACCAATCGTCCCACCCAGCGGACACGATGACACATTCTCAGCCTCCGCTATCAGCACCCGACTCGACGC
>JANWXM010000002.1:238-210354 GCA_025055285.1 Saprospiraceae bacterium
CAAACTGAAACAACTTGTACGCATCCGTCAGGTACAAATACCGGCTATCGGCAGACCAGCCCATACCCGCGTAAAGCCCACCAATGTGCACGCCGCTGACCTCAATGTACTGCGGGTGATACAGCATGCCCGTGCACCGGTCAAAATTGAACAACCGAAGACCATCCCGAGGGTTGTAGCGCGCCAACCGGCGCCCGTCCGGCGAAAACGCCATCTCGCCCCGGTCGGCACTCACCGTGGGCACACCCACCAACTGCTCCTGCACCCGAACACCCTGTGGATCCAACAGCAGCAGGTAGTACTTGTTGCTGCGCTGCTTAGCCGCCACCACCCACCAATCCCGGCCGTTGGCGTGCCTCACCGCGTGCAAACCGTCGTAGTGGATCGTGTCCGACACCAACACCCGGTTCTTGAACAGCGTCGAACCCTCGCCGCCGTTGGCACCCAAATCCACTGCCGTGTGCAGCAAATCCGTAGGCTCAACAGGGTTGGCTAATGGAACATGGAAAAAATGAAATACCTGGCTATTACCCGGGTCTTGCAAGAGTACCATGCTCTGCGCTAAATTATACCCTCGCTTCTTCAAGCAGTCTATGTCGTGCAGAATCCCTGGATTCATCCCTTCACTGCCCGGTATCGGACGCCCGCTGGAGTCAGCAACAAAACAGCCGTTGCTGTGCAACAACAAACGCCCCGAAGAATCGCAAAAAGAAGCATATGCGTTCGCGAAGGGCACGGGCCGCTTTTCGTAGAAGATTTGCAGCGAGTCGCCAAACACAAAGCGAATGCCCTCCGCCAGTGGATCGGCAGAATTAGAATTGTAGCCCAAAAGCCACACGTTGTCGTGCCACTGCGCCCACAACACTACCCTGCTCAGCAACAGCAGCGCTACAAAAAATCCTTTCTTCATGATGTGTGCTTAAGTGTGATGATGCAGGAAAAGTGGCGAGCCGCGCGCCGTCCGGCATGCGCGCCGCTCGCCACCGTGAAAAAAACGCTTTAACGGTCGAACCGATAAATTTTGTGAACGCCCAGCACCGTGTCATCTGTGCGCAGCAGGTGCACATAGTACAGCCCTGCGGGCAGATGGCTCAAATCGGCCGAACCCTTCGCGCTGACTATCTCGGCTACCTGCTGACCCACGGCGTTGAACACGCGCAAGCGCAGCGGCTCGCTCACCGGCGACGTCCAGAAAACCCATCCCGTGGTCGGGTTTGGATACAACGCGATGGACGCCGCGACGTTGGCCAGCGCGTCTTGCGTTTGTCGGCGTGCTCGCGGCGCAGCCGTGGCGCAGAGGTCTTCGTCTTCGTAATGCGCCCCAGTGCGGGCGGCCACCACGGCGCGCGCCTCATACACCGCGTCGCCGCCTTCGAGCGGGCACTGCCCGGCAATAGCCTCCAGGTCGGCTGCATCGCCCGCAGATATCGAGTCGTTGAGCAGCAGCCGGAAGACGATGTCGTTGACGATCTTGTGGTTTTGGGCTGGCGTCAGGTCGGCGCTAACGGCGGCGTTGAGCGCCAGCAGCGCCTGTATGCGCCCCTGCCTGACGGCAGCCAGGCCATCGGCGTGTTCGGCATATTGCTGATGGGCAGCGTCAGCTTGCGCCAACGCGGCTTCATACTGGGCGCTCGTTACCGACATGTCGCCTGCATAGCGCAGGCTGTCCAACGCGAGCAATTGGTTCATCGCACCGTGCCAGCGCGCGGCGCTGCTCCAGCACGGAGTCCTCTTCAGCGCTGAGGGCGAAAAGCAGAACATGTTTAAAGGGTGAAAAAAGATTTATCTGCCAGAATCCGCCTGGACCATAGGCGCAGGTGCTGCGCTAATAGGGCAAAAGATGCAGGAATTGTATACATTTTCGCAAGGGGCCAGTTGGTGAAAAAATGCAGAAATGCTACTTTTAGCCAAAATTGGTGGAAGTGCTATTTTTGGGATTGTGCTTCGGGAAACGTCCAGACATTCCGCGTATCAAAGCGATGCTGGAAAGATAGGGCATCGGTAGAAGCCACGCAAGGGGAAATTCGCAGAAGGCCCTTCTCGGCGGATGAACACCGCCTGCGGGTGGCGAAGGGCAGCAATATCTGTTTAAGTGCGAGCGCGTGTTGGACTTTTCAAAAAGCCCACTGCGCGTCTACCTCTGCCTCTCTCTGCATTTTCAAGGTTTTTGTGCGCATGCATTGCCGCAGCAAGAATGACTTGCCCAAAGGTCTTGCAGGAGAGGGATAAAGTATTTTTTTGGGTTTATTCCTCGTGTGGTCTTCTGTAAATCAAGCTGTTATTGGAGAGACCTAGATGATTAATACTTAAGTTAGGTATGTTAAACTTCTTGCTTAAAGCACAATGAATACTGAATTGGTACAATTTTTGGCGCGCAAAAGACAAACATTACCGGGCGCTCTATATTTGCAAATTAAGGGGTGGTAATCTTTACGACGTTTTAAAAGCCCAATAGCTTAGTTTGAAGTTTTCGCTGTAATCTTGCGCCCGCTTTCTAATCCCTAATCCTTTCTCCTGCGGTCGGTTGTGAGGCAGTAGGCTATTTCCACGTATATTCTCTGTGAGGTCTATTCACCGAGTATTTAAACTGCTGTAAAACAACATTTTCCTACCAAACCGATCACACTCGATGCGCAAAACAACACCCACAATCCGAGTTCTCACCTTTGCTTCCCTTCCCTATTTATCAACGATTTACACTATCTACATTACTACCATGAACAATACCTCGATGCGGCGCTGGCTGCGTGGAGCAGCAGTGCTTTTGGCTTTCTTGTTTGCAGGCGCAGGAAAACTGCACGCTCAGCCTTGCTCGATCACTTGGCCCGGTTTTCCCAATCCGGTACCTATTACGATCACCCTTGACCCACTACTGGGCACTGCTACACTAGACTATAACGTGGTGGTCGGTGCAGGAGTCACTAGTAGTGCACCCTGTACACCGGTTAGCAACGACCATGTACGCTTTTATGCGGACTCGCTTAAGACTGCCTTCTTCGATCCTTCAAATCCAGCCATCCTTTACTTTGACTGCTCGCATACGGGAGCGCCCATGACCATTTGGGTGGCCATCAACGACGGCACGAGCGGCGACATGAGCATGAACCCATTTGGCGAAAGCCAGGCAGTACGGTTGAAAGTAACCATCATAGACAATACTTTGCCAGTGATGAAAAACCCAGTACCTACCGCTTTAGCCAACACTTCCGATGATGGCGGCGGAAACTGCTGGATACACGATATCAATACGTGGAGCGGACAAGATATAGCCATCAACGGTGAGCTGCCTAATTTCTGTGGTTTTTTTCCAGGGGTGGGCTGTTTTGAAGACAATTGCCCAGACTCCATTGACGTCACGTATGAGCTCTCAGGCGCTACCACGCGGGCAGAAACGCCAGCGCCAAAGGTTAATCCTTTCCCGCCGTTATGGGATGCGGGCCTAGACACTTTCTATGTTGGCACGACGACGGTAACCTATCGCATATACGAGCGCGGCGTATTCCGCTTCAGCACCACCACTACGGTGACGGTAAACGACGATGAAGATCCGAGCATTGCGTGCCCGTCGAGTCTTTCATTTACTACGGATGTAGGCGTATGTACGCGGTACATTCCCAACATGGTAGCCACGCACTCCGACAACTGCGCAGTGACTCAGGTAACTTGGTCAGCGCCTGGTGCTTCGCCTGCGCTTTCGCCGCCGACAGGCATCAACGACACTGTCACAGCGACATTCCCTCTGGGTACTACTACAGTAACAATGGAGGCCAAAGATGCCGCGGGCAATACGAAGACTTGTTCATTTACAATAACGGTGATAGATACGGAGCCCCCTATTATCACCTGCCCGCCCTCCGTTACGGTGGCTGCTTCTGGGCTACCAACATGCGACTACACTGTATCCGGTACAGGGCTGGACGCCACCGCTAACGACAACTGCCCACCCGTATCTTCCGTACTCAATAACTACAATAGCTCCTCTACTTTGAACGGTGCAGTGTTTAATTTAGGCTCTACTGCAGTGGTGTGGACAGCTACGGATGCAGCGGGAAATGTGAAGACATGTAGCTTTACCCTGGTAGTAAAAGATAGCCTACCTCCTGCAGGCCCGACGGCGCCGCTGCCTGCCAGCCAAGAGATTGTAGTAAACGTAACACCCGGCGACTGCTCAAAGAGTGTTACCTATGAGTATCCAGGTCTTTTCTTCCACAATCCGCCGGACTGCACTCCGCCAGTAACTCTAACTGAAGGGCCTGCAGTGGTGAATGGAGTAGTAGATTTGACCTTTTTGAGTTCTCTGCCTGCCTTCAACCCTGTTTCAGGTCGTATGGCGTTCCTCTTTGGCGCAGCAGCCACCCTGTCCTTTCCAGTAGGAGAGACATTAATTTTCTATACTTGGACAGATGGCGCTGGAAACAAAGAGGTAGATACCGTAAGGGTTGTAGTTAAAGAAGGGCAACCTCCTGTAGCCAAGTGTAAGCCTGGCATCCTTACGTTGCCGCTGAGTGCGAGTGGTACAGTGACGCTGACGGTCAGCCAAGTGGACAATGGCTCGTTCGATAACTGCGGCTTGGATACGCTGATGATTGACCTGACCAGCTTTACGTGTGCCGACTTGCCCGGGCTACACACCGTGACACTAACGGCAAAGGACCTGTCTGGTAACACGGCAACATGTACCTCCACAGTAGATGTGGTGGACAATACTCCACCCATAGTACTCTGTCCGGGTAGTAAGACGGTAACGACTAACACAGGCTGTACAGCCGTAGGTGTCAATAATATAGATATGAATCCCGGTGTAGCACCGTTATCGCCAGGCCAGTACTCTGATAATTGCCCAGGCGCTACGGTCAGCTGGCAACTAACTGGCGCTACCACAGGCAGTGGTACAGGATCTGTGCCTCTAACACAGGCGTTCAACTTGGGTGTAACAACCGTAACCTATACCATAAGTGACGCCTCAGGAAATAATGCCGTATGTAATTTTTCGGTAAGTGTTGCAGACAATACGCCGCCTAATTGGACAGGCATAGGGCAAGCGCCAGGCTCAACCCTCTCCGTAAATGCCAACTTTGGAGGTTGCGTCGCCCAGGCAACATGGCCAGAGCCTACCTTTGCTGATGCCTGCACGCCGCCCGTAACGGTGTCGAGAACGCATGCTCCTGGTTCGTTTTTCCCCTTTGGCGTAACCACAGTCACTTATACGGCGATTGACGGCAAGGGGAATGTGCACCTTCATACCTTTAACGTTAACGTCGTCGACATACAAGCGCCCAACGCCCAGTGCAAGAACATCACTGTCTACCTAAACAATGCTGGTACGGTTACCGTCAACCCGGGCCAGGTCAATAACTTCAGCACGGACAACTGTTTCTTTTTCTTCACTTCACCCGCAGCTAATTACGATTGTACTAACCTGGGTCCAAACAGCTACACGCTGCAAATCACTGATGGCTCGGGCAACACCGCTACTTGCGTAGCGACGGTCACCGTATTGGATACAATCAAGCCAGTGGCCAACTGTAGCGTTATTCCTACCATCGACCTAGATGCGAGTGGGAATTTCACCCTTGCGGCGACAGCAGTGAATAATGCCAGCACTGACAATACCTCGCCACTATGTAACCTCAGCTATGCAGTTTCGGTAGACGGTGGGCCGTTTTCGTCGTCTTTCAACTTTACCTGCGCCTGGTTAGGCAATCGCCTAATAACCCTGCGCGTGACAGATGCCGCTGGTAATACGGCCACTTGCTCGCAGATTTCTTTAGTGCGCGACGTGACACCGCCAGTGCTTACAGCGCCCGCTAATGTGACGATTGAATGCGATGAATCTATGGATCCTTCTTACACAGGAGCACCTACAGGTATTTCCGACAACTGCGACCCCGCGCCTGTGCTAACGCTGTTGGCCGATGTGACCACACCTGGCAGCTGTGCGAATGCTTACACCATTACCCGCACTTGGCGCGTCCAGGATGCCTCGGGGAACTCCAGCACGGCCTCGCAGACAATCACCGTGAAAGACAGTGAGAAACCGGTGTTTGCCGTTCAGAACACCATCCAAATTGCGACTAATAGCCCGCTCTTCTGTGATGCGCCGCTGACGTTGCAATTAACGCCCGATAGTGTGTCAGACAATTGCTCGGCTTTCAGCAACTTAGACATCAAATATACGATCGACTATCCGACGCCCTCCTATGGCTATGTGGATGTATCCATTCCAACGCCTGGGTCTAGTATTCCTTTCCCGAAATGGCCTATTGGGACGACTTATGTTACGTGGATAGTTACCGATGCCTGCAACAACACCGCGTCTACTTCAGTAGCGGTGGTGGTCAATGACGCCCAGGGTCCGAGGTTCACAAACGGCTACGACACCTTGTGTGGCAAGACTTTCGTATTGCCCAACACGACAGGCGCTTGCTCAAATCTGTTCACTTGGGCACGGCCAAATGCTTCGCTAAATCACGTAACTGATTGCTTAAGCTTCACGGTTTCAGAGAGTATTAGCAATCCTACGGTGCAATCGGCTATTAATCTAACTAATCCATTCAACTACAATGCCTTGCTTAGTTTTCAGATCTTCCCCGCCGCTCAGTTCCCCGTTGGCATTACTACGGTGAGCTACACGGCCACAGATGCCCATGGCAACAAGAGCACTTGTTCTTTTAGCGTGCACGTCCAGGATACTCAAGCACCTACGTTGACTTGTCCACCCAATCAGAATTTAGTAGCCACTTGTCCTTCGGCAGCCATTCCAAATTACACGAATTTAGTAGCGGTGTCGGATAACTGCCCAAGCAACGTGGTACTTACGCAGAGCATCCCAGCTGGCACCACATTGGGAACCATCTTTGCTCCCAACCCCCCAGCGGCAGGCAATCAATTTACGCTCGTCATAACAGGCAACGACGGCTATAACACGGCCACATGCTCTTTCACGGTGAAACTTCAGGACGGTCAAGCGCCTATACCAGTATTGGCCACCCTACCCAATCTCATAGACTCTTGTGGTACATTGATCGTCCTTGCACCCAAGGCGCTTGACCCATGCAATCCCTCGGCCGATACCATATACGGCACACCTTCGACACCCGTAGGAACCTTCCTAAATACAAACCCTCCATCGTATCAACTCAATCCGGGCAACTACGTCCTCACTTGGGTTTACAACGATGGCAATGGCAACATCAGCACCCAGCCGCAAAACATCACGGTGCTCAACGACGTATTCCCGCCAAAGGCAATATGCGTCCCTAATTTGACTGTTGACTTGCACCCCACAACAGGTAAAGTACCTCTTAGCGCCTCCATGCTGAACAACGGGAGCTTCGACTTTAACAACTGTGGCCCACTGACCTTCAGCATCGCGCCCGACACATTGACCTGTGCAAACCTCGGCGCAACCACTGTGACACTCATCGTGCGCGACCACAAAGGCAACACAGCAACATGTACAAGCACCGTTACAGTGCGCGACGTAACGCCACCCATTATCGCTGGAGTGCCAGCAAACATCACTCTAGAGGCATGCGACACCCTTCCCGCTCCTCCACAGCTGATCGCCTCAGACAATTGCGCAGGTACCTATCCTGTAATGGCAACGCAAACCTCGACGCAAACGCCAACAGGTTTCCAAAAGTACAATTATGTAGTCACACGCACTTGGACCACAGCAGATGCTTCTGGTAACTCAGTGGTAGTCACACAAGTTATCACGGTGAAAGATACAAAGAAACCTCAGTTTACTGGCGCACCGGATACAGTAGCGGTAGTTACGAAGGCGAATCGAACCACTTGCGATGACACTGTGAAAATCAATATCTTGCCTTTCCTAAGCGATTGTGCTACAGGGGCGGATCTGACTGTGACAAATAACGTAGTTCCGTCTCAAGGCGGCAACTTAAACGCCGTCTTCCCCGTGGGTACAAGCACTGTGCTCTTCACTGCTACGGATATTTCGGGCAATTCTCAAACGAAAGCTGTAACCGTCGTGCTCAGGGACGGCACTCCCCCCACCGCCGTATGCATCAACGGAGTTAGCGCCAGCCTACAGCCCTCTGGTTTTGTAGTAGTTACTACAGCGCAATTTAACAACAACAGCTATGACAACTGCGTAGGCCCAATAGACCTAAAAATTCAGCGCTTAGATAAGTTGCCTCTACAAGCCCCCAGTAGCACGCTCACTTACGACTGTGCCGATGCCGACGGTAAGACCCAACGTCCAGTAAAACTGTTTGCAACTGACCCAGCGGGCAATACTTCCTCTTGCGAAACTTACATCATCATACAAGAAAATGTTAGTCCTACCATTACGCAATGCCCGAGCGATAAAACGGTAACCTGTTCCGATACCCTTGCCCCGTCCGTTCACGGAACGCCTCTATTTAGCGATAACTGTCCGGGTAACCTGACGGTATCCTATACAGACTCCTTGAACGCAGACCCTGATACTACGAATATCGTATGTACGCTGATTAGGCGGATCTGGAAGGTTTCCGACTTGGCCGGCAATATAGGAACCTGTGTGCAGACTTTCTCCATCGTGGATACAGTAGCGCCCGTGTTATCGCAGTATCCACCCGATCAGACCGTTACGTGTGACCAAGTACCCTCTTCGCCCATAACAGTTACCGCTTCAGACAATTGTAGTTCATCTGTGAATGTAATCTTCGCACAAGACACCCTTGCAAAAGCTCTAGGCCCCTGTGGCAAATACAGTTATACGCTGCAGAATAAGTACACTGCCACAGACCAGTGTGGTAATAAAACGACGCATACGTACAACCTGACCGTCTTAGACAACAAAGCGCCCACTTTCCCCGGCTTACCCGATACGATAGTGGTCAGATCGTCGAACTTCGCCAATACGAACAACTGTGCAATACCAGTAACCCTTGACATCAGTAGCTTTATCGTAGACTGCGCTCCGGTGTCGGAGATGGCCATCACCAACAATGCGCCCCGCGGCAATGGTACCACAAGTGCGAGTGGCAACTATGAAGTAGGTACGTACAAAGTAGTGTTTACAGCCATTGATCCGTGTGGCAACGTAGGTAAGGACTCCGTTGTCCTCATCGTTATTGACGATAGCAAACCTACCGTGATTTGCAACAACAGTCTTGTCGTATCCCTCGGCTCGAACGGTACTGCTACGCTAAAGCCAGAAGACGTCGATATCGGTAGTACCGACAACTGCGGTATCGACACGATGTTCTTGAGCAAGACAACGTTCAATTGCACGAATTTAGGGAATAATTCCGTGACGCTAACAGTCGTAGACAAGGCCGGCAACACAAACGTATGTACCGTTAATGTTCAAGTGTCGCTGGGTAGTGGCGTAGGCTTTACGTTGACGTTAAGTAAGACGAACGAGACCTCTTTTGGTGCTAAAGACGGAACAGCCAAAGCGACCGCATCCGGCGGCTCGGGAAGCTTTTCTTATGCCTGGAGCAATGGAGAAAATACACCTACCCTCACGGGCTTGAATCCCGGTGTTTACTACGTCACAGTTATTGACCAAAGCTCAGGCTGCGAGCGCGTAGATTCGGTCGTAATCGAGCCTGGGCCTAAGCTTACCATCACTGCAGGCATGAAAGGAGGCAAGCAAGGCGCAACAATTCAAATACCTGTGAAAGTTGACCAATTCCAGAGTATGCTCGGCATGTCGTTTAGCATGCAGGTAGACAACAGCTTGGTGGGCGTTATCTCTGGAGCGACTTCAACAGGCGCTCTTCCCGGAACACCTGCACTGAATGTAATAGGTAATTTCTTAACAGTATTCTGGACAGCTCCTGGAGGCGTGCCCGTCAGCTTGCCCAACGGTACAGTTATTTTCAACGTTAACGTACAATTGGGTAATGCGCCAGTGGGTTCGACGAGCGATCTGAAATTCCTCGGTACGCCAACAGCTATCAACTTCCAGAAAGATTCCGCCGGCGTCATGGTCTTCGTTGCGGCGAATTTAGTGCCGGGATCGGTGAAAATCGACAGTGCAGCTCTACCCGACCTCCAAGTGGCCGGCAGCATCAAGACGTGGTGGGGAGGTGGCATTTCAGTACCCGGCGTTAACGTAACCTTGGGCGGCTCTGTATTCGCTACGCAAACTACAGGCGTGTCGGGCACGTACTCATTCAATGTGCCGTTTGGCGCCAACACGATTGTAACACCCACAAAGTCGGTGACAAGCAACTTCAGTGCGGGCATTAACGTAGGCGACCTATTGGCCATCCAAAACCATGCAGCCTCAGTGCTATTGCTAACCAATCCCTATCAATGGGTAGCTGGCGATATTGACAACGATGGCACGGTGGGCATCGTAGATTATCTTTTGGTGCAGCAGCTCATCTTAGGCACTGTGCAGCACTACTCTAACGGCGCGCCGGATTGGAAATTTATCCCGAAAAATTACGTGTTCCCATCACCTAATCCGCTTGTGCCGACATTCCCACAAACCATCTCGAATACGGCACTAACAGCCAGTAAGTTAGACGACGACTTCGTAGCCGTCCGCATGGGCGACGTTACGGGTAATGCGCCTGTGAACAACGCTCAGAGCCCAGTACAAGATCGCCATGGCCGAGCATTTGTGTTCCGCCTTGAAGACCGCGCGCTGCGCGCAGGTGAAGTCATCTCGGTGCCATTCCTTGCGAAGGACTTCGTCGATTACCAGGCTTATCAATTGACAATAGCCTTCGATCCCACAGCCTTAGAACTCGCCAACATCCAACCTGGCGTGCTTCCTGGTCTAAGCATGGGTAATTTTGGCACAGTCTATGTCCGCGAGGGATACCTAACGCATCTGTGGGTAGGCCAGATGCCGCCGACACTTGCCGACGACGAAATCCTATTTACGCTGACGTTCCGCGTACGCGAAGACCGTGCAGCGCTGTCTGATGTGTTGCACCCGTCTTCACACATCACAGCGGCTGAAGCTATAGATGAGGCTGGCAATGTCGTTCCAGTGTTATTCGACTTCGTTAAGAAGACGTCTAGTGCCGGCGATCCTGTGACGACTGAAACTTTCGCGCTCTACCAAAACCAGCCCAACCCATTCCAAGAACAAACGTTCATTCACTTCAGACTGCCACAGGCCGAAAGCGCTGAACTGCGCATCTTCTCCGTTGAAGGCCGCTTGATTAAAACTATCAGCGGGCTATTCTCTGCTGGTCATCATACTGTTCAGCTCCAGAAGAGCGATATCGGTGCTCCAGGAATCTACTGGTATGAACTGCGCACTGCAACGTACCGAGACAGTAAAAAAATGCTCTTACTAGATTAAGAAGGTCCCGACGCTGAGAGGTAGGGCTTTTCAAAAAACGCCCTACCTCTCCTGTATACAGAAAAGGAACGCGCCTTTTACTTTTCCTTAATTCGGGTTATAAAACTTAGGAAAAAAATATCCATGAGATACCTCTTACTCTTTGCGACGTCGCTCGCAATTTTCCTAGCGCCGAATGTGTCAACAGCGCAGGGCATTCGCTTAGCGGCAGACTCTATTACTGTGCCTTGCCACAACACTGATACTTTCCTGCTGCCAATTCGCCTATTCAATTTCAATAACATTGCTGGCCTACAATTTACTTTTTCTTGGAATCCAGCGCATTTAAAATATATCCACCTTCGAAATATAAATCCAAATTTCAACGGAGCAGGGCTAGATACCACAAATTTCCGTTCAAATGGAAGAATTACCTTCTCGTGGACGAGCCTGAATGCCCAATCGCTCCCAGATAGCACCGTGCTTTTTGCTGTTGCCTTCGTTCGGTTAGGAGGGCCGACGACAACAACGCCATTTTTAAAATCGCCAACGGACATTGTGGCGATAGACGCCCAATTTAACGACGTGCCCGTGAATACTACTCCGGGAAAAGTCCGGCCATTCGACCTTTTGCCACCAGCCGTATTTTGCCCTGCCAGCGTGACACTGGAAGCTTTTGGGCCTGTGGCAGTAAACAATATCGGTATCGATTCGCTTTTCGACAACTGTTCCCTAGAGAGTATTGGCTGGTCTACGACGGGAGCTACTACAGGAAACTTCCCTAACGATCCCGATGCTAGCGGTCATGTCTTTAATATTGGTCAATCCATTGTGACTTACCTCGTCCAGGATGTAGGTGGAAATACGGCTACTTGTACGTTTTCCATTACTGTTAACTTAAATCCCGCTGACTCGCTTACGCTGGTAGCCTCGAATCACACTACGAACTGCGGCCAAACAATAACGGTCAACATCTCGGTGCTCAACTTCGACTCAATTACCGGTCTGCAATTTTCTTTGGGATGGAATACGGCAATCTTAAAACTGGACACTATTGTCAATGCCCATCCTTCCATGGCGCTGAGCCCAAGCAATTTTGGATATGCTCAGGTAAACAGTGGTCTTCTAGGTTTTGCTTGGACCAGCCCTCAGCCAAGTGGATTAACGCTGCCAGATGGTACAATACTTTTCTCGCTAAAATTTACAGTGATCGCTACAAGTAATGGCACTTCGTCTATTGTATTTGGCGATGCGCCAACGGCTAAAACAGCTTTCTCTGGTTTTCCGCCTGAAGAAATCGGTTTCTTGACTAAAGCTGGGTCTGTAACCATCGAGGACAACATCCCACCAACGCTAGTATGTCCGCCCGACGTTTCAATTGCTACACCTCCAGGAGTCATTACCCATACCTTTAGCAACCTGGCGCCAACGACGCTGACGGATAATTGTACGGCTCCTGTGCAGTTGTCTTATCAGCGCACAGGTACTACACCTGGCACTGGCAGTGGCCCAGCCAACGGTACCTATAACGCCGGAACGACCGTCGTGACGTACACGGCCACCGACGGCGCGGGCAATACGAGCACGTGCTCATTTAGGGTTTTAGTAGATGCCGGCACACCCCTTACGCTCATCCTCGATACTGTGTCGATTGATTGCCAAGAGAGCGCTGCTCACTTTGCTATCAACGTGCGCGTGCGCGACTTCGTAAACATTGCTGGCTTGCAATTCGACATTACCTGGGATAGCGCCCGCATTAAATTTGACTCAGTGGGTAACTTACGCCCAGGATTTAATCTCAATGCTACTAACTTCTTCGGTTTCTCGTCCGCCATAAATGGGAATACCCTCAAATTTTTTGCTGGAAATGCCAGCGGCTATCCGAATATCCCAAATAATGAGGTATTATTTACGATATTCTTTAGAACCAAGACTCTGGGAAGTAGCCCGCTCAATTTTACTGGCACAATCAATGCCGTCAATACGAGCCTTAAGCTGATTCCAGTAGCGCTTGTGCCAGGGCTATTCAGGATTGCAGACTTGTCACCTCCTGTGCTAACTTGCTCGTCTCAATTAACCTTTGCGCCCGATAGTGGCCTGTGTACTAAGACTTTTGTGCTTGACCCGCCTAGCGCATCTGATGCTTGTAGCGGCGTCAAGAGTATAGTATCCAGCAAACAGGACAATAAGTACCTACCAGGGCCAAATTTAGTGGTCTTTACGGCCACCGACAATGCAGGTAATACAGCTACGTGTTCAATTACTGTAATCATCGCCGGCTCAACGGCACCTCAGCTGAGCAACTGCCCGGCGGACCTTACGGTCAGCACCAGTGTTAATGCTACCAGTTGTAGTGCAAAAGTCTTCTGGAGTTTGCCGCAGGCCATCAATCCTTGTGACGGCAGTCCGGTGGCGGTTACGGCCTCTGATACCTCGGGTACGGATTTTCCAGTAGGCGTTCACAAAGTGACATTCCGAGCAGGTTCTGCTCCTGATACTAGCGAGTGCTCGTTCACAATTACGGTTCTCGATGCAACGCCGCCGACCGTTACCTGTCCGCCCAACACCACCATTCAGGTTACGCTCGACAGTACGGGTCAGGCGAGCTGTAACGTCAAAGCCAACTTTAATCTCCCACAACCTCAAGATCTGTGCGATAGCAACCCTAGCATTAGCAGTAGCGTAGCGCCTGGAGATACCTTACCTGTTGGAGTAACTACCGCAACGGTTACGGCGCTCGATAACGCAGGCAACACAGCTACGTGTCAGTTCCTTATCACTGTCGTGGATCCGACGCCGCCTACTGTGAGCGGATGTCCTAAAGACACACTTAAGGTTTTCGCCTCGAAAGACTCCTGTGGCGCAGTGGTATCGTGGGGAAAAGTCGTGTTCACCGATGATTGCAGCGCAACTGTGACTGTGAACCCACCGAACTACACGTCTGATTTCTTTCTGGTGGGTATTCATGCAATAAATATCGTTGGTATAGACGCAGGCGGTAATGTCACTAAGTGCTCTTTCGCAGTAATGGTGCGCGATACGACTCCTCCAGTCATTAGCAATTGCCCGCAGAACCTGAGTTTTGTCTTGCCTCCGGATTCGTGTTCTAAAACTGTATCTTGGACGCTCCCAATTGCAACGGATAATTGTGGAAAGCCTACGCTTGATGGCCCACAGTCTTCTGGCTTGTTCCTCACCGGCGTACATCCTATCGTTTACGTAGCAACCGATAACTCAGGGAACTCGGCAAGCTGTTCGTTCTCAATTGCCATACGCGACATTGTGCCGCCTAAGTTTAATTCTTGTCCTCCCGATATAACGGTTAAAAACGCAAATCCTTGTGGAAATGTAGTATCCTGGGATTTTCCAAAAGCCACTGACAATTGTCAGTTAGATACCATTATTTCTACCAAGTTGCCTACTGATACAATTGTCAATCAGGTGACTAACGTGGTTATTCGTGCGGTAGATGCTTCGGGTAACGCCGACACGTGCTCATTTACCATTACGTTAGACGTGCTCATCGTGCCGCCAGCGTTTAATAACTTTCCGCCAGACATTACTGTATATGGCTGCCCACAGCCAGTCAGTTGGACGCCGCCTGTATCGAATGGAAAAGGATGCGATCCTGATACTGTCGTGTTTTATCCAGAGCTCAAACCGGGCGACGTATTTCCAATAGGCGAAACTGCTATCTTCTATTACCTGCTTAATAAAGTAAGGAGAGATACTTTGTTCCGAGACACCCTGCGCATCACGGTAAAGGACACTGTTGCTCCGGTCTTCGCTAACTGCCCTGCAGCGTCCATTGTAGTGCACGTGGGCGGTGAGGTGATTTCAGGCAATACCGGAAATTTCCTCACTCAAGTAGATACTACCGGCGATTGCCGAGGGGTGAAGTTGACTTTTGCCTTGCCTAATGCGTCCGACAATTGCAATATACCCGTTGTCACTCAGATTCAGGGTCCTGCACCAGGAGGCACTTTGCCTATAGGCTCTGGAGTGCTTTCCTTTACCGCTACCGACAGCAGTGGCAATGTTGCCCTCTGTTCTGTCAGAGTAGATGTCGTACCCGTGCCGATTAGCCTGACAGTAGATCCGGACATCGCCTGTCCCGGCGACTCTGTTCTACTAATAGCAAACTCCTCTCCCAACGCTACTTATACCTGGCGTAATCCAACTCAACAAACGCTACCTACTAGCAGCTCAAGTGTGTTTATACCAAACGTTAAAATCCAAGATGCAGGCCGTTATACTGCAAGTGCAACAGTCAAAGGTTGCTCTTCGGACACCGCTTCGGTATTGGTTCAGCTTGCAGAGGTCAAGGCGAACATAGATACTATTCGCATTCCGGCTAGTGCCAAGGAATACATCTTTAGCGTCATACCCAACGACTTTATCTTTCCTGCGGACAGTTTCTACATTCAGTTAGACAGCTTACCTAAAGAGTTGACCCATCTGGGCCAGGGCACTTTCCAATTCAAAGTACCCTCCAATTTCAACAAACCAAAAATTTTCTTCTATAAGCTGTGTTCGTCAATTTGCAATATCTGCGACAAAACGGAGCCAGTTATTATTCGCCTCGAAGACGCGGATTGTATCAACATTCCCAACATCTTCACGCCCAATGGAGACGAGGTAAACGACACCTTCCGCATCCCTTGCATTGCTACGGGTTTATATCCGAACAACTTGCTCATTGTGTACAATCAATGGGGTGACAAGGTCTTTGAGGCGCAGCCCTACAACAACGATTGGAAAGGAACCCTCTACGGCCAAGACGGCAGAGATTTGCCCGATGGAGTTTATTATTATATCTTTAGACCTGGGCCGGACGAATCTGTACAAAAAGGCTTTGTCCAAATACATCGCTAGGTCTGTTAACAACGGAAACCTTTAGCCTTTAATCGCCGAAACTGTTCGGCTAAAAAACACATTTATGAAGAAGGTTATTCTCTCTCTATGTTTCTTTGCTGCGCTCATCGAATGGAGTTTAGGCCAGCAACAGCACCATTACACTCAATTCATGTTTAATAAGTTGCCCTTTAATCCGGCTTATGCCGGAGCGCGCGGTGTCCCTACGGTTACGGCCATATACCGCAATCAATGGATGGGCTTCGAAGGAGCGCCTCAATCGTTTTTGGCTTCGTTTAACACGCCGTTTATTACGCCGCGCGTGGGCATGGGTATCGTATTGTCTCACCTAGCCTTAGGGCTGAATCGGGACATCATCGGCTCTCTCTCCTATTCGTATGACATGGTTAGCCATAATAAGCTCTCCTTTCGCGGAGGTCTGATGGGTACAGTGCGCTCGTTGAGTATTGATTTTACAAAGGCTAGGCCTGGAGAGCAGTTTGACCAGTCCATCGGAAGTGAGTTAGAAAATCAATTTCTCTTGAACGTTGGCGCAGGCATCTACATGACCTACGACAATCGCTTTTATGCGGGTTTTTCTGCGCCGCGCATCTACGCTAACACCATAGGCAACAACGACAATTTGCCACAGGGCTTCCAAACGGCGCGTGAGTTCCAACACTTTTACGGCATGGCAGGTGCTGTTTTGCCGCTGGGCGACGGACTTAATCTAATGCCAGCCCTGTTCGCTAAGTACGTGAAAAATGCGCCTCTCGACCTCGACGTTAATTTGAATATGGAAATTAACGAGAAGTTCATAACAGGCTTCTCTTGCCGCACAGGAGGAGATAAATTGATAGAAACGATAAATTTAATTGTTTTTTGGCAGGCCCATCGTCAATTTGGCATAGGAGTGGCATACGATTTTTCGCTGTCTAACATTCGAGACTATACTACAGGCAGCATTGAGGTCCTGCTGCAAGCTGACTTGAGAGCAGCCTCAGGCAAGAGGCAAAAAATGTCTAATCCACGATTTTTTATGTAACTTCTCGTTTTGTACACGTCCAATTGGTTGAGTTAATCTTCCTGCTACCATGAATGCCTACAAGCACATCTCGCTACTTACCCTCCTTGGGCTCTTGGGCTATAGAATAGCTGCTCCCGCCCAGACTGTCTCTCCTCAGGTGCCGATAACCGTAGAAGTGCGCAATGAGGCCGCAATCAATACAGAAGGATTAGAATTCAGCCCTACTTTTTATGAAGATGGCATTATTTTCATCTCAACCAACACGGCGGGAATGAAAAAAAAGACAGACGAGCGCCTCAAGATGCCAGCAATGTCCATTCTTCGTTCTCGTCGTGCTCCGGATGGTAATCTGCTACCGCCCGAGCCATTCGCGGCTGAGTTAACCTCAATTTATCACGAAGGACCTGTATGTTTTGACCGAACCGCAGAAACAATATTTTTCTCCCGAAATGCGCTCATAAACGGAAAAGTAAAACTGGCTAAAGACGCCACGCAAAAAATGCGTTTGTATTGGTCGAAGAAGGAAGGGAACACTTGGAGCGAACCACAACCTTTGCCGTTTAACAACAATGAATTCGACGACTGTCACCCCGCCATTAGTATCGATGGCGACAAACTTTTCTTCGCCTCTAATCGCCCTGGTGGCTTCGGCGGCATGGACCTATACGTATCTTATCGCGTTGGCGATACTTGGAGCGAACCTATCAACTTAGGAGCGGATATTAATACGCGTGGAAATGAAGTGTTTCCCTTTATCCACGCCGATAACACCCTCTACTTTGCCTCCGATGGATTGCCTGGCGGTAAAGGAAAGCTCGACCTCTACTACGTCGTTCAAGACGGTGCCCGGTGGACAAAACCCATCAACATGGGCGAGCCATTCAATACCTCAGGCGATGATTTCGGATTAATTGTAGACTTAAACAAGATCAATGGCTACTTCTCCACTGACGGAAAACAATCCAAGGGTGGAAAAGGCGACGATATCTACAGTTTTCACGTCGAAAATGGCAACTTAGACGACTATCTGCTTCAAAATCAGCGTATTCCCGACCGCAATCTAGACGTTACGGTGACTGTCACAGATAAAACTACGGGCCTGCCTATTGAAGGCGCAGAAGTGCGCATGCTCAATTACGACGCCAGTACTGTTATTGGACGCGATGAGCGAGGAAACCTCATCAGTATTCAGAAAATTAATGGAAAAGAGGTCATCACTGCCCTTCCGCCCGATAAAGGCATTAATGGCTTCACAGATAGCGGTGGGCGATTTTCCGCTGAAGTAAAGCCAGGAAACTACGTTATCATTGCGTCAAAAGACCTCTATCAGACGCGCCAGGTGCGCTTGCCAATTACCAAAGCGGGTAATGAATTAACCATTGCCCTAGACCGCTCAGCCAACTCTAATAAAGTGCGTTGGAATGCCTCCGTATTCAATTATGTTACCAATGCACCTCTGGCAGGCACGACGTTGGTTCTAACTAACCGCACTACTCAAGCCAAGGATACGGTGATTACCGACGCCAATGGACAAATTGACTATTACCTAGATAAAAATACGAAATACAAGATTGATTTGTACCAACGTGGGCGACTTCTCGGAAGTTCTGAAATTAATACTGCTGGCTGGAGTCTGCCGAATCAAATCATGATGCAGAATTTTTCTGTCGCTCCACTTCTGCCGGGAACTGTCATTGAATTGCCAAATATATACTACAACTTCAATGACGCTACCTTGCGCCCTGACGCGCGCAAGGATCTAGATCTCGTCGTTGCCCTCCTCAAGCAACAGCCGTCTATTACCGTGGAGATCGCTAGCCACACGGATTGCCGAGGTACATCCAAATACAATGAGGAACTTAGTCAGCGTCGGGCTAACGGAGTGGTAGAATACTTAGTCCAACACGGGATTGCGCGCGAACGGCTGCGACCTGTAGGCTACGGGGAAAGTGAGCCGCGCAACCATTGCCGAGATGGAGTGCCTTGTACCGAAACTGAACATGCTCGTAACCGACGTACAGAAATTCGCATCTTAACCGGCATTGAAGGCGCCTCCGTAGTCTACTTGGACGGTAAACCTGCCGTAAGCCCTGACAATACGCCACCTGTCCTGCCAAGCAAGGCTACGCCCAAGAAAAATACAAAACCGATTGTAAAGGACGAGCCAAATGCTGTGGATGCTGATTATTACTACGTTATTGCGGGCTCTTTCCAGGAAGAAGCACGCGCACAAGCTCAATTGCAATTCATTCAGGCCGCTGGCTATACTTCTGCCCATATCGTGCAATTCCCGGCGTCGCCCTATCATTCCGTCTGCGTGGAGAAATTTACTAGCCGCAAAGATGCAGAAACCTTGAAGCGAAAGCTAGACCGGGAGAACATTGCCTCATTTGTCCGCTACGTCGCCAAAGTGCAGTGAGCTACGTCGAAACACGTGCGCTATGTATCTTTGTCAGTTGAACTGCTTCGCGGCGTAACGCGTTGTAGAGGCACAGCACGTTTTTTTAGTATGGCTATCATCATCACTGACGAATGCATCAATTGTGGCGCCTGCGAGCCAGAGTGCCCTAATAATGCTATCTACGAGGGCGGTGTGGAATGGGCTATTGCCGACGGTACCACGGTTAGAGGTCTTTATACTTTGGAAGATGGCCGAGTCGTAGATGCAACAGCCAAGCAAGCGCCTTTATCAAATGACTACTACTACATCGTACCGGACAAATGCACCGAATGTGTAGGTTTTCACGAAGAACCTCAGTGCGCAGCCGTATGTCCAGTGGATTGTTGTGTGCCCGATCCCGATCGCGTAGAGACGAAAGAGCAATTGTTTGCTAAAAAGGAGCGATTGCATTTGTAACTTTGTGTTGTCAGAATTTGGGAGATAATTTTTTCTCATAACGGTTTTTGTGGCCCGCTGCACGGAGGTGCAGTGGGCAATTTTGTTTGTAAGCAGTTGCCATGTACTTTCGCCTCCTCATTTATTGTCAGCCATGTTTGTATGTTTTCTCAGGGAAAAACGATGCTTGTTGGGTTACATCTTTTTGAGCTTCCTTCTCCTTGCGAGCGTATCTGCCTGTCAAAAAGAACGCTTTACTAACGACCCGAACGACAAACTGGCATTTAGCATCGATACTTTGCGCTTCGACACAGTATTCACTTCATTAGGTTCAGCGACGCGTATCTTGAAAGTTTACAACCGGCACCGGTTGAGCATCCGAATCGACCGCATTTACTTAGAAAATGGCTCGCGGTCGCGTTTTCGTTTAAACGTAGACGGTGTCTCAGGCCAAGTCCACACTAATATAGAGATAGCACCCAACGACAGTTTGTACATTTTTGCAGAGGTAACGATCAACCCCGATGAACCTCCGAGCATAAGTCCGTTTGTTGTTGCGGAGAATCTCTTTTTCGAAGTCAATGGAAATACCCAGAAGGTCGTGCTAGAAGCATGGGGCCAAAACGCCGTATACCTGCCCTCCCGCTATGGCGCAGGAGGTGCAATACTGTATAGCTGTAAGGGAGGTGAATGGGTGTGGAACGACCCACGTCCATACGTCATTTACGGGATAGTAGTCATCGATAGTTGCACGGTACGTATTCCCGCGGGGGCGCGCGTACACGTACATGGCGGGCTAGTTCGCGTAGAACAGGATAGCGGCATAGTACGGTATAACGACGGCCTGTTAGTGTTCCAGGGTCAAGGTCGGCTTATCGTGGAGGGCACGGCAGAACGCCCTGTCACCTTCAGCAGCTCTCGCTTAGAGCCAGAGTTTGCGGAGGTACCAGGCCAGTGGACGGGCATCTGGCTGCGCGCTGGTACCACAGGGCACCGCATTGAACACGCCGTGATTCGCAACAGCATCATCGGTATACGCGTAGACTCAGCTGCCGATTTAACCATGCGCAATACCCAAATCTTCCGCACTGCTAATAGTGGCCTCATTGGTGTACACGCCCGCATTCAAGCGGAGAATTGCCTTTTCCACTCCAACGGCGCCTATTCCATCCAACTTGAATATGGGGGTGACTATGCGTTTACTTACTGCACAGTAGCGAATTTTGGAGGGCGCAGCGAAGCCTTGCGCATGGGGAACGCTCTGTGTCGGAATCTCTCTTGCAGCGATTATGCTGCCTTTCCGCTGCGCGCTCGGTTTCTTAACTGCATTCTTCTGGGTAGCCGACCAGATCAAATCACGCTTTTTAACCGAACGGGTCAGGCTGCTGACTTTGATTATCGCTTCGAACATTGTCTTGTGCGGGTACGCGACCTGCTTCGCCCTAATGCCGCGCCCGACTTCCTCGACCATTGCCAGCCTTGCCTCAACCTTTCTAGCTCAGATTCTGTATTTCTCAACATCGCGGAGCGCAATTTTCGCCTCGATACGGTCTTTTCTAAAGCTAATGCTTACGCGCGACCCGTCGCTGGCATTTCGACGGACATAGAGGGCAATCCGCGCGACTCTAATAAGCCCGATGCAGGCTGTTACGAACGTCAATAGAACAAAGCCAGCTACCTTTGTTCAAAAAATAACTATGATACAACGGATCCAAACTCTTTGGCTGTTAGCTGCGCTAGGGGCAGTAGGCGCTGCTTTCGCTCTTCCTCTTTTGAAGGCCCCTGAAGGCGATGCGGCGCGCACGATTGAAGTATTAGCCGACGGTGCATTGACCTTGACCGACAACCCAGGCTTGCTAGGATTGTCGGTAATAGGCGGTGTGACTGCTCTGATCGCTACCTTCTTGTACAAAAATCGGCCACTCCAGGCGCGACTGGCTCTCGCGGGGGCAGGGATTGGCGTTCTATGGGCTGGACTCGTCATCCTTGCCGTCAACATGGCGCACCACGAGATGCCACAACCCGCCAACACTACAATTGGCGGAGGAGTAGCCCTCCCCATTGTCTATGGGTTATTCTGCTGGCTGGCTGCACGAGCCATCCGGCGCGATGAGGCTCTAGTGCGCTCGATGGAGCGCTTGCGCTAGAGCGCAATTCTTAAGGCGTTTTTTTCAATCGAAAAACTTGCAGGTGTTTCGCCCAAGTATTCTCCATCGGCCTCCAAGCCGATGGAGGTTTCGCCGAGGTGTTCCACCCTGAGTGCTGTGGTCTGAAAACTGCATATGTGCGGGTGCTCCAGGAGCGTGCCTCTGTAAAATCGCGGAGTTTGCAACAACACTTCCCATTTCGGCAGACGAGGAGCGTACGTTACTGCCAATAAGCCGTCGTTTGGCACAGCGTGGGGCACTAACTGCATGCCACCACCGGAAAAGCGACATACGCCAACGTTGATGGTGTAAAATTCCTCCTCTGCTGTACACTCTGCGGCTTGGAGCCTTCCTCGAATAGGCTTGAAAGCGAAGAGGTAGTACGCCATAGCAAGCAGGTAATGGAAATTGGCGATGAAGCGCCGACGTTCAGTTTTCTGAACAATGTAAGCATCGTAAGCCATGCCTGCCACATTGGCGAAGTATCGCTCAACGACCGCCTCTCCACTGCGGTAGACGACTTTGCCTACATCTTGCCAAGTATGCTCACCGCGCAATAACCGTCTGAGGCGTTCTCTCGGTTCAGAGGGAATTCGATAAGTGCGCGCCCAATCATTACCCGTACCGATGGGCAGCATAGAAAAGGTAATTTCTTGCGAAGGCAGGTGCGGTTGTCGTAAGATACCATTGACCAATTCATGGCACGTACCGTCGCCTCCTACGCCTAGGATGTGACGGAAACCCTTGAGCACAGCGCTATCCACAATTTGAAGGGCGTGATTGCGGTATTGGGTGAAGCACACCGAATACGAAAAGCCTAGCTCTTGAAGTGCCGTTTCTATTTGTTTCCAAAGCCGAGCGGCGCGGCCCTGGCCTGCAACAGGATTTACTACAATATACCATGGTGTTGTCATAGGGCTTAGGCGTCATATAAAAAAGTACGAATTATTCAGCAAATGCATTCTCGGCATACCTCTGGTGGGATGCTGACGAAATCTATCGCGAGACAGTGAGCCACATTGGCAACACGAGCGTGAAAGGCAAGGAGCAGCACTTTATTGGGCAAAAATGAGAACAAACAAAGTAGCGAAGCTATAGAAGAGGTGACAGATGAACAACTTTTGAGTTAATGCGGCTGGAAAAGCGCGCGAGACAAGGCGAAAATCTTAGTAAAATTGCGCCTGCAAATTCTATTTGTTACTTTTAAATAGGCGATTTTCTACCATGAAAAAAGTTTTTCTCCTACTAATCTGCCTTTGCCCCGCCATATTTACAGCCCAATCTCTCAAAACAGTTCGCGATTTTTTTGATAAGCACAGCGTAGGCGAAATTCGAATAAACTTCCCCATGACCAACTGGAACGAGGTTTTAGACTCTCTTCGTTTATACGGGGAAGAGATGGCGATAGGTAAAGTTATTCTCGATGGAATAAGCTATGAAGGAGTAGGTGTTCGTTTCCGGGGTGGTAGCTCTTATCCATTAGGACTAAAGCGCAATCCGTTCTATATTAAGCTAAATTATACCAATACGTCGTTGCATCATCAGGGTTGCACGTCGGTTACTTTATCGCCTGCTTTGCGAGACCCTAGTTTAGTGCGTGAGATGCTTTTTCATGAGATCGCCGCCCATTACATGCCCTCGCCACGGGCCAATTACGTAAAGCTTTATGTAAATGACGAGTACCTTGGAGTTTTTGTTAACGTGGAAAGTATAGAAGGCCATTTCTTACGCACGCACTTCGGTGCAGATACAGGGCCTCTGTTTAAGGCTGGTGTGGACTATAAACCTAAGGGCTTGCCGGCAGAGTGCAAGCAAAACATTTTTGGAGCTTTGGAATACGAGGCAAATCTCGAATGCTATCGCCAAAACTTTGAATTAAAATCGGAACGCGGCTGGACGGAACTGCAGGAGTTAACGCGTGTGCTTAATTACGACTTGTCGAAGCTGGAGGGCATGCTCGACGTAGACCGCACCTTGTGGATGCTGGCACTTAATAACGTGATGGTCAACCTAAACAGCTACTCTGGAGCGCGCAGTATCAATTATTACCTGTATCAAGACCCCAACGGCCGCTTCCAGCCCATACATTGGGATTTGCATTTAGCTTTTGGTAGTTATAAAAATACGGGACAAGGCAGCGACTTAGACCTACGCGGCTTACAGCGCTTAGACCCTCTATTGCATGCAGACAATCCACTTAAGCCACTTATTCACAAGCTATTAAGTGAATCTCTCTACCGAAAAGTTTACCTAGCGCATATCCGCCAAATCAACAACGACTTTTTTGCTAACGGTGAATATGAGAAGCGCGCCAAAGCACTACAATCGCTCATTTTAGGGCCGTATACAGAAGATAAAAACAAGCCGTATAGTCTGGAAGACTTTCAGAATAGCTTGAAGATTACTACAGGCTCGCGCAGCCGCATTCCAGGCATTGTTGAGTTGATGAGCAAACGGGCCGCTTTCTTGCAGACACATCCGGAACTTACTGCATTACCCTCTAACATTACGGAGGTGGGCGTCCAGGGGCGTGCCAAGTTTGAAGTACAACCAGTTACAGCCTTCCGCATTCATTGCAAAGCCGACCGCTACCCCAAGCGCGTCATCGTGTACTATCGCTTTCAAAATCAGCAGCCCTTTCAGTCGGCCGTCATGCTAGAGGATGCCTCAACAGCAACACTGCCTGCTGGTACCAAAGCCTTTACTTTAAGCATTGAAGCTCCTAGCAGCGATGCGGTGCTAGAGTATTACCTCATGGCGGAAAATGCCGGTACCGTGCAATTCTCTCCCTCAAATTACTTTAAGGCGCCCTACCGCGTAAGTCTGGCCGAATTGAATAAATAACTTGATTATCAATTCATTTAACAGAACAAACCTCAGCAAGTGAAAGTTAACTACTTGAAAATGCGACACATATCTATCATCAGACTCTTCCTAGGATTTGCGTTTGGAGGGCTTAGTTTTTTAAAAGGCCAGCCTAGTGTTGTCCAAGATTTCTACGGCAAAGGCATTCAGGAGATTCGCATTGAAATTCCCTACCCTGACTGGGATTGGAAAATGGACTCTCTCAAGAACGTTAACCCAGAAGGGCGCCTCTTAGCCACTGCTTTTGTGAATAATGTCCGCTTCGACAGTGTCGGTGTTCGCTACAAGGGCAACAGCTCCTATTTCCGAACGCGTAAGGAAATTTCTCGAAAGCTACCGATTAACATAAAGTTGAATTTCCGCCTGAAAGACCAAAAACTGAAAAGTGGGCACACGACGATCAAACTCTCAAACGGCTTTCTCGACCCTAGCTTCGTGCGCGACCCGCTTGGATACCTTATTGTACGGCGGTATATGCCGGCACCGCTATGCAACTTTGCCAAAGTGTATATTAACAAAGATTTTTTTGGTCTTTATGTCAATACGGAATCTGTTGATGAGTTGTTTATCGAAAAGCACTTTGGCACGCGGACAGGTTATCTAATTAAATGCGATCCAGACCATTGGAAACGCGTACGGAGCCAGAGCGGTTGCCCAAAGGGAGAAAATGCCTCCTTGATGTACCTCAACGAGAATCCGGGCTGCTATGAGGCTTTCTATGAAGTGGACAATCCTGCTGCATGGCGCCCACTCATTCACTTAATCAGGGTTTTAAACCAAGAGCCTCAGAAAATAGAAACTGTTCTTAATATTGACCAAACGCTATGGATGCACGCCATTAACAACGTCATCGTCAATCTAGATAGCTATACCGGCTCTCTATCGCATAACTATTACATCTGGATTGACTCTTTGGGCGTAGGGCACCCGATTATTTGGGACTTGAATATGGCCTTTGGAGGTTGGAGACGCGACTTTAGCTTTAGCACAATGAGCGACCAAGAGCTCATCGAGTATTCTCCGCTGGCAGAGTTCAACAATGCCAAACGCCCTCTTATCTCTAAATTGCTTCGCGTGCCTTTGTATCGGAAGATTTACCTCGCTCACGTGCGTACTCTTGTTAACGACTGGCTTGCAAACGGTCAGTGGCTCAAGGAAGCAGAGGCTATGATGAAAGAAATCGAGCCATGGGTGCAAAAAGATACGCTGAAGTTGTACTCTTATGAAGCCTTTAAGCGCAGTTTGGATAGCACCCTTGTGGTTGGACCAGATAAAATCATTGGTTTACGCCAATTGCTCGACCGTCGGACGAAATATTTAGTCCAACATCCGGCGCTCAACCGACCTGCTCCGGTTATCGGTACAGTCAAACACGAGGTCAGAGGTGACAGTGTGCTTGTTACAGCCGCGTTTAAAGATGCCGAAAATGGTTGGGTGTACTATCGCAAGAACCGAGCCTTTGCTTTTCACCTGGCGCCTCTGAACGATGCGGGTGAAAACGGCGATGCTACCAGTGGCGATGGCGTATTTAGTGCTCTGCTGCCTCGCGCTGAAGTTGTCCATTACTATGTGGTCGGCGAAAACAAAGAAGCAGCAGCTTTATATCCCGAACGCGCTTCCAAAGAGTTTTTGGAAGTAAAATGAGCTAACCTTCTCTCATCGAGGAGGAAAAATTTCGCAAGCTATGCTCATACTTCGACCAAAAGCGCGTCGGTCGAGGCCGAGCTCTACGCCAATTTCATCGAAAAAGAAAACTAAGTTTTCGGTGGCTATGTTGCCTGTTAATTCATCTTTAGCCATTGGACATCCGCCAAAGCCGCGCATTGCGCTATCGAAACGACGGCAACCACTCTCCCAGGCGGCTTCGATTTTTTCCCGCCAATTGTGCGGCGGAGAATGCAAATGGGCGCCGAAAGTGATTTCGGGATATGAAGGAATGAGGTTGCTGAATAAATACGTGATGTTTTCAGGCGTAGAACACCCTATGGTGTCGGAAAGCGAAAATATACGAATGCCAAATGGCGCCAAAGTACTGACCCATTTCTGAACAATGTCCACATTCCACGGGTCTCCGTAAGGATTACCAAAACCCATAGAAATATAGAGCACGAGTGTTTTGCCGTGTTTCTCGCATAGTTCTTGAATCACTTTAGTGCGCTCAACACTTTCAGCGATGGTAGCATTAGTATTGCGCAGCTGAAACGTTTCGCTAATGCTGAAGGGATAGCCTAAGTAGGTAATTTGGGGATGTTTACACGCTTCTTCCGCTCCGCGTTCATTGGCCACAATAGCGAGTAAACGCGTATTTGTGCCGCTAAGGTCTAAGCGCGCTAGTACTTCAGCCGTATCGCGCATTTGAGGAATGGCCTTAGGACTAACGAAAGAGCCAAAGTCTATCGTGTGGAACCCTACGCGTAAGAGTTGATTGATATAAGCAGCCTTAACCTCAGTTTCAATGAAGGTATTGAGCCCTTGCATAGCATCGCGCGGGCATTCCACGAGTTGAACAGAAGAAGTCGTTAATGACATAGGTGTAGCAGAAATGGAGGCAACGTCCGTTTCTTACTGCTTTTTTAAACAAAACAACTGCAGGAAGGTTATTAAAAAGCGTAAATACACCTATTCTCTAGAACGACGTTATTTGCAGACTGTGATAAGAAAGTATAAGACATACGGGATCGTTCTTGGTCTGTTGCTGGTAGTGATTGGAATTACCGCATTGGCGCTCCAATTGGTAGGTGTGCAATGGACTTTTCTTCAGTTCCTGGAAGCACCAGGTCGTTTATTTTCTTTTGTAGCTAAGTTAATCATGGTTATGGCGGGTTTCATTATTCTCGTTGTAGCGAACACAGACTGGGAGCGTGAGCGTCGAGAATGTGAAGGGCCCTAAAAGAAGTCTAGGGCAGCCTACACAGGTTAGACCGCCCTAGACTTCTTCAATGCTGAAAGAGATAAGTCAGAAGGAAAAAATTAGCCCTGCTGTAAGCGCAATACCGCGATTCTTGACGCTGGGCTCCTCTCCGCTACCGTGCTCGTGTTTGTCGAGATTAGTAAAGCCGAGCAGGTAACGGCCATCTACGAAAAGACGTCCTACGGGACCTAAATTTAACCCAAGGGATGCGCCCAATTGAGCTCCCAGATCCGTGCGGCTAATTTCATCCTCATCGAAGTCAATTTCTTCTGTGTTTGTTTCCGAACGGTCTAGATCCTTAAAACTTAGCGAAACTTTCGTTTTCCCATTTAGTGCATATCCAAAGCTCGGCCCCAGTAACACGTCAAAACGCCCAACGCCAAAACCCGTTCCTACCTTTAACATAAGAGGAACCTCCAGATAATTAAACGAATAGCGCCCATCGAGTTCAACGCTTCCTAATACAGGGTCCCTGAGGGAAGACGAAAATTGAGAACCTTTCTGAATGAAATTTATTTCTGGCTGAATTGCCAAATTATCCATTAAGCGAATTTCGATTAATGCGCCGAAGAGCAGATTATTTACTGACTTAAATTCGTCTGTACCAAAATTATCTCTAAGCTCTTCTCTAACTACGTCGTTAGCAGCCCAATTGGCCAAATTAAGGCCTCCGCGAATACCTATGCCCACCTGGGCAGAAAGGCTGTTAAAGCCAAAGAGTAGGAGTAATACGATTTTTAGAACACGTTTCATAATTTATACATTTTTAGTGTTTTTGTGACGTGCGAAGGTAAAGATAATTTTTCAGAGTATCTATGATTTTACTGTTTCTTTTGTAAGAATTTTTCAAAGGATGAGCAAACCGAAAATAACTGTTTTTGGCGAGTCTTTAATTGATCCAGCTGCTATTGAGCAGATTGAGCGCTGTCTTACCACGCCCGAAGACCGGGCCGTATTAACAGCAGATGCCCATGTCGGCTATGGTCATCCCATTGGCGGAGTGGTAGCTTACCGCGACAAGATCAGTCTATCGGGCGTAGGTTTTGACATCGCCTGTGGCAACAAAGCCTGCAAAACCCGGATTCGCGCCGCCGATGTAGACGTGGAAAAAGTCATGGACGAAATTTTCCGCCAAATTGGCTTTGGCATTGGGCGCCCTAATCCTAAGCCAGTAGACCATCCGGTGCTAGACCGCATTGCCCATGCTCCCTTCAAGCCTCAGCGCGCCTTGTGGAAGTTAGCAGCCGAGCAATTAGGGACAGTCGGATCGGGCAATCATTTCATCGACCTCTTCGAAGACGAAGAGGGCTGGCTGTGGGTAGGCGTACATTTTGGCTCTCGCGGCTTTGGGCACAAGACAACTATGGGCTTTATTGCCTTGTCGAGAGGCAAACGCTTCGATGAACACGTACCTGAAGGCGGCATGCACAGTCCGCCCATTCTCTTTGATGCGCGCAGCGAAGTGGGGCAAGATTATCTTGCTGCAATGCAATTAGCAGGTGAATACGCTTACGCAGGACGTGATATTGTCGTGGAGAAAGTATTGGAAATCCTAGGCACACGCCCTGTCTTTGAGGTGCACAATCATCACAATTTTCTTTGGATAGAAGAGCACTTTGGCCAAAAATATTACGTCGTGCGCAAGGGAGCGACTCCTGCCTTTCCAGGTCAGTACGGTTTCATTGGGGCAAATATGGCTGATGTTTCCGTCATTATTCGCGGAGTGGATAGTCCATTGAGTCGTCAAGGCCTGTACTCCACCATTCATGGGGCAGGGCGTGTGATTAGTCGTACGCAAGCTGCTGGCAAGCGACGTTGGAAAAAGGGCAAGATCCAATACGCGTCGAAGGGCATTGTAGAATGGAACAAGGTTACACAGCTCATGAAACAGCGGGGGATTGTTTTGCGCGGCGGGGCTCCTGATGAGGCCCCCGAATGTTATAAGCCCTTGGAAGAGGTGCTCGAACAACACGCGGGAACTATTGAAATCGTCCATCGGTTGCGACCTATTGGCGTTGCCATGGCGCCAGCTGATGTGTACGACCCCTATAAAGATTGAAACAATTGTCTTTGTGCGATTTGCCGAACTCCTATTTTTGCTGGCGTTTTCCAACTGCGGTCCTCCTATTATGAAGAAGATCGTTTTATTCAGCCTAAGTTTTCTTCTCTTGCCGAAATTTGAATTTGCTCAAAAGGCGGAATACGAGATAGCTGCCATTGGATTTTATAACTTAGAAAACTTATTTGATACACTGCCCAACCCAAATACGAACGACGAGGATTTTCTCCCCAACGGTCGCCTGGCTTGGAACAGTGAAAAATACTGGTCAAAACAGGCCAACATGGCTAAGGTAATTAGTCGCCTAGCAACCGAAGTGACGGCCGACGGTGTGGCCCTTTTGGGCATAGCAGAAACGGAAAATCGAGCAGCACTAGAAGACCTCGTTGCTCAGCCGGCTTTGAAAGGACGCAATTATCAGATTGTGCACTACGAATCGCCTGATGAACGCGGCATAGACGTGGCGTTGCTTTACCAGCCCAAATACTTTCGAGTTTTGGGTTCGAAACCCATTCCCGTAGAGCTAATAGACCCGAAGACAGGCGAGCGAGATTATACGCGCGACGTGCTCTATGTGACGGGCATTTTTCTGGGCGATACTCTACACGTTATGGTCTGCCATTGGCCCTCGCGCCGTGGCGGCGAGAGTAGTTCTGTGTGGATGCGGGCTGCTGCCGCGCGTGTTTGCCGAAGCGTAGCCGACAGTCTGTTGGCGCGCAACGAGCTGGCCAAAATCATCGTCATGGGCGACCTCAATGACGACCCAATCAACCCTAGTCTTACGAAGGTCTTACGCGCCGCGAAGAGCACGGAAGCCATGAAGCCTGGCGATCTGTACAATCCGATGTATGCTCTTTATCAGAGCGGCAACGGTACATTGGCCTACCGCGACTCTTGGAACTTGTTTGATCAAATCATCGTGTCAAAAGGGCTAGTTTGGAAACAAGCTGGCGGGTGGCAACTCTTGCGCGCCGTTGTTTTCCGGGAGCCTTGGATGTTTCAAGAAGAAGGCGCTTTTCGCGGATATCCGCTACGCACTTTTGTCGGCGATATTTTTCTCAATGGCTACAGCGACCACTTGCCCGTTTATATTCTTCTGGTGCGGAAGAAATAGGCCATTGTATAACGTTTTAGCCCTCGCTTACGAGAAAGAAGCCTCCTAGGCTTGCTTATTTGCCTTCTCGTGGTCGGCTAAAAACTTGGCTAGCCCAATATCAGTTAGCGGGTGATTGAGCAGCCCTAGTAGGGCGCTCATCGGGCAAGTGACTGCATCAGCGCCCGCTTTTGCAGCTTCTACGATGTGCAAAGGGCTGCGAATGCTGGCCGCTAGAATAGCTGTCTCGTAGCCTGTCTCCAAATAAAGATGATTGATTTCCCGAATGAGGCGAATCCCGTTCCAGCCAATGTCGTCGATGCGGCCGATAAAGGGAGAGACGTAAGTAGCACCTGCTCGAGCCGCAAGGAGCGCTTGCCCTGCAGAGAAAACTAGCGTGCAATTGGTGCGAATGCCAGCCTCTGCAAAATACGCAATGGCTTTGATGCCGTCGCGAATCATGGGCACCTTGACGACGATATTTTCATGTAGGTCAGCCAAACGCTTACCTTCCTCTACGATTCCCTGATAGTCCGTGGCGATAACCTCGGCGCTAACGTCGCGATTTTCGCCTACTAATTCGCAAATTGCGCGATAATGTCTAAGAATGTTCTTTTCTCCCGTAATACCTTCTTTTGCCATTAGCGAAGGGTTGGTGGTTACGCCATCGAGTACACCTAATTCAACGGCCTCCCGTATTTGGTCTAAGTTAGCGGTATCTACAAAGAAAAGCATAAGTGTTAGAGGGATTGCTATCTTGAAACAAAAAAATGCGCTAGACACACCGCTCAACCGCATTACCCTTGCTGCGTTTCCGCCCTGGGGGAGTTTTGCAGGAGCTGGTCGCCCAGCGCGGCACAAAGGTAGGGCTTCTGGGCAAAAAAAACTCTGCCGAGGTATTTTTTGCCGAGCTATCTTTGCCTGACTACTTTTCTGTCTTTTCGTTCTACAAGAACAAAACGCATGCAAGACAAAAGCACTGCTCGCTCAGCTGTTGCAACCTCTTCTCGCGAAGGAGGATTACTCGATTCCTACAGTACGGAAGCCCTCTCTTGGCTGAAGACATTGCCCAGTTCACTGGATCGAGTTGACCTTTTTGCCCTAAATAATCAAGACTTTGCGGTGCGTTTCCTACGCGCGTTATTTGAAGGGCCGCATGTCGAACTAGAGGTGGAGACGATGCATCCATCTTCTCTGTGGTTTAATCACTTTTATTTTGAAGCTCGAAATCGGGAAAAAGTCTTCGGCACCCGCAACTTAGGCGTGGGCTACCCTGTTGCCTTTTTTAAAGTAGATGAAGTTGCCCTAAGCGCACCTCTCTTTGTTTGGCAGTTCCTCCTCGAGCCACACGCCCAGCATCCCGATCGTTGGATCGTGCAACGCACGCCGATGCAGCGCATCATACCCAATTATCCGCTGTTTCATCTCGTAGACCAGCTGTACGACACGCGTTTCTCGCAGCGCGCTCGCTCCTTGATTGAAGGCAGCTTTCTTAAGCCGGCTTCCCTATCGGCCTTTGTAGAAACCTTTCAAAAGCAATTAGCGCTCTCAGAGGAAGGGCTACCGCTGAGCATTTTGCCCAACCCCGACATCAATCAGCTAGCAAATATTCAAGCAGCGGGACAGTTGCGCTGGTCTGCTGTTGCTGGCATATTCCCTACTCTTGCGCGGACAATTACGGCAGGTGAAGCACCCTCGGTCAACCCAAGGCAGGAAAGTGGCCTGACGTGGGAGCACCCATTTTGCCCGATGCCGCTTGATCCTTCTCAGCGAAGTGTTTTGCACGCTGCTCAGCGCAACACACTTACGGTGGTAGAGGGCGCTTCTGGCACGGGTAAGACCTACGTACTGGCTGCTATCGTGATGAATGCCCTGGCAAATGGGAAGAAGTGCTTGATCGTCTCAAAGAGCATAAGCGCTCTGCGTCGGGCCCAGAAGTTTCTAATCGACCGAAACATGGGAGATCTGTCCTTCGTCGTGCGCGACATTGAAAGTGATCGCCTTATGCTGGCAGATATGCTGCGCGCAGCAGCAGAAAGTAAATTTAAAGACGATGTGCCTGCCTCACAGGAGTTTCAAGCCTTATTGCACCGCACTTTGCGCCACTTACACCAACTCGATAGCGCTTGGAAAGACTTGCACGCTCCTCTGCTCGGCCAACGCCATTTTTCTGAGCTCGTAGGCCTTTTTATGCAAGCCAATCGCATCGAAGGAAAAGAACTGCTGCTGTCTCAGCTCAATGCAGCAGATTTTGCTTTTACCACCGAAGAATATGAAGGTATCAAAGCCGCCATCTTCAACAGCGAACCGCTTTTTCGGCGCTTCCCTACCCTACATCATCCTCTCGCTTCGCTAAAGCACGATATCTTTTTAGAGCGCTCCAGTGCCGATGGCCTGGCCTGGACAGAAACTCGAGTGAAGCAACTCCTTCAGAAGGCTACCGACCTGCATCACCGATACATCGCAAAAATTAACGAATACACTGAATTACTAACCGAACACTACGAAAATCACTACGCTGAACTAGCATCCATCGCACGTCGCATTCGAGAGGCTCTAGAGGATGGAGGTCGGCAATTTGGACCGGAGTTTGAAAGACCGCTGTCTACTGTTGAAAAGTTGTACGGCGTCTTCTCCGAGCGCTACAAGCAGATGGTAGCAGCTAAAGAAAAAATCAGTGCTGACTACAAATTACTGTGCCAAAAACACCTAAGCCAAAGATACTTCGAGTTTGAGTTTCCTTCTGATATAGACGTGGGTCAGATCCCGCGCATTGCCGAACAAGTTCGAAACTATGAGAAAACTCTCCAACAATGGCTGCGCAGTGTGCCTTCGCTTGTGCGCGACGACGTCCGACGATTGAACGGGCGAAATGTTCATCCTGCCGTTGATTTTCACGCGACTGTTGTTGAATTAGAAGAAGCACTGGATGCTTTTCTACAGGAGTTCAACAATTCAGGCGTATATCAGGAGCCGCTTAAACACGACATGCTGACGATTCCCATGCGTCAGGTTTTTTTAGAAGGCCTTATTGAACGCTTGGAAGATACTCAATTTTATTTGCGCGACTTCGAAGACTTCTATATCTGGCAGCGGCATTGGTTAAGTTTGTCGACCCAGGAGCAACAAGTGGTGCGGGCTTTGTGCAAAATTAAACCACATGACTGGACTTCCGCTTTTGATAGCTGGTATTTGTATCATTTCCTTCAAAAGCGCTATCATCCCGGTCTAATATGGGAGGAAGAAAACCTGCGCGCTTATTACGCAGAGCGCGAAGCACTTGATCGCCTGTTACCTGCTTATACGCGCGTTCAATGGCATGCCCGTAAAGGTGCTGCGCTCAAACACTTGCGCAGCACTGCCCCGGAGGCCTATAAAACCTGGTTTGGCAAAGACAACCGCACATTATCGCTACAGCACAAAGCGGAAGAGCTGTTCGAAAAACATCTCTTCGTCCTATCGGAGACTTTACCAGCGCTTTTTGTCACGACTCAAGTAGCTCAAGATGTAGTGCAGCTCTCCTCGATGAAGTACGACCTCGTCCTTGTAGATGAGGCACATAACATCCCAAAGCAAGAATGCTACCATCTTTTCAGCCTAGGCAGCAGTCTTGTTGTGTTTGGCGATGCTAAACAAGACATGACGCCTTCTGCTGAAGACGATTTTTTGGAGTACTGTAAGTCGCTGGGAGGTCCTGTGTATCAGCTGGAATATCAGCATCAGCACACTCCCGAGGAATGGGTTCGCTTCAACCAAATCGCCTTTGGCACGCCCTTTAAACGCCTACCCTCTGGCCTGTCAGCGCGTGGTGTCACCGTTGTAGTTAATGTAGAAGGGCGCTATGACGAGCGCACTGGCACCAACGAAGCTGAAGCTCGGCAAATTCTAGACTGGCTTAACCTCATCGAGCCCACACCAGCAAAAACGTATCCAGTGGTTGGTATTGCCTGCGCTACCGTCGAACAGCGCGACCTTGTTGCTAGCCAACTGCTCAAAATCCGCCAGCGCAAAATGGCGGGTCATGAGAAAATCCAGCAACTCCACCTCAACGGCCTGGGGGTTTATCAATTTGCAGAATTGCAAGGTCAACACGTAGACATCCTTCTCGTCTCCTTAGTACATGGATTAATAGATGCTCAGGGTACTCTTACCCAACACTTGCATTTTTGGAACACTCAACTGGGCTTCAACCAACTCCACGTGCTCATGACGCGCGCTACCCAGCGCATCTACATCGCACACTCTATCCCGCCAGGGCTTTATAAAGCTTTGGCTGCCAACAAAAACTTTCGCGGCACTTGTGTACTGTCTCATTTAGTTACCTTTGGGGAACTCGTACAGCAAGGTAACCGCCAGGCGGCGGAGGAACAGCTAGCCCATATGCGCGAGCTGTTGGAATATCCCGTTGAAATTCATACGAGCTCTCTTTTTGCTCGAGAGGTAGAACTCGCTCTTAAGCCTTACTTCCTGCCTGGTCAACTGAGTCACAACGTTGAAGTAGAGGGTGTGGTGGTGCCCACTTTAGTCAGCACGGAGCAAAAGCAATACCTGTTGCTCTACGACGGCGTGCTCTCTTCTGCTGAACTGCCCTCCTACGAATGGGAGAAAGAAGTGAAAGAGTACTTTGCCCGCCGCAATGTTCATACGGTGCCTGTGTTATCAGCGCAATGGTGGAAAAGCCCACGTCAAGAGGCGCGTAAATTGGCCGCCCAGCTACTTCAATAACTTGTGTAAGATGTCTGTTCTTCGCGCAGCTTTTCGGCTTGCTTACTTCCTGGGTTTTGCCCTTGCTTTTATAGCATGGGTTAGGGTGCGCTTCTGGGCGCGCGGTAAGGATATGCGTTGGGCTTTGCATTTTCGTCAGCGTTGGGTACACCGCTACTTGCTGCCTCCGTTAGGCATTCACCTTCGAGTAGAGGGCAAAATACCCGACGAACCTTGCCTGTTCGTAGGAAATCATCGCTCATATATTGACCCGGCATTAGTCTCCACTCAGGTGGCAGGTTATCCATTGGCCAAAGCAGAGATCGCTAACTGGCCGCTCATTGGCCAAGGAGTTCGCTTGACTGGTGTACTTCTTGTTCGACGCGAGGACAAAAGCAGCCGCAAAGACGCCCTGGCAGAAATCGCTGCTAAAATCTGTGAAGGATACTCGATCATTCTCTTTCCAGAGGGAACCACTCATGCTGATGCGCAAACGCGCGAATTCCGCCCTGGCGCTTTTAAAGTAGCGACCGAACTTGGTCTGCCCATCGTACCTATGGCCATAGATTACCATACCTCGCGCGCCTATTGGCTCAACGATGATACTTTCCTAGCGCATTTCTTGCGCTGCTTCGGTGAACCTGTCATCCGGAGTGCTCTTCATTTTGGCCCACCCATACGCACCACGCGCCCACAAGAGGCCATTGCCGCTGCACGTTCTTGGATAGACGCTCAACTTCACTCCATTCGTCAAAATTTTTCCCAAAACTGATCCAATTTTAATCCTACCTTTGTAGTCGTTTTTTGTGGTCTGGTCCCGTAGTTCAATGGATAGAACGGAGGCCTCCGGAGCCTCAGATAGTGGTTCGATTCCACTCGGGACTACTCCTTAAATGCAAGCGGCTGCGCCCTCGAGGAGGAGGCGTAGCCGCTCGCGTATTTTCCCGCACAAAGAAAGAGTCTCTTCCAAAGCGCGAAAAGAAGCCCAATCGCCTTCGGCCTCTCTTCCTAAGCAAAATTCCTACGTCAAATGTTAAAAACGCCGTTCTGCTAAAATTAGACAAATCTGCCCTTGCAAAAAAGCGGCGGAAGCCTGTAATTTTGTCTTGTCTTTTCGCTTGTCTAGATTAATTCGCGCGAGGGTGAAAAGGCGGGCCAGTTTATTTTCATTTTTAATCAAGGTAAAAACGCTTGCTGTCGGTAAATGTACAGATAGGCTGACCTCTACGGTCTGCAGCCGAGCTTCTAATTCATTTCAAAAATCTTTTTACATTATGAAAAATTTTGTTTTTAAAGTACGGGGGGGCAACATTAAATTCCTCCTGCATCGCGGTAATTAATGCCCTGAAATCCGTTATGTTAGTTGTTTTTTTTTTTTGTCTTCGGTTTAGCAGGGAAAGGTGGTGCGCAATGCGATGATGCTGTTCTATGTGTAGGCAACATTAATGATTTCAAGTGCATTACGTTCGGAACGTCGCAGCAGCTGATTGCTGACGGAAAATTGCTTCCATTCGACCAGGCGAACTGGTTAAAAGAGCGTGTGGAGCTTAACCTGGATACACGCAATTTACCAGCGGGTATTTATCAGATAGAGGTTCGTACGGAAGACGGACAGCGATCGTTGAGCCGTTTGAGCATCGTTCACTGAAAACTATAACCTGCGGGGCTGCTCTTATTGGGTAGCCCCGCTTATTATATTATGTAATGCTATGGTACCTAGACTATTACTGGTGATCGGCATATTTTGGGCAGAATCTATCGGGGCGCAGAAACATGACTACATTCAATTGTTTGGTTATTTTACTGATGGCCCAAGTCATCCGATAGTAGGCGCTACCGAGATGGATTTTAATGATACACCGCCTAAGATAAGTATTGGAAAACACAAGATTAGTTTCAAGGCTCAAACAACGGTATGTTCAGACTCATCCGGTATTTTATGCTTTTATACCAATGGAATATCCATACAAAATTCTGCGCACAATACAATGAATAATGGCGACAGTATAAATCCTGGTCTCATATGGGAGAGGGATAAGATACATGGATACGGTTTGATTGGCGGCTCCTTCGCACTCCCTGCTCCGAAAAAACCGTATCATTATTATCTTTTTCATTTGGCAATGGATTTTGCACTTCACTATTATTTGTACTGTCCACTGTATTACACATTAATAGACATGAAGAGCCAAAATGGCCTTGGGAAAGTTGTCAAAAAGAATCAGACAATACTGCCGTGTCAAGGTAGTTATGTTATGCCCGCTGCAGTAAAACATGGAAATGGAAGAGACTGGTGGATCGTTTCGGGCGATTTGGTTGAGCCATCCATATATCTATTTTTACTCGACTCAAGCGGACTTCGCGGTCCATTTAAAAGACCGGTGGAATACTCCTTTCCCGGTATAGACAATCCAGGATTTTGCGCCTTTTCACCAGATGGACGCACCTACGTAAGATGCGATGGCGGCCGTGGACTATACATTTATGACTTCGACCGCTGTTCGGGCGAGTTCTACAATTTGAGGGTATTGCCTTTGTATGATGGTAATAGGTTAGGCGAGGCCAAAACTTTTCTATCCTTTTCGCCCAACTCTCGCTATTTATATCTTTCCTCTTTTACGGTTATTACAGTAATTGACTTGCACTCGATCAATACACATCCAACTATGGATACAATAGCGCAATTTGATGGTTTTTCGTCTCCATATCCACCCTTCAATACAGTCTTTGCCATACCCAACCTTGCGCCCGACGGAAAGATCTACTATTCGACGGCAAATAGCACGCTACACCTTCATGTTATCCATAATCCTGATCTTCCCGGTCTGTCGGCAGATGTACACCAACACGGCGTAGATATCTTCAGATACAGCTCTTTCACCATGTCTGTTTACCCTAACTACCGTTTAGGCGAGTGGGACGGTTCTCCGTGCGATACGCTCAACGGGCAGCGTCCGGGCGATGGTTTTACGCACCTGCCCTACGAGCCGCCCAGAGCAGAGCAGCGCAAGGAGGGCTACACTCTGCTGCCGCTGCTGGGCAAGCCGCTGCCGGCGGGCCAGATGCCGCCAGAGGTACCCGTCATAGACTTCGTCGTGCCGCGGGAGGACTTTGCCCGGTGGCCCGGACGGGCGCCACTGCCACCCGAGCGGATAGAGAAACCTACTCCTGACCACCGATAAATGCGCCCGGACATGGAAAAAAGATACCTGTTTTTTTGGGTTTTGCTTGCGCTGGCCGTTGAGGCGGCGGCGCAGCGCCACGACCGCCACTGGGTGTTAGGCTACGCCGAGTTTCCCGGGCTTGCCGGGCACGGTCAGGCGCGCATCGTGTTTGACGACACGGCCCGCGCTGAGGCGCAGCCGCTGGCGTTCAACGTTGAGAGCACGATGGCGGCCATGAGCAGCGCTGCGGGCGAGTTGCTTTTTTACACCAATGGCTGCGCGGTGGCCGACCGGCAGCACCAGGTGATGCCCAACGGCGCGGGGCTGAATCCTGGGCCGCTGCACGATCAGGTGTGCGCTCGCAAAGGCTACATCGTGCCGCAGGGCGCTGTGGCGCTGCCCGACCCGGGCGACACGAACCGGTATTACCTGCTGCATTTGGGCGCTGCGTACGAGCCGGTGCGCAAGTTGCGGCTGGGGCCGCTGTATGCTACGGTGGTGGACATGCGCTTGCGCGGAGGTTTGGGCGATGTGGTGGAGAAGAACCGGGTGCTGGTGTCGGGCGATTTGGGCCATTTTGCCGTGGTGCGCCACGGCAACGGACGGGACTGGTGGGTGCTTGTGCCGCAGTACGGCAACGCGGTGTGGCACGTGCTGCTGCTGACGCCGCGAGGCATTGAGGCGGCCGTGCCGCAGGGGGTGGGCGTGTTGCGGTCGCCCTGCGAGAAGCACCTGGGCATGGCCGTGTCGCTTCAGGGCGACCGCATTGCGAACTGGGGCGACTGCAAGGTGAGCGTGTGGTCGTTTGACCGGTGTTCGGGTTGGCTGGGCGCGCCGTTAGAGTTGTCTGTTCCGGGCGGGCACTGGGCGCCGGGCGGCGGGGTGGTGTTTTCGCCGTCGGGTCGGTACCTGTACGCGACGTCGCAAGTGGTGCTGTGGCGGGCCGATTTGGCGTCGGCCGACAAGCCTGCTTTCGACACGATTCGGGCGGCGTACAATCCGTGGGGGCCGGCGCTGTACGAGGTGCCGGGTGCGACGTTTGGCTATCTGGCCTACGGGCCGGATGGAGTGGTGTACGGCGCGCAGCCGTCGCGGGCGCAGCATTTGCAGGTGTTGCGCGCGTTGGAGCGCCGGCCTTTCATGCAGGTGGACGTTCGCCTGCGTGGGTTGGCATTGCCGGTGTGGAGTGTTCGCACGCTGCCGTATTCGGTGAATTACCGGCTGTACGATCTTGCGGGCAGTCTGTGCGACACGCTGGGCATTGACGGGCCGTTGAGTGCGCCGGAGGCGCTGGCGGGCGGCGGTGGCGTGGGGTTGCGCGTTTGGCCCAATCCGCTTGCGGGTGAGCAGTTGTGGGTGCAGGTGTCGGAGGCGGAGGGCGGTGGCGCGAGTGTGCTGATGCTCAGCGATGCTGCGGGTCGGTTGCTTTTGAGTCAGCCTGTGGAGCAGGGTCAGGGGACGCTGGCGCTGCCGGTGGGCCATTTGCCCGCCGGGCTATACCTGCTGACGTATCGCGCGCCTTCGGGCGCAGTCGCTGTGCAAAAAGTAGTTGTTCCATGAAGACGCTGTCTCAAATAAGGCCCTGCTTCGATTTAAAAATATCTTGACAAACACATGTGCTCACTTTTAAATCACCTTTTTATGAAAGCGTTTATCCTTACTTCGTTTCTGGCACTCATGAAAGTCGCCCTATTGGCGCAGGTACTCGACTCTACCTTTGGCCAGCCTTTCAATAGCTACTTTACGATGTGCTGCCCGGGTTACCAGCGGGAGGATTTTAGCAGCGCCTCGGTCTTCATGCCTAACGGCCAAATCTTTTTGGCTGGGCACAGTTGGGAAGGCGGGAAGTCTGACTTTTCCGTTGCCCGACTAAACGCCGACGGCTCAGTAGATTTTAGTTTTGGCAACTTTGGTTATCAGCGCTTTGACCTGGGCTTTGACAACGACAGCTGCCAAGATGCCAGCCTCTACGACGCCAACCACATAATAATGGGCGGCATGGCTGTACCTTCTGGCGCAAGCGGCCATGTCATTGTGCTGGCGCGGATTACCTCCTCAGGGCAGTTGGACCCCACTTTTGGCGATGGAGGTAAGGTGGTCATTGACCTGCCCTCAAAAAACGAGTTTTTGCAAAAGTTGATCGTTCTCCCTAACGGCAGGATTCTCATCGGTGGACACGCCTATTTTGGCTCTTTAGCGTCTCCAGACTCGGTCGTAGTGTTCTTAGGTCGTCTTTTCCCTAATGGGAAGATAGATCCGACATTTGGGAAAAGCGGGTTTACGTATGTGCGCCTGGAGTGCCCCTGTCGCATCTCCATATTCGGCGATATGGTGGTAGATAGACAAGGGCGTATTGTGCTCAGCGGGGCAACGTATCACCCTAAGCCGTATATGTTCGATGAATTTGGGGAATGCAAACACAGTGTAATGGTACATCGTTTTCTGTCCAACGGGCAGCCCGATCCCTCTTTCGCCAATCGCGGCGAGAGTGTTTTGCTTATACCGGGCCTCGTTACCGGTCTCCACATTGACGCCGAAGAACGCATCGTGCTGGGCGGGCTAACCGCAGATGCTCCGCAATCGCATTTGATTTTTCAAGAATACATGGCCAATTTTTTAGCACGACTGCGTCCGGATGGCCTATTAGATAACACTTTTGCTCAGAATGGTTTCTACATCCATAAGCTTAAATACCAAGGGCTTATCTTTCAGAAGGTTCAGCTCCTGTCTTCTAGAGACCACTACTACGCTTCTTTTACTAACGAAATTCTGCCCTCTCCGCCGGCCGTTGTGATGCGATTGAACTTGTCTGGAAAGCCGGACTCCAGCTTCGGTCAGAACGGCGTCTTCCGTCTACGTCCTGACTTGCTGTGGTTTGCTAAGGATGCGTATCTCTCGCCTACCGAGGATGCGCTCTATTTTTCAGGCGATGGAATTGTTGCGACCAGACGGCTCATGTACATCGTTCGCATCCGTTTAAACAAGACTACCCAAACGGAAGAAGCAGCGCTTCAGCCAGACAAACTGCGATTGTACCCCAACCCAATGAATGGTGCGCATATGCTTTACGTAGAGTATCCCGAGGAAACTACGCCTGGAACGGCGCAACTGAGGGTGTTCGATGTACACGGTCGGCTGGCGTATAGCCAATCGTTCATCGGCACGCCGGGGCTTCATACCTTCGATGTCAGCGCGCTATCCGCAGGAGTGTATGTGGTTGAGTTGCAGCGCAGTGAGGCGCGTTATGTAGCGCGGTTGGTCGTTGGTCAATAGTGTCTTTTTTCACGGCCAAGCACCGACTTTTTCAAGAAAGGGAGGTGTCGCCTCCACAGCATATGCAGGCGACACCTCCTGCAGTGAAAGCCGTTTTGATTTCATCACCTTTCAGAGGCTGCGATGATGCCCTCAAGGAATGGCGTGTGTCTTTTCGTCCGTTCCTCAAAACAGCCCGCTGACCACGCCATTTTCATCTACGTCAATTTTTTCGGCGGAGGGCACTTTGGGCAGGCCGGGCATGGTCATGATGTCGCCGCAGATCATGACGACAAAGCCAGCGCCGGCGCTGAGGCGTACTTCGCGGATGTTGACGATGTGTCCGCTGGGTGCGCCGAGTTTTTTCGGGTCGGTGGAGAAGGAGTACTGGGTTTTAGCGACGCAGACGGGCAAGTTTCCGAAGCCCTCCTCTTCCCACTTGCGCAGTTGGCGTTTGACGCTGTCGTCGGCGGTGATGTCGGCAGCGCCATAGATTTTGGTGGCGATGGTGCGCATTTTTTCCCATAAGGAGAGGTTATCGTCGTAGAGGAGGCGGAAGTTGGTCTGGCCGCGCTCTATGGTCTCCACGACGGCATGGGCTAAGGCCTCGGCGCCTTTGCTGCCTTCGGCCCAGTGTTTGGAGACGATGACGGGCACGCCGTGCGGAGCCATTTTTTCCTGCAACAGCCGGATTTCGGCTTCAGTGTCGAAAGTGAAGTGGTTGATGGCGACTACACAGGGCAGGCCGAAGTGTTCGCGCAGGTTGTGCACGTGGCGCTCCAGGTTGACGATGCCTTTGGCTAGCGCGTCTAAGTTTTCCTGCGAGAGCTCTTTCAGGTCGGCGCCCCCGTGGTATTTGAGGGCGCGCAGGGTGGCCACCACGACGACGGCGTCGGGGTGCAGGCCGGCTTTGCGGCATTTAATGTCTATGAATTTTTCGGCCCCCAGGTCGGCGCCGAAGCCGGCTTCGGTTACCACGTAATCGGCCAATTTGAGCGCGTTGCGCGTGGCGATGACAGAGTTGCAGCCGTGGGCAATGTTGGCGAATGGGCCGCCGTGAACGAAGGCGGGCGTGTGTTCAAGCGTTTGCACTAAGTTGGGCTTGATGGCGTCTTTGAGCAGCACGGCCATGGCACCGTGGGCATTCAGGTCGCGGGCGCGTACGGGTTTGCGGTCGGTGGTGTAGCCTACGATGATGTTGGCCAAGCGCTCTTTGAGGTCGCTCAGCGAGGTGGCCAAGCAAAAGATGGCCATCACCTCGGAGGCAACGACGATGTCGAAACCGTCCTGGCGTGGGAAGCCGTTGGCATGGCCGCCTAAGCCGATGACGATTTCTCGGAGGGCGCGGTCGTTCATGTCCACGACGCGCTTCCACTGGATGCGCCGGACGTCTATGTTGAGGGCGTTGCCCTGGTGGATGTGGTTGTCGAGCATAGCGGCCAGCAGGTTGTTGGCTAAGGCGATGGCGCTGAAGTCGCCAGTGAAGTGGAGGTTGATGTCTTCCATAGGAACGACTTGGGCATATCCACCGCCGGCAGCGCCGCCTTTCATGCCGAAGACGGGGCCGAGGCTGGGTTCGCGCAGGCAGATGAGGGTCTTCTTCCCAATGCGGCTAAGGGCATCGCCTAGCCCAATAGTAGTAGTCGTTTTGCCCTCGCCAGCGGGCGTAGGGCTTAGGGCGGTAACTAAGATAAGTTTGCTGTCTGGGCGCTCGGGCAAGGCATTGAGGTAGTCGAGCGACACCTTGGCCTTGTAGTGGCCGTAAGGTTCGAGCGCCTCTTCAGGGATACCGAGTTTTTCAGCAGCCAAGGCGGTGATGCGCTGTAGCTTTGCGCGTTGGGCGATTTCAATGTCTGTCAGCATAGGTTTGAAGAGTGTTTTTTGTGTTTTTAAGTACAGGGCAAGGTACGGCAGTCGTTTTTTCCTAAAAAGAAAAGAGGTGTCATCTTGCGGAATGGCACCTCTTTCGATCTAATGAGGGCAAAATAGCCCAACCCGAAATCACCTCTGGACAATGAATTTCTTCGTGAGCGTGCCGTTGGGCGTGGCAATACGAGCCAGGTAAGCACCTGCTGGCAGATGAGCAACAGAAAAGCTGAGGCGCTGTGTAGTCATGGCCGGATAATCCTGCATTAAGATAACCCGGCCATTTAGTTCAGCGATAGTGAGGGTAGCGTCAGTGGGCTGTTCCAGTTCTACGAAAAGATTGAGCAAATCCACAACGGGCGTTGGTGCAATTCGCAACGCATTGTCGGGCAGAGGCTTTTCATCTGTAGTAGAAACGAGGGATAGCACTAAGCGAATAACGGCATTGACATCGGGCCCGAAGCCACCCGTGTACCACTGGTCAGCGTAGATAAAGGTGGAGGGAAAGTAATAACTTACGTCGTTATTAAAGGCGTGGTAAGTTACCTTGCTATTCCCCTCGTAGCCAACAGCCACCAGATAGCGGGAACCTTTTTTCAAAGGAACGCCCAGATTGGCTGTCGATATGTCGAACAATTCTACCTCCTGCATTATGCCATTGGCCATCGTATCAGGAGCAGAGTAAGCAGCCGTGCCAACCCATTCTAAACTGGAGGAGAGGAAATCATTTCTGTCAAAACCGTTCGGACTATCGAAATTGACATTTTCTTTTACTCGGAGCAGGTAAATAGAAGCTTCTACGTCTTTAGCGGGTAATTCGGAAGCAGTTGTTGCGAAGGTAAAGCGCACCAGCTGAGCTTTGTATGCTTCCTGACTCAGAGGGCTCATCGCATAAAGATTAGCGACATACCATTCGTTTAATGAGGTATTTGGGCGATAAGCCTGTTCGGGAAGAGGCTCTTTAGAAAAAGTAAATTCTGTTACCACAAAAGGACTTTCCCGCTGATTGTTGCCTGGGTCAAGGTCGGTCGAGTCGGCGCGCAGCGTATATCGAATCGTATACCGTCCTACAGGCAAATTTGGCACGAACCGACCTGGCAAAGCGAAGAACGAGTCTCTTATTCCCGAAGCAAGGGCGGTAATTCGCAGGCTGTCGGCCCAAAGTTCTTGGTTTTTATCGTTCAAAACGGCAGCGCGTAAAATGACATTAGTTTGCGATAAGCGACCTAAATTCGACAGATTAGCGCCAAAGCTAAAGGTGTCGGTGATGATTTGAGAAGCAGGTTGGGCAAAGCTGGAGGGAGGGTAAAAGAAATCGCCGATGGCCAGGTTATGAGGCGGAGTAGGATCTGTATCATACAATTTAACATCGTCTAAGTTCCAGAAGTACTCGTAGTTGCCTGTCCACTGCCATTGTAAGTAAACCTTTGGGCGGTTAGCTGCAACGGAAGAGATATTGATGATTGGAATGGTAGGGTTGTCTGACCAGCGCTTTTGAGGCGGAGTTAATCCAGGGAAGATGGTAAAGGAGGTCCAATTGATGCTGTCGTTGCTGACGCGCAAGATAGCTCCTGTTTCAGCGCTGACAGTGTAGACGCCGATATGCGTTTCAAATGAGATGAACACTTGCGACCGCCCTGAACAATTGATGGCCGACGAGGTTAAGCGTGAAACATGATTAACAGGTTGCTCGCCTGCCTTATCGGAGTCTAGAGTCATGAAGCCATTCTTAGCTGTGGAAGCCTGAAAGGGCTTTTGCTGATTAACTGGGTCATTGAAGATGGGCGGGCAACCTCCCGTCTGACCTCTTTCAGGATTGTCGCACCATGTCCACAGAACGTTTCGATTAGAGGCATCTGTCGTCTTCCATCCTGCCGGAAAGCCACCAGAAAAATCTTGAACGTAAAAGGGCGTTTGTGCTGAAAGTACTTTTGCGCTCAAGAGTAAGGCGAGTGAAAAGTTTAATACTGTACTTCGCTTCATGTGTTTATAACAATTTAGAGATGGATGAAATGAAATACGAAATTACATCTGATGCGTAATTGCACGCCGAAAAATCTTCGAAAGTGCTAAAATTGAACAAAGAAGTCGAGAACTTTATCAACAAGCCTTACCTCAAAAGGCTGTTTAGTGTCTCCTTGCATATGGCGCAAATAAGCAGTCGTGCCGCTGCCAAGGAGAGGCAGAGAAAACTTGGTTCATGTTCCTCCTTGTTTGATTTTCACGTAAATCCGCAGTAGAGGCAAAAATTTAAAAGTTGCGGGGAGCTACGGCGCGAGGATTCGTCCGAAGTCAATTGTTCAAGACGGACACGCAGTCAGATGGCTTATCCTAGAGGTCAAATTTAATGCCTTGTGCTAGCGGTACAGCATCAGAGTAGTTGATAGTGTTTGTTTGACGCCTCATATAAGCCTTCCAGGCATCAGAGCCAGACTCGCGGCCTCCTCCTGTTTCTTTTTCGCCGCCAAAGGCTCCCCCGATTTCGGCGCCAGAAGTGCCGATGTTGACGTTGGCTATCCCACAGTCGGAGCCCGCAGCAGAGAGGAAGAGTTCAGCTTCGCGCAAGTCATTAGTCATAATTGCCGACGACAATCCCTGCGGTACATTATTTTGTAGAGCGATCGCTTCCTCTAAGGTCTTGTACCGGATGAGATAGAGGATCGGAGCGAAAGTTTCGCGTTGCACGATATCCCAGTGATTTTCCACTTCTGCGATGCAAGGCTTCACGTAGCAGCCGCTTTCATAGCCTGGGCCAGAGAGAACGCCGCCCTCGACAACCATCTTGCCTCCTGCTTTTTTGATTTCCTCTAGAGCATTCAAGTAGTTGGTTACTGCTTCGCGGTCTATGAGCGGGCCGACATGGTTTGAAGGGTCAAGCGGATTGCCGATGCGCAATTGCGCATATGCCTTGGCTAGCGCCTCCTTGACAGTCTCGTAGATGCTTTCATGCACAATGAGCCGTCGCGTCGTAGTGCAGCGCTGACCTGCAGTGCCTACAGCACCAAACACAGTGCCGATGAGCACAATTTTTAAATCAGCAGAAGGCGTGACAATGATGGCGTTGTTGCCGCCTAATTCTAACAAACTCCGTCCTAGTCGCTCAGCTACCGTGCGGCCTACGACGCGGCCCATGCGCGTACTGCCTGTGGCGCTAATGAGAGGTACACGGCGATCCTTTGTCAAAAACTCGCCTACGCGATAGTCTCCTGTGATAATACACGAAATGCCCTCAGGTAAATTATTGGCCTTTAATACTTTTTGAAAAAGATATTGACACGCAATGCTGCAAAGAGGCGTCTTTTCCGAAGGCTTCCAAATGCACACATCGCCACAGACCCAGGCGATGCAAGCATTCCAAGACCAAACAGCTACTGGAAAGTTAAACGCTGTAATAATACCTACTGGCCCTAGCGGATGCCACTGTTCGTACATGCGATGGCGCGGGCGCTCGCTATGCATCGTCAGCCCATATAATTGACGCGATAGGCCAACGGCAAAGTCGCAAATGTCAATCATCTCTTGCACCTCTCCCCACCCCTCCTGAAGACTCTTGCCCATTTCGTAGGAGACTAGCCGACCCAAGGCGTCTTTGTATTGGCGCAATACTTCGCCGAACTGACGTACAATTTCACCGCGTTTGGGCGCAGGAACCTCACGCCAGTAGCGAAACGCCTCTTGCGCCGTTGTAATTACCTGTTCGTACTGCTCGGCTGTCGTAACCGTTACCGAACCAATAAGCGCGCCATCCACAGGAGAGTAACTCTGCAAACTGCGAGCGCTGCCTTTGATGTCTTTCAAGCCTGTCCATGTCCCTGAGTTTTTGGCCTTCAGACCTAATTTTCGCAAAAAATCTTTTTCCATATGGGATGCGTTTGAAAAACACGAATGAAAAGTAGGCGTTATAAAGCGCTATTGTGCTTCAAAAAGCGGCGCAAAAGTATATGGAGAACGAAAACGCTTGATAACTAGCTTTACTTTTCTTCATAACTTGTTGCAACGCCTTTACTTTTGCGAACTTTTCCTCCAACTTTGAACTTTCTCTGGCTCGTTGTTATGCGTCAAACCCTGTGCGTTTTCTTGTTCCTGGGAGTAGGGCACTTCGTCTGCGGCCAAGCAGGGCTTACCGACCTTTCTACTTCTGATTCGGATGGCCCACACGTTTTTTATCGAGATAATGGATTGATAGTCAAAAGTATAGAAAGATCGGGTAATGCCTCCACTGTTTCAGTTCGTCAACAGCGCTATGCGTGTCGGGAGGACGTCGTGCTTACGTGTTCCTTGCCTGAGAGCGGCGAAGCTTTCCAATTTCGACTTAAAAAGCAACTTCAGTTAAGTCCTTGCTCCTATCCAGCTGCTGAGCGCATCCTCGTCATTTCTGACATCGAGGGCAATTTTGAAGCCTTTAAACGCTTATTGCGCGCCGCGGGAGCTATTAATGCCCAATTCCAGTGGACATTCGGGCAGGGACATGTAGTGCTGCTCGGCGATTTTTTTGATCGCGGTCTAAACGTTACTGAAGTACTCTGGCTCATTTACAAGCTAGAGGAAGAAGCTGCGCGCGCTGGCGGAGGCGTACATTATTTGCTGGGCAACCACGAGGTAATGAACCTGTGTGGCGACCACCGTTACGTGCGCAAAAAGTACTCTGAAAACGCACGTCTATACGAAGAGGCCTACGGACGCTGGTACGACGAATCTAGCGAGCTGGGCCGCTGGCTGCGCACGAAAAACGTCATCCTGCGCATAGGTCCATATGTCTTCTGCCACGGAGGGATTAGCCCATTTGTGGCAAAATCTGGTATATCGCTCGAAACACTCAACGATTTAGGGCGTCGTTACCTGGGCGTTCCTTTCGAGCAGCTTACCGACCCCGATGCCCAGTATGTTTATCACCGAGAAAATGGCTTGTTGTGGTATCGGGCAGCTGCTCGAGGCAAAATGAATCTTTTAGACGTGGAGACCGCTCTTGCCTTCGCTGACGCTAAGCGCATGGTTGTGGGGCATACCCTTGTACCCAAGGTTAGCGCTTTGTATGGTGGCCGGCTCTTGTGTACCGACGTCATGCACAGTGAACACCTGCTTACAGGAGACTTGCATACTTTGATCATCGAAAACGGAGAACCTTTCATCTTATTTGAGAACGGCCAGCGTCAGCCACTACTCGCTGCGCCCGAACTTCAGCAAGCCCGAGGAAAGCAATGAGCCTTCGATTAGATGTGCCGAGGCTATCCAATCAAAATTTTTGATGGATGACAAAAGATGACGACCTACACCCTACTCGACCTGAACACGCATATTCGCTATGCGGTGGCGCTTAATTTCCCAGAGCCAGTGTGGATTACAGCAGAAATTGCTCAAGCCGATGAGGCCCGCGGACACTTATTTCTAGAATTGGTTCAGAAAGGCGATACAGAAGAGGATTCTATTGTTGCGCAGGCAGCTGCCATTTTATGGCAACGACAATATGAGCAATTGCGCCTTAGGTTAGGCAGAACATTAGACGAGGCGCTTTGCGAGGGGCGTCAAGTCCGCCTACAGGTGCGTGTGGACTTTCATGAGCGATATGGTTTAAAACTTATTGTACTCGACGCTGACCCTGCTTATACCATAGGACGCCTAGCACTTCAGCGCCGTCATACGCTCGAAAGACTCGAAGAACTTGGCCTGCTAAAGCGCAATCGCTCGCTGCCCTTGCCACTCGTGCTTCAGCGCATTGCTATCCTATCCTCCGAGGAAGCTGCGGGCCTACAGGATTTCCGAGAACACCTGCGACAGAATCCATTTGGCTTTGCTTTTCGCCTAAAACTGTTTTCCACAGCCGTACAAGGTGAAAAGTTGGAAATAGAGTTTTTAAATGCTCTTCACCAAGTAAATCAACAAGCGACGACTTTTGACTGTGCTGTAGTGTTGCGCGGTGGAGGCACCCGGCTCGATTTGAGCGGCTTTGATGCCTTTAGCGTGTGCCAAGCTGCTGCTCTTTTGCCAATACCGTTGATTACAGGTATTGGCCACGAAACAGACGAGACCGTACTCGACCACGTTGCCTATGCGGCCTTAAAGACTCCCACGGCTGTGGCGGATTTCATTCTCCAGCACAACCTCTTCTTTGAGAATGAACTGCTCTATTGCGCCGATCAAATCAATGAATACACCCGACGATATCTGCACCAGCACTACATCCAACTTGCATCCTGGGAGACTACTGCCCGTTGGGCAGCACAGGCCCACCTGCGCAGTGCTCAACAGCAACTTGTGCATGCAGAACAAGCCCTCCCTACCCTGCTAAGTCGAATGCTGCACTATGCCCATCGCCATTTGGACCGTGCTCAGGCCTTTTGTGAAGCTCTTGACCCAAGTGTAGCTCTGCGCCGCGGTTTTAGTCTTACGCGAAAAAATGGACGCGTAATCACTTCGGCAAGCGAGGTAAAGCCGGGTGACATTATCGAAACTGAAGTGGCTGATGGCATCTTTCAGGCTCGAGTGGAGAAAGATAAATAAGACCTTATCGCCACGACACGGGCCGAGAATGGCCTACTAATGCCCCAGGGACGAATATGCCCCAATAAAGGGCCATTCCCGCATCGAGAAGTGGAAAACGCCAACTGAGGTCGCTTTCGTGCAGCCGCCGCGCTACTAGGCTAAACACCACCCCTGCTACGAGCATGCGCCCTCCCCAACAAAGCAGAGCCAAAGGTAGGGCTCCTTTCCAAAGGACTGCCATCACGAGCGCATAGTGTAATACGTGCGATGCCGCAGCAGCAGCCAACAAAGCTCGGTGCAACGGGCGATAGCGCACTCCTGCGCTCAGATGCCGGTGCTTTTGGCGCATCCAAGCAACCCAAGTCGAGGGCGCTCGCGAATACACGAATGCGCGTGCCTCAAAACACAGTTTGGTGTTACTAGCCTTTGCCGCAGCGTTGACGAAGAGGTCATCGTCCCCAGAGGCGAGGTCTGCATGTGCTGCGAAGCCGCCTACTCGGTCGAATAGGCTCCGTCGCCAGGCCAGATTGCGCCCTACGCCCATGTAAGGGATACCAGCCAAAGCGAAGCCGGCATATTGCATAGCCGTATAAACTGTTTCGAAGCGCGCCCATCGAGCGAGAGGCCCTGGCTGAGGCCATAGCGGCCCATACCCCAGCACAATCTCAGTTGGCTTGCCCAAGATCGGCCGCATCGCAATGGCTAGGTGACGCAACCACTGCGCAGAAGCCGGCCGACAATCAGCATCCGTAAACACTAACCATTCGCCGCGCGCATTGCTGATGCCCAACTGCAAAGCAGACTTCTTTCCTGGCGATGTTTTAGGAGATATGCGGAGTACGCGCAAAATAGGATATTGGTCTTGAAAATTTTTCAGTATTATTTGCGTACAATCGCTAGAGTCGTCGTCAATCACTAAAACTTCAAAAGATGGATAATCTTGCTTTAACACAGCAGGCAAATTGTGCTGCAAATTCTCTGCCTCATTGCGCGCAGCAATCAACACCGACAATAAGGGCAGCGCCTCCTGCGGAACGTCTTCCTCTTTGGCCGAGCGATACACGCCCAGTCGAGCATATATACCTAGCCAAAACACCAACTGCAACGCTGTGACTACCAGCAATAACCCTGACAATGAAAAAAGAAGTTCTAGCAGCACGACCGGCAATCCTCCTCCTGAAAACGCAAAATAAGTCAGACGACTGCAGCGACAGAAAGAAGCACCTACCTTTGTTGTTCGCCTGCTTTCGTAAGCCCGTCAACCTAAAGGCAATGGATACCGAACAACAATTTCGAGCTGCAGTAGAAAAATGCCGCACCGTATTCTTACAGAAAATGCGCGATTACGGCACAGCTTGGCGCATCCTGCGCCCATCGAGCATTACTGACCAAATATACATCAAGGCGTTGCGCGTGCGCAACATAGAGGAAAGCGGTTGGCAACGGGTGAACGATAGCATAGAGAGCGAATTTGTAGGTATTCTCAATTACTGCGTCATCGCGCTCATTCAGATAGAACTGCCTCCTACGGCACCTCTAAAGATGGCAGAAAACGACATTATCAGGCGCTATGACCATCATATCGAAGAAAATATCCGCTTACTACGCGCTAAAAATCAGGATTATGCTGAAGCTTGGCGCCTTATGCGCCTTAGTAGCATAACCGATTTAATTCTGCAAAAGATCTTGCGCATCAAACAAATCGAAGATAACGAAGGCCAGACTGTCGCCTCCGAAGGAGTAGAGGCTAATTATCGAGACATTCTAAACTATGCTGCCTTTGCCCTTATCCGCCTAGAGCAAAACAGGCGAGAGAAAGGGAATTGAAACGGCTAAGCTTCTTCTTTAGAAAACGGCAGCGCGCTACTCCAATTGGGCCATCTTCTACTCCAGCAGATATGTATCAGAATTGCGTACGAGTGGTGTTGGGCATCTCGTCGATACTTGATTTGCTCAACAAGGCCTCAGCATCAATGTCTGCTTTGCTCCGAAAACCCATTGTGCAACACGAAACATCCCTTCGTGACGTAATGTTTGTCAAGATTGGATAGAGCGAAGGAACGATTCTATTCGTTTAATTATGCAGTTACAAGGCGCTCGACGCTCGTGCAAAAACAAAGCGATGCAACCTTAGGCAAACGTCATTTTGCCTCGTTTTCATAACGTCAGTAAAAAATACCCGCTTAATTAAAAAGGTTAAAGTTGAAAAACGTGTGCTTTATGGAATCAAATTGCTTTTTTTGCGGCGTTTTTTAAACCTTCTAATGCTTTACTAAGTATGACATCCCTGAGTACCCTCGTCGTTACTTTCGCCCTTACTGCTGCGGTACTTACCCTTTTAACCTACTGGCTACGGCGCATACAACACGTAGGAGTCAGCCTATTGCAATACTTCTGTGGCGTGTGGTTCATTTTTTCTGGAGCCGTGAAGGCTATTGACCCGATCGGCACGGCGTATAAAATGGAAGACTATTTTACAGCCTTTGAGAGTACGTTCGGTGGACTGCAGAATGGATTTGCAAAGTTGGCCCCAGTGTTTCCTGTGCTCGCTCGGTATAGCGAAGGATTTTCCATTGGCATGATCGCCTTGGAAATTGTCCTGGGCGTCATGCTTGTCCTAGGATTCTGGCGTCGTCTGACTGCATGGCTATTTTTTCTATTGCTCCTTTTCTTTACCTTTCTGACGGGCTTTACTTACCTAACCGGTTTTGTACCGCCTGATGCTAACTTCTTCGACTGGGCAAAATGGGGGCCCTACGTAAAGACACAAATGCGCGTAACAGACTGCGGCTGTTTTGGCGATTTTATTAAGCTCGATCCTAAGGTTTCCTTTCTTAAGGACGTCTTCTTGCTCGTGCCTGCACTCATATTCCTCGGATATCATCACCAGATGCACCAGCTTTTCACAGCACGCGGTCGGCGCTTCCTGACCGGGATAGTAGCCTTAACCTCAGTACTTTTTTGTGGGTATAGTACCTACTATAACTTACCCCTAATAGACTTTCGGCCTTTCAAAGTAGGCACCAACGTACGAGAGCGTAGGGCTTTGGAACAAGAAGCAAGGTCCAACATAGAAATCATCGGCTGGGTAATGGAAAATGAACGCACAGGCAAGGTGGAGAAAGTGATGATCCCTATGTCTCGCTATCGAGAAGTGATGGAACGGTACCCCAAAAGCGAGGGTTGGCGTGTTAAAGAGCAGATTAAAACCGAGCCATTTGTCGAAATAAACGGCAAGCGCATAGTGATTCAAGAGACTAAAATTAGTGACTTTGCTATTGAAAGCGAAAGTGGTGATATTACCGAAGAACTCTTGCAATACCCCGGTTACTCGCTCATGATCGTAGCCTACAAGCTTCACGGTCAGAAAACAATAGAGTCGTTTATTGTGCAAGATACAGTGTGGGCATACGACACACTGCGCACACGAGCCTCCGATTCGATAATCAGCATATCGCCGCGTGTAGTCGAGGTAACCCCTCGTAAGGTGATGCGTGAAACCTTTATTCCTGAAGCATGGTATGCCGATATCTTTCGAAACGAGATTAATGCAGTAGCTCAAGCAGCTCAGAAGCAAGGCTGGCGGGTGTACGCCGTAACGACATTTCAGGATAGCGAAATGGCGAATGATTTTCGCCAGAAAGTAGGGGCCGATTATCCATTCCATCACGCTGACGATAAATTGCTCAAGACCATTATTCGCTCAAATCCAGGTTTGGTAGTCTGGCACGACGGCTCCGTAGTAGGTATGTATCACTGGCGTCACTTACCAACACCTGACGCTTTACTCAGACGCTTTCATTGAAGCGTAAACTTGACTATGCGTTCTGTGGAACAATTCAAACTATCCAAAAGAAGGGATGAGTCACAATGTTTTTCGCCTCCTTCGTTGTGAAAAGTTGCTGAAAGTAGCGTTTATGGTAGGATGCTTGCGAAGGTCTTTTGCAGCAGAAGGTATACCTTATGGATAAATAAGCCGAGGTGTTCATGCTTCGCGTGTATCTATCTTACGACCAGGCCGACAAGGAATACCTGCAAAGTCTCTTGCGCTGGCTGAGACCGTTAGAGCAAAAATATGGCCTCCACATTTGGCATCCTCCTCTTGAAAAAACCAAAGAGAGCCAGCTACCGGTGAGCAGCGAAATGCTCAATGCGCTAGAGATGGCTCATTTATACCTATTTTTAGCTTCTCCCAATAGTGCCAAGTCGGAGCGCGTTCAGAAGGAGGAAATCCCTCGAGCCCTAAAACGTCGAGCTGAAGTGGGCGCGGAATTGATCCGGCTTTTTCGCATTCCATTGCCCGGCAGCAGCACGGGAAGCGCTGCTTTTAATCTCATCCCTGCCTTGGAGAATGCTAATCGGATAGAAGATTGGAAAAACGACGCTCTCGCCTACGAATTCCTCACAAAAGACCTCGAAAGGAACATTGCTGAGCTAAAGCGGCTCTGGATGGAAGAAGAACATCGCACAAATTTATTGTTAGGCTCCCTTCACGAACTAAAGCCTTTAGCCCAAGAGACAACGCTAAAACCAATACCAGGCTGGTTAAGTTTATCCTTCCTCTTGGCCATACTTTATATGGTAACCAGCGTATACTTTAGCGAGTGCGCTCCTCGCCGATATCACGGCTATCCTACAAAAGAATTTGTGCCTTACGTGCCTGCGCAACAACCCTATCAGCGGGAGAATCCCATCCGGCCACCTCAACCTGTGCCTCTGCGGCCAGAATAACAACACTTGGATACCGACAGTCCTATCCGTACCTTCGCGTGCTGATCGAAATATAGGCTATTTCGCCTGCTAAACGCTTAGTCTATAAGCATGGACACAAAGATTGTTTCTATCAACATTGAAGACGAGCTAAAGACCGCTTACATCGATTACTCCATGTCGGTCATCGTTAGTCGGGCCCTGCCCGATGTGCGCGACGGACTCAAGCCTGTCCATCGGCGTGTGCTCTATGGAATGAGAGAACAGGGACTTTTTTACAATAAACCTTATAAAAAATCGGCTCGCATTGTAGGCGACGTACTGGCCAAGTTTCATCCTCATGGCGACAGCTCTGTCTACGAAACTATGGTTCGCCTTGCTCAAGAATGGGTAATGCGCTATCCTTTGGCGGATGGCCAGGGAAACTTCGGCTCCATGGATGGCGACAGCCCAGCAGCGATGCGCTATACTGAAGTGAGGCTAACGCGTCTAGCCGGCGAAATGCTCGAAGATATCGATAAGGAAACAGTAGATTTTCAACCAAATTTCGACGATACGCTCAAGGAACCAACAGTACTGCCTACCAAATTCCCTAATTTGCTCGTAAACGGTGCCAACGGCATTGCAGTGGGTATGGCTACCAATATGATGCCGCACAACATGCGCGAAGCCTGCAACGCCGTCATCGCTGCCTTGCGCAATCCGGAAATTAGTGTCGAAGAATTGATTCAAATCATTCATGCTCCAGATTTTCCTACAGGCGGCATTATCTACGGCCTTTCTGGAGTTCGCGAGGCCTACCTAACAGGCAAAGGTCGCGTGGTGGTACGCGCCAAGGCCAACATTGAAATTGATGACAAAGGGCGCGAGACTATTATTGTGACCGAAATTCCGTACATGGTAAACAAAGCCATACTCATTAGCAAAATAGCGGAGCTAGTTAACGAAAAGAAGATCGCTGGCATTTCCGACGTGCGCGATGAGTCGAACCGAGAAGGCGTGCGCATTGTCATCGAAATTCGGCGCGACGCAGCAGCTAATGTGGTATTGAGCCAGCTGTTTAAACTGACACCTCTGCAAACGAGCTACGGCATTCAGAACATTGCCTTAGTTGGAGGGCGGCCGCGTACCCTGAATTTGAAGGAATTGATAAACGAATTTATCAAATTTCGCCTCGAAATTGTAGTTCGGCGCACGCGCTACGATTTGCGCAAGGCCGAGGACCGTGCTCATATCATAGAGGGCCTGTTCATCGCCTTAGACCATTTGGACGAGGTAGTTGCCGTCATCCGCAGTTCTCACAAGGTAGAGGAAGCGCGTCAACGCCTTATCGAGCGCTTTGGACTGACTGACGTTCAAGCCCGCGCTATCCTAGACATGCGTCTACAACAGCTAACGGGTCTTGAGCGCGAAAAATTGCGCGAAGAGTACGACGACTTGCAGCGCAAAATTGGTGAGTGGAAGGCCATTCTCGCAGACGAGAGCTTACAGCGCGACATCATCGAACAGGAAATAAAGCAAATCATTGCGCAGTACGGCGATGAGCGCCGCACTGCAGTAGAAGTAGACGAGGCCGACATCAACATCGAGGACATGATTGAAGATGAGCAGGTGGTTATTACCATTAGTCATGCCGGCTACATCAAACGCACCCCCATTACTGAATACCGCGCTCAAAACCGCGGCGGACGCGGTGTGCAAGGCGTACGCACTCGCGAGGAAGATTTCATAGAGCACCTATTTGTAGCTACTAATCACCAGACGCTGCTGCTTTTTACCGAAAGCGGCCGCTGTCATTGGTTAAAAGTGTATGAAATCCCGGAAGGTGGAAAGAACACCGTCGGACGCGCTATTCAAAACTTGCTCAACATTCCAAAAGAGGATAAGGTGCGCGCTTATATCATCCTAGAGAAAAAACTAGAGGATAAAAACTTCATTAACAGCCATTACATCCTATTCTGTACCAAACGGGGCATCGTGAAAAAGACTTTGCTAGAAGCTTATTCGCGTCCTAGACAAGACGGTATTATTGCTCTCGAAATTAACGAAGACGATGCCCTCATAGAGGCCAAGCTTACCAATGGCACCCATGAAGTCTGGATAGCCGTGCGCAGCGGTCGCGCCATCCGTTTCCGCGAACAAGAAGTGCGTCCCATGGGCCGAGCGGCAGTGGGTGTTCGCGGCATTCAAATAGATGACGATGCGAACGATTGCGTCGTGGGGATGGTTACCGTTGACCCCAACGATTCCGCCTGCACGATCCTTGTGGTTTCAGAAAAGGGTTTAGCGAAACGCTCTCCGCTAAGCGATTACCCCTTGCATGGCCGCGGTGGCAAAGGCGTTAAGACGCTGCAAGTGACCGACCGAACTGGCCAGTTGGTTGCTATCAAGGCTGTAAGAGACGAAGATGACCTAGTCATTTCTACGGCTGCGGGCATGACTATCCGCACGCACGCCAAAGACATCCCTATCTTAGGCCGTGCTACGCAGGGAGTAAAACTTATCCGCCTAGACGAGGGAGACAACATTGCTGACGTGGCTGTCGTCAAGCCCGAAGAGGAAGAAAATGGACAGACGTCATGAATTCAGAGGGCAAACTCTTACTCAGCGGTGAACGCTTTCACTTGACCCTTGAGCGCCTCTGCCATCAAGTGTTGGAGGAGTGGGAAGGGTTTGCCAATGCTTGTTTAGTGGGCATTCAGCCTCGAGGTGTGCCGTTGGCCGACCGCATTTACCAACGCCTTAGCGCCCTAACGGGTCGCAGCGATATTCCGTATGGTCGCTTGGACATCACTTTTTACCGCGACGATTTTCGCCTACGTGATACGCCATTAACTCCCTACCCTAATGAAATGAATTTTCTCATCTCCAACAAGAAAGTTCTTTTGACGGACGATGTTCTCTATACAGGCAGAACCGTACAAGCCGCGCTAGCAGCCTTACAACACTATGGGCGCCCTGAGCGTATAGAACTTATGGTTTTGGTGGATAGGCGATTTAACCGCCATTTACCTATCCAAGCTGATTATGTAGGTTTGGTCGTAGATGCTCTAGACGATGCCTACGTTAAAGTACATTGGAAAGAAACCCACGGACGCGACGAAATTCTCTTCTTCGAAAAACGATAGCTCGTCGGCATGAGGACCCTCAGCACACGTCACCTCATTGGCATTAAAGACTTAACAGAAGACGACATCCAACTCATTTTTGAGACAGCCGACAACTTTAAAGAAGTCATTAACCGGCCTATTAAGAAGGTACCCTCATTGCGCGACATCACGGTAGCTAACCTCTTTTTCGAGAGCAGCACGCGCACGCGCGTATCCTTTGAACTAGCCGAACGCCGCTTAAGTGCCGATATTGTCAACTTCACAGCATCCTCTTCCAGCGTAAACAAGGGCGAAACTTTGCTGGACACAGTAAATAACATCTTGGCTATGAAGGTAGATATGGTGGTCATGCGCCACCCAGCGCCCGGCGCTTGCGCTTTTTTAAGCCGCCATGTGTCTGCAAATATCATTAATGCTGGCGATGGTACGCACGAACACCCTACTCAAGCGCTATTGGACGCCTATTCTATTCGCGAACGCCTAGGCGAAGTTGCCGGAAAGAAGGTAGCTATTATTGGCGACATTCTCCACAGCCGTGTAGCGCTGAGCAACGTCTTTTGCTTAAAAAAATTGGGTGCCCGCGTGCGCGTGTGCGGTCCACCCACTCTTATCCCTAAATACTACAGCGCGCTGGGCGTTGAAATCTCCTACGACGTACGCGACACTCTTGCCTGGTGTGATGTAGCAAATGTGTTGCGCATCCAGCTAGAGCGCCAAGACATTCGATACTTCCCTAGCTTGCGCGAATATCACCAGTACTTCGGCATTACGCGTCAGATGCTCGATGCTCTTGACCGAGATATCGTTGTTATGCACCCAGGCCCTATCAATCGCGGTGTTGAACTCACTTCTGATGTGGCCGATAGCCGACAAAGTATTATCCTTCAACAAGTCGAAAACGGTGTAGCCATCCGGATGGCCGTGCTGTATCTGCTGGCTAATCAGCGCGCTTGATTCCCATGTAGTGCAAACTGCAAAGTGAGCTGTCGCCGCTGAAGACTGGCCGCCTCGCTCTAGATAATCCTGATAAAAAACTGTTTATCAATTGATGAAATGAAAAGAAGAGTGCCCTTGCCTGTATCATCGGGCAACGGGAGAAGGCTCCATATCCTAACCTCGACCAAGTACGAATGCCGCAAAAACAACATTCCGCTTAATCGACACAAGGTCAATAATTAATTCTCAAGCGCCTATTTGGACAAGTGCTCAAGACACCCTACTTTAGGCCGAAAATTTTTCCTCACAGCGAAAATTGCTTCTTGGTCTATGATGAACGAAACTATAGACACGATTATGAGCACGCAGCTCATCACACTGACGCCAGACGATACGCTGGGCAAAGCGCGTGAGCTTTTGATGACCAAACGCATTCATCACTTGCCTGTAGTCGAGGGCAAAAAACTGGTAGGAATGATTACTTCTTGGGATCTGTTCAAACTGGGAAAGTCGGCAGAAGAATATCAAGGGTTAAAAGTGCGCGAGGTCATGACCACAAAACTAGCCACGCTAGAACCATATCAACACATTGGCGCGGCTGCTGAAGTGCTTATGGAGCACCTCTTTCATGCAATCCCTATTGTCAATGAATCAGGCGAATTAGTAGGCATCGTGACCAGCTACGACATTCTCCGATATTCTTACAATAAAGAGTATCCCGAAAACCTGGAGAAATTCGTTCAAGAGAATATGTGAGGAGATTCAAGATGTTCTCGGTGAACCTGTCATCAACGCGCTTTCCGTCAACCATCTTGCAATAGAGTTGTTCATGGCTTAAAAACGCCATGGGAGTTTATGTTTTGAAGCGCACTCAACGTTTGCCCATATCCATTCAAGAAGCATGGGCCTTTTTCTCTTCTCCACTTAATTTACCCGAAATTACGCCTCCTTATCTGGGCTTTGAAATCCTCTCCGAGCGAAGCTGGTTGGGCCGCATGTATGCAGGGCAAATCGTTACTTATAAAGTACGCCCTCTTTTGGGTATTCCTATGTTCTGGATGACGGAGATTACTCACGTGCGCGAGGGAGAATTCTTTGTGGATGAACAGCGAATCGGCCCCTACGCCTTTTGGCATCATCAGCATCACTTCAAGCCTATCGCTGGCGGAGTAGAAATGACAGACATAGTCCATTACCGTTTACCCTTAGGCATAATAGGCAAACTAGCACACGTTCTTTTTGTTCGCCGGCAATTAGAAGAAATTTTTAATTACCGATATCGAGTTCTAGAAAAACGATTCGGACGGATCGAGGCAGAAGCACCTGTGGTGGAGAAAACAGTCGCATAAATAGCCCGTGAAAATCGAAGGGCTAACTATATCTGAACGTCAAGAATAAATTGAGAAAAGAAAGTTTTGAGATTCTTCACATACCCTGGAATTACTGATCGACAAAATAAAATAATGGCGCAGGTAAGAGCCCCATGCTTACCTGCGCTTTCCGTTTCCACACTGATCAGAACTGCTGTACAGTAGCCAGCTCAGGTAATTAGCCGCTAAACCATGGCAAAGTTCAGGCCCTGTAGAAGCTTCTTGCAAGGCACAAAAACAGCTGTTTTTTCGCAAAGACATATCATATCTAGTTCTGAAGCTTCTTGCCTTTTTCACGAACAGCTGGTCGAAGCTTGGTATTTCTTCTCCCGAAGAAGGCCGTAGCAGAACACGAAGCATTAAGGAACAATTGATATTAAATATCTTAAAATCAGATATTTAAAAAAATATTTCTTTACAGCTCCGATGCAGGATAGGTGTCGCACACCTTCCTCAAGAGGAGACCACAGCGCATAACGCTACTGCCGTCTCTGCTCAGATACCCTTATCTCAATACCGGGACTCTTCGTTGAGTGTGCACAGAATTGCCATTTTTTTTTAAAAAAACTTGAGCGCTTTCTCCTCGAATCCAAGTTAGAGTCGAAAGGTTATGAAGGCCCCAATTGCCTAAAGAAACTCGGAGGTAGATATTTATCGCGCTTCGAAAGAGATAGGCGCGGTGCTTTTTCAAGCTTTTTCAAACAGCTTAGCGAGGCTTTCGACGAACAACGCGCCCTACCATGCCCAAAGCCAGGAAGGTTTCCGGGTCAAAATTGGTGCGAATGGAAATGACTTTGTAAAACTCTCCTTCCTCTTTGGCATCGAATACGACGCGAATGTAGCCAGAGTTACCGGGTGGGATGGGCTCCTTGGTCCACTCTGCTACAGTGCAATGACACCCACTAAGCACTTCCAGCAAAATCAGATTTTCGTCGCTTATGTTCCTGACCTCAATGGTACGTTCGACAGGAATCCCTTGCAGAACATCGCCTGTCTCGATTTGCATAGGGATCCATTTTACCTTTCCAGCATTCAACGTAGGGTCACCTATTTCTAAAGAAGAGGCGCTTTGAGCCCTGAGCCCAAAGGCAGTCAGGAACGTTGCTGAAAGGACGAAAAGGGTGCTTCTAAGCATGGAGAAGTAGAGATTAATTTCGCGGAATAAGCAAACGCTGACCAGCAATGAGAGTCTCGTTAATATCTTTATTGTTTAAGATGGCCAGCTCTTGAGCGTTGACTTTGAATCGGATGGCGATAGACTGGATGGTATCACCGTCGCGGACAATGTATTCCTGAAAATAGGTCGGTGTGGTCTTCGTTGGCGTAACAGCAGGCTGGGTTTCAACGGGTTGATTGTAAGCAGCTGGTGGAGAAGGTTGTGTATTGAACACACTGGGTAAGCCCGTACCCGGAGGCGGAACGACACTGGAGGCAGAGGGACTAGGCGGCGTATTTGGCGCAGAGGTTTCTGCAACTTTCGGTTGAGAAGCACTACTTTGCGGACAACAAGTCGGCACGAGAATTTGCATGCCCGGCTGAAGATTAATTGGCCCTGAAGAGGGATAGTTGTTGACGCGGCGGATTTCAGCTTCACTGACACCATAACGCGCCGCAATACCATAGAGTGTTTCACCACTTTGCACGAGGTGCACGAAGGTCGCCTGGCTCGTGGTATCGGAGGGTACTCGCTGAGGTTTGCCCTGCTGAGTAGAGGCAGCCATAAGTCTGCGCCAATAAACGTCTTGTCGTCGAGCAACGGGCAAATCCTTCATACCTTTCGCCAAAGCAGATGACGCAGCCAAGGCTGGTTGTCTTTGTAGCGCAAGTTGAGCCTCGGCGGGTGGCTTGCGAAGCCAAATTTTTTGGCAGACCAGGAGGCGGTCGGGTTCTTTGATTTGATTCCACGCAATAAGTGAGCGTAGCGGAATGCCGTAAGCACGTGAGATAGCGTTAAGTGTTTCTCCTGGTTGGACGATGTGGTAGCCCTCTCCCGGCGGCTCCGGGCAATCCACTAAAGGCGGTAAAGAGACATCCGCGGAATCTTTTGTTTCAGAAGATTTTTTAGCAGGCAACGACGAGATCTCCTTATCCGCTTCCTGAATCACGCCATAGGCGACTCGAGGAGCATGAGCCGATAATGGAGGCGGTGCAGGGGCAGTGCGTTTCCCGCAGCGCTGTCGGATGTACTCCTCTAACGGAAGATTGTTGACCTTAACCAACCGATAGTGGTTGTTTTCTGCCTCGGTCGGAGTTATTCCCGTGCGCTCATAAGTAAATCCAATACCTGGGATAAAGTCGAACTCCGAGCGCTCTTGATTGGCACGTGTAGGCTCGCGCTTGAATGAGTACTCAAGGAAACAATCTCGAAACTTTAAACCATTGAAATATATGTACCATTCCGAAGACCCTGTAGCCAAGTTGTTTTCATAGACTAAATTGTTTGTATCAAGAGCAAAAGAATAATTGCGAGCGCGCACAATATAAAACTGCCCACTTCGGAGAATTTGGGTAGCAGCAATAATTGGAATGAGCAAGTAACCTCTTGCCTGAGGATGCACCATATACACTTGGCGCGAGAGGTTGTTGACATCGTTGAAAAACTGTTCATCGAACTTGAAAGTCTTACAGGTGACCATATTGGGCGGCATAGTAGGCGAAGTGATGCCTTGATTGCCCGCCTGTAGTTGGATGTATTCACTTGGGCTGGTCTGCACAAGATATGCGTTGGAGATTCCACCTGTGTACACGAAGCGATATTCTAATTGGCTCATGCAGACCGAACTATATTCGATATAAATCGGCTGGGCGCAAGGTGGAGTCGCGCATAAAAAATAGAGCACGACAAGAAAAACGGTCTGTTTCATAAAATTAGGCGGTTTTCTCCTCGTCAGAAAGGCATCCTTTTTCTTGACAAAGGAAAGAAGAAAATTGCATACACTCCAGCCAAATTAACTAGAAGAAAAGCATATGCCTACCCACAACAGGCGCCGAGTGACCAATTTTACATAAACCACAACTTGTGTTTCATATTTGTTGAAATTAGAGGATAAGTCCCTGATTTTCAATTTTTACATAGCTGTAATTATAGAGGAATACAGGCTGTTTCCTCTGAATTGTTAGCAGGCATTCCTTGCCGGTCGGTTTTCGCACAAAGGCACAAAAGTCCATAGTCAGTCTAGCCGGTTTAGCCAACACAGCACACGAGTCCGTTTTGGTAGCGAAGCTAACTCGAGTTTTTCGAAGCATTCAACGGCCTGTGCTCGTGAAAGAGTAAGACACTAAAACCGTATTTTTTTGAAGCCCCCGCCGAAAGAAAATACAAGTCGAGGGCAAGCTATCTCCTGGTGAAGCCAAGTAACTGGCTCTCGACGATAAAATGCGCTCAAAATGAAGATCAAGTTAATACTCGAGGCCATTACCTTTGCAACATGGGTAAGCCTCTTATTCTGGTAACGAACGACGACGGCATAGTTGCTCCAGGTATTCGAGCTTTGGTAGAAGTCGCCTCTCAGTTAGGAGAAGTAGTTGTAGTAGCACCGGATTCGCCTCAGAGCGGGCAAGGACATGCAATTACGATTCGCCAACCGCTGCGCTTAGAGCGCGTCCGTTTGTTTCCCGGTATCGAAGCCTGGGAATCTTCAGGAACGCCTGTAGACTGCGTCAAGTTAGCGCGTCACGTAGTACTAAAAGGCCGAAAAATAGACTTGTGCGTCTCTGGCATCAATCATGGCAGCAACGCGTCCATCAACATTATTTATTCGGGCACGCTTTCGGCCGCTATGGAGGCCTCGCTAGAGGGCATCAAAAGTATAGGTTTTTCCCTGCTCGACCACAGCTTCGAAGCCGATTTTGAGCCGTCAAAGCCTTGGGTGCGTCGCATCATGGAATATGTGCTAAGCGAAAACTTTCCACCTGGTAAGCTGCTCAATGTCAATATCCCAGCCCTGCCGGCAGAACAAATTAAAGGCATTCGCGTATGCCGACAAGCAGAAGCCCGTTGGATCGAAGACTTTGTAGAAGGCCGAGACCCTCACGGGCAACCCTATTATTGGCTGACAGGTAAATTTGTAAATCTTGACCCAAAAGACGATACTGATATCTGGGCGCTAGAAAATGGCTACATCTCGGTCGTGCCCTCTATGCACGACCTTACAGATTACTTGATGCTCAAACAAATCTCCTTTGAGGACGAATTTACCCCCTCTGAAAGCATGCCACTGTTCGGCTAAACGTCCTTTTTAAGTTGAGCTCGTAGAAAGTTACTGTCCCGCTTTCTGTAGAGATTTAACATTTAATCCTCCTCTGTCGAACCGATATTTTCCTCACTAATGGCTATCTCACGCCATGAAACTCTGGTTGCACTGGACTTTTTTCGCGACGGCAGCAACATGCTCGATGGCACAGGGCCCTTGCTCCGTCCAACTGCCCGACAGCATCGTAGTTTGTAACGGCTCTAGACTCAGGTTGGTGCCTCGAATAACAGACTTCGGCATCGGACCTTCCTTTGGCTGGTCAGGAGACCCAGGGTTAAGTTGCTACAACTGCTTTGCGCCTAGTGTTTCAGGGCTAACTACGGGCACCTATACCTTTGTTTTTACTGCTACCAATGCTGCAGGAACCTGCACGGCCTCTGATACCGTGCGCGTCATTGTTCTCAATGGTCAAGCGCCTCAATACACGTTGAGCTTCTCTGTTAGAGAGTTTTGTTTGGGCGATACTGTATACTTGGGAGGCCCTCCCTCGCCCAACACCGTATATAGTTGGTCTTCTGACCCACCTGGTTTTACTAGCTCGGCGGCAAACCCCATTGCTCTTCCTACGCAACACACCGCATACTACGTGACGATAACAACGCCATCCTGCCCAGTTCCCACTGTAGATAGCCAACGAGTATTTGTGCAGAACTACGTGATCAACTTTTTCCCCACAGCTGACACTCTGCGCCTATGCCGCGGGCAATCGGTGGACATCGGTGCAGTACTGCCTGCTCATGGCTGGACGTGTACGTGGACGCCCACAGATGGACTTACCCTCGTCAACAACGGAAAACGTGCTATCGCCAGGCCCGAACGCACTGCGCTGTATACCCTCACGGCAGAATATACTCCTTGTATTCGAAAGAAAAGGTACTACATCATCGTAGATAGCCTACCCGCTAATTTAAAGCTATTACCTACGGATACGACCATTTGCTTTGGTGATACAGTTCGCCTCCAAACGCCGCCATTCAATCCTGCAGACTTCCCCGGTATTTCGTTCCGCTGGACGCGTTTTCCCGCTACGCCCTTGCTATCTGCTGATACCTTGCCCTCGCTTGTCGCTCACCCTACAGAGACAACGATATATCGGCGAATTACTCGCCTAGGCACGTGCGCCGACACTGCTACAACAACGGTGCGTGTCGTGCCTTCTGCTACCATAAGCGTGTCTCCCCAGCAAAGTAGCCTCTGCCCAAGCGATAGCGTGCTGTTGAGGTTAGCGTATACGCCGGGCATTACTAACATTCGCTGGCAGCCGGCCAGTGGCCTATCGTGCACTACCTGCGACAGTGCCTGGGCACGTCCTTCGTCCTCTACCACATACACCATTAGCGGCACTTTTCAAGGATGCACAGTGAGTACCTCAGCGACTGTTCTCGTTCGTCCTCTGGCGCCGCTGCTGCTGCCACCGCCCAACCTAACGGTATGCCCGGGTGATTCTGTGATCCTCAATGGCCTATTCGACCCAAATGCCAATTATGTCTGGACCTCCGATCATCCAGGTTTTGGTACGATAAACGCTCCGGCGCCGGTGTTTCAACCAATACAAACCGCCACCTACTATGTAACGACCAACAATGGCTGCATCGGTCGCGACTCCGTACGCATCGGCGTCCGGCGCGCTATGCTCGACGTCAGCAGCGATACTACCATTTGTCGAGGTCAGTCCGTGCGTCTGGTGGCTCTGACTGATACGCCAGGTAGTAATTTCGAATGGAAGCGCCTGCTCGACGGCGTAGTCCTAAGTACAGCGCAATCGGTTCTCGTCAGCCCGGACACTACCACGAGCTACGTCATTACCCTGAACTACAGCGGACGCTGTCAATTGCGCGATACAGTGAAGGTGACCATAGCAGGACAAGGGCTGGATATCCAGTTTCCGTTAGACCCGCGCCTTTGCCCCGGCGAGTCGCTAATCCTAAACACTGCTCCCGCAGCGCCCACTGTGCAATACACATGGACAGCTACACCGCCTGACCCAGGTCTGATGCCTAACGCGCCTGCTCCCATCGTTTCGCCTAATCAGAACACGGTGTACACCGTTACGGCGCGTGAAGGGGCCTGTACCCTAACGCGTTCGCTCGCTGTATCCGTATTTTCTGCCACCCTGCGGGCTTCTGCTGATACTACGATCTGCTCCGGCGACCGCATTATCCTAAGCGCAATAGGCGTTGGACCCAACGGGCGCTACGAATGGAGTACGGGTGCTAGCTCCGCGCTGCTCCCCGTCAAAGTAGATACCACTACTTTATTTGTGGTTGCGTTTTTATATGGCGACTCATGTGCCTTGTACGATACAGTTCGTGTAACAACTGTGCCGGCGTTCACACTGGCTATTGCTAGTGTACCTGATACTAACCAGATTGACCTAGGAAAAAGCCTCCAGTTGTTCGCTTCCGTAACACCACCGCAAAATCTCGATGGTTTTACTTTTACCTGGCAAGAGACTATTATTGATACCAAGACTTTGCCGTTTAACACGCCTAATATTGAGGTTCGACCAGTATCAAACGATACAGCTTCGGCAGCGATCCGGTATACTTTGCGTGCCGTATCTCCTCAAGGATGTATCCGCGTGGCCGAAAAGATCTTCCGGCTGCTGTTTCCTTTGGTGCGCATTCCGAATGCTTTCACTCCTAATGGTGATGGAGACAACGACTTCTTCGAAATGACCGTCCTTGAAGGTAGTGTTCAAATAGAGCGCATGCAAATTTTCAACCGTTGGGGCAATCTAGTCTTCGAAAGCACTGACCCCAAAGCGCGTTGGGATGGCACTATTGATGGCCAGCCTGCTCCGTCAGATGTTTATCTATATCGCATTTCCTGGAGGCGTAGTGATGGGGCCATAATGCCTGTAGCAGTGGGTGACCTTACTCTACTTCGTTAATCTCTTTCATTTTTTGTCTTAAAAAAATTTAAAAGTGCATTGGTTCAGTCGAAGACCACCTACCTTTGCCCCTGATTTCTAAAAAACTCATAAAATTGTATAAACATGAAAGAGAAACTGTGGATTATGGCCGCTGCAACGCTGCTGACGCTAAGTCTATCTTCTTGCGGCGAAAAGCTTCTGACTCCCGAACAAGTAGAGGCTGAAATCGCAAAAGGCGTAGAGGCTGGAAAGCCAAAAATTGAACAAGAGGAAAATGCCAAATGCGATGCTGAATTCGAAGCGCGCGTGACAGCAGAATTTGAACGTTTGAAAGCAGAACACGAAGCCCAACAAACAATCCAATAATTCACGTTAAAAACATTTTTTCACATGAAGAAGAAACTCATTTTAGCAGCTTCTGCTGTGGCTATTGTTTTAATAGCGCTGACTGCTTATAAAACGAAGGAGCAGCAGCAGCAAGAAATTGCTCAGGCGATTGCCATGAAGTTGGACGAGTATCGCCTGATGAAGCAAGAGGAGTGTACGGAGCGAATCAACGCGGAGGCACGCCGCCGCTTTGAAGAATATTTAGCCTCGCTGCCTCCAGCAAAACCAGGAGCGAAACCTCGTGCGGGTAAAGTCAAGCCGAAGAGCCCAACGCCCGCTGTGAAGCCCTTGCCGCAGCCTCAGACACCTCCACAAGACCCGCAAAAGCAACGCGGCGGTGCTGTTCAGGAAGGCAACATCGAACAACAGAAGCAGCGCGGTGGCGCTGTCGAAGAAGGCAACATCGAGCAGCAAAAGCGTCGAGGTGGCGCTGTCAAAGTGGAGGGTGGAAACAATTAACCCACTGCCTTAGGGAACAAGGAGGGCCCTCTTTTGCAAGAAAGGGTTGCCCTCCTTGTTTTTTAGGCCATCAGGGCTCTGTGGGCTCATTTCGCTCTCATGTAGATTTCAATAGGGACGCCTTTGAAATCGTAATGTTGGCGCAACTGATTTTCGAGGAATTGGATGTAGCTGTCGCGTACCCAATTAGGATTGTTGACGAAGAAAGCGAAGGAAGGGTAGTGCGTAGGGAGCTGCGTAACGTACTTAAATTTTGGAAACCGTCCTCTGACAGAGGGCGGAGGAGTTTTCTCAATAACGCTGAGCATGAGTTCATTCAGCTCAGAAGTCTTAATCTTGCGTTTTCGATTTTCGTACACCTGCTGAGCGGCTTCAATGGCCTGAAAGATGCGCTGTTTGGCTAAGGCAGAAACGAACAAGATAGGTACGTCGTCAAAGGGAGCGATGCGTTTTTTAATGGCCTCTTCGTAATAGCGAGCGGTATTGGAGTCCTTTTCGACTAAATCCCATTTGTTGACGAGAATGACTACTCCTTTGTGGCGCTTTTGAGCCAGGCGGAGGAGGTGGAGGTCTTGTGCCTCCATGCCTTGGGTCGCGTCTAACACGAGCAGGCATACATCGCATTCCTCGAGGGCTCGAATTGCGCGCATAACGGAATAAAACTCAAGGTCTTCCTCAACCTTGCTCTTCTTGCGAATTCCGGCAGTATCGATCAGAATAAATTGTTTGCCAAACTTATTGTAAACACTGTGGATGGGGTCGCGCGTAGTGCCGGCAATGGGTGTCACGATATTGCGCTCCTCCCCTAAGAGGGCATTGGTCAAAGAAGATTTGCCTACGTTTGGCTGTCCAATGATCGCGAATTTGGGCAAGTCGGTTTCTATTGAGGGCTCATCAGTGATCTGTTCAGCCACAGCGTCGAGCAAGTCGCCAGTGCCGCTGCCCGTAATGGATGCGATAAAGAAGGTATTGGCAAAGCCTAGGCTCCAAAATTCGTTAGCATCCACTTGAGTGCGAAAATTGTCTACCTTGTTGACGACAAGAAACACAGGTTTATTCGAACGGCGCAAAAGTTTGGCTAGCTCTTCATCCAGGTCTGTCACTCCCGTTTGCGCATCTACCATGAAGAGGATAACTGCTGCCTCCTCAATGGCTACACGTGCCTGCTGACGAATCGCCATTTCGAAGACATCCTTCGAAGAGGGCACAAATCCTCCTGTATCCACCACTGTGAAGCGCTTGCCATTCCATTCGCAAAAACCGTATTTTCGGTCGCGCGTTACGCCCGCCACATCGTCCGTAATAGCATCCCGAAAGCCAACTAACCGATTGTACAAAGTAGATTTACCCACATTAGGGCGCCCTATAATAGCAACAATACTTCCCATCGTCTCTGAGTTACCCAGCTTTGGCGTGGTTTTTTCTACTTTTGCCTCGCTACTTTGTCAACTTTTTATGCCGAAAATGTGTATATTGCAAGGTCAAAGATAGCGCCATTCGAAAGATTCCCGCAAGCTGTTTACTCACGACCTAACCGGAGACCCTGATGAGTAAAATTCTTTACCGCGACCCACAGATTACAGTTTTTCAGAGTGCAATTTATCAGACGAATACTACAGTCGTTCGCACTGATGATCTAGTGCTTGTAGTTGACCCAGCTTGGCTTCCCGATGAGGTGTACGCCATACGCCAGTATGTGGATAGCATTCGCGAAGGACGTGCCCTGTTTCTCGTTTTTACGCATTCCGACTTCGATCACATCATTGGGTATGGAGCCTTCAAAGCCGACAAGGTTTTTGCCACAGAGCTCATGGCTGAAAATCCAGCGCAGAACGCCATCTTGGAGCAAATAAATGACTTTGACCAACAGTACTACATCCATCGCCCCTATCCAGTAGAATACCCTATGGTGGATTTTAAAGTTTACCGAGATGGGGTGCAGTATCGCCACGAATCCACGAAACTTTCCTTTTACCTAGCGCCAGGCCACACGGCCGATAGCATGATGGTTGTTGTCTGGCACCTGGGGCTTTGTATCGCTGGCGACTATCTATCTAACATAGAATTTCCTATCATTCAGCACAGCAGCGTAGAGTACGTTAACACCTTAGAGAAATTGCCTCGTATTCACGACCGAAACTGGTTTACTCGCCTTATTCCGGGCCACGGCGACCCCGCCCTGACCATCACAGACTGGCTGCGCCGACGCACCGAAAGCTTGGCCTACATCTATGCCATTCGCGAGAGCGTCGCCACCGGCCGGCCCTTCGACACCCATTCGCTGTGGGAGCGGTACTGCTTCCCACGCCAGCAAATCAAAGACCACGAGGCCAACTTAGCCCTAGTGCAACGCGAATACGAACAAGGCCTCTGGACTTGGGACCCCGACAACCTGCCCACTGTGCCAGAGCCGGTGCCGCTAGGGGAGACGAGTCAATAACTCATGGCTTCGGCAGCGGATCCCAGCCGCCGCCGTGGTAGTGCATAGAAGAACGGACGTGCTCTGGCGCCAGTACTCGAAGCGCAGGCCCAAAACGGCGAAGCTCAGCGTACATCTCGGGATTAGGCACGACAGTCAAACAGAATACGGCACGCTTTTCGTCGCGCTCTAAAAGCCGTTGAGACGCATGCAGAGGTTTCGTCTCCAAATACCGCGATAACAGCACAGTTGACTCAAATACCACTTGCGTAGGCACCGCTCCTTCTGGTCGAGACACACCTATTATATCCTGAAAATAAGTATCTGGATTGAAGAAGATATTGGGCTGGAAAGGATGCTCCGAAACTGCCACACGACAGATCCGGTCCAAGGCCAGCGTGTGAATCTTACCCTCGCCCTCGTTGAGCCCAAGACAAAACCACCGATTGCGATATTCCTTAAGCAAATAGGGGTGAAAAACGATCTCGTAGGGCTGCTCGAAGGTGAAAGGGTGATACAGCACGCGAAGCGCCTGCTGGTCGTGCGCTGCCGCATACAAGGGCGCCAGCCATTCCAACCCGGCCACATGTTCGTTCGTTTCAAATTGAATAAGTGTGCGATTGGGAAAACGAGCCAGGCCTTCCATGCGCGTCAAAATACCCTTTAAAGCCTCCAACTGAGGCAAGCCTTTGAATTGCTGCAACACACCCACCACCTCTCGTAAAGCCTCTATGTCTGTCTGCGTCAGTGGCCTCTTCTCGATGGAAAATTCAGGATCCGAGTAAAAATACCGGCCCTGCCGACACTCAATGGGGGCCCCAAACCCGCGCGGCGGCTCGCTCCGCATCAGACTGATGTCGTAGCGCAACATGCGCTCGCTTACGCCGGAACTCACCCCAAACGCCTCTCGCAACTGCTCGCCGACTTCGTCTGCCAGCTCGGCAATCGTCCACCGACGCCGGCGCCGAAAACAAGCATCCAGCACCCGATACCGAAAAGCAGCGTGTTTGTTCGTTGGCATAAAAATTTTTTCGTTTCGTGGCAAATAGGTTGCAATCGCCTTCGCCTTTTTTGCCCTAAAAAGCAATGCTGACCATGCAAATATACATCTACCCTGATTTTTTTAGGCCGCTACCCCTGATTTTTACCGGTTTAGCATTGCGTTTGGTATTCGTTAACGAAAGACCGCATTCGGCGACAGGACCTTTTAATCCAGACTTCAACTCAACGTCTCGTCTTTCTTGGCTCAGATAATATACCTAAGCGATGAGCGCTTTTGTTTTGCTTTACTTACACATTTGCTTGCCTATGGAAAAGGTGGTTTTTAGGTCTGCGTTTGCCCACTCCAATCATCCTTTCTCAAAGGAGGATGACATAAAACTGCGAAGGAAGTTAGTTACCCTCGAGAAGGGTTAAAGACGGTGTAAGGTGCTTAGAAATCTACAGTTCCCGGTATTTTCTTGACTAAAATAGTACCTCATGTTAGTAATGTATTGATCCATTTTGTAGGAATTACAAAACGCATAAGTTTACATGACATTAGTGTAAAAAGTTTTTGCTGCGGTTTTTTCTTGATTACCGAAACAATATCAGTCTCTCTGAAGAATAAATGTCTACTTATGAAAGAATACCGACCCGGACAAGGCATTTCAGAGTACACCACTCTCTTGCATGGCGACGTGTCAGGCATTCAGGATTTTATCTTCAATGTTCGAAGCGAAGGTGCAGCCAAAACACTTAAGGCGCGTTCCTTTTTCGTCCAGGCCCTTGCTACATTGTGCATAAACATGATAGAGGATCGGCTTGGTGAAGAAAATTGCCTATTGTTTTATAATGGTGGTGGAGGGTTTAGTGTTTTCTGCAAAAACTTGAGTGAGGAGACCTTTGCAGACTTGCAAAAAACTATTCAGAGCGACCTACAGGACATGGAAATTTATCTTACCTTAAGTCGAGCAGAATTGGACGCTCAAGACTTCTCCAAGACCTGGAATAGAATTCGACGGACAGCAAGGCGAGATAAGTTACGCAAGTTCATAAACCATCAGGATGCTTTTACACCTCAAAAACGCTATAAAGCTAATGACGAACACTGGAAGAAGTTTGCGGGGCGGTTGATTAGAAGTCAGGGATTCGACGACGAAGGCATACCTGGAGCACAGAAGATCGTTAGAGACACGATTACCCTCTTTGGCAAGCATCTGAGGCTAACTCATGAGCCCAAATCGCAGCATCGGCCAGATGACATCAATTGGCATCTTCCTGTGTGGGATAGAGCGCTCATGGATATGGACGCCACATGGATGGATTACATCAACCGGCGCAATCAAAAGGATGATCCAGACGAAGAAGAAAACAACGTTCGTCCGGGCATGATCATAGACTTTGAAACGATGGGCCATTTCGCCAAAAAACGCACGGGTACGGACAAAATAGCCGTGCTCAAAATGGATGTAGATGATTTAGGCGTTTTATTTTCAACAGTAAAACATTGGGATCAAAGTAAGAAGACTTCGGACGCACTTAAGTACTTTTTTGAGCAAGCGTTGCTAAAACTTTGGCAGGGTGGTTTTACGTCGGGGATAACCGGAGAGCACGTCTCTTTCCAACAAACCATATATCCTATTTTTTCCGGTGGTGATGATTGCCTCATCATCGGCGCCTGGGATGCTGTCTTCGAGTTTGCCCTGGCCGTCTATAAGGCATTTCAATCGTTCATGAAAAGTAGACTCGTTGAACTTCAACTACAGAAATTGCCAACGCTTTCGGCAGCAATTATTGTAGTAGACAGTAGATTCCCCGTTGTTCGCATGGGCGCCCTCGCAGAAGAAGCGCTTTCGTTAGCCAAGAGTGCTGCCGATGGAACCAAAAATAGAGTATTTGTCTTCGGAAAAGTACTCACATGGACTGAATTTGAAAAAGCGCATAGCATAGCCAACAATCTGGAGCGCCTTATAAAGGTGGATAATGAGCCACGTAGTATTCTCCAGCGCATTCGGAGTAGTCACACAGGTTTTGAAAAACAGATGCGCCGTGCCATAGAAGAGGGACGCATTCATAACCCTGCTGTGTGGCGATTAATGTATTATATCCGGCAGTCAAAAAACAAAGATAGCCTGCAAAGTATTATTGAAGAGTACCAGAGGGCTCTCATCGAAGCAGTTACTAAGCGTATTTACACTAACGCTGACCTGTTTCCTGTTGCCGCCCGGTGGGCCGAATTTAAAACAAGAAAATCTGATAACGATTAAATGCAATTGTCATATGTTGTACCAACAACAATCTCCAAAACAAGTAAAGCCTGAAAATGAGCATCAACAGTATCTAAAACAAAGATGCTCTGACATTCTTAATTTCAAGAACACGAACAACATTAATGAACTTCTAAGTCACCTACAAAAGTACGTGGAAGATTGTGGAGGATTTGTTACAACTCATCAGTTGCGCAATATCTTTTCCAAGGTCAAAACACATCGAATCAAGACAGCCCAACAGATTCAGCTAATTCGTCCACAGTTAGCTTATATCGCTGCTCGTCAGGGTAATGACAAGGCTAAAGCATTTGTCAATTTCCTGCAAAATATTATTTGCGAAATAAAAGACGATAAGCAGGTAGAACACTTTGTCGCTTTTTTCGAGGCCATCGTAGCGTATCACAAATTATATCACGGCAATAAAAAGTAATAAGCAATATGGAACTGAAAGCCAAGATTTTCATCACAGGTAAAATCCGAACCCTCACGGGCCTTCACATCGGTGGCGCTAAATCGGCCTTAGACATCGGTGGCATTGACCTCAACGTCATCAAAAAGCCGGATGGCACTCCATACATTCCAGGCTCCTCTCTGAAAGGCAAGCTCCGCTCTTTGTTGGCCCGCGTAGCGGGCACTGTAGCCATTACGGCGAGAGAGGCCAAAGGTGAAAAGTGCGATGTAAAAGATGCGCCGTACATCTGCGAAATCTTTGGTTTGCCTGGCGACGACTCCATAGAAGACAGGGATAATAGCGCATCCACGCGCTACGTAACGCGCCTTATTGTGCGCGATGCGGACCTAGATACCAATTCGGAGGTCTTTGAAAATGAACTTGAGTTGCAGTATTCTGAAGTCAAATGGGAAAACAGTATCAACCGAAAAACGGGAACTGCCCAAAATCCTCGCCAATTAGAGCGTGTACCTGCGGGTGCTGTATTCCACTTCGAAATGGTCTATGACGATTACGAAGACGGTAAAACGCAGGATCACTTGGAGCGTATCCGTTTGGCTATGATGCTTTTAGAAAGTGATTATCTCGGTGGCCATGGCTCGCGCGGTTATGGCAAAATCGCTTTCGAGGATGTCCGATTTACGCGAAAGACCATATCGGACTTTGAACAAAATAAAGAAGCGCGTGAAATGGATTTTAAATACAAGCTATGAAAGCCATAATCCTTGCCTGTAAGCCGCGCGCTCGCTTTCACTTCGGAGGGATAGCGCCCGACGAGAATGCCTGGCTCAGCACCTCGGACGAGTGGCTCCGCAGCGATACGCTCTTTTCGGCGCTTATCAATATTGCTGCCGAAGTGTATCCAATAGCCGACGTTGAAGAACTCCTACATGCCTTCGAAGGTGGAAAAGTTCGCATATCCTCTGGCTTCTATCTGCTGGCAGATGAGGCCATGGACACGCCGCTTTTCCTGTTGCCTAAACCTGCTCATTATGCCTTAGAGGTTACAGAAAATTTTAAAGCGTTCAATAAAATAAAGTTTATTTCCAAGCGCGTTTGGGAGGCCGGTTGGGGTTGGGCAGAATGGCCAGAGCGATGCTGGTTTCTTCAAAACGGCGCAGTAGTAGTATCCAAAGAAGAACTGCCAAACCTGCAGGAGGAACAAATTAAGCGCGTCCGCCTATGGGAACAGGAAGATTACCCACGAGTCAAAGTACACACTACGGATCGCTCAGAGGGCTTCTTCTATCTGACGACTACGACCATAGCCGACATCTCCAAGGTAATCAAGGGCTGGAGGGTACACTTTTATTTTCTGATAGATATGGAGCCCGGTTTTGAAAACAGCAGCGCCCATCGCCATCTCCAGACCGCTATTCAAATGCTGCCTTATCGCGGCGTTGGTGGTGAACGCTCCGTAGGTTGCGGTCAGATAGAGCAAGTCTTCACTCATGACTTCTCTTTATTGCCAACTTTTGATAGCCCGCTAAAGTGCTCTATATCCCTGACTTCACCTACACCTCAGGATTTAGCTAAAGTGCAATACTACTCTGTGCTTTCGCGCGGCGGGAGGCATTACGGTGGTCGGGGCAAGGAGTTCGATTTCGTCCGTATGATGGCTGAAGGCGCTGTTTTCGAGGGCCTTGCTCAGGGCGCCGTTCCCATCATCGGCCAGAATCTCGGCCATAAAGTTCGCCGCTACGGAAAGGCTTTTTGCTTGCCGGTGAAAAATATCGTTGAAAACTATATCTGAAAAGCACGACGCTCATGCAAAACACCACCATATCGTTGCCGTTGCGCCTGAAAGTCATCACGCCAGTGCATATCGGCGATGACAAGGGCAAAACCCTCTCGCCTTACTGCGATTACGTCTTCTCCGACGATGGTCAGTACCTGCATTATCTCGACCTTAGAAAGATAGAAGAAGCTGTAACTAAAGCAAACGCGCTGGAGGAATACATCCGCCTGATCGGGGCCATGGATAACAATCGCTCCGAAATGGACCTGAAGCGCTTCCTGACCGGTAAGCTGAGCTTGGCTGTTCCGCAAGTGACCCGATGCCGCCTAGCGCAAAAAGGCCTGAAAAGCAGCGATAAACTCCATATCATGACTACTGTAAAGAATGCCGGTCAGCCCTATCTGCCTGGCAGTTCCCTCAAGGGAGCACTTCGTACAGCCATCCTGTATGATTGGCTCGTTTGTACAGAGGCAGGTAAGAGCGTTATCGAGGGTTACCGAGTCTTAATTGAAAAAGCAGCGAGAGAGTACTCGAAGGTTTCTACCTCGCAGCGTTCGCGCCATTCATCAAATAAGGAAATACGCCAAATAAAGAGTGAATTAGAAAAAAATATTTTTAAGGAAGAGGAATTATTCGGCTTTTTGAATTCAGGAAACAGAGCCCCCGATAGTCAGTACCTGCGCGTTCGCGACAGCCAACCTGTCTCTATAGAACAATTAGGCGTTTATGCCTTGAGGCGTATCCGAATTACTTCAGGCAAGGACAAAAGTGCCATTCCGCAAGTAGTAGAGGCTATCAAGCCGGGTACAGAGTTAGAAACAGATATCTCAATACGACCAGAATTTCATAATAAATACTTTGATTATTGGAAGGACAGAAACTTCCGATCTATATTTGAAAATCTTAATGTATTTTCAAAGGACTGCATAGACAATGAGTTACATGAACTAAATGACGCTTTAGATAATGCTGAAAATTTGGATTTTAGCGATGAAATAGAAGCACTCGTTGAATTCTACGAAGACCTGAAAGCTAAAGCCAACAATGGCGCTATCTTCTTGCGTCTGGGCTTTGGCAAGACTATTAATGACAATAGCCTGATCTTAGCGTTGCTCTACGGTTTAGATAACGATGAGACATGGCACTTATTTCGGGAAGTCATTCATGGCATTCGAAGACGGGACGCCTTCTTTCCCGTTACGCGAGCCATAGCACCAGATGGCAAGCCTATGGGGTGGGTAGAGGTGCTCCCAAATTAGCATAAGTCATAGCAGACCTAAACTTTTAGAAGTTTGGCTTAAAGTTCAAGATTATGAAAAAGACCTTTATCGCTACTGTGGGCACAGGAAAGGGGGTCGAAAATGGACTTCGGTTTTCTATCGAGTCAAATAATCCATCGAAAGTGTATCTAATTGTTACACAAGACAGTGTAAAGACTGCAGAGTCTGTTCGTGACTCGTTCAATGATAGGGAAATTGAATTCACGCAATTTATTTACATTAAAGATGAAAACGACGTAGACTCTATTTTCATGGAAATATCAAGGAAATTGATGGCCATAATTGATAGCGGCATCTCTCCCAGAGAAATAACAGCAGACTACACGAGCGGAACCAAGGCCATGTCTGCTGCACTGGTCTTGTCCGCTATCGAATATGGTATAGAAAAAATAAGCTATGTATATGGTAGCCAGAGAGACCCAGAGACTGGTAGGGTGCTCACAGGTTCAGAGCGATTAAGTGTGCTAACACCGAATACTGCTCTGGAAAAAAGAGTAATCGAGCAAGCCGTTAGATTATATCACTTATATCAATTTAAAGCCGCTACGCAACTATTAGGCGAGCATACCTTTTCGGCTAGAAGAAAACCCTATGTGGACATCCTGAAGCAACTCATCGAAGGACATGATAAATGGGATAAGTTCGAGTTTGAAGACGCTGTAAAGTTGTTTTCAAACTTGAGCAAAGAACAGAAGGAAAAGATTAGAGAAATAAAAGTTGACAATGAATTAAACAAAGTAAATGCCTGGCTTAGAACTCTTTTAGATGATGAGTCAGGCGAAAAAAGGGTTGTGGATATGTTCTACAACGCCTGTCGCCGGGGTGAAGAAGGAAAGTACGATGATGCAGTGGCCAGGTTGTATCGAACACTTGAGATGATAATTCAAAATGAATATAAATTATTGTATGGAAAAACCACAGAAGTAGGGCTAATGGATACTTGGAGGGCGATAGAAAACTCTGATGCGCCTGCTATCAGGTTGCTCAATCAAAACAAGGATGAAATAAAAAAGATTCTGCATTCGCGGAACTATTCCATTCTAGCTCATGGATCAAAGCCCGTTAAGCCAGAAACATACGAAAAATTTAAGGGGATCATACAAGGTATAATAATACCGCCCAACCGTGAAGTAAGATTTATGTCTATTCATGCAAAGCACTTTCATCTATAAGAATGCCGTTGACTGCAATGCACACCCTCCTCACCTTCCTCGGCGCCATCCCTTACGATAAGACACAATATTACTTCGATGGCACGCCCGAGCAGGCCAGCGTGCCCACGCCATATGTGCAAGAGGCCATTTTACGCCATCTGGCGCTCAAGGGTAAGCGGATAGAGCGCGTAATAGTATTTACTACTGAAAATGCCCAAGAAAATAATTACGAGCGCTGTATAAGAAGTTTCGATAAAAACAGTGGCATACCTGAGTACGATAAGCAAGAACCAGGGCTGCAAGAACGCTTGGAGCGGTTAAAACGCGAAAATATCATTGATGATTACAAGCGCGTATTAATCTCAGATGGTAACACAGAGAGAGAAATTTTTGAGATTTTCTCTGTTCTTTATGAGCAAGTAGCAGCGTTGCCAGAGGGCTCAGCCATAGCGTTAGACCTGACGTATGGCTTTCGCTCTTTACCGATGCTGTGCATGTTGTTGTTGCACTATGCGCGTACCCTCCACCATCTTCGGGTGAGTCATATTTTCTACGGCAACTATGAGGTAGGGCGACAAGAGAAGCAAGCAAAAATTCAGGAGCTGAAAAAATCTGGTGCCTCCGAAGAAGAAATGGAGAAAGCCAACACCCAACCCCCACGAGCGCCGGTATTGGAATTGAGCGCTTTTGTCGAACTCCAAGAGTGGACGATAGCTGCCCACACCTTTGTGCGTTCGGGCGATGCGTCGCTGCTGGTAGAGCGCATGAACGAAGAGGAGCGCGCTACTGGCGAGGCTTTGCGCACCTTTACGGACCAGATTCTGACGTGTAGGGGCAGCGCACTTGCGACACAAAGCAACGTAGAAAGCATCCGAGAGAAAATCCGAGCACTTCAAGGAAAGTCGAATTTGGGCGCTCCTCTAAAGCCCATCTTAGAGCGCGTAGAACGCAAGTTGGAGCCCTTTGCCAATCGAACTGCGCGCAATGGCTTTGCCGCTGTAGAATGGTGCATTGAGCATAACCTTATTCAACAAGGTTTTACCTTGCTGGAAGAGACATGTAAAAGTTACGTCATTGAGCAAATATACGGTATAGAGCGCCTGCAGGAGGCCAATTTGAGAGAGTGCGCTAAATTGGCTTTAAATCGCGTCCCAGAAGGCAAATGGAAGCCCGAACAAGAGGAATATGCGAAAAAAATAACGGAATACCTAAAGCGAGAATACCCGAATGCCTTTAGGGCCTATCGCCGGCTCACTGGTGAGAAGGGCTTGCGCAACGATATCAACCATGCCGGTTACATGGCTTCTCCAAAGTCCCCCCAAGAACTCAAAGAGGCCTTAAAAGGAGTTTATGTTGAGATAAAGGAAGCCTTCCAATTGTAATACGAATGCTATTAAATCTATCGAACCACCCTTCGTCCGCCTGGCCAGCAGAACAATTGCGGGCTGCTGTAGAACAGTATGGAAGTGTGCAGGATATGCTCTTCCCAAATGTGCCACCCGAGGCTGATATAGATGCAGTTCGCCGGTTGGCAGAGGAGTACAGCCTTCGCATTCAAACTTTGGATCCAAAGCCTACGGCTGTCCACCTAATGGGAGAGATGACCTTCACTTACCAGCTTGTTTCTCTTCTTCAGGCTGTAGGGATGTTGTGCATCGCTAGCACCACGTTAAGAGAGGTAACAGAAGAAGGCGAGAAAAAGATTTCTCGCTTTCGCTTTGTGCGTTTCCGCCCGTATTTTTAGGGAGCAAATTTTCTTCACTCCGACATATCCATTGTGTGGAACACGTTGAGCACGTCGTCGTCTTCTTCTAGGCGGTCAATGAGTTTGATGACCTGTTCGGCCTCTTCATCCGAGAGTTTTTTCGTTACGGTGGGTATCCATTCGGCTTGAGAACTGACCGGCTCTATGCCGCGGTCTTCGAGCGCCTTTTGCATTTTGCCGAAGTCTTTAAAGTCTGCATACAGAATGACTTCACCGTCTTCGTGTTTGACGTCTTCCAAGCCGGCATCGATGAGTTCAAGTTCAAGTTCTTCCCAGTTGCGCCCGTCATCTTTGATTTTAAAGACCGCTTTTCGATTAAAGAGATAACTCACGCTTCCCGAAACGCTGAGTGCACCTCCACAGCGGTCGAAGTGCAAGCGCATGTTAGCTACGGTGCGCGTAGGGTTATCGGTAGCCGTTTCCACCAACACAGCGATGCCATGAGGCCCATAACCCTCGTACAAAATTTCCTGGTAATTTTCAGCATCCTTGCCGCTAGCTTTCTTTATGGCATTTTCGATGTTGACTTTTGGCATGTTTGCCTGTTTGGCATTCTGAATGGCCAAGCGCAGGCGAGGATTATATTCTGGATTTGGCCCGCCTGCTTTTACAGCAATGGAAATCTCGCGTCCTATGCGCGTAAAAGTCTTGGCCATGTTCGCCCAGCGCTTAAATTTTCGCTCTTTGCGGTATTCAAAAGCGCGTCCCATAGAAGTCGTCTATCTTTTGTGCATACTTGAAGAAAAGTAGCGCGCAAAGATAGGCTACTGCTTCGGTGGAGGAAAAAACAAAAACATTCGTCGGCTGAAGGAGCATCGCGGCACGCAAAAGCAGTTGCAGTAAGCCATTGCTGAGCCAGAAAACTCGCAGCAAGCGCCTCAATTTATTTTTGCCAAACGAAAAGGTATGAAACGCCGTTTTCTAAATCTAGGGAGCGATGATGCGCCTAATGTGGTTAATGGCTTTTTTGACTTGTCGAGGCTCATATTCGTTGGTGCAAGGAACTCCTCATGCTGGGCAACCGGAATGCGGGCCTGGAGGGGCAGAATACCAGCATGAAAGCGTCATTTTTTACGATGCAGGAGAAAGGGCTGACGGTTTTTGGCTTTTTGAACCGGCAGATCCAAAGCCAGATTCTGCACCGGTGGTCGTGTTTTTGCACGGATACGGCGCATACAATCCTATGGCATACGGCAAGTGGATAAAGCACTTGGTAGCTCGAGGCAACATCGTTATCTATCCGCGCTATCAGAAGAACTTGCTCAGGCCCAGCCCGAGCCGCTTTCCGGCAAATGCGGCAAAAGGGATACGCGATGCCTTAGCGCTGTTGCAAACAGGCGACCACGTTCGACCTATCTTAAACGGCGTCGGCTACTTTGGGCATTCCTACGGGGGCGCGATAGCCGCCAACTTGGGCGTCCATTGGGCGCAATACCACATTCCTAAGCCAGCTGCGATGTTGTTGGCGCAGCCAGGCACAGGCCCGCTCAACGGTGCGCGTTTGCAAGAGTATTCGGCTCTACCGGCCGATTTGAACCTGTTGATTATTGTGAGCGAAGACGACTACGTCGTAGGCTATGAGTTTGGAAAATTAGTCTTTGAAACGGCAATTCACACGCTCAACCGCAATTTCATCATGCAACGGCGCGACACAGACGGTTTGCGTTGGATACAAGCCTCGCACGCCGAACCCTATGCCTACGACTTAGACTTTGATACAGGCGTGCGCAATTACACAACTTTGCGGGTGCTCCACACAGCGCGTCTCGATGAAGTGGATTTTTATTGCTACTGGAAATTGGGCGATGCCTTGTTAGAATACAGTCGTACGGGCCGTTACGGCGAAGTAGCATTCGGCAATTCGCCAGCCCAGCGCTACATGGGTCTCTGGCCCGACGGACGTCCGATTCGCCCTTTAGAAGTTTTTCTGCCGAAAATTAAAAAAACTAGTGCTGCTGCAGCTCTCCATCGTTGAAGAGTCAAAAGACCTGTTGCCTGCCAATCCAGAACGCCTTTCTACCTTTGCTCGCTCTTTCGAGGAGAGCCGGAGTTACAACTACTTTTCTTTTCTGTGGGTCTTTTAAAACGACATGCAACGCACAAAAATTGCTGAAATTTTGCAAAAAGAACCTCTAGGTCAAGAGGTTGTAGTTAAAGGGTGGGTACGAGCCTTTCGGAACAATCAATTTATTGCGCTTAACGATGGTTCTTGCGCTCGACATTTACAGGTGGTAATTAACCCTGAGAAATTAGGCGACCAGACGTTACACCGAATCAAGTTTGGCGCTGCGCTTGGAGCCATCGGGCGTGTTGTCGAAAGCCAAGGGAAGGGGCAGCGAATAGAGCTAGAGGCCCAACAGATCATCATTTATGGCGACTGCGACCTTGAGAAATATCCGCTACAGCCGAAGCGACAATCATTGGAATTTCTGCGCGAACACGCTCATTTGCGCTTTCGCACCAATACTTTTGGCGCCATTTTTCGCGTACGGCATGCCCTAGCGTATGCAGTACATCAGTTTTTCCACGAAAGAGGTTTCTACTACCTGCATACGCCCATCATTACGGCAAGCGACGCTGAAGGAGCAGGTGAGATGTTTCGCGTCACGACTTTGCCTTTAGAGAACGTGCCTAAAACGCCCGATGGTCAGGTTGATTATGGGCAAGACTTCTTTGGTCGCGCTACGAATTTAACGGTCTCTGGACAATTAGAGGCGGAACTGGGAGCATTAGCCCTTGGCGACGTGTATACCTTTGGCCCGACGTTTCGTGCGGAAAAATCCAACACTACGCGGCATTTGGCTGAGTTTTGGATGATCGAACCAGAGATGGCCTTTGCCGACCTGGAAGACAATATGAACTTAGCAGAGGCCATGTTGAAATACGTGTGCAGTTTTGCGCTAGAACACTGTCCTGAAGACCTCCAAATTCTAGAGGAGCGTTTGATAGAAGAAGAAAAAAGTAAGCCGCAAGACCAACGCTCACCCATGCCATTGCGCGAAAAGGTTCGCTTCGTGGTAGAGAATCAATTTGAGCGTCTGACTTACACAGAGGCCATTGAAATTTTAAAAAATTCGCCGCCAAATAAAAAAGGGAAATTCCAGTTTCCCATCGAGCGTTGGGGCGCCGATTTACAGAGCGAGCACGAGCGCTATCTTGTAGAAAAACACTTCAAAAAGCCTGTCATTTTGACCAATTATCCGGCAGCGATTAAAGCCTTCTACATGCGTTTGGATGATCCAAAGGAAGGCGTACCTGGCCCAACTGTAGCAGCGATGGATATCCTATTTCCCGGCATTGGGGAGATCGTAGGCGGCTCCCAGCGCGAAGAGCGGCTAGACGTCCTATTGAAAAAGATGCACGACATGCACATTCCAGTGGAGGAATTGTATTGGTACTTGGACACACGTCGCTTTGGGACGTGTCCTCACGCGGGCTTTGGTTTGGGCTTTGAGCGATTGGTGCAATTTGTTACGGGCATGAGCAATATTCGCGATGTGATTGCATTTCCGCGTTATCCAGGGAATGCGGAATTTTGAGCGGCTCTATGCATGTTTTCAAAAAAATTACTGACTTGCGAGCATGGCTCTCAGAGCAACGCCGTCGAGGAGAGCATATTGGCTTTGCTCCGACGATGGGCGCCTTGCACGAGGGTCATCTCAGCTTAATTCGAGCTGCAAAAGCGCGTGGCGACGTGGCGGTGGCGAGTATTTTTGTGAATCCCTTGCAGTTCAACGATCCTGAAGACCTGCGCCGATATCCGCGCATGCCGGAACACGACCTTTTACTCCTAGAGCAGGTCGGCTGTGCAGCCCTTTTCATGCCGGAGGTGGAAGAGGTTTATCCTCAGGGCGAAGATTTGACCGTTCGTCTAGACTTTGGCCATCTTACACAAGTCATGGAAGGCCGCTTCCGACCAGGGCATTTTCAAGGTATGGCCACTGTAGTAAAGCGCCTATTGGATATCGTAAAGCCCTCGCGGCTATATATGGGTCAGAAAGACTTTCAGCAGCTGACTATTGTTGCGGAAATGTTGCGTCGCTTAGCCATGCCTGTTGAGCTGGTTGCCTGCCCTACCGTGCGCGAGCCGGATGGCTTGGCCATGTCAAGCCGTAATTTGCGCCTAACGCCGGCAATGCGCAGTGCTGCACCTGCCATCTTCCGAGCACTAACCGCTGCGAAGACCGATTTCTTGAATAGAACTCCGGTTGAACTTCTCAAGCAAAGAGCCATACAGACCTTGCAAAGTGCAGGGCTCCAGCCTGAGTATTTCGAGGTAGTAGATGGGCATACGTTGTTGCCTGTAGAGCATTGGCAACCCAAGCAGTTTGTTGTAGCTTGCACGGCAGCTTGGGCAGGCGATGTACGGCTGATTGATAATCTTATTCTGCAAGAGGGTTAAACTTCTCGCTACGCCGATGCCTTTGCAGATGTAAAAAGTGCGGTGGATGAGCATGCCTTTCCTCGCTTAGGTAAGGCAGCGTTTTTTTACCGACAGACCTAATACAGGCGAGGCAGAATGTTGGCTTTTTTCGAGCGGTGTCATTCCGCCGAAGCAAGTACATCGAATATCCTCCACTTGTCCGATGCATTCAAACTGCCGATGCGAGTATTGTCTTTTTCAGGCAAGAAAGCAGGAATTGCTTCATGTAGCTCAACACCCTCTTTCCGCATAAATCGCCCGAATCTTCCTTCCTTTGTGGCCGAAAAGCTATAGACTTTCCTAGTCGTAGGGCATTTTCCCAGAAAAGCATTTAGGGCTGCAAAAAGAATGTATATGCGACCTGCAAACATTACCGAAGAACAAATCAGCGAGTTTATTCTCGCCGGCTTGCGAGAAGATATCGGCAAAGGCGACCATACTTCGATGGCGACTATTTCACCTACTCATCGCAGTCGAGCTATACTCAAAGTCAAGGACTATGGCGTCTTGGCTGGCGTAGAGTTGGCCGAACGCATCTTTCGCTTCTTAGATCCGGAAGTGCGCTTTATTGCCCATAAAACAGATGGTGCTGACGTATTTTACGGTGATGAGCCTTTTGAGGTAGAGGGTCTTACACGTGCATTACTCTTGGGCGAGCGTTTGGTGCTCAATACTCTTCAACGCATGAGTGGCATTGCCACGTTGGCCAGTCGCTTTGCTTTTGAAGTAGGTGATTTGCCCGTTAAGGTGCTTGATACGCGGAAGACGACCCCTCTCATTCGTTTCATAGAGAAATGGGCCGTTCATATCGGTGGCTGTGAGAATTACCGCTGGGGCCTTTACGATCGCATCATGATCAAAGATAACCACATAGAGGCATGTGGCAGCATCCAAGCCGCTATTGAGCGCGTCCACGAATATTTAAAAGAGCATCAGCTTAACCTGGAGATTACCGTCGAGGTGCGCAATTTGGAAGAGCTTTATGAAGTCCTCGAAGTTGGCGGCATTCATCGCATTATGTTCGACAACTTCGAGATACCAATCTTGGCAGAAGCGGTGGCTACTGTAGATCGGCGCTTTGAGACAGAGGCTTCAGGTGGCATTACGCTCTTCAACGTGCGGCGCTATGCGCTTACAGGCGTGGATTACGTCTCTTCTGGAGCACTTACGCATTCTGCCCAGCCGCTAGATATGAGCTTAAAGATAAAAACTTGCTAACTTGTAGATAAATCTTGCTTCCCTATGACAGTCAGTCAGTTTTATGCATATGCGTCAATCCTTATCTTCGTGCCTTGGGCATTGCTCATTGCAGCTCCTCGGTGGCGGTACACAGAAATCCTCGCTTTCTTAACGGCTCTTGGGCTATCGCTTGCAGCCGCTTTTTTCACCTATGAATTTTTGACTGACGAGGCCCGGCAGGGAAACCTCCTCTCCTTTGAAGGGATGAAAAACCTCTTCCGCCATCCAGCGATGCTGCTCACGGGGTGGTTCAACTACCTGTCTTTTTCGCTTCTTGTCGGCATCTGGTTGGTCTCCGATGCGCGCTCGAATCGCTTGCCGCATTGGTTGGTCGTTCCGGTGCTTGTCTTAACGCTGCTCGGCGGGCCTGTAGGAGCGCTCGTTTACTTAGGATTGCGCTCTTTCAAAACGGGAAAATGGCGCATCTGAAAAATTGCATTTCCTCAAAGCAATTCATTAGGTGAATACCCAAGTCTGTCTAAAGAATTGGCTATCCCTCCGCTTTGCTCCGTTGTTCGTTCTATAGAGCGCGTTTGCCGAAATGTCAGCGAAAGTTATCTAATGAGTTATCAGGCATTGAGCCTTCTATGCTGTATTTAGCGTTTAAATTACTCTGTTTAGCACGGCATCTTTCGGTTATTTTAAGCGCGCCTAAACCGCACTTAATGTCTAAATTTCCTCGAGTGACATATGCTGATTTCCATTGAACACCTCAATAAGACCTACCTGATGGGGTCGGAGAAAATAGAAGCCCTCAAGGATATTTGTTTGCAAATTGATCGCGGCGAGTATGTAGCCCTTATGGGGCCATCTGGTAGCGGTAAATCGACGCTTATGAACCTGATGGGTTGCCTAGATTCGCCTACACGGGGAAAGTATTGGCTCGACGGTGTAGAAGTGAGTACGATGAGCGACAGTGAGTTAGCGGAAGTCCGCAATAAAAGAATTGGTTTCGTATTTCAAACGTTTAATTTATTGCCGCGACTTACGGCTTTAGAAAACGTCGCTCTACCGTTGGTATACGCTGGTTTGCCCAAAGAAGAGCGCCTCAAAAGGGCGCGAGCTACCCTGGAGGCGGTGGGTTTAGGCGATCGAATGCTGCACAAACCCAATGAGTTGTCGGGAGGTCAACGCCAACGTGTTGCAATTGCTCGAGCGCTAGTAAACAACCCCGCCATTATTTTAGCCGACGAGCCTACGGGTAATTTGGATAGTAAAACCTCTCACGAGATCATGTTACTTTTTGAGCAGATCCACCGCGCGGGCAACACGATTGTGCTCGTGACTCACGAGGCGGACATTGCTCAGTGTGCTCATCGAATTGTGCGTTTACGCGATGGCATGATAGAGTCCGACCAACCCAACGAACACGTAGTAGTGCACAGCTGCTGATAAACTCTGAGGCGCAATCGCGCTATTTGGCCCATCCTTTGAAGAACATAGGAACGACAGGACGCAAGATAACGTTTCCCTTATCAAAAGGATGTGGAGATGGCAAATCGCTTCCAGGTTCTAGCGATGGGTTTATGGATGTTTGGAGAAACGCTTTGGCTTCGAGGGCAAACAGCAGACGGTTGTCCAGGAGCAACGTCTACTCCGAATAGGTTTATTTTTTATTGGGGGACAGCTCAGGTGGTATTAACGGCCGAGGAGAAATACCGCGCAGTATGGAGGCTCAAGCCTCGCGAATTTCGGCAAATGCTCCTTCAGCGTCCGTATCTGTGGAACGGCTGTACCATGAGTGAGCGCGTAATTTTTCGTTTGAATGGCACACTTGTAGTGGCTCCTTATAAAAGCCGAGACGATGAGGCATCGCTGCTCTCGCTATACGAGAGGTTCTCAAGCGAAATCGCCGTAGGTCAATCTTTTGAAATTACTGACTTGATCCTCACCCCCCAACACGTAGGTAATATCCAGGTCCTACTGGAGGAGCAACCGGCAGGGTCTGCTGCTAGTTCAGCGCTCCATTTAGAACGATATGTCGGCTCTTGGCTTGACGAAAGCACTGTTGTGAAAGTCCACTGGGGGCCAACCCACTACGAGGTAAATCAACGCGATTTCTTTACGTCGCGCGAAGTTCTAGAGATCTTGCGCCAGCAGCCAGTCGTCGAGTGGCAGCCTCACGTGTTGCCACAGCCCGTCTATGCTGAGGTGCGAATCACTGACGTAGGCGGAGCTCAACACGAAAAAAGAGTCTTCTTGAGCGATCCTGAGGCCTACTCACCCTTCCTCCAATACGTAGAGCGATATCGCTTTCTCTTTCGGAGTGGTGCGCGCATCGTTTTGGCCCTGTATTCTGCGCGCTACGACCGCCTCTTCGAGCATCTATTGCAAATAGTTGAGGAGAATGACCCACGCCTCGCCCTACGGCGCTATCGCGATGCACATCGCGTGCGCCTGGAGTGGGGCCCTCTAGCATATGAGTGGAAAGATGTTTACCTGGCTCGCTATCTCAATGCTGATGGCGATTTGCTACCTACTGACTTGCCCGTTATTGCCCGATTTCACCTAGCTCGTGCCCTCCTGGATAGCTTACTCACCCTTAGTCCTACCCTTTGGATAGATGGTATTCGCGTGCCAGATCTGTCCTTCAGCCTAATTGCCGACGGTCACGCAAACCACGTAAGGGCAGAAGATAGATTACCTCAATTGTCGCCACCTACTGAGGACACCATTTACTCCATACGAATCAACAACTTTCATGCTGCCGGATATGATCTATCAGCTTTAGAGGCAATAGTATCGTTTGTCCCGGCGCATACACCGCTCTCGCCGCCTAACCCGAAAAAGAGAATACCTTCCGCCCTTGCATTATACTCTCCAATCGTTTCACTAGAGTCGGTAGAAATAACCTTCGCCTTGCCCATCGCAACACCTGTAAATGTCCTCATCAAAGATCGTTCTGGAGCCGCTGTAGTGGAAACTAATGGCCTTTACGCTGCAGGTTATCACACCGTTTCATTTTCGCGCCATTTATTTTCTACCACAGGCCGCTATGTTTTTTACTTAAAGACTCCTTATGGCGAGGTCCAACAAACAGCGGACCTTCCCTAGTGGAAAGTTTTTCACTTTTCCTCGATGATTCGCGCATTTGTTCGGATGAGATGACCTAGAAACACAGCATTAGCAAATAGCCGATGCGTTCCGTACCAGAAGCCACGGAAGAGCGGGTTCGTGCAAAAGCCGATGACGCGCCCATTTCCAGAGGTATGGACTACCGCAGCGGCTGCTCCGGAAACCATGGCATGATGCTGGCGATGCATGTAGCCCGCAAGTAGAGGTTGAGAGTGGTAAAGCACTGGCGTAGCATATGGACTGGTTGGCGGTTGAACGAACACATCGCCAGAAGCAAAGATCGGGATAAATGTTCGCCGATAGCCGTAGGTCAACGGATGAGTGAGGTCTAGTTCAGCGCGCATAATGGTTCCAGGCAGCTGAAGGGCGCGAGCATCCTCCTCCATGTTGGCGTAGGCTCGTCGGCCACTTTCCTCTGGGCGCGGCACAGAGCGCAACTCCCAAGGAACAATGCCAGCATTCTTTGCCCACCGAATGGCTGTCCCCTGAACAATGAGCGTGCCCCCGGCAGCGACGAAGGCTTTGACCTTTTCCGAGGACAAGCGATTGAAGTTGCCACTAACTAACACTACGGTATTGTATTTCCCTAAGTCTAAATTATTAAAGCGCTCTACATCCACGAGCAAGGGCGGCATGTTGTAGTGTACATCCAACAGATGCCATACCTCACCTACTTCTGTTGTGTTCATCTCTCGGCCTGTTACGACGACAACCTTGGGCGGTCGCAGCACAGCAAAATTCGGGCTTCCTAAGTCTGGGCCTTTGGGAGTTAGACCGTTGCGGAGTGCGCGTAATTTTACATCGTAGACTCCGCTTTGAAGTATATGCTGCCGAATGACTGCGGCATCTAGCGGCTGTCGGTCGAGCGGAATGAGGAGCGATCCTTGACGGAAAGCCTGGCCTTCCGCTTCGAAGGGACGCTGGGCTACCATTACCCGGATGTTAGCGCGATGCAGGGCAGCCAGCAGGCGAGGCACATCATAACCTTCAGCATCTACGACATATGCATAAAGGTCAGTTATAGTGTCTGGCAAAGCTAGCGCAGGCAATTCCGGCTCTTGTTTAAGAGGCTTATCTATTTGGCTTAAAGTCAGGGCTGATTCATCCAGTTCTGCCCAATAGAGGCCAAAGGCGTCGGGTAGCGTCCAAGCGGAGATGTCGTAAAAAATACTGTCTTCAAAGGTCGTTCGACGCTCGAAGATGGCCTTTATGAGGCGATACTGTGGTTGTTCTATAGGAACTACCCACGTCATCTTGTCATTCTTGTCTTGAGAGGAAGCGGGAGCGGGATGTACGCGAATGCGGTGGCGCAACAGTAGGCGGATAAATTCATAAAGAGGGCGACTCATCGTGTTAGAGGGGTCACTGAAGAGGTAACCCTTGACTTTGCTTTCGCGAGCTTCCTTCAGAGCAGAGACATAGAAATTGCGCAGGTATTTGTTAAGTTCAATGCGCAGGTCGCTCACAGCAGTCAGCGTGGAGAGCGATGCAATCACTTGATTACGAATAGTATAAGGAAATGCGAGCAGGCCGTGGTTTGTCTCTTGAGCACTGCCGCGGCTACTTGCTTGCTCGAAGAGAATGCCGATGCAGCCATTGACATCTGGGTAAGTGGAGCCCTTTCCATAGTAGAAATCGTCATAGTTTTCCTCGGAAAAGAAAAGCACCTTCTTTTCACTCAAAGCGCGAGCGTAGTATTCGCCGATCCGCGCGGTCAGCTGCTGATTAAGGGCAGGTGTAAGCGGATGTACGCGCGATGGAACGCCCGGTTGGAAGAAGAATGTCGCTTGGGAGCCCATTTCGTGGTGGTCGGTCAGCACATTGGGCAGCCATTCATGGAATAGTTCGACACGCCCTACTGACTCTGGCTGTTGTATGGCAAGCCAATCGCGGTTGAGGTCGAACCAATAATGATTGGTGCGGCCTCCTGGCCAGGGCTCATGAAACTCCTCGTGCAGAGGATCGGGCATTAGATTTTTACTGCGCCGGCTATTCACCCAAGTGGAAAAACGCTGCAAGCCGTCAGGGTTTAAACAGGGGTCGAGCAATACTACGGTTTTCTGAAGAAGTTTCTCTACTTGAGTTGATTGAGCTGCCGCTAGGTAGTAGGCCACTAGCAAAGCCGCGTTGCTTCCGCTGGCTTCGTTGCCGTGCACGGAATAACCCATCATGACTACGGCAGGAAGTGCCGTTGAGTCGAAGGCGATGTTCTGCGTAGGGTCGGCCAATTGGCGGCGCTGCAGGCGTATTTCGTCCAGTTGTTGATGATTTTCGGGAGAAGTGATGATCAGATAAATCAATGGGCGGCGTTCATGCGTGCATCCATACTCGCGCAATACTACTCGCTTACTTGTTCGCGCTAGTTCGCGCATGTAGGCGAGCAGTTGATCGGGAGAGACATGCCATTCGCCTACTTCGTAGCCTAGAAAATCTGCTGGTTTGGGCACGGCGGGGTCGTAAGTAACAGCCGGTAAGTAATAATCCAAAGTGGGTTTTTGGGCAAAAATTTCCTTAGGTAGAAAAGCGAGCCCAAGAACAACTAGGTATCTGAACAGAGTATTCATGAGGACCATTTTTAGCCGAAAAGTACAAGTTTGCAGACAATCAGCCCTTTTCTAAAAGAGAACAACTTCATTTCATCCCTCCTAAATTTCCGGTGATGCAGGGGGAGCTGCAGCAGTAACCAAACGCAACCGGGCACAGATAGCGCGCCACCTTCCTCGGAGGCTTCTAGTAGCAGCCTCTGTGCCGCCTCTCTAGAGTTTGAGCCATAGCGTAATGGCTTGCTTTGCCGTTCCGCTGCGGAGAAAGAAACCTTCTGAGACGCTTTTCCTGCTAATGCCCGCGAAAGTTTACACCTCTCATCTTATGAAGCATTTTCATTTTTTTCTTTGCAGCGCGCTAACAAAAAATGAGGTAGCGCCACCACAGCACTACCTCAGCCCTAACCAAATAAAACCAAATTATTACTCTTAAGTACCCAACTTTACACAGCACAAAAGTAGATGACTTGGTGTGATTAAAACAAGAACTGCTCGTATTTTTTTTAATTTTTTAGACGAAAGTCTTTTTTATCTTTGAAATTAGAATTTTATTTTTTAAACAAACTAAAAATAAAATATTTAAATAAAAATAGCCTAATAAAAAACTTTTATGTCGGACATGAAAAAATATGCACTTATCAAAGAATTTGCTCCTTCGTGGAACAACTGCATTTGGCGAGCCCTAGCAAAGGCTCTTATTGTAATCTTTACACTGAAAGGCTCTATTTGGGCACAATCGGACCCTTGGGCTGCTGATAAAGCTTTCATTAAAAGCATTTTCGACCGCGCTCTTGTTCAAAGGCAGTCGTATACGTGGTTGCGCGACTTGTGCTATGGAGCAGGACACCGCCTGAGCGGGAGTGTTGGAGCAGAAAAGGCCATCCGGTGGGCAAAATCAGTTCTCGACACGTGCGGATTAGACAGCGTATGGCTTCAGCCAGTAATGGTACCGCGATGGGAACGCGGCGCACCTGAGGTAGTTGAAGTACTGGGTACACCCAAGCGCAAGGCAATTCGGCTACCTGCTTTAGCTCTTGGCGGGTCAGTAGGTACGGGAGGAAAGCCTCTCATAGGCGAGGTGCTCGAGGTCCGAAGTTGGGAAATGCTAGACTCGCTAGGCAAAGCCAATGTATCGGGCAAAATTGTCTTTTTTAATCGCCCCATGGAGTGCAGACACGTTAACACCTTCGAAGCATACGGCGGGGCGGTAGACCAACGGGTGCACGGACCCTCTCGCGCTGCGAAATACGGTGCGGTGGCTGTTTTGGTGCGCTCTATGGGATTAAGCCTGGATGATTATCCACATACTGGTATGCTCCGCTATGACTCAGCCTATGCCCTCATTCCTGCAGCAGCAATTAGCACTAATGCAGCCGAGCAGTTGAGTGCCTTGTTAGAGAAAGAAAAGACCGTGCGCGTCTCCATGACCCTCCACTGCCGCACGCTACCCGACGTGCTGTCGTATAATGTTATTGGCGAGATTCGAGGCGCTGAGGTACCCGACAAAATCCTTCTTGTGGGCGGCCATTTGGACAGTTGGGATGTGGGTCATGGTGCACACGACGACGGTGCTGGTTGCGTACAAAGTATGGAAGTGCTTTATCTTCTGCGCCAGCTGGGCTATCGACCGCGACACACTTTGCGCTGTGTGTTATTTATGAATGAAGAAAACGGCCTGCGCGGAGGCCTCGCTTATGCGACCGCAGCCGAAGAGAAAGAAGAAATTCACCTCTTTGCCTTGGAAAGCGACGCCGGAGGCTTCACGCCACGAGGTTTCAGTTTCGATGCCGACCCTGAAATGATTGACTATTACTACGAACAAATCCTACATTATGAGGAAGTTTTGCGACCGTATGGGCTGTTGTTTTGGCGCGGTGGCTCTGGTGCTGACATCAACCCCTTGCGCGGGCAAAAAGGCTTGCTTGCTGGCCTTCGCCCCGACTCACAGCGATATTTCGATTTTCACCATACTGCAGCAGACGTCTTCGAAGCTGTTCATCCGCGCGAGCTCCAGTTGGGAGCCGCCAGCATGACAGCGCTGATCTATTTGATCGACAAATACGGGCTGTAGCACGTCTTTTTTCACTATATCTCTTGATATACAGCTGCTACTTCAAGCATTTTCTGGTCGCAGAACTTCTCCTTGCTAAGCGCAAAGGAGATGCTCACTTTTCTCGAAGACCTTACAACCACGCCTTAAATGCGCCTAGCGAGGCATTTAAATTTTTCATCGGAATGCCTCAATACTCGTGTTACTGTGGGGGACGATCTTGATCTTTAGCGGCCCTCCGTTTTCTCGAAAGCACTGCGCCTCGAAAACGAAACCATCTTTTTGGTAGCGGAGCGTTTTTTCCTGAACTACCTCAAAGGTACTCCAAGAGGTGTCGCTACACGGTCCGGCGATGACAAATTTTTCCTCTGTGGGATTGTATTCCACTACAAATTGCACATTGCCCACGACTAACTTAGTAGGCACATACGAAGAGCCCGAAACAGCCCAGTTGAACGCGTAGACCGAATCACCAACGGCCGAAGGCTGGTAATAGTAACGCTCCGACAGGCCATCGCATATTTGATCGGTGGTTGTTGGGACGGTGCGAAGGATGACCTCCAACAAAATGATGAAAGATAAGCTAAGATAAGTCCTCATAGAAGAAAAGTATTAAGTGTGATTTATTATTGCAGCGTCATTACAAGGCGTTTTCTCACGGCTGATTGCACTTTCACACTAGGTATGCTAAAATCAGACTTGGTAGAGGATTTATCTGTCTTTACGGCAGAGGAGAGGAAGCGGTTTCTGCATTTTTTACACTCCACTTATTGCCAGGGAGATAGACATGTTGGCAACGAAACAAAACTTTTGCATTACTTAATTCAAGTTATTGAAAATAGTGGTACAGAAAATCTAGTGGAAGCATTAAATCCGAGACGGGTCTTTAATGTCATTTTCGGAGAAGTGCCCTTCAGCAAAAGTCATTTGAATCGGGTCCAACACGAGGCGCTTCGTCGGGTACGGGAGTTCATTTTGCTGGAAAAAACCGGAATGGAAGCTATACAACATGAAGCCCTCGATCTTTCCTCGCTCGTGGAGTTCTTTATGTCGCGCGGAGCGACCAAGGTTGCCTATCGATATATTCGCCAATACAAACGACAAACCGAAAAAAATAGTCTCATAGGTCAGGAGAAAGAACGAAGAAAATGGGCCGCAGCGCGTATGCTTTCGTGGTATAGGATTGCCACTGCAGATGTGAGCGATGGCGCCCATCTTCCTGCGGCATTGGCAGCATTGGATGAATATTACTTAACTCAACGAGCAGACCTGTTACTAGCTCTTTTGAGCCTAAGTGCTCAATACCAAATAAAACTTGACACACCTATTGAAGATTATATCAATACCTTTTTTGCACACGCACGAGCGCCTTGGGTTCACACCACTATTGGGAAATTATACTGTTATGCTATTCGGACTTTTATTGGAGAGCCTAGCGCCCGCGAAGCCGCATTTGAAGACCTCCTAGCTCTATACTTAGCGTGCCGCGAGCACCTAGAGAAGTACGAGCGCGAGCGTTTTGAAACTGTGATTTACAATTTTTGTGCGCGTAATTTCCAAAATCTCACGTATCGCGAGCACCTTTTAAATCTCTATCAACAGAAGGCGAACCAACTGTCTGCTCAAGCGGAGATCATTCACGCCAATGCTTTTATTTCTCTAGTGCGCTTTGGCATTTACTTTCACGATTTGGACTTTGTGCGTAAACTCATTGCACGATGCCGAAACAAAGTATATGGCCCAGCACCCTCTGAGGCCTATCACCGGTTGGCCCTGGCCCACATAAGTTTTGAGGAGGGAGCTTATGAGGAATCTCTGTCTATCTTAAACGAGTTAGACTTTGAGGAACCGCTTTTTCAATATCTCGTTCGGGTATTAGAGATCAAAAATGGCTTTGAGCTAGGGCTATGCTCTCTTGTAGAGAGCCGATTGCATGCCCTTCGCATGGCTATAACGCGCGATAAACGGTTGCCTCTCGATAAACGCCAAACGTTTCGAGACTTTCATCGCATTGTAGCGCGACTCTGGCACCTCAAGTTGGCCCTCAACGAAGGAAGGCGCCTCTCTATAGTTTCCTTGCAGCGAGACATTCAAGCACACCCCGCTGCGCTAGAGATAAGATGGTTGCAAGAAAAACTAGCGGACATTGAGCGGGTTATAATTGCTACTGTGGAACGAAGCGCTGGCGCGTAGCTGGTGGCTTCTGAGCGGGTGACGCAGGCGCCTCAGGTTGTTCTGGCGATGGCATATGAGTATCGCGAAAACGGACTTCTAGCCGATAGTTCTTTCCCATGCTCTTGACCAAAGGCCCAAGTAGCAGCTGGAGAACACTATCGGCGCGTTCGCGTGCCCGGTCAAGGATACGGTCATTTTCAATGGCTTCCTCTCGAAACTGCCGGCGCAGTTCGTTCAAGTTTCGGTTGACTTCCTCCTCGTTGATGCCAGCCAAGAAACCTACATCTAGTTTATCCATACGCGGATAGACTTCGTGAGATAGAATGGTCGGAGGCGGTAGCGTCACATAAACGATACCTCTGCGCGGATTGAGGGTGACATCAAAGTTTTGGTCTAATTTGAAGCCTGCTTTGATGACACTCATAGCTTCGATGCGGATATCTGTCTGAGAAAGCGAAATGCCAAAGATTTTATACGAGAGGGTCTTATCGAGGCCCATGCGGCTACGGAGTTCATAAGTGGCCAATTCAGCAATTCCTTGGCGCACCTTGTCGCGCAACATACCGCGAGAAGCACTAAAGTCACGGATAGTCGCCTTTGTTTGAAGGCGTTCTGCCATAGGGATCAGCGCTTCGTTTATGGCAATGCCGCACGGGTTATCTACTTTTCGGCCTTTGGCCATAAGCTGACCATCAGAAACTTTCAGAAGCGTAGCGATGATGTGTGTCACGAAGAAACATGTGTATTTCCCTGCGACCTCTCGAAAGATGCGCACCGCCTGATTGCTATTATCGCGATACCACTGCTCATATAGAGAAGCCGTCGTATCTTTAAGCGACACGAAATCATTGAAATATAGGTCTTTCAGGTAATCGTGATGTTTGCGATATTCCGGCTCAAGACGACGCTTCAGACTGTCGTCCAAATTCATCCGGTTAGCTACGTGGTATAGCAGAGACAGGTTGAAATGGTACACTAAGTCGTCGAACTCCTTGCGGTACTTTTCAGGCGCAGAGAGAATTTGCAAGGTCGTCTCCTCGTCTAAATAAGGCTTAAAATCTGCAGGGACGTAAGTAAGTTGAATACCCTGCGCTTTTTTAAGCACGTCCGTAACCACATTATCTGAAGTAAGCAAGCGAAAAAGCAATACTCCAACGATGGAAATTAGTGCTAGGAAGAGCACTTGTCTTCCCAGATTCGGTGCATCAGAAGATGGCGAGGCATCAGGTTGCTGTGTAGCCATGAGAAAGAGTGCTATTTTGTCGTTAACATATTTCAAGGGAGTAAACCCATCTGTGTTAACAGGCTTCGAGCAAAGTTACAACACTGCCGTACCTTCGCTGCTGTTATGCTTAGCCTAAATAATCTCTACGTTCAGTACGGCGATCGAATACTTTTAAACGGTATAAGCCTTTCCGTCAAACCCGGAGAGCGGATTGGACTAGTAGGCCGAAATGGTGCAGGTAAGTCTACCCTGCTTAAAATCATTGCTGGCGAAATGTCGCCTCATGAAGGGCAAGTAATTAAACCTGCGCGCTTCACGATTGGCTACTTGCATCAAGATATGCTATTGCCCAAGGGTAAGACAGTGCTTGAGGAAGCTATGACGGCATTCAGCGAAGTCTTGACCTTGGAGGAAGAACTACGAGGTCTTCAAAACGCCCTAGTCCAGCGCTGCGACTACGAGACCGAGGAATATCATCGCCTGCTAGGGCAAATAGGAGACATTACCGAACGTCTTCACCAGTTAGGACAGCAAACTACCACCGCCCACGCAGAGCGCGTGCTGACTGGATTGGGCTTTCGACATACCGACATGAATCGCCTTACCGACGAACTTTCCGGCGGTTGGCAAATGCGTGTAGAATTGGCCAAAATCTTGTTGCGTCAACCCGACCTCATCCTCCTCGATGAGCCGACGAATCACCTAGATATCGAAAGTATTCTGTGGCTTGAAGAGTGGCTCAACCGATATCCAGGGATGCTTATTGTCATTAGTCACGACCGCCGCTTCTTAGACAACGTCACCAACCGCACAATAGAGATCGTTCTCGGGCGCATAGAAGACTACAAAGTCCCTTATTCTCAATATGTTCAACTTAGCGCCGAACGCCGACAAAGGCTACAGGCAGCCTACGAAAACCAGCAACGCTTCATCGCAGAGCGCGAACGCACCATCGCTCGCTTCATTGCCAAGGCTACAAAGAGCAGAGCTGCTCAAAGCATGCAGAAGCAATTAGACCGGATAGAGCGCATCGAAATTGAGGAGCAAGATGTGGCGGTCATGCGGGTGCGTTTTCCCGAGGCTCCTCGCTCCGGAGAGATCGTGGCTAAGGCCGAAAATTTATCCAAACGCTACGGGGATCTTAGGGTGCTGGAAAACATAGACTTTCAAATTGTGCGCGGCGAGCGTGTGGCTTTTGTAGGCCAAAACGGTCAAGGCAAAACTACTCTGGCCAAAATCCTCATTGGACAGGAGTCACCTACCTCTGGAAAAGTGTCGCTAGGCTATAACGTTAGCATTGGCTATTATGCTCAAAACCAAGCAGAAACGCTCAATCCTCAGCTCACAGTTTTAGAAACAATGGAGCTAAATAGCCCTCCTGAAATGCGCCCCCGCTTGCGAACTATTTTGGGCGCTTTTCTCTTCAGCGGCGATGATGTCAACAAAAAGGTGGTTGCCCTTTCAGGTGGCGAACGTGCTCGCTTAGCCCTGGCCTGTATGCTCCTGCGTCCTTTCAATTTTTTGGTTCTTGACGAACCCACAAATCACTTGGACATGCTCTCCAAGGATGTATTAAAACAAGCATTGCTTGAATATAACGGCACGCTTCTAGTCGTTAGTCACGACCGCGAATTTTTGAGCGGCCTTACCAACCGCACCCTTGAGTTCCGAAATGGCCAATTGCGCGAATACTTAGGCGATGTCAATTACTTCCTAGAAAAACGCCAATTGGACAACATGCGCCAAGTAGAGTTGCGTACACCTCAGCATAGTGGTACACCTGAACACTCTGCTACACCTAAGCGGTCGAATCAAGCTGCATCTGCTCGTTCGTCCGAAGATAAGAAGCAATTACAGCGGCAACTTCAGCGAGCAGAAAAGCGCATCACTGAGATCGAAGCCGAACTTAAAAAGATGGAGGCCCTTATGGAACAACCAGACTTCTACACCCGCTCCGATTATCAGCAAATCCTGGAGCGCTACTACGCTGCACGCAAAGAACTTGAGCACTACTATACCGAATGGGAAACGGCTGTAGAGCAGTTGAGCTAGGACAATAAATCTTCGCTAAACCTGCTATACTTCTCAGCGCATTTCGCAGCAGCACAGTAGAGGTTTCGGCAGCTGAAACGGTGGGTTAGAAGAGTTCTCCGGAAAAGATATCCTCGCTTTCGAAAATTAGTCAGGTTCATGAGCAAGTATGCTCAACATCCCGTGAAAGCCGTCTTCATCATTTCAGGCGCAGAATGTTGCCTTTCACATAACAGGCTCGGCAGCGCGGCTCATATCGATCTTTTTCACCCAAGAGCACCACGTCCTCTTCCTGGGTCAATCGATAAGAGTGCGTCGCCAAATTGCCACAATGCACACAGATGGCATGGACTTTAGTAACATACTCTGCTATAGCAAGCAGAGCCGGCATAGGACCAAAGGGACGGCCACGGTAGTCCATGTCTAGTCCAGCTACGATGACGCGGATTCCCCGAAGAGCTAATTGATGGCATACCTCTGGCAATTTATAGTCGAAAAACTGCCCTTCGTCAATGCCCACGACAGACGTTTCCGGATGCAAGTCGAGCAATTCTTCTGAGTGTTCAATAGGTTTGGCAAAAAGAGAAGTCGTATCATGGGAGACAATGTTCGAAACGCCGTAGCGAGTGTCTATCATCGGCTTGAAGACTTCTACGCGCAGGTCAGCAATGCGGGCTCGTCGCAAGCGGCGGATAAGTTCCTCCGTTTTGCCTGAAAACATGCATCCGCAAATGACCTCTACCCAGCCAGTGCGCCGTCCTTTAAAAAAGGGCTCAAGAAACATCGAGGCAAACCTATCGAACTCCTGACTTTTTTGGAACTTCGCCGCCTGAAATTTATCTTTCTGCTCCGCCTGCTCACATAAAATTAACCTCGCATGGACTTGTACAAAGCGAAGATCTTCCTAGATAAAATTAATCGCGAGTATGCTCGCATGAGCAAAGACCCGGAAAACATCATGCGCATCGACATAGACATCATGCTTGCCTATGTGCGCGATCTATACGATGCACTGTTATCTGAACCTTCTCCGCCCATGACGTCGCCGCCTCGCGAAACACCTGCGCGACCTACTCAACCTCAAGCCCGCTCTGCTCCACCACCTACGGCGCCAGCACCCGAAGTTGCTCCTCCTCCGGCGGTAGAGCCGCCCGCACCAAGCATGGCCAACGTAGTTAAAGACACTGAGCCACTCCCTCAGATAAAACCCACGCCACCACCGCCTTCTACTACTCCACCGCCCAGCTTCCCCACTCCGCCACCTGAAGCAGAAGTACTTTTCGAGCACAAACAGGCGGTCGAACTGTCGGAAAAACTCTCCGAACTTCCTATAACCGACCTGCGAAAGGCCATCGGCCTCAACGATAGGCTCCTCCTCATTCGCGAACTCTTTGGCGGAGATAGTGAAGCCTTCGAACGCACGGTTAATACGCTTAACAGCTTGTCTTCCATGGAGCAAGCTAAAGCCTTCTTGTTAGAACATTGTGTAATGCGCTACCGTTGGACAGATAAGAAACGCATGGATACTGCCAAGAAATTTATTAAACTAGTGCGTCGTCGCTACGCGTGATGCGCATTCTAATTGTCGGTCAGGGTCTTGCGGGAACAGTGCTGTCGTGGGCTCTCCTACAACGCGGCGCCGAAGTTTGGGTAGCGGAAGGCGACCTGGCACATCCGGCCTCGACGGCAGCAGCAGGTCTCATCAACCCGGTGACGGGCAAGCTTTACGTCAAGACTTGGCAATATGACGACTTTTTCCCTATAGCAAAGCGTTTTTACGCCGAAATGGAGGCAGCTTTGCGAATCTGCGTATGGTCAGACGTACGCGTGTTGCGCCTCCTCGATACGCCTAAATCCGTCAACGATTGGGAAGCGCGTCAAAGCGACCCAGCATATGCAGGGTTGCTTTCTACTGTGGTCCACGCGGGTTCATGGCAGCCTTACCTACATCACCCTGGACCTTGGGGAGAGACGCGAGGTGCAGCGCGAGTAGATCTCCCTCTCTTACTTAGCGCATTTCGCGCGTATCTGCTCGAGAAAGGCCTCTTTTTGTCTGAGAAAATTTCTCCTGAAGAGATTACTAAGTTGGCTCAGGAGTACGAGGTTGTCATCTTCTGTGAAGGTTGGCGCGGGGCGTTAAATCCCTTTTTTCCAAATTTGCCTTGGCGGCTCACAGTGGGCGAAGCTCTGCTTGTTCGTCTTTTACATCCGAATGCCGCCTCGCTCTGCGACGTCGTGAAGAAAAACCTCCTGCTTATCCCTTTGGGCGATGCATATGTGTGGGCAGGCGCTACTTACCGGCACTGGTTCCCTTCCATGCCCATCCCTGAGCCCAGGCCTGAGGCTCTTGAGAAAGAAGTGCGTCAACTACTGCGCGTGCCGTTTGAAGTTGTGCGCGTCATCAGCGGAATTCGGCCAACCGTGCGCGACCGCCGCCCACTCATTGGAGAGAGTAGCCTGCAACCTAATTTTTTTCTATTCAATGGTTTAGGAACTAAAGGCGCCTTGCTCGCCCCCTATTGGGCCGAACATTTTGCCTCACATCTGCTAGAAGGTGTCCCTCTGTCGCCTATTGTTCACATTCACCGATCTTGAACGGGCATTTCTTCTTCTGAAGTAAGGCCCTCTAAGTCTAGCGCAGGATTAATGCTGCGCGACATGTTTACATACAAAGCATGCCACAAGGGGTGAGTCTGTAGCCAGCGCAAATGGCGCTGAATGGTATAGCGATCACCTCGAATTGCAGGACCTGTCTGCATCACTTCGGGCGAGTCTGCCAGCGCCTTAAGTACTGTTTCCTCCATCAGCGGATGCAACAACTCAAAAGGTAAATCCTGCTGCTTCATAATTCGTTCGGCTATTGCAAAACAATGGTTAGCAAAATTGTTGGCGAAAACCGCTGCGATGTGGAGCACAGCGCGTTGTTCGTCATTAATGTGATAAACCACGTTTCCAATGATCTTAGCAATCTTTTTTAGCAGCAGTAAGTCCTCTGGGCTACCGGCGTCTATACAAAAAGGTATTTTCGACCACAGCGGCATGCGCTCGGCCGAAAAGGATTGCAAAGGATAGAATACACCATAACGGCGACACCAAGGAGCCAAAATGTCTGTAGGAGTAGCTCCAGAAGTATGCGTATACAGAGCATGCGGCGCATAAGAGGCTAATTGCGACCCAATCTCTGCTACAGCATCGTCGCGTATTGCCAGAATAACCCAATCGGCATCAGGATAAATGTCAGACCATTGGTCCGACCAACTTACTCGAAGTTCATGGGCTAGCATTTGAGCAGCCTGAGCCGAGCGATTGAGTATCTGTACAAGACGTAGATGCTTGGTGCACAGACGGCGACCCAAATGAGTAGCAATGCGGCCAGCGCCGACTAGAACAATGCGAGAGGGCAAATCCATGACAATTGTAGGCTTATGCAACAGATGGAAAATGGCCAAGTTTCTTACTAGTGCTGTGCCAAAACGACGAGAAGCGTACTTTGTTCTGGGCTTAGAATGCGATCCACGCGAATGAAGATACCGGGTTGTAGTTCTGTATCTTCACCTAATCGCATGCCAGGACGAACGGCCTCGATGGCATCAGCCCAGGCCTTGAGTGGTGCTTGCTGAGGCGAAAATGTGCTTAGGAAAGTCAGTTGGCGCACAGCTTCTTTTAGCCACAGAGAATCTACGTAACGGCTGAAGTCTCCTTTCACCGTGAAGCGAAACTCTTGGCGAGTATCCCGGCAAACCTCCTGAAAAATTTCCAAGTATACCTGCGTATCGAGCAGAAGGCTTTCTATCGATTGAGTACCCTGACGTTCAAAGTGATATTTCAATACGTGAGGCAGATTTGAGCTGAAGATTGGCTCTGGTCGGTAAGGACACTTAGGTGCAGGAGGGGAACTTGTACATGCCCACCCTAGCAGAAGGCCAAGGGCAAAAAATAGACGTTCCATAGAAAGATAAACTCGATTTCAACCGAGAGGCCTGAGGTTTTTTTACAGTGTTAACACAGGAATCAACGGCGCGTTTTGTGCTCGCTTTTGAACCTGTGAATGCTCTTTCCCAAAGATAAGCAAGAAACCTCCTCCGCCGGCGCCGCAGAGTTTAAAGAGCACTTCTCCATTTTCCAGCGCCTGAGCCCAAGGCTGGCGCCAGCGACTAGGTATCATGGGCTGAAAATGCTTCCATTGGAAAGCTGACACGACTCCTAAGTTTGGCCAAATGTCTTCACCCCGACCGGCTAGCCAAGCGTCTATAAGCGCCTCGTGGGCGGGTAAAAGTTCTCTTTCTATCTGGGCAGAAAAGGCTTGTTGGCGACATTTTTCGAGAAATTCTTGCACAAATGGTCCAGTCTGTCGCGCTTGGCCCGTGTCTAGTAAGAATACCTGTGGCGGCGGCAGTTGCCAAGGGCGCTGTTCAAAAAAGTGAGGTTGCCCGTGCTGAACAAGGATAGGCCGACGGGTGTAACTGGTCAAGGGATCAAGACCCGAGCTTTTGCCGTGAAAATAACTTTCCATCTGGGCAAACACCCGTTGAAGAGCCGTCAACTCGGTAGCCTTTGACGACGCATAGCGGTCGTAAACCGCCGCACACAGCGCTCCAGAGCTGCCCAGACCATAACCCATCGGAATGTCGGAAAAGAAAACTAGTCCCTTTGTCACATCCTGCTGGAAAGCAGCCACATCGATTTCTGGTATTTGCTGAAGAACACGGCTACGGGCAAATTCGCGCAACGTCTCGCGTAAGAAGTTGCTGCTGGAGGATATAGACCAGGCCCACTCACCGCCGAATCGTTCAAAGGGCAAAGAGAGTGCCCGAGCGCCCACTAAGACGACGTACTCGCCAAACAGCAAAACCTTTGCCGGATACCTCATTCAAAGGGCAAAGGTAGACTAGGACAAGTCTTAATGCATGGCAAATCGTTCAAGTGCGTATCGTAGCTTTGCCGGCACACATGTCCACGCCCACGTTCTCTTCTGTTCGGCCTTTGCTGGTACGCGCTGTCGCCCAAGCGCTGTGGACTATTTTTATGGAAAATCAATATGCTGACCGCGTCGTAGAACGCGTACTGCGCCAAAACCCAAAAGCGGGAAGCCGCGACCGCGCCTTTATTGCCGAAACGACCTATGAAGTGGTGCGCTATTACCGACTTTATAGCGCTCTTTTAGGCACGGAGCCGCGTACAGAACGACATTTCTGGCAACTAGTGGGCATCCATTTATTACTACAGACGAATCATGAAGAGGCCCTTCGGCTTTCCGAAATGCATGGCTTAGACCCACAGGCCATCCGCCAGAAGGCAGCGATGCTTCGCCAGCAACGCGTCTACCGCGAAAGTGTGCCTGACTGGTTGGATGCATTAGGCGAACAACAGTTAGGCGACCAATGGGAGGAAACCTTGCTCTGGCTTAATCGTCCAGCACAAGTAGTTTTGCGCACCAATCGACTGAAAATCCATCGAGACTTGCTCCAACAACGCCTCAAAAGTGAAGGTATTGAAACACGTCCACATGGAGCAGCAGACGCCCTAGTGTTGCTACGACGCCAAAATGTTTTTGCTACTCAAGCCTTTCAAGAAGGGCTTTTCGAGGTGCAAGACTATAGCAGTCAACAAGTAGCGCCGCTCCTCGATGTCCAACCTGGCATGCGCGTGGTAGATGCATGTGCGGGTGGCGGAGGAAAGACTCTTCATCTAGCCGCGCTCATGCAGGGAAAGGGGACCATTATCGCCCTCGACACATTAGCCTGGAAATTAGAAGAATTGCGCAAACGGGCCCGCCGCGCAGGAGCGCAGAACATTGAAACGCGCCTCATTGAAAACAACAAGACCATCAAGCGTCTTTACGAAAGTGCTGACCGCCTGCTCCTAGATGTGCCGTGTAGCGGAATCGGTGTCCTTCGCCGAAATCCAGATAGCAAGTGGAAGTTATCTCCCGAATTTATAAAAAACCTTGAGCAAATTCAGCAAAATATTCTACAACAATACTCTCGTATTACCCGCCCTGGCGGCCTGATGGTCTATGCGACTTGTAGTCTGTTGCCCTCAGAAAATCAGCATCAAGTGAGGACCTTCTTAAAGTCTCCTGTAGGTCAAAATTTCGAACTTTGTGTTGAAAAGACAATTTGGCCCCAAGACGAAGGCTTTGATGGCTTCTACGTAGCGCTATTTAGGCGAAAAAACTAGCGAACCTGATTTTCGTTAGGTTTAAAGGTCGTGCTCTCATGCGTTTTGAAAAATATCCGATTGCTGAAGAAATTAAGCAGAATTTAGCTGATCTCGGTTGGAGACGACCAACAGACATTCAATACAAAGCCATTCCGCATATCTTGAGCGGTGAAGACGTCTTAGCGGTGGCACAAACGGGTACAGGCAAGACTGCAGCATTTGCTATACCCATCGTACACCTGCTACATGAGGCGAAGCGATCGTCGCGCTCCGACGGTGTTCGCTGTGTAGTTTTAGAGCCCACGCGTGAGTTAGCAGTGCAAATTGCAAAGGTTTTTCAAGCATTGGCTCGCCACACTCGCGTGCGCGTGCTCGATTTGTTTGGTGGTGTGGAGCAAGAACCCCAAATTGCTCGCCTCTTGAAAGGCGTAGATGTGGTTGTAGCAACTCCTGGCCGCCTTTTCGACTTACATGCCCAGGGATATTTGCCCTTAGACAAAGTGTGCATCCTCGCCGTAGACGAAGCAGATCGCATGCTCCAATTAGGCTTCTTACAAGATATTCAAGATTTAATAAAACGGCTGCCTCGTCGTCGTCAGACGTTATTTTTTTCCGCTACGCTCGACACCGACATCAAACGACTGGCTTACTCATTGGTGCGCAGCAATGCTATACGCATCCAGATCTCTCCTCAGGATCCGGTATCGAAAAACGTGCAACATGCAGTGGTCTTCATTCGCCAGGAAGATAAGCGTTTCTTCTTGGAACGCTTCTTGCGCGAACATCCAGAGAAGAAGGTGCTGGTCTTTGTGCGCACGCGCGTGAGGGCCGAACGCGTCCAAAAGGCCATGGAACGCGTTGGGCTGCAGGCGCTCTATCTTCATGGAGCCAAAAATCAGCACGAACGCTTACAAACCTTAGAGGCCTTCCGCAACGGCACTGTGCGCACCCTCATTGCTACCGACGTAAGCGCACGCGGTATCGACATCCCAGACGTAGACTACGTTATCAATTATGACCTACCTGAAGCCGCAGAAAACTACGTACACCGCGTCGGCCGTACTGGACGCGGACAACGCAAAGGTCAGGCGTTATCTTTCTGCAGTGATGAGGAGAGAGCCCTCCTTCAGCGCATTGAAGCCTACTTAGGTAAAAAAATTGCCGTTCTAGAGGTAGACGACGAAACTTATGCCGAAACGCTGCGCTTAAGCGAGGATGTACCTGATAAGTGGCGCGATATTATGGCTGAAATAGAAGCCGCTGAGAAGTGGTTTGAAGGAAGGCGAAGAAGCAAGAAGGCAAATTCTTCCTGATGATAAAGAACAAGCACTTAGTCTTGATCTTCCTCTTGGTGTTGTTCCTTGGATACATCGGACGTCGAGTGCCATGGCGCTGTCGTTCGGAGGTACGCAGTTGCTTGATTCATACCCCAGAAGACGTGTATCGCATCCGGATTAGCCGCCTCGGTCGGCCTGACTTACTCTTAGAGCGAACCTCTACAGGCTGGGCTGCGGAGCAAGAAGGCCGCGTTGTGCCTCTCAGCGGCGATACAATGACTGCTCTTCTTCAACAACTAGGGCGTTCCGTGACCTTTTCTCCTCTGCCTTATAAAAAAGCCGAGTGGGAAGCCACAGAGAAGGAATCACGCTTGTACGTTCAGTTTCATTTAAAAAATCGTTCGTCGTTGTCTATTGAAATAGGCCCTCAAGAGCAAACCGCAGAGGGTTGCTGGACGCGTATTTACTTTCCACAGCATAAGGGCTTATATCGTGTTCAAGGTGCTTTTCGTTCGCTTTTTGACCGCTCTCTAAATGACTTTAGGAGTCGTCTGCTGTTGCCTTTCGAATTAGAGCATGCCTGCGCCATCACTCTATCGAGGCCGCCAGATAGTATCATCCTATGGACGAGAACGGATACCTCTGAATGGAAGATGGTCACGGATACCGCCGGATCTTCCAGATACGTATCGCTTCATTATTGGCTGAATGCCGTAGCTCAGCTGAAAAATTTGCCCTTCGCCGACTTTTTTGACGAAAGCCGAGAAGAGCAATGGCTACAATTTACTGCTCACATCTCTGCTTGCGATGGCCGTTCGTTTGCTCTTCGTTTCTTCGTGCTTGAGCCTCCTGATGTGCCCGAAGATATCCACCTCCTGATCCGTCAGGGCATCCGAGTGTTGCCGCGTTACGTTGTACATAGCTCCGCTAATCCTCGTCAGTACTTTCTGATCCCTGACGCAGAAATAGGCGCGCGTCTTTGCTCTGGCCCTTGACGAGCCGCTTTTTCAACTCGTACCTTCTCCCTTAGTTTCGCCTCCAGGACGGCGCATTTGGCCTACTACTTCATCAACGACATTTTCAAACTTCTCCGCCATTTCTTCTACGAGATCATTCAACTTCTCGCGCACATCGTCTAGATACTCCTCTCCCTTTCGCCGCAAACGCTCGCGAGTGCGCTCACCTTTGTCTGGAGCAAACAAAATGCCTATGGCCGCTCCAATTGCCAAACCTCCTAGAAAGCCTAGTAAAATAGATTCTCGTTTCATTGGTACCCTACGAATTTTAAAGAACCTTGAGCAACCTTGATAACAACGACAAAAGTATTGGAGATATTGACCTTGAACCCTGACTTGCGTTGCCCTGCAGAATGACCTTTAGTCAACGAAGATTATCCCGGAAATCCTTTCAGCGGAGCTCTTCGAAAAAACACTTCCCCAGCGAGGCAATTGCCTCCGCAGTTGAGCGGCGAACCGCAGTTCAAAGAGTGACAGGAGAGTCAATTGATGCCAGTTTGTCAGCTTTGAATGCCTATTTTCCTCTCTTAATTTGTGCGAAGTTGGTGTTCGTTTTTCAGAGCACAAGACTCCTACAGCACTTCGTTTGAGCCCTTTTGGAAGGCTCGTTGAACTAATCAGCTGGTGGTTTTCCCGTGCAGGTCATGTGCAAAGCAAGTCGTGCAGACTATCGCGTTTAAGAAGGAATAGCCCGTAGCCATTGCACTGCACAGGGAGCGCTTCAAGACGCACTACTTTTGCGGGTAAAAACAGTAGAGTTACTATGCGCATCTTAACTTTTCCGCTGCCGCGACTTCTAGTGCTTGGAAGTGGGCTTGCTTTGGTTGTAGCCTGTCATTCCGATTCTTATAGAGCGCTCTCTGAAGATCCGGAGCTTTTACACCGAGGCATGCGGCGCATTACCGACATCATGCGGCACGATATTTTTTCACCTCCGGTGGCCTCGCGCATTTACGCCTACTCAGCCGTGGCCGCTTATGAAGCCCTGCGGCCCGGATACGAAGGTTACCGCTCCTTGGCAGGTCAGGTAAACGGACTAACTGAAGTGCCTAAACCTGAGGCGGGCAAGGTATATTGTTTTCCACTTGCTTCTATCGTCGCCTTAACGAAAGTAGGCCGTCATTTGGTCTTTTCCGAAGAGCAGATAGATGCCCTTCGCGATACGATGCTGGCTGATTTTGCTCATATGGGCATCCCACACGATGTATATGACCGCTCTGTCGCTTTCGGAGAGGCAGTAGCCGACTGCATAATAACTTGGTCGAAAGGCGATCGATATGCCCAAACGCGCAGCATGCCCAAGTTCACCATTAATGCTAAGGATCCTGCTCGTTGGGTGCCCACTCCACCTCAATACGCTGACGCTGTCGAGCCCCACTGGAGTCAGATTCGGCCGTGGGTGCTTGACTCGGCCCGCCAGTTTAAACCGGCTCCTCCACTTCCCTATAGCGAAGACAAGAAGAGTGCCTTTTACCAAGCAGCATTAGAAGTATACGAGATTGGCAAAAAGCTATCGGCTTTCGAGCGCGAAACTGCCTTATATTGGGATTGTAACCCTTTTGAGATGACAGTGACCGGGCACCTCATGGTAGCGCTGAAAAAAATTAGCCCTACAGGGCATTGGATCAATATCACGACTCAGGCATGCAGGCAGGCGAACGCTTCTCTTATCCAATCGGCAGAAGCTTATGTCCTCGTTGCCTTAGCCATTGCCGATGCCTTCATCAGCTGCTGGACAGAGAAGTATACTAGCGCTTTACTGCGTCCGGAGACTTATATCAATCGCCATATTGACCCGGATTGGCGCCCATTTATTGAGACACCGCCTTTTCCCGAACACACGAGTGGCCACTCTACCATATCGGCCGCTGCCGCCACAGTGTTGACGCGTCTCTTCGGCGAAAACTTCTCTTTTACCGACAGCACCGAGGTGGAATTCGGAATGAAACCTCGCTCGTTCGCTTCTTTTTACGAAGCCTCTGACCAGGCAGCAATGAGCCGACTCTATGGCGGTATTCATTACCGACACGGAAATGAAAGCGGACGTCAAAACGGCCGTCAAATTGGACAATATGTATGGGAGAAAATTCGCTTGCGATCTTCGACAAAATCTTCTAGCGATCATTCTCAAAAAAATTAATACAAATTTAAATTTTAATTTATACGCTTTCACAGTATGGAAACAAACCTTTGTTCCTGTAGCGTATCATGGCAAAAAAGAGTTCAGTAGTTTAAAAGGTTAGGAATTGACTGTACCCGGCCGACGGAAGTCGAGCCGGGATTTTTTCTTGCTAACTAAGGGTGTTTTGAGAGGGCTAGTTTAGGTAAGACAAACAAGAGGCTACTGAGTTCCGCTTTCGGGAGCCCATAAATAAGGGAAAAGCCATTCCCTGCTTTGTGCTAAATGCAGGAATTCGGCGCATACAGTAGCAGAATCGCCGGCTGAGGAGCGCAAGTGAGGAAAGTCGCTGAATTTGGCGACAACTACGCTCGAGATACTCTGAAACCCGCAGAGCATCCGTCAATTACCGTACACTTTCTTGCCTCGCTTCAGCCAAACACCCCATTTTCGGTCATAAGCATGCACCTCCTCGGTCGGGCCATTGGTGTTGTAGACGGGATAACCTGCATTTACCCACTCGAAAATACCTCCATAAAGGTTCCATATCTTTCGGAAGCCAGCGCGGATGAGTTGCTCAGCGATTTTTTCACTTCGATATCCAACCGAGCAGTAAACCACGATGGGTGTATCTTTTGGCAATTGCTGAAGCTGAAGGAGTTCAAAGGTTTTGTAGCCAACCCACTTGGCTTGAGCAATGTGCGATACTTCATACTCCCTCCACTCGCGAGCATCTAAAAACACGTAAGCGGAGGCGCTTGCTGCCGCCTCGTGAACCGTTAACTCGGGTACACTGTGGTCAAGCAACACATTTAGCAGCGCTCGGTAAGCGCCATTTTCCACCTGGCTGTGGCCGGGGGCTGCTATGAGTAGCAACCAACCGGCCACAATCGCATTTTTCACCTTCATAAGATGTGGCAAAATTCCACCAGGCAAGCGATTAAAGCGAGGGGGGTTAAAGCAAATGCATTAAGCGATCGGTGGATTCAAACTGTTCTGAAAACACAAAAGGGCGCAGAACGACAATATGAACGGGGGAAACCGGAATAAACGCCAAAGGCGGAGGCCATATTCATGTAAAAAATCCTACTGCTACCAGGGAGCAGTAGGAAAATCAAAACATACTATGAGAAAACTGGCTCCAAGATAAATGCAGTTCGCTCCGGCTTCCAAGGGCTATTTACGGAACGGCAGAATTTTTAAGGAAGCGGCGGATTTGCTGAATTTTTCCAGTGAAAGAGCGCGGCAATAGATTTGTGCTCAACAGTATTTCGAATGGCGCGAGAGAATAATTTGGCAGTGGAAAGTACTTTGATCTTCGAGCACGACTGCTTTAGGGGGATGGTATCGCACACAATAAGTTCGGTTAATTTAGACTTTTCAACGTTTTCGTAGGCTTTACCTGAAAGCACAGGATGCGTACAGATGGCCCGAACAGAGCGGGCTCCCTTTTCGATAAGTGCATCGGCTGCCTTACACAGCGTTCCGGCTGTATCCACCAAGTCGTCTACTAGAATGACGTCGGCGCCATTGACGTCACCGATAACGGTAATGGATTCGACCTGATTAGCTTGCGAGCGATATTTGTCGCAAATGACGAGATCTCGCCCGAAATGTTTAGCAAACTCCCGCGCACGCTTCACGCCGCCTACATCTGGGCTAGCGAAAACTACGTTAGAAAGGTCCAGATTTTTTTCTAAATAAGGAATATAGATGGCCTCTGAACGCAAGTGGTCTACCGGGATGTCAAAAAAGCCTTGTACTTGCTCAGCATGTAGGTCCATTGTCATGATGCGGTTGGCTCCAGCAGTGGTTAGCAGATTGGCGATGAGTTTAGCGCTAATGGGTACACGCGGCATGTCTTTGCGGTCTTGACGAGCGTAGCCGAAGTAAGGTATAACTGCTGTGATATAACCCGCTGACGCCCGCCGAGCGGCATCGATGCACAAAAGAAGCTCCATCAAATTGTCGTGAGGCTGGTAAGTACTTTGGATAAAGAACACAAAGGCACCTCGCACACTCTCTTGAATGATAGGCTGCATCTCACCATCGCTAAAGCGATGTAAGGTTTTTTGGCCCAGAGGTTCATCGTAATGGAAGGCAATTTCCTTAGCAAGCTCCTCAGAAGCTGAGCAGGCAAAAAGTTTAACTTCGGGCATCATAGTGCCGGCATAAGAAGGATGACTAGGTTCGGAATAGTTGACTTGCAATTGCTCGACGCGAATTTTTGGCAAAAGTACATCAGAACCAATCGCTACTTTTGCCTACAGGCAAAAAATGTTTGTCGTTATGAGTTGTCGTTTAGAAGACTACTTTCTGCCCTTTCGCCAAAATATCGTCGGGATTGACCAGTACATTCACACACCGTACGGCCATAAGCCGCTCGTTTACGCCGACTGGATTGCCAGTGGCCGCCTTTACCAACCCATCGAAGAGCGCTTAAGCCAACATATTGGCGCATACATGGCTAATACCCATACGGAGACGAGTTTGACGGGCAGACTGATGACACAAGCATACCACACGGCTCAGCAAATTATCAAGCGCCATGTGAACGCCAATGAAGGCGATGCTTTGATTGCAGCGTATTCCGGCATGACAGGGGTAGTGAACAAGCTCCAGCGCATGCTCGGTTTGCGTATTCACGAGCGCTATTACGAGCGCCTCCAACTGCGGCCCGAAGAGCGCCCTATCGTATTCTGTACGCACATGGAACACCACAGCAACCAAACTTCCTGGTTGGAAACTATTTGCGACGTTGTTATCATTCCGCCAAACGAAAAAGGACATGTAGACCTGCGTCACTTGCAGCAGCTGCTTCACCAGTACCGCAACCGTCCCTTAAAAATTGCGGCTATTACCTCTGGCAGCAACGTTACCGGCATCCTCACTCCCTATCACGAAGTGGCCGCATTGATGCATCGACACGGCGGCTACTGCTTCGTAGATTTCGCCTGTACTGCCCCTTACGTCGAGATCAACATGCACCCTGCTGACCCTTTAGAGCAACTAGACGCTATTTACTTTTCGCCGCACAAATTTCTGGGTGGGCCAGGTTCACCCGGCGTCCTAATATTCAATAAAGCACTCTATCACAATCGAGTTCCTGACAACCCAGGAGGTGGCACCGTTCTTTGGACTAACCCGTGGGGAGGGCATCATTACATTGAAGATATTGAAATACGCGAAGATGGAGGGACGCCGCCCATTCTCCAGACGATTAAAGCTGCCTTGGCCATTCGTTTGAAAGAACAAATGGGTGTGGCCAACATTCTAGAGCGCGAACACGAACTTCTCGAAATGTTCTGGCGCGAAACAGACGGCCTGCCTTGGCTCAACATTTTGGAACGTCAAAACGAAGACCGCTTAGGCGTAGTATCGTTCACTATTGAAGGGCTCCACTATAACCTAGCAGTTAAACTCCTTAATGACCTCTACGGCATCCAGGTTCGCGGCGGGTGCGCCTGTGCAGGCACCTACGGCCACTTCCTATTTGGCATTTCTCAAGAGCGCTCCTGTGAAATCGTAAGCAAAATTGATGCTGGTGACCTAAGCGAAAAACCCGGTTGGGTTCGCCTGTCTCTTCACCCTACTATGACCAATGCCGAACTCCGCTATATCCTTAATGCCATCAAGGACATCGGTAAAAACCACCGCCGCTATGCCTTGGACTATGAAGCGAACCTCAAACACGGCCAGTTCTGGCATCGAAACGAACGCCCAGAAGAAGTGAGAGACTTTGTTCGTCAGTGGTTTCTATTTCAAGAGGCAGAAAATCTCGTAGAAGAAGCATAACCGTCGTATGGCGCCGTACTCATAGCAAATCCATCTTCTCCAGAAGAAGGCGCAGCCACTACTTATTGCCAATCAAGTATAAAGATGTTCGTTCATCTAACAAAGAATTCCGAGAAAAAGAGGGGTTAAAATTTCATCTCAAGCCATGAATCTGATTATCAATAATACATAATTATGGAAGGCCTCTCTTGGCGTATCCGCTTAAGCGCCATCCTTGTAGTAGCGGTACTTTTTGGACTAATTTGGCTCTATACGCGCGAATATCCAGTGTTTACAAACACTCTGGAAGTCAGTCGATTAGTGTTACTTTCTTTTCTTTTCGGTGCGGGAGTGGCCGCTGCCATAGTGTATGTGCTGCGTCACCGCTTGAAGCCATGGGTCAACCACGTACCGGAGGTACTCCTCATCGTTTTCTTCGTGCCCTTATTCATGCCGCTCTTTGCTAGCAGAGTCAATCGAGCAAGTGGCTTAGTCGAACATCGCCCTTTTGAGTTCGTAGCGGAAACTCCTTATGTTGCTTCTGCTTATGGTTGGTTGTGCTTTCAGCCTGTAAGAATTACAGGCTATTGCCTTCTCGTCAAAGATGGTCAGCGTCTCCATCGGTTTCAATACAAGAGTCAGGCTTATTTTCCGCTCTCTCGACCCGGAGATACTGTATTATTGCCCATCCGCCAAGGATGTTTAGGCATAGAAGTAATGGAACTCCGTTGACGAATATCCGCGAAAGCAAGCGCTAGAAATGGTATAAATACCAGAATTCACTCAACATAGGACACTTAAGCCTTTTGAGCCTTATTATTGAGGATTGTCCAGCTACAGCCGTATATCTCTATGAACCAAAAGGCTGAGGAGGGACAAAAATGAAAAGGCTTAGCTACATGCCCCTGCACAGACGATTAGTCCTGACATAAGCAGAAGCGTTACCGGCGCAGGACAACCTTGTTTTGCCATATGCGCCCATCTGCAAAAAAGCGAACAATATAGAGACCGTCCTCCAAGCTGCTCAAATCCAGCAGATAACGACTACCTGTTACCGAGAAGACGTTTTGGCGCAGCCGGCCGTTGATATCGAGAACTTGTAGGTGGCCTTCGCCAGGAAGGTCGGTTAGCCACGCAATACCACTGGTCGGATTGGGCCACAGCGAAAGCAGCTGTGTCGTTACTGCCTCAGTTGTGCTGCTTACGTAGCCGACGTCTCGATAGCCGAGGAAAAACAGCAGCGTATTGACTATTGCGGGTGATGCGCAGGCGCTGTGGTCGGCATTTGGATTTACGTCGACTGTTTGTACGTTGATAGCACCACGAGCGATCATCGTATCACGCGCTACGATACTATTTTGATAGGGCACCTGGTCGTCAGCCGTGCAGAAAAAGATACGCGCAGGTGCCTTAGGTGCCCACTGATAAACGTTGTTATCGCGCAGAGCGACATTAATCGGATGCCAGTCGTCTGCCTTCAGTTCTTGTACCAGAGCAGGCTGCAACATTCGCATCGGACGGCACGAGCCTTCGTTCTGTACCAAGAGATTAACCAATTGAGTGTTTAGCAATATAAGGTTGAAGCTCCCGCTGTAATGCTGGGCAATAGCAGTCGCATAAGGCTCCCGGAATATTTGTTGAAGAGAGCCGTATAAGTTGCCGTATACGTGTTGATACGAGATTAACGTGTGAGGTATGTATGCTGGATACAGATAGATTTCGTCTGACAGCACTGTATTTCGCATAACCTCTCCTATACTGTACGGCCCGGACATGTAACTAGCAGCGGTTATTTTAAACTCGTTCTGCCAGAGTTGCTCGACATCTCGATGAAAGGCCATAGAGGCATGACCACCTTGGGAATAGCCAGTTACAAATAACTGGTCGTTAGTATGCAGTTTGGTACCTTGGTGGGTTTGGTAGTACGCTATGAAGTCAGGCAGGGCGCGCAACATATCCGCCGCTACCCAAGCTTCTGAGGCAGCATGCACGTATGGATGAAAGCCCTTGGCTACGCCTAGCCCTAAGTAATCGGGCATAATCGTCAGAAAACCCATACCTCCGAACAGCAAACCCGTAGCGCCGTCGCCTCCACCAAGTACGTTGAACGAGGGCACATCAGTCTTAGTCACCGATGTACCGTGTTGATACACCAAGCGAGGAAAAATACGCGTTGTATCCTGCGGAACAACAACGAGCCCTGAAACAGTATCGGGCTGCCCAGCAGTATTTTTGGTAGTATATATTACTCGATAAAAACGAACGTCATACTGAACTAATGGATATTTGAACTGGCTAGCAATTTGGGCACGCGTCCGGCTGCCTAGAAACTGCGCAGAAATCATCTTCTGAGCAGCGACCGTATTCCACAACAAGCAAAGTGTGGCAAAAACAAGAAATAACCTTTTTTGCATAAGAAGTAGCGTACAAATACGTGATCAGGTACACAAAAATAGGTTAGTGAAACAGTTTTACCAAAAAGAGGAAGGAAACGACTTCAGTCTTTTTGACCTTTGCCAGTGCTTTCCTTCAGGGAAGGCTTCTTGCAGCGAAATGACAGAGTTTTGTTCCATCTTTCTCTTTGTAAATGCCAATCATGAAACTCTCGAAGAAATTTTTGCGTATAGTCCTATTCTACCTCGCAACGTTTCATAGCATTATTTTTGGCCAAGAGGCGGCCGATTTTAAGCGTATTGGAGAAAAGCTGTTTGCCCTTGAGCGTTGGGCGGAAGCGGAAGAGGCTTTAAAGCGATATCAGCAAAAAAAACCCGGTGACTTGGGCGTTTTGAGCAAATTAGGCATTTGCGCCTATCATTTACATCGGCCTCAGGCTGCCTTACAATATTTGGAATACGTGCTCCAGCGAAGCTCACGTGCAGCCGAGCCAGATGCTCATTATTATTATGCACGCACCTTGCATGGTTTGGGCGAGTACGAGCGCGCCATCACCGCCTATAAGGGTTTTTTGCGCATTGTATCCGAAAAGCATCCCCTGAGGGCTAGTGTATTAGACAACCTACGGCGATGTGTCAGTGGTTTAAAAGTAAGGCATAACCCAGAAGTGGCTTTAGTAGAGAACTTAGGGGATCGCGTGAACTCACCGGGCGATGAGTTTGCTCCGCTACCTTCGATCAACTTCCCGGACCGACTTTACTTCTCTGCAGCGCGCCAAAACACTACGGGAGGCCTGCGCAATGAGGAGGGCTATGAAGATCCAGAAAAAGGTCGATGGTGTAGCGACATGTTCTACACCCAACGCACGGCCAGTGGCTGGAACTATGCTACGTTGTTGAGTGATTTGCTCAATACGCCGCGTTATGAAGTAGCCTTAGACTTTACTAACGCCGGTCAAGTGCTTTATTTCTTCCGAGGCTTCACCTTGTACAGCGGTGTGGTATTAACCGATACAGCAGGCAAGGTCGCCGTAGAAAACCGCCCTTTTGAAAGCCCAATGAAGCCGGAAGAGGGCGACACAGGACTATTTTTTGCCAGCGACTCCCTCTTATTTTTTGCTAGCCGGCGCCCTGGCGGTTTAGGTGGCTTGGACCTGTACTATTCCCTTCGAACTGATACGGGCTGGACGGAAGCGCGCAACTTAGGTCCTCCGATCAACACGCCATATGATGAGACTACGCCTTTCCTGGCGCGGGATGGGCGTACGCTGTATTTCAGCAGCAATCGCACTGAAAGCATCGGAGGCCTCGACATCTTTCGATCCGTATTCGACTTGGCAAAGCAGGCTTGGAGCGAACCCGTTAACCTGGGCTTACCTATCAACTCTCCCGGAGAAGACGCTTTCTTTCGCTTGTCTGCTGACGGTCAGGTGGCTTTCTTTGCTTCTGACCGGCTGTTAGATGGTTATGGTCAGCGAGATTTATACGCAGCCTATTTCAAGCAGGCCCGGGAAGAACAATTTGCCCAGCGCTTATTATTTACTCAGGATATTCAATCCTTTGCGCTCTCGCGCGAGGCAATATCCATGCGCGCAGTTGCTCTACCCACTATATACTATCAGAGTGATGCTGACCTTCTGCGGGAAAACAATCGCCGCGTCTTTCAACAAGTAGCTCGTTTGGCAAATGATTATCCAGAGGTTCGCGTATTAGTGCACGTACACACCGACCCGGGCGGTGCAGCCAAGTTCGATCTATATCAAGGCATCAAACGCGCCGAGCTTGTAGCAAGAGCTCTTATAGAGTATGGCGTACCATCCCAGCGAATTATCTTACAGAGCTTTGGTTCAGCTTACCCAGTGGCCCAGAATGCTCTGCCCGATGGTCGACCTGTTCCCGAAGGGCAGCAGCTTAATCGGCGCATCGAATTTTCCTTCGTTCAGTTAGGAGAGCCACTACCGTTTCGACTAACTTTGCAAGCGCGCCCAGTGCCACCAGGTTTAGAAGCGTATGGCGCTACTTCCTTAGTCGAGCGGAGCAAAGGCTTAACCTTCCGTGTAGAAATGCTTTCTGCTCGCCAATTGGTGACTGACGATGCGCTGAACATGTTCAGTGACCTTATGGTAGAGGGTGAACTCGAAAGCGGCCTCTACAGGTACTGCACAGGATTAGTGCGTACTTATGCGGAGGCCGTTGCGCTTGCGCGCGAGGTGAAAGCTGCTGGTTTTCCTGAACCCATTGTGTGGGCCTATATAGATGGCGTGCGCTTAACGCGTGCAGAGGCGGCTAATCTGTTGAAGCAATATCCTGCGCTGATTCCATATGTCCGTTCATAAAGGGCCGAGCAAAGAGCTCACACATACTTCCTCTAGTTAGGCGCGGTATTTGATCGAAAAGAGTCTACTGCTTTGATTCCTTTTATTGGTATGAATAATTATCTGCTTATTCAGCGGTTACTGCCCTTTGCTCTGTTCTTTTTGTTGGCGCAAAAGTGTACCAACATCTGCTCGCAAGTGACGTTGTTTAATGTGCCTTATCCTCCAGAAAATCCGCATTTGCGGACGCTCATAGAACACTTCGACCGTTTCCTAGCAGATACTTTAGCGCGTGCTGGAGTTCCCGGAGCTGCAGTGGTAATAGTTTACGATACTGCTGTTGTGTTTCAGCGGGGTTATGGCTTGCGTCGGCTGGATGTAAGAGACTCTGTAGATGCCCACACAGTATTTCGCATCGGCTCCTTGTCAAAAGGATTCACGGGTGTGCTCGCTGCTCTTTTAGTTCACGAAGAATGCTTTTGCTGGGACGACTGCGTAAAACAGTACGTGCCAGAATTTTCGCTCAATCCAGCGAGCTATACATCTCGCGTGCAACTATTGCATTTACTGGCGCATACTACCGGTCTTCCGCACCACGCCTATACTAACCTCATCGAAGCAGGTTATGATTTGCGCTCTATTGCGCGTCGCTTTTCCCATTTTCGCATAAAATACTCTCCTGGCGAGGTATACTCCTATCAAAACGCCGCATTTGCCTTGATAGGAGAAGCGATGCGGACAGCTACGGGTAGAACTTTTGACGAACTGTTACGAGAACGCATTTTCAAGCCAGCGGCCATGCATTCTGCCTCCACAGATCAACGCAGCATGCTTCTGCATCCCAATATTGCCTGGCCTCATGAGTATACCCGCGCCGGCTGGCAACCCATTCCCATAACTTCGCGTTACTACAATGCTGCTCCCGCTGGAGGTATCAATGCCAGTGTAGCCGACATGGGCCAGTGGTTGCTCATCCTCCTGGGCAACCGACCAGATATTGTACCGCCCGAGGTGCTCGATGAAGTTTTTCGGCCTCGTATTCGCACTGATGGTGAACGTCGCTATTCTCAACTGTGGGGTCAACCTTTAACACCCTATTATGCCATAGGATGGCGCCTTCTAGTTGGCCAAACTGATACTATCGTCTACCACGGTGGATTTGTAAATAACTATCGCAGTGAAATCGCCTTTGACCGCCGAAACCGCATAGGCATTTGCGTACTCTTTAACGCTCCAGCACCTATGGCTGCCAACGTTATTCCTACCTTTTGGCAGATGTTCCACGCGCGCAAAGAAGCAATTCGGAATTGGAAAGCTATGAAAACAGAGCCCTAACGAACTACGTGTTTTCAAAGGTTAAAAACTGTTATTTTGCTCAAATTAGCCGAGCAATTGAACAAATGGAAAGAACTATAGAAGATAAGCTGTTGTTTTTGTATAGAGCTTTAATAAAAAAACAACAACTTTCTATGCAAAGAGTGAAAAAATTTCGGCACGTTGGCCTTGCTCTATTGGCCATAGCTCTTCTAACGCCTGGTTGCGTCGTCGTTCGTCAGGGAGAATTTGCCGTAAGGCGCACCCTTGGCAAATACGAGGATAAGGTGCGTACTAGCGGCTTACATGTGTTCAACCCGTTTATAGCTACTATTGTCAAGATAAGTGGCCAAACGGAAAACATTGAGGTAAACGTGAACATTCCTTCAAAGGAGGGTCTGACCATTCAAAGCGAAGTGTCTATCTTGTATCGAGTAGTACAGAAGGAAGCGCCCAATTTGCTACGAAATGTGGGTCTAGATTACGAAAATACGCTCATCCTTCCGGTGTTTCGCTCTGCAGTGGCGGATGTCACAGCGCGCTACTTTGCAAAGGACATGCACTCGGGCAGCCGGGCCGAAATTGAAGTGGCTATTCGCGACTTAATGATGCAGACCCTTGGCCCGCGCGGTATTGTTGTAGAAGCTGTGCTGCTTAAAAGTATCGTATTGCCGCGCAATCTAACCAAGGCAATTGAGGAAAAACTCGAGGCTGAACAACAAGCGCAGCGCATGGAATTTGTGCTTCAACAAGAACGCCAAGAGGCTGAGCGCAAGCGAGTGCAAGCCCAAGGAATTCGCGACGCCAACCAGATCATCTCTGAAGGCCTGACGCCAGAAATCCTGCAGTTCAAAGCTATCGAAGCTTGGCTAGAGTTGAGCAAATCGCCCAATGCTAAGGTAATCTTTAGCAACGGTAACATTCCGTTAGTGATAGATGCAGATCAGATGAGCACCAATTCTGCTCCTCCTGCAGCGCGCTCGTCCGGTAGCGCCTTGAGCCGACAGTAAATTAGCCTTTGATTGCTCCTGCCTGCTCTCAGTTTCTGCTGAGAGCAGGCAATTTTTCATCTTGCCAACCCTAACCACTTGTTTAGTGTTTGAGCATAGCAACGACAAGAGCGGTTCTATGAATCCAATTGCAATATTTTGGTTTCGCCGCGATCTGCGGCTAGACGACAACGCCGGTTTATATCACGCACTGCGCGGCCCACATCCCGTGCTGCCGCTCTTCATTTTCGATACAAATATTTTGGACAACCTTCCTAGCCGCCGCGATGCGCGCGTTGAGTTCATTCATCAAGCTTTAATTGCTCTAAAACAGCGTCTGCGCGCTTTGGGCAGCGATATTCTCGTCCAGCACGGAAGGCCTCTCGAAGTATGGAACCAACTTATTCATACTTATCGAATTGCTGCCGTCTACACCAATCGAGACTATGAACCCTATGCCATTCAACGGGATACTGCTGTGAAGAACATGCTCGCTCAACGCGGCATACCCTTTCAAACTTTTAAAGACCACGTCATCTTCGAAAAAGACGAGGTGCTCAAAGAAGATGGCAAACCTTACACTGTCTTCACTCCTTATAGCCGAAAATGGAGAGCAAAACTTAACGAACAACTTCAGCCCGACGGAACTTCGTTTTACCTAACTTCCTACCCTTGCGATAAATATTTCCACAATTTCCTATCTGTAGCAGAAGCTTTGCCCTTCCCTACCCTAGCGGATATTGGCTTTGAGCCCGCTAACATTCCCTTTCCGCCCGCCTCAGTGCCGTGTAGTCTAATTCGCAATTACGACAAGACGCGCAATTTCCCTGGCATTGCAGGTACCTCGCGCTTGGGTGTGCATTTTCGCTTTGGCACCATCAGCATTCGCCAAAAGGCACGCCATGCCCAACAACTCAACGATACTTACTTGAATGAACTCATTTGGCGCGACTTCTACAGTCAAATTCTCGCTCATTTCCCTCATGTAGTAAATCATCCTTTTCAACCTCAATACGAGCATGTTGCTTGGCGCAACGCCCCCGAGGAGTTTCAACTTTGGTGTGAAGGGCGCACAGGATACCCCATCGTGGACGCTGGCATGCGCGAACTGAACGCCACCGGCTACATGCATAATCGCGTACGTATGATCACAGCTAGTTTTCTGACCAAGCATCTGCTCATTGATTGGCGACTGGGTGAGGCTTACTTTGCTCAAAAATTACTCGATTTTGACCTAGCTAGTAACAACGGCGGTTGGCAATGGGCAGCAGGTTGTGGGACTGATGCAGCGCCCTACTTCCGCATCTTTAACCCGATTGAGCAAGCCAAAAAATTTGACCCGGAACTGACGTATATCCGAAAATGGGTTCCTGAATTTGGAACGCCTGCCTACCCTAAGCCCATCGTAGAACACCACTTTGCCCGACAGCGATGCCTACAAGCATTTAAAGCAGCCTTAAACCGCTAGCTTTGCTTGCCCGGAGAAAGGTTTATTCCGCGTTTAATCTTTTGTTGAACATACCATGCGCTCAGGCGACCTTCCTTTCGAATTAGAATTCGCGCATATTGAGATGTTTGCGAGGCGTCTGGCAACAACAGAGGGAATCAAGCTTCTCCTCAACCGAATGTTGAATCCTAGATAGGGCAACACGCGCGCTGACTGCGCTAGAGACAACACGACATTGTTCTCTTTTCGCCTATCGTCTTTAAATTGAATGGAGTCATATAGAAACCACGCGAAAATTTTCCGAAAGATATAGTAGCAGGGTACAAGGACTGTACCGTATTCAAGCATGGGTTTGATTAATGTATTTGAAGGGTAGCTGAACGAGACGAGCCATTCTCTCCGAACACAAATACGCGGTAGAGTCCTGCAGGCGTTGAGGATAGGTGCACGGGCAAACGATGTTCACCGGCAGGGAGTGTGTGTACACCTTCTGCAATTAATCGCCCTAGTGCATCGTACACCCGTAATTGAAGCGTATCTGAATGTGTCAGGTGCAGCTGGATGCTAAAAGTGCCACTGGTCGGATTAGGAAATACCACCAGTGCATCTTCTCCGCGCTTGAGTTCAGGATTTACCTTTGTTGGCATTGCACAGCGGTTATCTAACAAAGCCTGGTATTTAGGCGCCGTTTGCATATAGGGGGGCTGTATGTCGATGTCGTTGAGCACTCCCCAGGAGCCGTAGACGCTTTCCTGAGGTGAGGCTAGGGTAAAATTGCCAAACAAGCGACTGCCCCAAGCCCGAATGGTATCGAGCATATCGTTGTACAGAGCATAAATGCCTGGGCTGTATTGAGCAGCCCACATAGCCTGCTGATAAGGATAAGGGATGCCGAAGACATTGCCTACAAAGTGTTGACCTCCTTCGTAATTAAGGACCTCCTTTCCAAAAAGTTGCACATTCCAGTAGTCTTGTCTTACGACGGGCCGAAATTCCGCCCAGTGATTGCGCGCGTTGGTCAAGATGTCATCAATGGTGCTACCCGCATGCAGGACAGGCTTGCCGTTGCTTGTGTGGTCGAGGCCAATGTAGCTGGCCGGTGAACCATAGTCCCATTCTGATTGGGATAGTTGGGCCAAGATTTCTTCATTGAGGTAATTGTAGCCCGCTTGTAGGCCTAAGACACGTTTGACGCGGTGTTTTTGCGGCCCAAAAACCTGGTGCCAAATGCGAAAGACACGACCTGCCTTCTCGGCTATAGCTCGCCCATAATTCAAGTTGGCCGGACGCGTCTGCTCGTTGTAGTGCGCTTGATCAAAGATCCAATTCCACACTTCATTGCTGTATTCCAAATATATAGTACGATTAGAATCCAACCGGTCGCGGAATAACTCGGCCATGCGCGTTATGTAGTCGTCATCGACAGCATGCGGCACGCAAATCCACACATCTTTCCTGGTGCGGTTGGCAAGGTCAATCATAACTTCATAGGGCACCCCTTGAGGCGTTCCGTAAGTAAAGTAAGTAAGAGGAGTTCGCTCCTGCCAGCGGCGGACAGGATTGTTGTTCGTTGCTCCCCAATCCATAAAGCGCAACACTTGGAAGGGAGCAATTTTTTCTAAAAAAACTTCGTAAAAAGGATTTTCCGCTAGATCAACGAATTCATCTTGCAGCCGAAGCAAGCGGAAATTGCGCACGGGATTGCCCGCTTGCGAAGCTTCGATATTTAGGACAACAATATCTGTGCCCGTCACCTGAAACTGTAAGCGCCCTGGCGTATTGCTTACAGCAGTAGCATTGCCACTAACGGTTACGACCCCCTGGCCATCGTAGAGCAAGACGTATGAGCCAGGCGGGAGGTTAGCACCTTCGGTCGAGACGACATAGCGCACTTTGTTGGGTACGCCGTTGGCTAATTGCGGCACGTGAGTGGGATAGCCATCGGGCGTTCGAGCGATAAGTGCTTCGTTTCCATTGCTCCAGCAATAACATGCATCGTCGTAGGCTACAATGTTTGGTCGCACATGTTTCATGCGATTGCGCAAGGGGCGTTCAGGCACCCAGTCAGCAAAGCCACTCAAGTTCGTACCCATAATCATGCGGCAGGTAGAGGGCTGCCATCCCGCACAGGTAGTGCTATCTACAGGTACATGGAGCGTAAAACGGTCGGCACATCCCGCAGCACTAGTAGCTTCGTATCGGTACGTACCCGCAGGCAGATGATGAAATTCATTGACATTTACGGGTGTTAAAACCTTCCCATTGGCGTCGCGCAGCGTATATGAAGCTGTTCCCGGGTGGATGCGAAGGATGCCATCATTGTTCGAACAACTGGCCGGCCGAACTAAAGTAAAACTACTCAAGCACGGGAAGGTATTGTCAGGCCGTCGCACAGTGATGATGCGCGTGACCGTGTGTTGCTGACCACTAACGTCGCGCACTGTAAGCCGTACTGGTAGTTGACCTAGGGCAGTATACGTATGCACATGGTTAACGCCTGTAGCAGGCGCCGAACCATCGCCGAAGTTCCATTGATAGCTGACTAGAGGTAAGCCCTCAGGATCGTAGCTTCCCGCTGCAGATAGACTTACCGTTAACGGCGCTATACCATCCGTCGGTGTAGCAGTTATAACAGCTACAGGAGGCAAATCGAGCGTCACAGTGTTATCAGGGGCAACGCAAGCGTATGTTTTAGCCAGCCGAATCTCATCTGCTGCGCCGTTTCCTGGGCTATGACCGAGGTATAGATGTACGCTGCGAAGAAGGAAAGGGTCAGCAGTATTCTGAGTGATAGTGGGGGTGAGCGGAGGGCCCGCCGTGCCTAACATCGTAGGGTTGACAAATAATTCTACTGCTGTATAAGGGTCAAGAAAAGTCATCTTCAGTACAAAGAAAGCTGCCGAACCAACAGCCACCGGCACCGAAGTAGGATAATACTGATTGCCAATGCGGAGCGTCCACCGGCGCTGGCCGCCGACGTCGCTATGACCTTCGAAATAGCCAAACTCGATGCGGCGCTGCGTGCAGTCGTTACACCACGAGAGCGCTTCACTATGGACGCCAGCAAATACAGATTGACTATTGTTTTGAGTTTTTCGCAACACAGCGCTCATCCACAGGGTGCTGCCTTTTCGGGTGCCGATGGCGTCGCTATTTGGCAGGATATACTCTGCAAAGGGACCTTCGGGGTCTGTGTCGAGGCGACGGCCGGCAGTCAGATACTCACGTCCGCCATTAGCCTGGCCTCCGCTGGTGCGCAAGGCACCATAGACGAGCGAGCCGTTTGCTGTCTGATATCCGGGTAAGACCGTATTGAATACCTGAACATTCCACGGTTCGGCCCAGCCCGTGCCACCTTGCTGGCCGTGTAGAGGCTGATTAGGCGGATAATTGAAATCGTCCGAAGCCAGCAAAATGCAAGGCTGGCTCTGTGAAGAGGTAATCACCAAAACTAGAACAAGCGCAAATAGACAGCGCATACGTGTTTATTTAAAGTATTTCACCCAATTCTTCTGCTCGCTTCCAGGCCGCTGCAAGACCAGCATAAATGTGATGACGTAACTGTGTTTGTTCAAAAACGCGCAAAGCAGCCTCTGTCGTACCACCTTTGGAGGCTACTTTTCTGATCCACTCCTTACAACTAAGGTTGGCCTTGTGATACAGATCTAATGCTCCTATAAACGTCTGAGCAACAAGCAGCTCTGCCTCTGCGGCTGAAAAGCCCATTTGTTGAGCAGTTTCTATCATGGCTTCCATAAAAAAGTAGACGTAGGCCGGGCCAGAGCCAGAAATCGCTGTAGCGGCATCCAGCAACGCCTCTTGCTCTACGTAAAGCGTCTTTCCTGTAGTGCTGAGCAGATTTTGTACCATTACTAGCTCGATGCGCGTAACCTCCTCAGTAGCAGTAAAGGCGGTAACTCCGGCACCAATTTGAGCGGGTAGATTAGGCATTGCCCGCGCCACTTTTCGAACGCCTAACGCCCTAGCAATTGTAGCCGTGCGTACTCCTGCCATGATGCTCAGCCAAACCTGGTCAGAGGAAACAAAGGAGCGAATCTGCTCAAACAAGGCGGGAGCGTCTTGAGGCTTAACGGCCAGAATAGCTAGATCGGCTACTGGAACGCAAGCTGCTGCGTCGGTGAAAAAACGCCCTTCGTAGGAAGCACTCAACGAAGCAGCTTGTTCTGCTGTTCGGCATAGCACCATCAGGTTGTCGGGCGTAACAATGTGGCTGCGTAAAAAACTCTGGGCATACGTCAAGCCCATATTCCCTCCACCCAAAATGAGAATTTTCATAAGCAAAAACCTTTTTGCGCTTTCACAAGGCACTGCAAAGAAAAAAGCCATCTCGTCTTTCGACGAAATGGCGCAACATAACCATGAAAACAATTAACCAATCAAATGCTAAGCTCTTTGCCGACTCTCAGATGCAAAAAATCGTGCCAATTGTCCTAGTTTAAGGCTCTGTACTGCGCTGACGCTGGCGCTGTCCTCGCCTTCGATCCTTCTCGTCGCCCGACGATCGTCTATCGCCAAAGTCAAGACCGAAGGTGATAAAGAAAATATTTGCCTGGTAGTTCTGATACGGCTGGATTTCGCTGTTTTGATTCACCAAGGTGAAGTTCGGATTGAAGAAATTGTTGAAGAAGTATTGTACCTTAACATTCAACGACCGACGAAAGTGGAGGCCCGCAAAGAGGGCAGTAGTAAATTGAGGTACACGCTCGCTAAACCACTCATGGAACTTCGTCTTCTTCCGACGATTTCCATCGGGGAAATATTTCTCCTTGTAATTGAAGGGAAAACCGAACTCGCCGCCAACGTAAAAAAACTGGCCGTTGCGCATGCTTCCTACCTTAATGCCCAGAGGCAAGCCCAACATATAAATGCGGCGCTTGAAGAGGTCATCCTTGCCGGCGCTATCCTTTGTAATTAGGCCAATGTTGCGAATATTCCATCCTAGAAAAATTCCGGCGTTTTCAATAAAATCCCAGTTGAAGTTACCGCCCACGTTGAACACCGGAGACCAGCGCACGATGGGTCGAACTTCTCGACCATTCATTTCAACGGTAGCCAGAGACAAAATACCTCCATCTCCGCCCGAAGTCCAATACGTAATCTGTCGTTGTTGAGAAGGTGGCTTAGTTTGCGCTTGAGCGCTAGCCTGAAATACAATGAACAGGAACAGGGTGTTGAGAAGTACACTTGTTTTTCTTAGCTTTATCATATGTAAAAAGTTTTTGCAGATGAGGAAAAGAAATAATTCTAGCAGCTATCCAATGCCGAAGGTGAACCTTTTCGGCGCGGAGAGCTCACGGCTCAGCGGTCCGCCTGTTTTTCGAAATTACCAGCTTTAACAATACTGAGTCGGGCGTAGTCGAGGTATTTGCGCACGGTCTGACTGACTTGCTCTGCTGTGAGTTTTTCAACCTTTCGCTCAAATTCGGCATCCCAATTTAAGTTTCGGTCGTAAAGGAGATAGTTGTTGAGTAGCTGCGCGAGAGCATTGTCGGAGGACCGATCTACTCGGCGCGACTTAAGCCATCCGCTTCGAGCAGCTTCGACTTCCTCGGCGGTGAAACCGTCGCGCATTACGCGTTCGATTTCTTCGCGGAAGGCTGTTTCTAGGCGTGCTAAATTTGTAGGATTGTAAATCATGAAGGCCAGAAAGTTGCCCGACTTATCTAAAGGGCTTGCGCTGAATGAAGCGCTAACGCTATAGCTCAAGCCATCTTGTTGGCGGATGCGGGTGGCTAGGCGCGAATTAAGAAAGCCGCCACCAATGATTTGTCCGCCGAGCACTAGAGCAGGATAGTCTGGATCGTCGTTGCGCATAGGAAAACCCAACCCTGCCAGATAGACTGCATTAGGTTTGTCAGGAGTTAGAATGGTTTCCGTTTTTACCGGCACTGGCTCGTAGTCTTGAGGAATACGCGTAAAGGATGCTGGGCTTTTCCAATCGCCGAATGTTTCGCGCAACACCCTTTCGATTTCTTCTAAGTCGAAATCACCTACAATGGCGCAAGTGGCGTAGGAAGCGCCGTAAAAGCGTTGGTAGAAATCGCGTATTTGTTCGAGCGTAACGGCCTGAGCTTCGGCAATTTCTTCTTCGATGCTCATAACTCGCCGAGGGTCACCCTGTGGATATGCCGGTCGCGTAATTCGGTTAAAAGTATTGACTCCTAGGGCAAGAGGATCGCTTTTTTGCGATTCTAGGCGAGTAATGTACTCCTTCTTCAGTTTTTCGAATTCCTCTACAGGGAATGAGGGTTGTCGGAGCATTTCTCCGGCCAGGCGAATGGCTTCAGCCAAGTGAGCACGATCAGTTTCAATGCTTAAGCGAGTCGAAGAAGCACTACCGCTAATTGTGATGCGCGCCTTGAGGCGATCCTGCTCCGCCTTTAGCTCGGCCAGTGTACGCTTTTTTGTGCCGCGGTTGAGCATCGAAGCTGCCATACTGCCAATGGTTGCCTTTCCATTTAAGCTCTTTAGGTCGCCCATGTAGAAAGTCATTGCCACATTGACGCTTTCACCTCGAGTCTTTTTGGGCAGTAGGGCATACTTCATGCCATTAGGAAGTCGGCCGCGTGTTGTGCGCCGCTCGATATTTTCAGGGCTGGGGTCAAAGTCTTCACCTTGAGCGATGGCTTCGCGCCCCTTGTAGTCCTTTAGCATTTCTTCTACATTCGGGGGAGGTGGAACTTCGACGCGGTCGGGCGACTTGTCGGGTATAAAGAAGCCTAACGTACGGTTGGCTTCCTTGAAATAATATGCTGCTACACGCGCTACGTCGTTGGGTGTAACCTTCTCCAAACGGTCTCGATAGAGGAAAGCTAGACGCCAATCGCCCGCACCGATATAATTGCTGAGGCTGATGCCGATACGGTCGGATTGTCGGAAGGCGAGTTCCCAGTTTTTAAGCAGGCGCTTTTTGGCTTGCTCCACCTCATCCTGCGTAGGTGGAGTTGTCTTTAATTTTTCCAGTTCGGCCAAAAGAATGTTTTTTACCTCGTCGAGCGACTGATCTAATGCAACTTCAGCAGTAAAACTAGTGACACCGTCCTCCGCATAACCACTGGCTGAGCCAAAAACAGAGACAGCTTTCTTCGTCTCGACCAACGCCTTGTAGAGGCGGCCTGCAGGATCGTCAGTTAGTAAGTCAGCCAGCACTACTAGAGGCACATAGTCAGGGTGCGCATTTGCAGGTGTGCGAAAAGCTACAGAAAACAATTGAATGTTCCCTACGCGACGGACGACCACTCGTCGTTCGCCATCCTGCACCGGTTCTCGCGTATAAGTGGGGATGAGTTGGCGCTCTGGTTTTGGAATAGGACTGAAATATTCGTGCACCAATTCCAGGGTGCGTTGCTCGTCAATTTTACCGGCGATAATAAGCACAGCATTATCGGGCTGATAGTAGTGCTTGTAAAAAGCCTGCAAGCGTTCGATGGGCGCACCTTCAATGTCCGACTTTTCACCAATAGTAGACTTGCCGTAGTTATGCCACTGGAAGATGGTCGCCATCATGCGCTTGTTGAGCACAGTATAGGGGCTGTTTTCACCCATTTCATACTCGTTTCGAACCACAGAAAATTCACTCTCTAAATCCTTGCGGGCAATGAAAGAGTTGACCATGCGGTCGCTCTCTAGGTCGAGCGCCCAACGCAAGTTGTCTTCTGTGGCCTCAAATGTTTCAAAATAGTTTGTGCGATCAAACCAGGTTGTTCCATTAGGCCTAGCTCCGCGTTCGGTCAACTCTTGTGGAATATTAGGGTGGCGTGGTGTGCCTTTGAATACCAAGTGCTCTAGCAGATGGGCCATTCCTTTCTCGCCGTAATTCTCGTGGCGAGAGCCGACCTTATAGGTAATATTCACCGTGATAGTGGGTTTTGACGGGTCGGGAAATAGCAGAACGCGCAGCCCATTGGGTAAGCTATACTCCGTTATGCCTTCCACAGAAGCAACTTTCTTCATGCCTGGTGGCAAGCGGAGCTCCTTCTTTTGCGCCATCAGAGGGATACTAGACGCCCACACCAATAAAGCCAATAAAAAAGAAGGGCGAATTCGGACAAAAGGTCTCATACGTGTAATGTTTAGTTGAAGTAAGAAGGCGAGAACTTATTTCGGGTTAATATTACAACGATTCTGCTGTTATGCCCGTGCGTTCAAGTAGAAATAGACCACTTTTACGGCAACGGGTTGCATTTACCTGACCAGTAGACAGACTTCTCAAGAGAATGCTCATCATCTCAACAAGAGAGAAAGCAAGAACTTTTAGGCAAGAAATTTGCTCGCCAACCATGGTCTCATGAAGGCGTATACGTTTAAAGCTGACCAGCCTATCTTCTTTCCTGGACTTAATGGTATTCGCGCTATTGCGGCTCTCGCAGTAGTAGCGTTACATATTACAGTTTATATGGACCGCTTTGGGCTGAGCCCATACCTCATCGGAAGAATGCCCAACGGCAATCCAAAAGGCATTGACTTGGCTGTTTTCGGAGTGACTATCTTCTTCGCGCTCAGCGGATTTCTAATAACATATCTCTTGCTGGCCGAGCAAGCAGTTCAACCCATCAGCATCAAAAACTTCTACATCTGCCGAATTCTGCGCATTTGGCCTTTGTACTACAGTTAAATAGTTAGCCGAATAGGCAGAGTACCACATGAGTCAATTAGCGACTTGTTTTACTTCTTTTTTGCGCCTAATGTACCTAAATCTTTTCAGCTACGCAGCGACCTGTTGGGCCATTACTGGTCGCTAGGAGTGGAAGAACAATTTTACCTGTTCTGGCCTGTATTCGTCAAGGCCTTTCATCGTCGACTCTTTTGGGCTACGGCTGCATTACTAGCAGCATTCATGACACTCAAAGTGATAGGCTTTTATGCCTTCACTGGCTCGGTATTTCACACGGCTGTAGACGTAAACCGCTTTAGTTGCATGATGATCGGAGCAATGGGAGCATACCTGTATTTTCATCAGGAGCGTTGGTTCATCCGCTTGGCAACCCATTGGACATCCAAGCACTGGGCTGGCTGGCCGTGATTTTAGCCGCCGTAAATCGCTTCCATCTAGCCAATATCATCAATCACGAAGTGATGGCTTGCTTAAGCACAGCGCTCATTATCGGGCAAGCTCAGCGCACAGGGCTTATTAACCTGGATATACCCGTTATGGATTACCTTGGCAAGATCTCCTACGGTATCTATGTCATTCATCCGCTTATCATTTTCTCGCTGGGATGGATATTAAACGGATGGCTTTCAAAGGATAATGCGCTCCACTACGTACTTGTATACTTACTATGTACTGCTGGTACCCTACTGACGGCCCATTTGTCCTATCAGTATTGGGAAAAGCCGTTTTTGCGCTTGAAAAGGCGCTATATGCGCGTAAGAAGTGCAGCCTCGCGAGAGGAAGTTCACTTACGCGATTGAGCATAGCGTAAAAGATTCAACCGTTTGAAAAAGAAGAATTTAAGAAAACTTGCTGACGGTCGCAGCGCGCTGCTTCAGAAAGCACATTGAGCATCTTGCAATCGCCTGAGGTGTCAGGTGGCTGAACAGAGCGAGGCTACTCTTCCATCTTCTCGAGCCTCCTAACAGGTATCGCCTCGTGGATGAATGCCAATGCTGAGTGGAGAACCTGCCAGCAGAGGGGAGTGTCTAGAGGAAGAAACTTTGGCCAATCAGATCGGACGTAAGCAAGATGTTCCACGCCAACCATGCGTAGCCAATTGGCCTGGATCTACGTGGGATTCCGCTCTTGAGCGACTAAGCACCTAACAGTCAGCCATTAAATTGAGAATCGGATTTCCAACTTTTCTTCTAGGTCGTCAGAGAATCCTTATGAAATTTTCCTTCAAGAAATGCTCATTTCAAAAGGGAGCTCTACCTTACTTCTGTGAGGATGATACGCGCAAAAAATTGCCTTTGTCTACTCACTCCATAGATTAAGTAGGTACCCGCAGGCAAGGCGGGAAGACGCACCTCCCATGGCGCCTCGCCCTCTGAGGAATAACTAGACTGCCACACCAATTGACCGCACAAATCGTAAAGCGATAATTGCCACGCTTCAACTGCCTGTGGCGTCATTTGGATCCAGAAGTTTCCTGTCGAGGGATTTGGATAAAGGTGCACTTGCGCAACATATCCGGGCGTTTGAGTGTGGACGGTGATAATTTCTACTGGTGCCGATACGGCCGTGCAGCCGTTCGCATCGCGTACGGTAACCGTATAGACGCCGTCGGGCAGATTGGAAAAGACCGGCGAAGGTTGAAAATGCAGGCCATCTAGGCTATACTCTAATGGGCCTGTGCCACCAGAGGCGTTGGCCGTTAAAGTATTTGATACAGCAGCGGCTGATATTACAAGAGCAGGTGGGTCGTCTAGGGTAACCGTCACGAGAAGCGTATCTCCGAGGGCATCGGTGAGTGTGACGATGTAGGTACCAGCACTCAGTTGGTTACGGAAACAGCGGTTGGTGCTTAGCTGCACGCCGTCGCAGGCGAAGGGCGGCACACCTCCGAGAATTTCTATTTCGAAAGCGCCATCAGAGCCTCCGGCACAGGCGGGAAATGTGCGCGTCAGGAGGGCAACCATAGGGACGTAAAAAACTTCGAAGGCGACGGTATCCATGCACTCGTTTGCATCGGCAACTACAACAACGTGTCTTCCATTAGAGAGTCGGCTAAGGGTGCTGTCCGCCGTCCATGAGTCGCCGTCCCAGGCAAAGCGGTAAGGTGGTGTACCGCCACTGACAGAAACAGAGGCGTTAGGGCCAACTACAGTCACCTCTGCAGTCAAGGGTGTCGGGCCATGTATGTAGAAAGTATCGCTAGCTATCTGATTGCCCGCGTCGTCGCGTAGAACAATCACGTGTGCACCCGCCTCGACTGCTTCCCACACACTATCGGGCTGAAATAAGGCTCCATCCAAAGAATAGGAGTAAGGAGGTACACCTCCTGTCGCGCTAACGAACACGCGCACCGTTTGACCTGCACACCGAATCTCCCCATCTACGCTTATATGCAGCAGTCGAAACGGCGGTACATCTACCAACACAACTGCTTCAGCCGTGCAACCTTTCGCGTCGCGCACCGTGACGGTATACTCGCCGTTATTCACCCCTTTAAACACCGGTTGCGTTTGGAAAGCACTGCCATTCAGGCGATAAGCGAGAGGACCTGTGCCGCCGCTGGCTGTTACCTCGATTCGATTCAGAACAGACACGGCATTTATCTCAAGAGGTGGCGGTTCTTCAACGATAAAAGTTTGCTCGGCCATAGCGCCGTGTTTGTCCTGCACTATCGCAGTGTATTGCCCTGCGGATAGAGCGCTGAAGAAACTACTGAACTGAAAATCCGTTCCATTGAGGCTGTAAGAATAAGGAGGTGAGCCTCCTCCCGCAGTTACTTGAGCGGTGCCATCACTACTGCCAAAACAACTAACGGGTGTCGTTCGCACCTGCAACACCGCCAAGGGCCCTACGTAGACGATAACTTCCGCCATGGCCGTACATCCTTTCGCATCCTTAACCTCTACTGAGTAGGTGCCATTAGGCAAATCAGGGAAAAGCGGCTCTTCTTGATACGCATTTTCGCCTAAGCGGTATCGATACGGAGGAATTCCACCTGAAACCTCTACTAGAATGGTATCGGTAGTGGTGGAGAGATGCACTATTATAGGAGGCGGGTTCAATACTTCAACCGAGGGCGAGACCGCAGTAAAACCCCATCCATCGGTAACGACGACGAAATAGGTGCCGGAGCCTAGGTTTTTAAATACTTCATCGCCCTGTATTATCCCGCTAGGAGCCAGTTCATAGCGATAGGGAGGTTTGCCCCCCTGAACGGTGGCTCGTAGGCGAGCCGTAGCACCATTGTGACAGTGCAATGAGTCGAGCACTTCGAGCGAGACAATGAGGTCGTTCTGGGCAATTTGGATGGGAAAAACCTCGTAGTGAAGCCATTGGCTCGTAGCAACATTGAGCACGTCGAAGGCAAAAGCATCTTGCACAGCTATGCCGCCGTTATTCGCATAGGCAATACGGCCGGCGTCGACATCTGCTTGGGTAAATACGCTACCGACGGTCAGCACCTGACCATTGTGCAACAGTTGTCCATGTTGAGGCAGAGATAGCAGAGTAAATTGAAGGCTCTCAGGACTGTGACCAGCTGGGTCTGCCTGTAGTAAAGAGCTATCGATGGGAGCCATTTGGCCGGCTGCAAGCATAAGAGGTTGCTTTCTGAGCAAAGTGGCCTTCCTTATCGTATCCCACAGGCAGCAGCGCAAGGCCCAGCCCTCTATGGCGCCGCCGTCTTCTTCTGCCAAGTCGCGTACCTCTAGGCGCCAGGAGCCGAAGGCAGGTCGACTGTGAAAACGCGCTAAAGCCTCGATGGGTCGGAACACACCTTCGATTGCCGGCGATTGAGCCTTACACATCTTCTCAAAATCGTTTGCCGTTTGAACCGCTTCGTCGTCGAAAGTGACTAAGATGTCGTCCTTCGAGCACCCAGTAGTAGATGATGGTACCCCTGGCCGGTCAAAGAGGAGAACGCGGCTGCCCGTCGGGCCAATAAGCGAAGCCTGCAGATCTCCTACCCATTCATGGCGAATGTTTACCCAGACATCTACGTCGGCCAATGGCCGGGCGTCAGTGACTAAAAGTGAAGCGCTTACTACTGAAGTTCGAGTACTAGGGATAAGAACGGGCACATCTTCGCTGCGAAACACTATGTCGCATTGCTTTTGGGCAATTTGAAAGGCTCCTGTAGATGAGTAAGCACTTTGCCCGCAAGCGTTTTCAGCACGCACCCGCCAATAATAGACTGTACCGGGCTGCCAGAAACCTCCCGAGGCCTGAGCATAAGGCACCGCTGCCTCCCGAACGATTTGCTCCGGCAGAAAAGCTGGGCTTCGACTGACCTGTATCCGATAATGCGAGGCGTTGTCCACAGGAGTCCATTGGAAAGAAACATTGGGCACGACTTCGCTCTGACCATCAACCGGAGCAAGAAGGGTAGGAGCTTGCGGTACACCCTCAACTACCCGAAGCGAAATGGCTTGCTCACGCACAAGAGTATCGCTTACGCCTCTCAACACAAGCGTGTATTGACCGGGTGTTTTCAGGTAATTAAGTACAATGCGAACACTATCACCTACTGGAAAGGGATTAGACCAAGAAGAGGCGATAGCGCCAGGCGGTAGGCCTTCGAGATATAGGGCAATATTTTCTGAAAAACCTGCTACACTCAGCGTGCGCACCCAAAATACAAGTGAATCTCCCACGCATCGCTGCACTTCACTAGGGGCGTCGGCACTCAGCAGGAAGGTTGGCACAGGCGGCCGCTCAATGCGGAAATTTCGGTCAGAAATATCGAAGAAAATATTGTCTACGGCCTGAACTCGTATGCGGCAACTATCGGATACTAGGAGCGGCACCTCTATCTGGGTCTCGCCGTTGTTGGGCACGGGGCCAGCCAAGAGGTATGGATACGTCCACCCTCCATCAGTAGAGAGAAGGATGATTACTTCTGAGCAATTGACTGGTGCCGTATGGGTGTTGGCTACCTCCCAGCGCACAGTTTGCTGAGAGCCCGCATACCATACTGTTGGCGCATTGGGCTCCAACACTGCAAATGGCCCGCTCTGGCTAGCTACAGTTATGTTCACTTCTGCAGAGGCAGTGCATCCACCGCCAGGGTAGTTGTCGCGGGCCGTTACGCGAAACCGCATTGTACGCCCCACTGCGGGGAGGCGCTCCCACGGATTTATTGCATTGTCAAGCAAAGATTCCAAAGCAGGAAAGTACCGCTCAGGCGATGCAGTAGGCTTTAAGGAGCGAAACATGGGCCCAACTGCATTGCTTGGTTGAGGCGGCATAGGAGCAGTTTGAGGATTCATCTGCTCCCAACAATAAGTAAGCGCATCGCCATTAGCATCTAGGCCCTCCGCTGTGAGAACAAAGGGAGTAGCGCGAGGAATAGTATACGTTACCTTGCCCTCAGCAGGCGTGACAGTAGGTCTATGATTGCCCAAGTCTACTTTGTGCGCGCACCCATTACCTGGGCCCAACACAGTATACTGGTGAATTTCCTGGAGACTAATAGCGTGAAAGTAGTCGTCGCTGTGGGCTTGCACATTCGGCGGACAGATCCCTGCATAGCCCATAATAGTAGAACCACTACCAGGCTCTACAGCAGTGAGACTATTTCGACTACAATTGTTGTTATGGGTATGGTTGGCTCCAAATTGATGCCCCATCTCGTGCGCCACGTAATCAATATCAAAAGCATCGCCTACAGGCTCAGAGCGGCCTGTTACGCCGCGCGCTTTCGTATTATTGTTGCAAACTACTCCCAATCCGGCTACACCACCGCTACCTGTAGCAAACACATGACCAATGTCGTAATGCTCGGGCCCGATAAGGGTATTGCACTTGTTCACATTTTGCGAAAGCATCGCCGATAAGTTGCTGTTGGAATACCCATCGGTATCGGGATTTAAAAAGATGAGCGTGTCATTGTTGGGTACTAACTCCATCGTAATGCCTAGATCGCGCTCGTATACACCATTGACGCGATTAAGCGTAGTTATCATCGCTGCTAATGCTCGCGCCTTCGTCCCTCCGTGGAACTGGGCATACTCTCCCGTGCAGGCTAACGCCAACCGATAGCGACGCAATAAGCAATCGCCCGTTAATGCAGGAGCTGTGCCTTCGAAACGCTCAATGGGCAAAGGCGAGTCTTCCACAGCACAAGTCCAGTTTTCTTTAGGTCGTTTTAGGTCTGATTTAAAGTAAACAATCCCATCGTTTCGATCTGAAGAAATCGGGTCAACAAAGACTGGATCGTGACGGGCAGACAAAATCATGGCACTAAAGCCCCTGGGTGTTAGCTCACACTTGAGCGAAGCCGTTGGATCTTCCACTCCAATGCCCGTGTAGGTGCGAATATCTGGATACTTCTCCTGTAATGCCGGTGGCATTATTGGTGATTCAACTATTCGAAAATGCTGCAAAGACCCGTCGGGCAAGGGCAACACAAGCTCTACCTCTTGACCGCGCCTAGCTTCAAAACGCAGGGGTGCTGTGGCGAGTGTTTTGCCCAAGTGAGTCATGTCCCAACAAACATACCGAAAACGCTCAGGCAAATTACGGTCCCTTATAGGAAGGAGTGGCTCTGGACATTCTGTAAAAAATTTTTGAGAAAAAACTCCGAATGGAAACCAAATTAATAATAAAAAACAGTATAAATTCCTCATAATTTTTTTTAATTTGAAAATTTATCGAATCTTGCGCTTACGGCGTAAAACTCCGCTCTTGTGGGAAATTTTCCACCCAAAATGCACAAATTACAAGCCAGGAATGAGTGCCCTGAAAAAGCAGGAGAAGAAATGTCTCATGCTATACAACAAATGTTCAGAGGCGCACAAACCTCGGCAATAAGACCTCTTCAGCCGGTCAGGCATCGAAAGGGCTCTTTATGTCCTTCGTGTATAACATCAGGAACACATATGACTTCAAGAGTTTGTGGCATCTGATTTGTAGAGAATAGCTCATGTCTCGCACGGATTAGGTTATTCACACGGATCAGTAACCTAAAACGTATGACTATAGGTTTATAGCACACCTGTCTGTCGTCCTGTGGTTCCGCAATACATCGGCAAGGCCTTATTTTTTCTCAACCTAATCCTATGACGAACTGCTCAATTTGTGCGTCTATTTTTTGGTAGTATGCGATTATGGTTTTGGAACAAATACTTTTTTAGCGACATCAACTATCCACAGAAAGTACCTCAGCTCTGTAGAAAACGTAATCTCCCTTCTTCCAAATCTGGAAGATACGACCTTACCTTTGCAGGCGAATCGCCGCAACTGAGCACTAACGAACTTTAGTATTCTCCCCTACAGGTGGCGACCCAAATTTTTTGAAACGAACGCGCAATTTTCTAGCCGCGCGTCGTAACGCAAGGGTCGTTTCCTGTATTATACTTCCTTTTATGATTAGAAAGGTATATGTATGCCTTTCGATAACTGTTCTCTTAATAAAATTTAACTAAAGGACATGGTTTATAGCAACATTTTAGAGACTATTGGCAAAACCCCGCTGGTTCGTCTGCACAAAACTGTTGCAGGACTTTCTGCCCAAGTGTACGCGAAACTAGAATCGTTCAACCCGGGTTTAAGTGCAAAAGATCGCATTGCTTTGCACATCATCGAACGCGCAGAACAGTTGGGCCGACTTCGACCAGGCGGCACGGTTGTAGATGCCACTAGTGGCAACACCGGTTTTAGTCTAGCAATGGTATGCGCCATTAAAGGCTATCGGTGTGTGCTTACGGTCACAGACAAAATCTCAAAGGACAAGCTGAACAATTTGCGCGCCATGGGTGCCGAAGTAATTTTATGCCCGAAAGATGTGCATCCTAATGACCCTAATTCGTATGTGAAACGTGCGGAACAATTAGCGCGCGAGATTCCGGGTGCCTTTTATGCCAATCAAAACTTCAACATTGACAACGCCGAAGCGCACTACTTGAGCACTGGCCCAGAAATTTGGGAGCAAACAGGGGGAAGGGTTACCTGGCTGATTGGCAGTGCGAGTACGGGCGGCACGCTTTGCGGTGCCGGTCGCTACTTGCGGGAGCAGAATCCGAAAATAAAAATCATCGCTGTTGATGCTTACGGCTCCGTCTTGAAGAAATACCACGAAACAGGTATTTACGATGAAAGAGAAATTGCTCCCTACCAAATTGAGGGAGTAGGAAAGAATTTTATTCCAGGAAACGTAGACTTTGAGCTAATCGACCGTTTCATTAAAGTTACGGATAAGGACAGCGCCTTGTGTACGCGCAAACTGGCTAGATGTGAGGGCATTATGGCAGGTTATTCTAGCGGAGCCGTTCTACAATGCCTCTATCAGATAGAAAATCAATTAACCACTGACGACGTAGTAGTGCTGCTTTTTGCCGACCATGGAAGCAAATACATATCAAAGGTTTTTGACGACGATTGGATGCGCAAGCAGGGCTTCTTGCCTGCTGAAGGAGAGGCCACGGTCGAAGTGAACACTGCTGCCCAGCAAGAAGTCATTTAGGACGAACTGTTGTTTCTTTATCTTTGCGCCCTTATTTTTTAATAAATTATGGACTTATTTGCACGCATTCTCGAACAAGCTGGCCCTCTGGGCAAGTACGCCGACGTAGGCGAAGGTTACTACATGTTTCCTCAGCTAGAGGGGGAGCTGGGAAATCGAATGTACTTCCGCGGAAAGGAAGTCATTTGTTGGAGCATCAACAATTACTTAGGTTTGGCTAATCATCCTGAAGTGCGAAAAGCAGATGCTGAGAGCGCTGCTCGATGGGGTTTAGCCTACCCCATGGGTGCTCGCATGATGAGTGGCGAAACTAAACGCCATCAAGAACTGGAGACGGCGCTAGCTCATTTTGTAGGTAAGGAGGCTGGCTACTTGCTCAATTACGGCTACCAAGGCATCCTTTCGGTTATCGACGCACTATTGTCGCGCCGCGACGTAGTCGTATATGACTCAGAGAGTCACGCATGTATCGTAGACGCTGTACGCATGCACCTTGGTAAGCGCTTCGCCTTCGCACATAATGACATCAACAGCTTGCATAAAAACTTGGAACGCGCTCATAGAATCGTCCAAGAAACAGGCGGTGGAATCTTGGTCATTACTGAGGGCGTATTTGGCATGCGCGGCGACCAAGGCAAGTTGCGCGAGATCGTCGCGCTAAAAGAACACTACCCCTTCCGCTTACTCATCGACGATGCTCATGGCTTTGGAATGCTAGGTAAGACAGGAGCGGGCACAGCAGAAGAGCAAGGAGTGACCGAGGAAGTAGATCTCTACTTTAGCACTTTTGCGAAAAGCATGGCGCTCATCGGAGCCTTCATCGCCGGCCCGAAAGACATCATCCGCTATCTGCGCTACAACATGCGCTCGCAAATCTTCGCTAAAGCATTACCTATGCCTATAGTGGAGGGAGCTTTGAAGCGCTTTGAACTCTTGAAATCGCGCCCGGAGCTGCGCGAGCGCCTATGGCACAATGTTCGCACTCTACAAAATGGTTTGCGCGAGCGCGGTTTTGATTTGGGCGATACCAATACTTGTGTAACACCGGTATATATGCGCGGGCCACTCGAGGAAACCTCTATGCTGGTGCGAGATTTGCGGGAAAACTACGGTATCTTTTGCTCCGTGGTGATCTACCCCGTTGTGCCCAGAGACATGGTCATCCTTCGATTAATACCTACAGCAGTGCACACAGATGAAGACATTCGCCTAACGCTTGAGGCTTTCTCGGCTGTGCGTGAAAAGCTGGAAAGGGGTGCTTATCGAAATCTTATTCAGCTACCCGCCTAAGGATAAGGCTACCCTCTCGTCGCAGGAAGCGGCGCAGAGAACACGTGAACTGTTGCTGCGGGAAACTTTTCGCTCTTCCAACAATTTGCTTTCTGTATCTGCGCAAGAGATGCTCCGATTGTTTGCCTTCTGCCTCCCTTGCCCAAAGGCGCCGAAGTCTTGTCAGATCGCTTGGTCGGTTCCTCTAAGAAGCAGAGCCTCTCTTTAGAAACAAACTATGAGGACACAGACTTGTTGCTGTCCCTAGCTCGAGCATGAAGGCGATAGCACTTTATGCATCATGCATTCTCCTACCAAAAAGTTGGCAAATATAGATTTCCGTTTAGGACGCCTCTCGAAATAACAATTCGCTGAACTTCTGAAGTTCCCTCGTAAATCTGTGTAATTTTAGCATCACGCATTAGGCGTTCGACGTGGTATTCTTTTACGTAGCCGTAACCGCCGTGAATCTGAACAGCCTCTACGGTTTGGCGCATAGCCACCTCTGAGGCAAAAAGTTTGGCCATGGCAGCGGCTTGAGCATAGTCAAGCCCTTGGTCTTTTAGCCATGCAGCTCGGTAAACCATTAGGCGAGCGGCCTCAATCTCAGTGGCCATATCGGCCAGTTTAAAAGCAATAGCTTGATGCTGAGCGATTGGTTTGCCAAAAGCCTGTCGCTGCTTGGCGTAGTCCAGAGCGAGTTCATAGGCACCGGCTGCGATACCCAACGCCTGAGCGGCGATTCCAATGCGACCGCCGTTGAGGGTATTCATGGCGAATTTAAAACCGAAGCCATCTTCACCGATGCGATTCTCCTTTGGCACTTTTACGTCGTTGTACATGATGGTGTGCGTATCAGAGGCGCGAATCCCTAGCTTGTCCTCCTTTGCTCCAATAACGACTCCTGGCCAAGAGGTTTCAACGATAAATGCATTTATGCCGTGATGCCCCTTTTCGGGATGGGTTTGAGCCATTACCAGATGCACCTGCGAGGTACCTCCGTTAGTTATCCAGTTTTTCGTACCATTCAGCAAATAATAGTCGCCCAGGTCTATGGCTGTCGTCCGTTGACTGGTGGCATCCGAGCCTGCCTCAGGCTCGGATAAGCAGAAAGCACCAATCCACTCGCCTGTGGCCAGCTTAGTTAGATACTTCCGTTTTTGCTCTTCTGTGCCATATGTTTCTAGGCCCCAGCAAACGAGTGAATTATTGACAGACATGATCACGGAACACGAGTTATCTACTTTGCTGATTTCCTCCATGGCGATGACGTAGCTAAGCGTATCCATGCCGCCGCCACCGTATTCAGGAGAAGTCATCATGCCCAAAAAGCCTAGTTCGGCCATCCGGCGAACTTGCTCATAAGGGTAGAGCATTTTGCTATCGCGTTCAATAACGCCAGGTTTTAATTCATTCTGAGCGAACTGGCGAGCAGCCTCGCGTACTGCTTCATGTTCTTCCGTTAGGCGAAACATACGTTGATGGGTGGCTTTATCGAATAGGAGCATAAGCAAAAGCGAATATTATAAAATGTGTTTTTCCACAACTTGCAAGACTTCCTTATCAGGAGTGCCGCCGCGATGGATGAAGGCCACAACACTGCAGTGATGTTGTACCCAGTCGGCAGGTAGCGATAAAGAGAACGAACGTTCTACAGTTTTGTTCGCCTGGAGGGTGGGTAGAACATCTCCTGTGGCAGAGGTGAGTATGCTGCGCAGCACATGGCGATGCAAATAATTCGGCTCTGTAACCAAATTAACCTTTTGATAATCTACAATGCTATCTTGCGTAACGACTACCGTGAGCCGATGTTCGCCAACCAAATCTTGTAAAGGTGTAATATTCACCTGGACGTCCAAGCGACGCGAAGTGGCTTCATAAGTTGACTTGAGGTCAAGATCCACGAGCAAAGGTTTGGCTAACTCTTCGGCAATAATTCCCGCCCATAATTGCCGCGGCAGATAAGGCTCTGTCTCCGGCGGAACAACGCGACGATTGATAGCGGCAGCTGGGAAAAAGAACGCTGACCCAATGTAATTGGCCATTTCTGTGCCCTTGGGCGTTCGAAAATCGTATCGACTTTGTGGATAGGGTTGGTTGTAGCCCAATGCAGCATGAATGGCAACGATAACCAGTCGATCACCGTGCTGCTGTTGCAAGGCGCTCAACGCAGCTGTGCCCTCAGGGCAATTCGGACACCTAACGCCCGTGAGCTCTTCAACCAACACAGCGCGCTTCTGAGCGCCAGGGCTATCTTTACCTGAGCGAGCCGGCTCGATTATGACCCAATTTTCTTCGCAGCTCGCCAACCCTAACAAAATAGCAAGAGAAGCCCACCCAAGTATTGCTTTACTCTTCATAAACACCCCTATTTTTCACTTTCATACAATTGAATTTCAAATTCATTTGAAGTAGTAATGCTCAGTCGGAACGATAGGATGCAAGGAATAATTTCCTGAGGCCCAGGCGATTAAAACGTCGAGCTAAATTGAAGGCGCACTCCGTGAAATGTTGGTTCATAGCGACAAATACCGCCCGCACAATTAATACCCTCTACCTGTTTGACATAAGCTAGCGAAAAACGGTTGGCTCGCTGCGTATAAACTACGCCGATACTAGGGTAATGCAAGCCATCGTACTTCGTCTTTTCTGCGTCGTATTGGCTAGCATTAGGATGAGGCACCTTGTACATGTCTGAGACGAATACGAGCCAGTGTGGCGCTAGACCTAGCTCGGCCAGTACAAACGCCCAAGAGCCAAACTCATCGTCCGTTAACAGGTATTGCGTTTCTAGCCGCAGCGAGCGACGCGGCGTAAAGCGGTATAGCCACTCTGCATACGGAGTAAAGGCGTCTACGTATCCCTGCCGTCCATGCTTAATCCAGGGTACGAGATCCTCTTCGTCTGGAGGGTCGTCCTTGAATTGATAAGTGCGAATATCGTATTGGAGAAACTGCAAACCCAAGAGAAGTTGCCATTTTCGACCTTTTTTGTAAGAAAACTCGGGTGCAATCTCTCGGTATAAACTTCGTCCATCGAGTAGATAGATGTCGGAAATATTTAAGCCCAGAGTAGCATTTTTACTCAGGCTGTATCGAATATCGAGCTGATAGCCCGTTTCACCCAATTCTTGGGTGTTTGGAGCAAAGCGCGCAGGGAGTCGAAAAGTGTTTTGGCGGGCCAATGGCGGCAGATAATTGATCTGCCCTTGTACGCCGATTTGAAAGGGGTCGGTGCGGAAACGGAAGTCCTTCGTATACTTAGCTTCAAGGGTAAGGCCCAATCCCTCGCCAGCATAAGCTAGGCTAGTGTAGAACATATAACCATCGGTATTTATCAAAATACCGGTGATGGTATCGGCCCGAATGTTGGCAATAGTGCCATTCGAATGGTAGGTCGTGTCATAAGTAATCAGTTGACGGAACTCGTTGAAAATCACATCACGCGTCTTGTAAGCTCCTTCAGCAAACCAGGTAAAACGACCGGCTGTCAACGTATTGAAAAGCGTAAACGCGTAAGTATTGTAGCGAATGCTATCGCGGCGCTGGTAACGACGCATTTCGCCAACAACTCGGCTAATGGTCTCTCGATCTGCAGTGCGCGCTACAGCGCCAAAGCCCGGTGCTATGGAGAAGTTTTTCGTCGAGTCAGGTCGGATGTAGCCTTCAATGACTCCGCCGCGAATGACCGCGCCATAGGTGTTGAATTGGCGTTTCTGGCGACCCGTGAAGACCTTGACTTTCCAGTCTTCATTAAATCGATAACCTGCTTGCACGCCATAAAGGGCGTTATCGATCATAAGAGCGCGCTCCTCATAAGCGCGAAAAAGAATACCCGAACCAATTTGATCGTAGAGGTAGCCGGCCGAAATATCGAAACCATAGATGCTTTTGTGAATGTACCAACGCCCGATGCCTTCGCCCGTAAATGAACCAGTGGGATTAAGCAGATTAGAGTTATTGAATAAATCAAAACGCAGCCCTATGTCAAATCCCCAGTTGGAATAGTTGAGTGCTAGCCAGCTCTCGGCACCAAACTTCTGGTTGTCATACTGAGGTGTTCCTGTGGCGCCTATTTTAGGATCGGCTATGAAAAAATTCGCATTCGATTGTACATTCCCACTAATACGTGGCGCATTACTTTGTGCTGACGAGTGCAAGACTCCCAACGATGCACTTGCGGTCAATACCAATATCAAAAGTTTCATAACGCCAATACTGCCCAGGCTCTTGCTTCCCTGGCAAATGTAGGTGGGAACATCTGTCTTGTGAAAAATATTTTTTCAAAGAGTTTTTAAATTCAAAACACCCTACATTAGCTTTTGAAAATATGCGTAATTACGCAAAAAGATAAATTTAATCCTTTAATAATCAACGCCATAAGAGTTATTGAGAAAATAGGCATCTGGACTTAACAGCCTAAAAAGAATATCCTACTTTTTATTCCCATTCCGATTTGATAAGGCAGGTGGGAAGGTCTTTCCTTGCTTTAAAGAGTTTCATTCTGTGCTAATCCTTCATAATCATGTTGTTCTTGCTCATGAGAAGTCTACTTGTCTCAGACGAAGTTATTGCTCATCTCCTCGCTGCCCCTTGGGGTAGAAGGGTTATTTTTATCGCGAATCCACGGGCATTAGGTGAGGATGCGATTTCCACAATCGTAGCAGGTAGGGACAAAAATTTTCACGCTCAAAAACAACCCTTATGCGCGATTTAATCGAACTTATATACCGCCTTCCCTGGGCCAGGCTACAGGCAAGCCCAGTGTGGAATGTCATACTGCCACCGGGCACCAAGATGGCTCGTCTTTTCTCGCTCGTTCAGGAGAGCGCTGACCTAACTGAGGAGGGAATTGCTCATCAGATTTACGGCACTCGTGAAGCTCTCCCGCGCTTGCGTAGTTTGAAGAACAAAACTAAGGAACGCCTCTTGAGAGCGATCTTCCTCTTAGCCCCTGACGAAATAGGGTTTTCTGACCGTCAAGAAGCATACTACGAGTGTCAACGGCGATGGGCTCTTGCTCTCATGCTTTCTCATAAAGAATTATTTTCTGTTGCCGTTGAGCAACTGGAGCTCGTGCTGCGTCATGCCCAACATTTCGAATTCACTGAGTTGGCCATGAGCATTGCTCTTCACTTAAAACGCCATTACAGAATTTTCATGGGCAACACGCAGAAATATCGCTATTATCAGCAGTTGTATCGAGATTACCGCGCCCTATGGTTGCTTGAAAACGAGGCCGAAGAACGCTACGCCGATGCCATAAACGCCCTTGCCCATACAACAGCATCCCAAGGGGAGTTGATGCGTATCGTCGAGAAACACTTTCGACAAGTCGAACCTTACCTGAAAACGCACACGTCGTTTCGATTGCACCTAAATGGCCGACTCCTGCATATTTTAGTGCATAGCAGCCGTCACGACTACCAAACTGTAGCCAAATTGTGCGAAGATGCACTGACCTTCTTCCAGAGCAAACCCTTCCGAAGCTGTCTACCCCTACAAGTGTTTTATTACCAACTCACAGTAGCTTACATTCACTTACGCGACTTCGGCCGCGGACGAGCTGTTCTTCAACAACATAGCAACCTTTATATTCAAGGCTCGTTCAACTGGTACAAAGTGCAGGAACTGCATTTTTTGCTCGCTACGCACACTCAGCATTACGATGAGGCTTTTGACGTATGCCAGAGCGTATTGCGGGAAGAAAATTTTCTCAAACAGCCACCGCAAATTCGCGATACTTGGAAGGTGTACGAAGCCTATGCCCAGCTGTTAGCGTGCACTCGCCGCGCCGATCGGCTGCCAAATCCGCAATTCCGCATAAGTAAACTCATCAATGATTTATCTTCTTCTCCCAGAGAACGCCGCGAAATCCACATTCCGCTATTCATAGCACAAATGCTGTTCTTGATCCTGAACAAACGCTACGACGCTGCTATAGACCGCATAGACGCTCTTAGCAAATATACCGACCGCTACGTACGCAAAAATGAACGCTTCCGAAGCAATTGCTTTTTAAAAATGCTTTTGCAAATTCCGAAAGCTGCTTTTCATCGCCGGGTTGCCATGCGCAAAGCGCAATACTATCGCAACATGCTCAGCCAAATGCCCGTAGAGATTGCTAATCGGTCGAGTGAAATTGAAATCATTCCTTATGAAGACCTTTGGGAGATGGTTTTAGATATGCTTCCACAAGAGCGGCCTTCCTATTTGAGCAAAAAAGCTCGCCGACAAGATTGAAGATAGAAACTGCCTAAGGGCGACGTCTACTACTTTGGAAAGCAAAGAGGTCTTTCTTAGGCAAGAAATCTTGCGTGTAATCTGCTTCCATTATTCTCCGCCGTTGAATGCCCATCTTAGGAGAAACGGTGTGGTTAAAGTGGTTAACATACCCATTAAAACCAGAATAGAAAAAACCTCTGAGCTTATCAAGCCACTGCTATATGCTATGTTGGCTATCACCAGCTCCATGATTCCGCGCGCATTAAGACCAATGCCAATGGTCAATGCGACGTGTTTCGATAGTCCAGCCAACATTCCTCCGAAATAGCCACCAGCAATTTTAGACAGATAAGAAACAGCAATCACTGAGAAGAGTAGACCATAATTGGCAACGGAGGACATGCTGAACTCAAGCCCTATGCTCGCAAAGAATATGGGCGCAAGAAAACCCATGGCCATATTCCTCGTGGTAGTCTCTATCGCTTGGAAATTCTCTTCTCCAATGAGTGACTCGCTAATTAGCATGGAAGCAAAAAAGGCACCAACAATGAAATGTAGGCCTAGGTTTTCTGTAATTGTTGAAAACAGTAAGACAAAAGCAAAAAACAGGGCAAATAAGGGCTCTTTTCCCTTGAGTAAAGAAACGAGGCGGTCTAACGATTCCTGGAGGTAATTTCCTTTATTCAATATCCTCCGAATAAACATATAGGTCAAACTCAGTAGAAGAACAAAGAAAACGAGCTTCACCAAAGAAAAGGAGGCTGCTGCTGCAACGGCATCAACTGACATGTCAGTATCTTTGATATTTAACAAGACGCCTAGGATGGACAAGGCTAACACATCGTCAAAAATGGCCACGGAAATAATTTTCTGTCCAACAGCAGAATTAATCTTCCCGAGGTCCATCAGAATTCGAATGCTAACAGGCAAAGCTGTGATTGCCACACACAGACCAATAAAGGCCGTAGTCATGATATCTTGCTTAAAATAATGCGCTACAGTCACGCCAGATACAACAGGTATAAGAAAGGCTAAAATAGAAATGACGATATTTCGACCTCTCATCGAATTGAAAATATCATCAATATTTATCTCCAGCCCAGCGATAATTACGAGTAGAAATATGCCTAATTCTGAAATTACCTTGACCTCCTCTGTGCGATAAACAAGACCCAGAAAACTGGGACCTAACAAAATGCCGGCGATGATTTCACCAATCATGGCCGGTTGTTTGAAGCGCTCGAAGATTTCTCCTAAGATCTTCGCCGCTACTAGCAGAATTAATAAATTCGTAAATAAGGGCAGGTTGAGATGCGTTTCATCCATATCTACTATTTTATTATACCCAGCGCCCTTGCCCGGAAGAAGGTTATTTTTCAAGGTTTTTGCGTCGTACAAATCCAGCTAATAGTATTTAGCGAACAATAGCGATTTTCCGATGCAAAATTTTTCCATCAGTAGTTAATATACTAAGTAAGTACAAACCTGGCTCGAGGTGGTGTACCGCTAAATCTGTCCTGTTAATAGGAGATTGATAAACCCGGGATAAACGCAAAATCCCTTGATTATCTGCAAGTTGCAGGGAGGTCCAGCAAAGCACTGTCGATTGTACTCGAAGTACATTTTGGGCGGGGATGAGAGAAACCTGAATTTCGGTGGAGAAGGAGCAGTCGTGCAGCCGGGCAGAGGACATAAGTATTGTCTCGCTAGGCGATAGGTAATATAGGCGGTAAAAAACGGGATATTGGTCTGGCTCATCGTAGTAGTAGATGTCAGTGCCGTAGGCTTGATGCTGCTCACCGGTCCAGATGTTGAACCACTTTTGCTCGTCATAACTGCGCTGTAAGGATACTTTGTTAAAGCGCAGAAAATTTGAGCTATTCCACCAGAGCAGGACGCCTTTCCCTGCGCACTGGGCCTGCAGCGACGGCAACTCAACAGTACTAGAGACACTGGGATAAAGGCGTAGTGCCGTCCTAAAACAAGGAATGCAAGCGTTTTGCTCTACCCTACCCTCCTCGAAAAAGCCAAAGGCATCGTAAGGGTGAATAGCGTCCCAATAAATGTAAGAGAAGCCTTGACGATGCACTGCATCCATGACAGCCTCTACCCATCGGCATCGGCTATCGGCATCAGCAGCGGTAGTTACTCCGAATTCCCCCACGTTGACCGGTACTTTCCAGATCTCGCTCCAACGCCGGGCAGCTTCAAACAGTGTATTTAATAGTTCCACTTCGCCTGCTAAGGGAAAGGTTCGCGCAGGCAAGTAGGGCGGATTCGTCCAACTTACTCCCTGATGAGTGAAGAGAAAGGGATCGTAATAGTGGAATGTATAAATGATGTTTGAGTCGCTAAGCGGTAGGAAATTGAATAAGGCGGGAATGCTATTCCAAAAATTAGAGCCGACAAAGATGCTATGCCGATGCTTTTCCTTTTGCCGGATAACTGCTACAACAGCCTGTGCCACTTCTCGCCAGTGGTTAGGCAGGATTTCGTTTGTGGGCTCATTGTATAGCTCAAAAAAATACCGCTCAGGGTCTAGGTGGCCGTAACGCTGAGCCAACTGTGTCCATATGGCCTGAAGTCGAGGTATTTGACTGCGATAATTATCGTCGGTAAGAGGCAAACCATGGTGATTGTCCAAAATAAGGTGAAATTCCATTTCAGCAGCCCATGCAATCATGCTGTCTATCAGAGCGAAGGCTGGGCTTCCGATATAGAGTGAATAAGGCGGATTTGGTTCCGCAAGTCGCTCAAAAATGACTGGTAAACGAAAGGTTCTAAATCCAGCCTGGCGCAACGCCCACACCCTCGAGCGAGTATATAGATGTACGTCGGGGTAGCCGCCAGTAGGCAGGCGCCAGAAAGCTTCTAACCAGTTGGAAGCATTAACGCCAGCGCCTAACCGTTTTGCACGTGCCCACGTAAGGGCCGATGCGGGAGCGGCATCACTTTCGCCGTTGTTAAGATTGACCAATTCTATTGCATCGAAATAAACAACACCTGTCCCCTGCGGCGCTTGACCAATGACATATAGGTTTATTTCTCGAACAGCATTTGGCTTTACTCGGCCATCCGCTGTAAGCGCCAACAAACTTACCTCTACCGTGGTGTAAGCGTTTACCGGATTACCTACGATGACCTCTGGTCCAAATTCATAGCTATCGCGCAAGCGCACTACCAATTGCTGGCCGGCCGATAAGCCGCGATAAGCAAGACGCAAATGCGTATATCCCGAAAAATCACGCGCAGCGCTTAGGCCCCAATTATCCATATTGAGCCCACACCCCGCCCGTCCATGCTGAACGGTATAACTTAAGCGGTAATGACGCTCACCTTCGAAGGGACTTTCTCCGATCACTTCTGTCAGAAGAACACTCTCTTGTGCCGTATTAGGCGCTGTCCACACCCCTGAGATCAAAGTAGTATCATCTCGATAAACGACTGGCTGCGACAACGCTGGTATGCAAAATCCTATTGCTATTCCGACAAGAGGATTTATTTTCATGTCTATTTACTGTTGTGGGACCTCGCGCCGGGCAAAGATAGCAGGCGATGGTTATAGTAATTCGTTTGCTCGTTTGCCTCCAAATTGCAAAAGACTGCATAAAAATGCCACAACGGAAACAAAAAGACAGCACATCTGCCTGCTCAGCCTTTGTAGCCAGCATTACCGCAATAAGTCGCGCACATCAGGGTCGTCGTCCTTATCGCCCAAGCCACTACCAGCGAGAAAATCTTTAAACGTCCAACGATTCAGGATGAATTCCTTGTTGAGTATTTCGTGTTCTGCCAAACCATGCAGCACTAGCTCCATGAAAACGGGGATATCGTCGGTCGCCACGCTACAGCGCTCAACCAGCTTGCGCAAGCCAGCGACTTTTTCCAAAGCTTCAACAAATTCTCGGTCATTCTGGCGATGCAAAAGATCCACCACATTTCCACCGGAAAACCACGCCTTGATCACCCCGTAGGGGTCCTTCTCTTCTCGGCGAAGCAACTTTGTAGGGCTGGGAAAGTAACGAAGAAATGTTTTCTTTATCGCCTGCCCGATGAGGCGCAAAGCGACTGCATGAGGGCCCTCTTGTTCGCCCTCATAAACCATTTCTACCTTGCCTACAATGGCAGGAATGACTCCCCACAGGTCAATAACGCGAGCAGTAGTGGAACGGTCGCCATTGAGCAACATTCGGCGCTCGGCTGTAGCATACAAATTCTCGTAGGCGGCAATTGTCAGGCGAGCACTAACCCCACTACTTTTGTCTACGTACTCGCTTTCGCGAGCTGCAAAGGCGATTTCTTCAATGAGGTCTTTAAGTACTTCGGGAACGCGTACGTACTCGCGCTGGATGGGGTCAATGCGCGCCTCTTGCTCAGTGATGCGACGCCCAATTTCAATAGACGTAGGATAGTGAGTTGTTATCTGGCTTTCAATACGGTCTTTGAGCGGAGTAATGATTGTGCCGCGGTTGGTGTAATCTTCAGGGTTTGCGGTAAAAACGAAAGTAATGTCTAGAGGTAATCGCAACTTGAAGCCGCGAATTTGCATATCACCTTCCTGCAGGACATTGAACAACGCCACCTGAATGCGCGGCTGAAGGTCGGGTAACTCGTTGATCACAAATAAGCAACGATTTGCGCGAGGAATCAACCCAAAATGAATAACCCGCTCATCCGAGTAGGGCAGACGCAGATTTGCTGCCTTGATGGGATCTACGTCACCTACTAGGTCTGCAATGCTCACGTCAGGGGTTGCTAACTTTTCTACATATCGCTCGCTGCGATGCAGCCACTCTATGGGAGTTTCGTCGCCGCGCTCAGCAATCAGGTCGCGCGCATACCGGCTTATGGGGGCTAAAGGGTCGTCGTTTAGTTCACTACCTGCTACTACGGGAATATATTCATCGAGCAGATGAACCATCAAACGCGCTAATCGCGTCTTTGCTTGGCCGCGCAGCCCCAGGAGCAGAATGTTGTGCCGACTTAAAATAGCTCGTTCTATGTCGGGCAATACCGTATCGTCAAAGCCATAGATTCCGGTAAATACGTTTTCGCGTCTTCGAATTTTGTCGAGCAAATTTTGGCGCAGTTCGTCTTTAATGCTCCGCGGGCGATAGCCCATCGCTTTCAGTGCACCTAGGGTACGAACAGTCGTAAAGATATTTGTTGTCATGCCTAGACAAACACAAGCGGAGCAATTTTGTTGGAGCGATAACTCTTTCCTTTATGCTCCCAGCGAGTTTTTAGCATCTTTTCCAGACACTTGCACGGTTATTCGTCTAACTCTTGTGAACACTTTACCTTTGTTTCTCGTTACCGGCAAATTGAATTTGCCTTCTCCATCACCTGATGCATTTGTATGGTATGGAAAAAGAGAAGATCCTTGAAGCGCTTCGAAAAGTGCGCGATCCGCGCACGGGACAAGACATCGTTTCCTCCAGCATGTTACAAGAGGTAAACATAGATGGCCGGCGAGTAAACTGCACCTTGGCCGTGCCCTCGCTGCAAACGCCCGGAAAAGCCGAAATAAACTTCGCTTGCGTAGGCGCCATCGCTGAGGTTTACCCAGATGCCGACGTCAATGTGCATTTCATCGTACGAACGCCTGCCAGTCAACAGACGATCAGCCCAACTCCACAGATAAAAAACATCCTCGCTATTGCCTCAGGCAAAGGAGGTGTAGGGAAAAGCACTATTGCCGTCAACTTGGCTCTAAGCCTGCAAAAATTGGGCGCTCGCGTGGGCCTGATGGATGCCGATCTATATGGCCCTAGCATACCTACCATGTTGAACCTAGTAGGTCAACGTCCAAAAGTTCAGGAAATACACGGGCAAATGAAAATGGTTCCTCTGTTGGCCTACGGCATGCCCACCATTAGTATTGGTAACATTATTGAGCCTGAACAGGCTGTCGTATTGCGCGGACCCCGGCTGGCTGCTATCATAAAGCAATTTTTCCACGATGTCTTGTGGAATGAACTCGATTTCTTAGTCGTTGATTTGCCTCCTGGCACAGGCGATATTCAATTGACCCTTGTTCAGACGGTGCCTGTTACAGGAGCTATCATCGTGACTACACCTCAAGAGGTAGCAGTGGCCGACGCTACGAAAGCTATGAACATGTTCTTGCTTCCGCAAATAAACGTGCCTATTTTGGGTATAGTGGAGAACATGGCTTGGTTTACGCCAGCAGAATTGCCTCAGAACAAGTACTATATTTTCGGCCAAGGGGGCGGGAAAAAACTGGCGAAAGCCAGTCGCTCGGTCTTGTTAGGACAGATACCCTTGGTGCAGAGTATTCGGGAAAGTGGCGATACAGGCAAACCAATCGCGCTCGATGAAGCGCACCCTGTGGCTAAAGCATTCATGGAGGTCGCCCAAAATACGCTGCGGCAGGTCGCTATTCGCAACGAAATGCTCGAACCTACTCGAATTGTATCGCTAAAGGAGTAAGGAAAAACGGTATTCTTCTACCTGTAGAGAAGGTATTCGAATAACCATGAAAAATTGTTATGGAAGACAACTTCAATCAGCCTCTAGATACAGGACTCGAGGCCAACAACCTCTTTGCAACAGCATCAGGCTTTCGCATCACCCCTAAAGTGCGGCAGTATTGGAAGGAGTCGGCCGATTGGGGCATATTTTTCTCCACTCTTGGCTTTCTCTACATCGGCATGATGCTTCTGGCTTCCTTCTTCCTTATGCTAATGGACGGAGGCAGAGCAGTTTTCACGATTATGACCCTATTCCTGGTGATGCCTCTTGTATGGCTGCTGTTCAACTTCTCGCGCCATACGCGCAGGGCAGTGCTTTACGACGATGCTGCTGCAGCACATGTGGGCTTTGCCAATTTGCGTCGATTAGTGCATTTGATTGGTCTTTTCATTTTGGTCGCCCTTGTCCTATTCAGCTCAACCTTCTTTTTAACACTGCTAGGTTTGAGTTTACGAAAACTAAACTAGATATCGCTCTACAAGCACCTTTTCCCTCTCCCTTCTGCCTTATTTTGAATAATTATGGAAAAAGCTTTCAATAACTCAGGCAGTTTTTACCACAGCACCGAACCCATGCATCGAGACTGGGCGACTACGGCTTCATGGGCCAGTTTTATAGCCATCGTCACTTACGTCTTCTTAGGCCTTAGTGCTTTTACGCTCATTCTCGTATATACCGCTGTTGGGCCACTGCTTGATGCTTACAACGATACGGATAGCCCATTTCCATACTCCGTATTGGCTGGAGGCAGCGTATTGAGCGTGGCCGTTGCTCTCGTGTTTTTGGGACTGCTCACGGTGATTAATACTTTCCTCTTTCGGTTTGCTCGCCGATTGAAAATGGCCCTTGGATCTCAGGATCAAGATGCTTTTGAGACAGCCTGGTTAAATTTCCGCAACTACTTTCGATGGAACGGGATAATTATTCTTGTGGTTATCTTTACATATATTGTCACAATCGTAGCCGTAGCAGTTGCGTTAGGTAGGCTTAGCGAATTTTAAAGTTTTCGGAGCAAGAGTCGCCTCAAAACTCAATCACGGCGCCTTCATCTATCGCTTCATTGAGGTAAAATTCCAACGATCCGCTCGCCGTTAGGGTATAGCGGAGCGAAGCGGTCTTTCCGCCGCGGGCTATGCGCCAAACTGCCTTAGGAGCGCGTTCTATGCCATGCACGACGTACCGCAATGAGCGTGCTAATGAACGAAAACCCTCGTTGCGCTGCCTTAGGGTAAGACGATTGCCCTGATACTTAGCTGAGAAGCGCAAGAGAGAATACGCTTTTTGGACAATAGCGTCGGGGTCGTTGCCATCGTCCTCATAAAGAGCACCTGTACCCGCCGTGGCTAGAGGATGATGGTAGTAATGCACGACAATTGCCTCTGGGTCGTACGCATCAGCGTGAAGCAGAGGTTTGTCCGACATAGGCACGAAAGCACCAGCGCGCACAAAAACCGGGATGTGTTCCAAGCTTACGGAGATTTGGGCTACTTGCCCACCGGCATAGGGTTTACCCGACCAGAAGTCGATCCATACTGCGCCGCGCGGGAAGTGGACGGTTTGAGTCGTTGCGCCTTTCTCTACTACAGGACTGACCAAGAAGGCGTCGCCCCATAAGTAAGTGGTGGTGTTGGTTAGCAAAGCTGGGTCATTGTCGGCATAGCACAGCGGGCGCATGAGCGGCAGGCCGAGGGTGTGGTTTTCCCAGGCCAACGTGTAATGGTAGGGCAACAGGGCGTACCGCAATTGAATATAGCGGCGGACGATACTTTTGGTAGTGTCGTCCCAAAAGACTGGCTCTGCAGGTACGCTTTCTTGAGCATGCGTGCGGTAAATGGGCTGAAAGACACCGTATTGCAGCCAGCGAATGTAGAGCTCCGGATCGCGATAGTCGCCAGCAAAGCCGCCCAAGTCAGAGTGCATGTATCCCAACCCTTGTAAACCCATGCTCAGAGCAATTTCCACCTGAGGCTTCAGGCCGCCCCAGGTGCGGTTGACATCGCCTGACCAGGGCATCATGCCGTAGCGCTGCGAACCGATGAAGCCAGCGCGCATGAGGATAACGGGCCTTAGTTTGGGAAAGTCGCGCCGATAGCCTTCGTAAATCAGTTGCGCCCACACATGGCCATATAGGTTGTGTACCAGGCGCGCAGGGCCAATGACATGTTGCAGGTCATCGGGGTGTACTTCGGGCTCGCCTAAGTCGCCCCACCATCCATCTACGCCGCTAAGAGTGTGCTTTCGATAGAAATCCCAAAACCACTGTTGGGTTTCCGGTTTAAAAAGGTCTAGCAATAAGGTGCGTCCGAAATAGAAGTCGTACAGGTAAGGCTGGCCCATGATTGTTTTGCCTACTAACTCCTTTCGGATGACCTCCTCAAAGGTGCGCGTGCCACGCAGGATGAAGGGCTCGCTGATGAGCACTGTTTTAATTCCTCGGCGCTTTAGATCGGCCATCATGCGCTCAGGCTGAGGAAAGGAATCGCGATACCAATCTAAGTTGCCCAAATGGCCTTTGAGCGTAGGGCCGAACCAGAATAGGTCGAGCACTATGGCGTCGAGCGGGATACTGTCTTTTTGGTATTGTTGAACAAGTTCTTCCACTTCGCGTTGGCTGTGGTAGCCCATGCGCGAGGAGATGTTGCCCAGTATCCAGCGTGGCGGCATAGGCTGGCGGCCCGTAACGGCTGTATAATGGGTAGCTAATTCAGGCCAGGTGCTAGAAGCGACCAAGAAATAGCTCATGCGCCCGCCAGCGGCCTCGAAGCGCAACTCATCTGGCTTCGAAGCACCAAGATCTAGATAGCCGTCAGCGCCATTGTCGAAGGCGATAAGATACCTGCGCGACGAAATCACCACCGGTAGCGAGTAATACATCAGTGGCGCGTGCGTTTCGTAGCCATAGCTAGGTTTGTTGTATAGCCGGAGGCGGTGTCCGCGGCGGTTCATTCCTAAAACGCGCTCGCCGCCGCCAAAGAGGACTTCGTCGTCTCCAAGAGTGAAAGCAAAGCCCTGATATTCACCCTTGTCGCAGTAACCTTCGCTCTCGCTTGTCAAGGAGCGCCCACCGTATTGATATTCAATACGTAATGGGTCTTTGTGTATCTTCAGCTGAAGACCAGAGGTGCTAACTTGGATGTACTCAGGAAATTCCTTCACAGAAAAATGCGTCCAGGTAGGGGGGCCAACTGTGCCATAAGAAGGCAAACGCTTTTCGTCTTCCAGCTCGAAAGTTACCTCTACAGCATGTGGCGAAAAAAAGCCAACGTTCACCACGCCATCCGTAGCCTGGATACGTAAGCCAGTGCGTTGTTTTTCCATAGACCGAAACGACCGGCGAGGCTGTTTCGTCGCGCGTTCAAAAAGATATACGCGGTATTCCCAGGGCGCCAAAGTCATAGGAGTGCGAGGCAACAGGGTAGCCTGTTGACCTGTGAAGTATTCGCGATAGATGCCGGCGTCGTGGCTCACTTGCAGGCGCACTTTCTGACTATCAGCAGAGAGGTTAAGTACGACGAGCACTTTACTGTCTTCCGCCGCACGCACAAAGGCGGCTACTGTCCGCGGGTTTTCGTGCCGTACCTCGCGCCAAGCGCCGCCATGGCGACCGTTCCAGAGGGCTTTTTGTTCGTGTTTAAGGGCATTTAGGCGTCGGTAAAAATCTGCCAGCAAATAGTCGTTCCACAGAATGGTATCCTTATCGAAAAAGCGCAAGCGTTTTTTGAGAGCCGCCTCTTGGCCTGAATAGAGCAGCGGCATGCCAGGTAACGTGTAATAGAGTACAGAAAAAGCTCGAACTCCATCACCTAGGCGCTCGTATTCGGTACCATTCCAGGAATTTTCATCGTGATTGGTAATGAAATGCATCGGATAACTGCCATATGGGTACGAGGCATCCATTTCGCGCTGCAAATCAAAAATTGCCGAAGCAGGTTTTTTGCCTTGAGCGATTTCGTTCATCAAATGGTGAAGTGGCCAGCCGTAATTGGCATTGAAAGCTCTCTGGAGCAATCGCATATGGCTGGCGTCTTCGGCCAACATCCAAACAGGCTTGATGGCTTCTAGGGCCGGACGCACCTCCTCCCAAAAGTCGGCGGGTACCTCACCGGCAACGTCGCAACGGAAGCCGTCTAGCCCGACGTCACGTATCCAAAAGCGCATGGCTTCAATCATGGCCTGACGCATGTCAGCAGCGCGATAATTTAGCTTGGCTACGTCTGTCCAGTCAAAGGGCGACAATAAATTGCCATTAGCATCGCGCACATACCAGTCGGGGTGTTCGCTTACCCAGTGATGGTCGTGAGCGGTGTGATTAGCTACCCAGTCTAAGATGACTTTGAAGCCCAGAGCATGCGCTGAATCCACTACCCGTTTGAAATCCTCTAGCGAGCCGAACTCCGGGTTTGTCGTTAGGTAATTGCGAATCGAATAATACGAGCCCAAGGGCCCTTTTCGCTTTTCAATGCCGATGGGCTGAATAGGCATAAACCAGAGAATATCTACGCCCAATTGACGCAGGCGAGGCAAATGCCGAGCGAAGGCCTCGAAAGTGCCCTCTGGAGTGAATTGCCGCACGTTAACTTCATAAATAACGGCATTCTTAGCCCACTCTGGTTCGGGGGCTCGACATGTATCGCGGCGTCCTGCTAGCGTGCGGCGAAAGGGCATTTCTCGAAGCGGATAAAAAATATCGGCGCCTCCTGCAGCTCTACCTGTGCGCGAGCCGTCAGCAGACCGGAAGACGAAGGCCAAAGAATATACCTCTTCCGTAGGCTCAATGCCATACAAATCGGTAATGCGAAAGCGTATTTGGTACCGGTCGGTGGCCACGCGGGTTAAGCGAAGGCGTGGGTCATTTTGGTTCCAGCTGGCTACGACGTGTTTCCAATCGCCCGGATGGCTACTTTGAGCAGTGATCAAGCCTGTGTGCATATAGACATCGCCCGTATAACCTTTTAGACCGGCATCGCCCTCAGAAGCGTCGAAAGTAAGCACTACTTCCTCAGATAGGCCGGGTTTTTCGGGTAATAAGGTTACCTGGCTCTGTAGCAGGGACTGGAGCAATAAGGCAATAAGCAATACGGCAGAGCGTTTGAGCATTCGCATAAGAGCAGATGTGTTTTCTGTGTGAAGAAGAGCATTTGAGCGCGTCGAAAGTCAGGCGCCTATTGAAGTTTGTTATGCCCGCTATTTATCAGTATTTTATTTCAAAATAAATGTCTAAAGTTAACTTAAATTTCTTTTTCAATAAGATACTCGTTGCGCGTAGGTGAATTTCGGTTGACGATTTCAGCTAAAAACCCAGTAAGGAATAGCTGCGTGCCCACAACGAGTGCTAAAATGCCAAAGAAGAACAGTGGCCTGTCGGCGATGCCATACTCTTTGTATACCAGCTTAGCCCAGCTCAGATAGGCCAAGAAGATAAATCCGAGGAGAAAAGACAGCACTCCCAACGTGCCAAAAAAGTGCATGGGTCGTTTGCCAAATTTACCCACAAAGTATACCGAGAGCAGATCTAAAAAGCCGTTGATGTAGCGCTCCCAGCCAAATTTGCTGTGGCCGTAACGACGTGGGCGATGTTCCACTACCTTTTCTCCAATGCGGCGGAAGCCCGCCCATTTGGCCAATACGGGAATCCAACGGTGCATTTCGCCGTAGAGTTCAATTGCTTTGACCACGGCCTGGTTATACGCCTTAAGACCGCAGTTGAAATCATGCAAAGGAATTCCGCTTATTTGCCGAGCAACGGCGTTAAATAACTTACTGGGCAAGCGCTTTTCCAAGGGATCGAACCGCTTTTTCTTCCAGCCGCTCACTAAGTCGTAGCCATCTTCTGCGATCATGCGGTATAGTTCAGGAATTTCATCTGGGCTATCCTGCAAATCGGCATCTAATGTAATCACCACTTTGCCGCGTGCTGCTTGAAAGCCTACGTGCAGAGCGGCCGATTTTCCGTAGTTACGCCGGAACTTGATGGCTCGAACATTTGGATTGCCAGCCCTCAAGCATTCGATGACTTCCCATGAACCGTCGGTGCTTCCATCGTCCACGAAAATGAGCTCGTACTGTAAGCCAAGTGTCTCTACAACACGGCGTATCCACGCCTCTAATTCAGGCAGACTTTCCGCCTCATTTTTTAAGGGGACAATCAAAGAGAGGTGCATATTTCAATTTTTACAGCAGTTACGAGGCGGCTTTTGGTGCGAGCAACCCGGTACATATTCTTCGCGCTCGAGATAGATGGGCAAGAGAGGTGCTGCATCTTTGCTAACAGGTATAGCATAACGGCGTGGCCAGGAATCGCCAGCCAGCATCTTCCGCCAGCGTTGGAACAGCATCTCCTGTTGCTCTGGGGTAAGCCGGGGGTATTTGTCATAATAACCCGCTAATGCACGTTGCCGACGTGCTTCGTAGAGCGTCACTGCACAGGCTACAGAGATGTTCAAGCTCTGAGTAAAACCTTCTTGAGGAATGATAAAATTTCCGTCAGCCATGGCCACGGCCTCAGCGGAAAGCCCTTCATCCTCATTACCGAACACAAGTGCCGTGGGTTGAGTTAAATCAAGGTCATACAGCGAGAGGCTTTGCTGATTCAAGGAGGTGCTAAGGATGCGACCATAGCGCTCGCGCACACGGCGAAAGCATTCCTCTAAGTCTTCAAACACATAGATGTCGATCCATTTGAATGCACCACCTGAGGTCTTCTTCCCTAACTTAAGTCGGCGCTGCCGCAAAAAGCGCTCTGTATAAACGACAAAAACCTCACGCACACCCACCGAATCGCAAGAGCGGAGGACAGCACTAATATTGAGTGGGTCGTGTACATTTTCCAAGACGACCGTTAAGTCAGGCTGGCTGCGCCGAATAACTTCGCGGATGCGTTGTTCGCGAGCTGGAGTCATTGCTACAAGGGCATTTTAGTAGGGAAACTTGCACGAAAAACACATAAAAAAGGCAGCGGATGAATAAGCCTATTCGTTATGTGGATGACAACAAGCAGAAAGTAGGTTTTTAGTTGGTTTCATTGGAAAGGCGCACCGAAAGGGAGCGCCTTCTGCTTTTTAATCGCGATAGCGACGCGTCAGCTCCTGATAAAAGTCAATCCGCCGATCGCGTAAAAAGGGCCACATGCGACGAACTGCTTCCGTGCGGCTCAAGTCTATTTCTACTACTGCAACTGCCTCGCGATCTGCCGGAGCACAGTAAAGAACTTCACCTTGCGGACCTACAACGAAACTCTGTCCCCAGAACAAAATGCCGCCCGTGACACCTGTCCAATCCGGCTCATGGCCTACGCGGTTAACTGCAACGACAGGAAGGCCATTCGCTATGGCATGGCCTCGCTGCACTGCAAACCACGCCTCGTATTGGCGCGCCTTTTCTTCTGCAGGGTCAGTGCTCTCCCACCCTATTGCAGTCGGATAGATGAGTATATCTGCGCCTGCCAAAGCCATCAGGCGCGCTGCTTCAGGAAACCACTGGTCCCAACACACTAGAACTCCTAATCTACCTAACGACGTACCAATTGGCTCAAAACCTAAGTCTCCAGGTGTAAAGTAGAATTTCTCATAGTAGGCCGGATCATCGGGAATGTGCATTTTGCGATACCTCCCTGCTATTGCTCCGTCCTTTTCGAAAACTACAGCTGTATTGTGATAAAGTCCAGGTGCTCGCTTCTCGAAGAGAGAACTAACCAACACCACCTTATGTTGGCGTGCTGCTCGGGAGAAGATCTCCGCATCTCGGCCAGGGATAGATTCAGCTAGGTCAAACATAGCTGGATCTTCAGCTTGACAGAAGTAAATGCTGCAGTGCAACTCTTGAAGAACGACTAGTTCTGCTCCTTTACGAGCACACTCCGCAATGCCCTCAAGCGATTTCTGAATGTTGGCGCGCTTATCTAAGCCGCACGCCTGCTGTACGAGACCTACTCTCATAGGTGGCAAAAGTAGCAGATCGAATAAAAAACGAAGACGCAAAAGAATATAGCGTAGCGCTACTTAAGGGTAATACCCTGCAAAAGTCATCGCTTCTATTATTATATTGTTAAAATTCGCACTGGCACTTGTGCCGTTTGTTCGACAACTCGCCAAGACGAAAACAACGAAATGTCGTCGCTCTCTAGATGCTGCTGTCAGAGCAAAAAATGGCATTCGAATTGATAGTCCCTGCTCCCGTTGCAATAGACCAATTTTAAAAAGGAATGCGCGTGTATAAGCCTTCTCTCTGCTACCTCAAGGACAAAACGAGAAAAGCGAACACGAGTTCAGGAAGCTTTTTTAAGCTATGCGAAAGTTCGTTAAAGCGTCGAGGTTCTCTTGTTGAACCGGTGCACCGGCAATTGTTCGGGTATTATCTTGCTAAATTATTGATGTTCATCCTGTGGTTTATCGCGCTGCCATCGCCGATTTTCTCCCAGAAGCTCATTCCGCGTCGGCAGAGGTTGCCTCGAGAGTTGCGCGAAATTTCAGGCTTGGTGCGGACACCCGAAGGTCATCTATGGCTGCTCAACGACAGCCATAATCCGCCGGCACTATTTCGTTATGATCCTCAAGACCATCGAATACTCGAGGTTCGAATCCTGCCTGTACCTAACCGAGATTGGGAAGAACTTGCTTCGGCTCCCGATGGAACGCTCTACATAGGCGATTTTGGAAATAACCGCAATGATCGGCGCGATCTGTGCATTTTCCGTTACTGTCCGCATACTCACACCCTCGATTCGATTCGATTCGTCTATCCCGACCAATACAACTTTCCACCTAGCATACCTTCTGAGTGGAACTTTAATTGTGAGGCTATGGTATATTGGCGCGATAGCCTACACCTGTTCACAAAAGCTGTCTTCGCCAGCAAATGTGTAGTAAAACATTACGTCGTGCCTGCTCGTCCAGGAACATACGTAGCAGAATTGCGCGACACCATACGGTTACCTAAACGTGTGGTTACAGGAGCGGCCTTGTCGCAAGACGGCCAGATATTAGCCCTGACAAGCTACTTTGTGCACCGTCTCTTAGGTTTTATCCCGAGAAGTCGAGCCACGGTCTTCTTCTTTACACATTTCCCTGAAGGCTATTTTCTTCGTGGAAAGAAGAGCAAAAAACGCCTTCCCGAATTCCCTTTAGCGCGTCAGTATGAGGCCATTACGCATTGGGACGGAAAGAATTGGCTGGTGGCCAATGAACGACGCCTCTGGCAAGTACAGTGCCTGCGAACCATTAAAGGACTGAGTAACTAAAGCCGAGCGAGATAATTAACCCTAAAAAACGGCCTAAATAAAATGCTCTCAAGGTTTTGCGCCATGAAAATCAAAAGCCAACTCTAGGCAAAATTCAATTTGCTTACAAGAAACACCAAATGCACATCGAAAACCCAGCCCGCGACTAGAGGCATAGCCCAATGGTATGACGTCAGAGCACGTTTATCCACCATCCTGTAGTCCTCTGATTTCTTGGAGGATACAGCGGGCATCTTTTTTGTTTTGCAAGCGCAATTCCAAATATGGTGGAGGCATTATAGAGGGAATATCTGCCTAGCAGGCAGTGCGAAGTAGAGAAACTTGCACTTACTTCTCCGTTTGGTAGGCGGTCGCAAGATTATGTACTCGTCGTAACAGAGTGACACGGTCTTTCCAGGAAGGGATGTTACTTTCCCTGCGCGAGATTGGGGACTAGATTAGAAAAGAATACGATCGCCTATGTATTGAAACATGTGTAGTTTTGCCGCTATAAAAACTTCTCTTTTCGGAAAAAACGCCATTTCTAACACAGAAAAACAGAATCTCATGAAAAAAGCGGGTTTACTCGTAGCCTTTCTATGCTTCGGCAGCGTACTAGTCTTTTCCCAGAAAAAGAACGTCTTCATTTCGGAGGCGGTACTCGCAATAGCTCAACAAGCGCAAGTGGACTACCGCGCCCTGGTTAAGAAGGCCTCTGCCAAAGACAGCGAAGCGCTCAATAATTTGTTTGAATTTACGCGCCTGTTGGACGGTTCAATTTCGATTGACCACGCGCAAACTTGCCTGGAATTGATCCCTGTAGTGGGCGATGAAGTGTTCGCGAAGGCTTTAGAAAGCCGAAGCTCAGGCCTAAAAAAGCACCTTCTTAACCAGATGAGTGCTGCTCAGAAACAAACGCGGAAAGAGGCTTTGAAGAAGCCCATTCAGGGATGGGCTCCCTACACCTGGGAGGCCCTTAACGACCGCGAGGTACACATTGCAAAGCCGCAGAGTGCTCCTGCTACCAACATGCCTGCGGGCATAGACGCTCTAAAGACGGCTCCTATGCCAGATGGCCAGGGAACACCCTCACCTTGCTTGAGCCCAATTGCCCCTACGGATGCCTCGAAGGGCAATCAACTTGTGCCGGCAGGCAGTCGTCGCGGCAATAATTAACATGAAGACCCATGAAAATTTACACTAAAACAGGCGACGCCGGCCAAACCAGTCTCTTTGGCGGATGTCGCGTATCGAAAAATCATGTTCGAGTTGAAGCCTATGGTACAGTAGACGAGCTAAATGCTTTCATTGGCCTTTTGCACGACTCCCTAAGTGAAGAAGCGGTGCGCGAATGCTTGAGAGAAATACAGCATCGGCTTTTTTCTATCGGATCTGCTTTAGCTACAGAACCACAGGGTGCTTCGATGCCTTTGGACCTGCAGCCCACTGACATTACTTTGCTAGAAAGCGCCATAGACGACATGACGCAGCAATTGCCACCGTTGCGGCACTTTATTTTGCCCGGTGGTTTTCCTACTGTTTCTTTAGCCCACGTGTGTCGCACCGTGTGCCGGCGCGCCGAACGCGTTGTTGTGGCATTACACGAACGAGAACCCGTTTCGGAGTTGATACTTCAATACCTCAACCGTCTGTCCGACTATTTTTTTGTTCTTGCTCGATACTTGGGTCATCAGGCCGGTGCACAAGAGATCAAATGGGTGCCTCGTACGTAGGTCTATGGCGTCAAAACGCACAAAAAAGATTCGCAAAAAAGGTCTTCCTCCAGGAACGCTCCTCTACACCGGCGAACATACGTCGGTAGATGTCTCCGTAACGATGACCCGCTATGGAGAGGCAGACCTTCTTGAACGCCGCCAATACTTCGCAGAGTGGCGCCCTATTCCCGGTCACGTACTCTGGATAGACGTACGAGGCCTCACTGACCTGGCGCTAATAGAACGCATTGGCGCAGACTTTTCTTTGCATCCTCTAGCTCTGGAAGACGTGCTCAACACCCAGCAAAGACCTAAGATGGAGGAATATGACCAAACCTTGTTATTTATTGTTCACCACCTTCATTATGAGGCTAGCCGAGGCGAACTTACCAGTGAACAAATCGCCCTCTTTCTAGGTCCAAATTTCGTTATCTCCTTTCAAGAGCACCCTGACGACACCTTTCAAGGCGTGCGCAAACGCCTTCACCAGGCAGCGGGTCGTTTGCGCAAAAAGGGAGCTGATTACCTAGCCTACTCTCTGCTTGATACCATCGTAGACAATTATTACACGGTACTGGACGAAATAGAAAACGCCCTAACTGAACTGGAGCATCAGATATACCATCCTACGCCAACCAATCACATAAGAACTCACATCTTTGGCGTCAAGCGCGCGCTCACACACTTTCGGCGCTTTCTCATGCCTCTTCGCGAAGCATCATTGCGCCTCTATCGCGCTGAGCACGAATTAATTGATGATGCTACCCGCGTCTATTTGCGCGACCTAGCCGACCATGTCATGCAAATTCTCGACGGCGCCGACAATTGTCGGGAAATCTTAGCAGGCATTGAAACCCTTTATCAGACAGAAATCGGCAACCGCTTAGGCAACATTATGCGGTTTCTCACGATCATCAGCACTATCTTTATTCCACTCTCGTTCATCGCAGGCATCTACGGGATGAACTTCGACTACATGCCCGAGCTGCGCTGGCAGTACGGCTACTTTACCGTACTGGGCTTTATGGCTCTAGCTGCAGGAGGCATGTTGTTTTATTTTCATCGAAAAGGCTGGCTGTGAAGAAGTTATCCCATTAAGTATAAGTTGCGATTGAGACAGGTCCTTTCATACGTGCTCTCAGCACAGTGGTTGGATTTCAATTATCTTCAGCAAGCGATCTTCACGAACGTTTGAGCGAAGGAGCGCTCTTAAAAGTCTACTATAAGCGTCGCCATTACGTTTCGCCCTGCCTGAGGGAAAAATCCCGCCTGATGATACACACCGTTGCCTTCGTAACGCGTGTAGGGGTTGTCTGGGCGCGCATCATAACTATTGGATATGTAGCGATACACCCACCCATTGGCTGCAAATTGGGCGTCGAGCACGTTATTAACCGTTACCACTAGTCCTAAACGCCGGCCTACAAATGCTTCCAAATTGTAGTTGAGCCGCAAATCTGCGAAGAAGTAGCTCGGTAATACTGTGTTGGTATTGCTAGTGTTGTCCAAAAATTGACGACCCACGTACTTACCTGCTATAGCTACACTCAATGCATGGCGCTTCTGAACAGGGAGTGGTAACACGTCCCATCTTGCCTCGAGTCGAGCTATCACAGGCGGAGAGAAAGCCAGGTCGGTGCGGTGAAAAACGACAGCCTCTTGCTCTCCTGTGTCCCAATTGTCGCGATATTCAACAAATTTGCGCACCTTGTTTTGGCTAACAGTGGCGGCACCTATCAAAGATATACGGCGCCACGGAGTCCACATTCCTTCGAGTTCTAATCCCAGGCGATAGCTTTGAGGGATGTTTGTTCGAATGTAAGCTCCTACGTCGTTGATACGCCCGTCAAGTGCGAGTTGATCGCGATAGTACATATAGAAAGCATTCACAGTCCACTCGAACGCGGTAGAACGATACTTTAGTCCACCTTCCCAGTCATATAGGCGCTCTGGGCGCGGGCGACTGGCTGGAGTGGATTGGGTATAATCATCGCGATTTGGTTCTCGATTGCCAATGCCAAAGAAGGCATAAGCCGTCCACTGAGGTTGAATTTGCCAATGTAAGCCCAATTTTGGGTTGAAGAAATTTAGACGCACGGCCTGGGTCACGTTGTTGCCGTTCTGGTCAAAGCCTAAGAACGTATATCGCACTGTGCGGTACTGCAGGTCGAGCAGCGTAGAGAGCCCTCTTCTCAAAAAAAGGTCAATTCGACCATATAGGTTGAAATCGCGCTTATCCGCATCGTTGTCGTAATAAAGATGGCCTTTAGGAATATCGTACTGAGCCCAGATAACCTCTCCAAAGTGGCGACCGAGGTATCGGTTCCACCCTCCGCCCAACATCAGGACGGGAGGAGCGTGTAGGCCAGGTGGATTGATGGGCGGCTCCCATCGGAGGGCGAAAGTAGTACCATAAAAATGATTGTCTAGCCAACGACGACGCACTAGATCGGTTCTCTCAATGGGCATTCCACTAGGAGCTGGCGGCTCCAGGCCGTAATCCCGGTAAACTTGAGCAGCCTTGTACTGCTCATAAAAGCCAAAGCCGCGCGTGTAATGGCCATTGAGTTGCAAATCAAGGCCTATGCCCATTCTCCGCTTATAGTGCAGCAAATAATGTCGCTGGGTATAGTCATCTACCTCATCGGGATAAGGTTCCCCTGGCCGCTCAGTACCTGCAACATTATAAGTGCGCAAACTATCTACCTCTAGAAATTGAGCGGGGAGCCCGTACCAGGCTTGGTAGGTGCGCTCATGTCCCGATAGCACATGCATCTGTACAGACTGACGCTCATCTACATAGGTTCCCATTAAATGGTACGAGCGCATTCGTGCCGTCGCGCGATCTACGTACCCATCTGAAGTAATCTGCGAGAGCCTTCCTGTAAATACTAGGCGCTCTCCCAATAGACCAGAGCCTATGTAAATGGAATGCCTTCGCGTATTGAAAGAGCCGAACGTATTCGTGATTCGAGCAAAAGGCTCTGGTTGGACGCGCGATAGGTCGAGGTTGACAGTAGCGCCAAATGCTCCTGCGCCGTTGGTGCTCAGACCCACCCCGCGCTGCACCTGAATCTCAGCAGCGGAGGAAGCTAGGTCGGGCAAATCTACCCAGAAAACATTCTGACTTTCCGCGTCATTGAGCGGAATTCCGTTAATGGTTACGTTGATGCGCGTCTGGTCGCTACCTCGAATGCGCATAGAGGTGTAGCCAATGCCTGTGCCAGCATCTGAAGTCTCAACTAGTGAAGGAATAGAGGTGAGCAAAAAGGGTACGTCTTGGGCGTGATAGATGCGCTGAAGCTGTTCATCAGAGACGTTGGTATGCGGTACAGGAGTCTTTTTCCCTGCACGCGTCGCCTGAATAACGACCACTTTTAGGGTTGTTGCTTCCGACTCTTTCAAGGTATCAGCAACGGAAGCTTTCTGAGCAAACATTGGGATAGGGTAAGAAAGGCCTGTTAGCACGCATGCGACAAGCAGCCTGCTGTTTGAAAACGAAAACATAGGTAGGACAAAAACTTTTTTGGTGAAACATCCACCTTTGAAGGGGTTTCAAAGGTGTGGTGATGCTTCTCCCCACTCATTCCCTTCCCGGCATTACCCGGGCAGGTTCGATGGGTATGATCTCAGCCTCAACAAAGGCACCCCAATGAGTCGACGCAAAGGTAAGAAGAATCTTTTCAGCTTCTCAAACCCATAAAGAAAAGAAACCCTCTCTTGCACGATTCCACCTCATGCGAATGAGCGCCTTCCTGTAAGAATAGCTTCCACGCTCCTACTTCACTAGCGCATACATCCGGCGTCTGCAAAGGATTGTAAAATTCTTTGTACATGATTGATATATAGAGGCTTAAGAAACACCTAGAGCTGATCAAAAGATAAATAGGCAAGAGGGTTTATGTATCCGGATTTAAGAGTTCAAAAATTCATCCTTCCCTAGGCCTCTACTTTAGCTGGATCATTAGGTCTACTAGAAGACAAACTGTATTGTTAACCCTGTATGAAACTTTTCAAACTGGCTTGAAATTTACATGGGGTATCTACCTTTGCCCGCAGGTTAATTTCTGCCCGCATCTCATGTGTCTGCCCATTTTTACTTGTGTTTTTTCCTTTGCTTTTCTTTCTCAGAAAAAACCCTGTCAAGCTTTTCATGCGTTTTTAATATGCGATCCGCTCTCATCTGTGGTGCGGGTGGCTTTATAGGTAGCCACCTAGCGCGGCGGCTTAAGGCAGAAGGGTACTACGTAAGAGGAGTGGACCTAAAGTATCCGGAATTCTCAACATCGGCTGCTGACGACTTCATTCTTGGAGATTTACGCGACCCTTATGTTTGTAAACATGTTCTAGATCGTCCTTTCGATGAGGTGTACCAGTTCGCTGCTGACATGGGAGGGGCAGGTTATATCTTCACCGGAGAGAACGATGCTGACGTGATGCACAACTCCGCCCTTATCAACCTGAACATTGCTCCGCTTTGTGTTCGACAACGAGTAGGCAAAGTATTTTACTCTTCGTCAGCATGCATCTATCCGGCTTATAATCAGCAGGATCCGCACAATCCGAACTGTAGGGAGGATTCAGCCTATCCTGCGCAACCCGACAGTGAATATGGATGGGAAAAGTTATTTAGCGAGCGGCTCTACTTGGCCTTTCAGCGCAACTACGGCCTGAGAATTTACATCGCTCGCTTCCACAATATCTATGGTCCTGAAGGCGTGTGGCGCGGCGGAAGAGAAAAGGCTCCAGCGGCATTGTGCCGCAAAGTAGCAGAAGCTCCCAATGGCGGAGAGATAGAAATTTGGGGCGATGGTCGGCAGACGCGTTCGTTTTTGTATGTCGATGAGTGCATCGAGGCCATTCGTCGAATGATAGCCTCCAACTTTACTGGGCCACTTAACATCGGGTCCGATGAGATGATAACCATTAATGATTTGGCCCGCAAGATTATCCGCATCTCCGGCAAGCGCTTAAGCATCCGGAACGTGCCAGGTCCTGAAGGTGTTCGCGGACGCAACTCTGACAACACGCTCATTCGCCAAGTATTGGGTTGGAGTCCTAATTACCCACTCGAACTAGGCCTGCGTCAGACTTATGCCTGGATATTACAGCAGGTGAAGAATGCTGCAACTACTCCGGCAGAGGAGGTCACCCAATTAAGCTGTGCCAACGGTCTTCGCGGCTACTCTGGATGAGCATTTAAGGACGCTGCGATTAATTTTGGTGTCATGCCTTGGCGTTGAGTTGTGTCCCGGAAAGCGTGAAAATTCCCTATCACAAGTTAGTAGGCCTCCTACGTTGCAACAATTTGATGGAACTCATTACTGAACAATCTTCTCCGCACCGGCACTTAGAGACGCTCAGCACGCGCGAGTTGTTAGAGCGCATCAACGCAGAAGACAAGACAGTGCCCTTTGCAGTAGAGCGCGCGATTCCTCAGATAGAAGCACTCATCGAGGCACTGGTGCCGCGCATGGCCGCGGGTGGACGGCTTTTTTATATCGGTGCTGGAACAAGCGGCCGCCTGGGCATTGTAGACGCTTCCGAAATACCGCCTACGTATGGAGCACCGCCAGGGTGGGTCATTGGCATCATTGCTGGCGGAGACAGTGCAATTCGCAAGGCGGTAGAAGGAGCTGAGGATAGTACTACCCAAGCTTGGGAAGACCTATCCGAACACCACATTGACGAACAGGATTTCGTCGTAGGAATTGCAGCCTCAGGCACGACGCCATACGTCGTACATGGTCTGCGCGCTTGTCGGCAGCGCGGCATTCCAACGGGTTGTATTACCTGTAATCCGGGCACGCCTATTCTCGATGAAGCCGACTTTCCCATACTTGTTGTCACAGGACCCGAATTTGTAACAGGAAGTACGCGCATGAAGGCAGGCACAGCGCAGAAGTTGGTACTCAATATGATCTCTACCACTGTCATGATTCGCTTAGGGCGAGTTGAGGACAACAAGATGGTAGATATGCAGCTGAGCAACAACAAACTAATTGCTCGAGGCACGCGCATAGTCGCCCAGGTCACGGGCCTAGACGAAGAAAATGCGCGGCATCTGTTGTTGAAATATGGCAGTGTGCGAGAAGCTATCGCCGCTTTCAGGCTCTGAATTCCAACAAAAACCGCTTCACTTCGTCCTGAAACCCTATTTCGTCATCGCGATCAAAAACAACGCGCACGGGCAAGACAAGGATGGGGAGTTGATGTTTCCAAAAATACTCTTGATAAGGCTCTAGTCGAGTAGCGTCTTTTTCCGTGGTGAGCAGAACTTTGTTTGTGCTAGGTAGTGCCTCAAATCGCTTTCGAATATCCTCTACGTCTATCTCGCTAAAGTAATGGTGATCGGCAAATTCGAACGCGTATACAGAGCACACCTGTTGGTTTAGATAACTCATAAGATAGTCTGTGTGTGCAATAGCACTGACAAGCAGAACATCCATGGCTCCAGAGAGAGGAACCCGTACGTCAGGGCGCAAAAAGTCATAAGGCTCTTCATAGTGATAGCGAGAAAAGAAAATGCGCTGCCGAGGTAAGGGCTCAATTTCTTGAATGAGCCCTATGCGCTGTTCTTCTGTCAGTTCAGGGGGGCATTTAGTGACAATTATTAGGTCGGCCCGCCGATAGGCACTTCGACTCTCGCGCAGACGGCCAGCGGGTAATAGCCAGTCGCGTGTAAAGGGCCTACTATATTCGGTGAGTAAAATATTAAGCCCTGGTACCACCGCAAGGTGTTGGAAGGCATCGTCGAGTAAGATGCACTGAACTTCTGGATTTCGCCGAACTAACTCGGGTATACCCAGCACTCGGCTTTCGCAAACACTCACGGGAATATGAGGAAACTTTCGTTTGATTTGGAGCGGTTCATCACCCACCTCCAGGGCCGTATCTATTACGCTTACTGACCGATAACCCTCTGTTTTGCGCCCATAACCTCGGCTCAACAGAGCCACCATCAAGTACTGGTCTAACCACCGAAGCAAATACTCAACGTGAGGGCTCTTCCCTGTGCCTCCTACGGTTAAGTTACCCACGGAAATGACGGGAATACTGAAGCGAACGCTTTTCAATACACCTAAGTGGTACAGCGCATTGCGCACACTAACAGCTGCGCCATAAAGCAGGGAAAGAGGAAACAATAGTGTCCGAATGACGACATCTTCCACCATAGTTTTACAAAATAAGCCCGAAGGAGAACTTTTCCTTCGGGCCATCTCTACGTGGTACCTCCCAGAATCGAACTGGGGACACACGGATTTTCAGTCCGTTGCTCTACCATCTGAGCTAAGGTACCAGCCTGAAAAGGCGGATGCAAAGGTATAGCGACTGTCGCCAAATCACCAAGTGTCGTTCGCTTTTTTTGCTTCGAAATTTAGCCAAAACTCTTTCACGCCTGTAATTTCGCCCAATTATGCGCCAAAACTTTGCTCTCCTTCTCCTCTCTCCTTTTGTAGCTGGTGCCTTGGTGTTTCTCTATCTAGCCTGGAAAGACAGCACTTATGCGCCAGCCATCATCCCTTTCGTTGTAATGGCGGCAGTCATCTGGATTTTTAGCCCTCAGATCAACTGGTGGTGGTACTCGCGACGCCCGCCCAAGTTACCCGATGAGCTGCGCACGTTGCTTGAGCGCGGAAGCATCTTTTATCGAACCCTATCGCCCGCTGAAAAACAGCGTTTTCAGAACCGAGTGGCTCTCTTCATGTTAGGGACAGACTGGATGCCTCTAGGCTGGCCAGAGGAACAGACGCTCCACCTAGATATCCAGCTGGCAATAGCGGTGCAGGCCGTCACGCTGACCTGGAACGAACCCAACTTTCTCTTCGAAAAAATAGAGAAGGTGGTGGTGTATCCGCACCCATTTCCCTCGCCACAGTACGACTACCTCCATGCCTCGGAATTTTACCCTCAAGACGGTTGTGTACTCTTCTCTGCAGAGCAACTCATGAGCAGTTTTCTCAGACCTGGCACCATGTACAACATTGGCATGCACGAGTGTGCAAAAATTTTTATACACACTTATCCGGAAAAGCCCTATCCTATTTTGGAGGATTCGAACATATGGGAACGCTTAGAGGCATGTAGTCGCATGTCGCGTGGGCATGTTGAGTCCGTTGTAGGCATTCCCAATCTCGAACCTTTGCCCGTCGCTATTCACCATTATTTCCTCTTTCCTTCAACTTTCCGAGCAATTTTGCCCGAAGTTGCTGATGCCCTCGACGCCGTTTTCAGCCCAAGGAGCAACGCTTAAGTGTTTTCTATGCTTCTACGTACAAGAGGTATTGTGATACATACTCGCAAGTATGGAGAGACCAGCGTTATCTCGGACATTTTTACCGAGGCGCGAGGGCTACACGGTTTCATTGCAGGCGGGGTGCGAACGCCCAAAGCGCGCATGCCTTACAGCCTCTTTCAGCCCATGACTGTTGTGGAATTGGTCTGCTACTTTCGCGACTCGCCTCCTCGATTAAATCGATTAAAGGAAATACGAGCGGCATTAGTATTCCAACGCATTCCTTTCGACATCCATCGCGGAGCCGTTGCTCTTTTTATGGCAGAAGTATGTCGGAAAATTCTTCACGAGGGAGAGGAAAATCCCGCCCTTTTTGCCTTCATAGAAGAGTATCTCCGTTGGCTAGACCAAACTGAGTATCCCATCGCTAACCTCCACTTGCACTTCTTACTTCATGTATCGCATCACCTAGGGTTTCAGATAGCACCTATCGAGGCTACGCCAGTTTTTTTCGACATCCAAGAAGGCATCTTTAGAACAACTCCTCCCGACCACCCTTTAAGGCTCGACGTCCAGGTCTCAACCCATATGCAACAACTCCTTCATTATCCTCTCCAACGATGCCATGAGCTGAACATATCCAAATTAGAACGCAGAACTTTGTTGGACGGGCTTCTGCTTTTCTATCGCCTTCGCATTCCGGGTTTTCATACTGTCCACACGCCGGCAATTTTGGACATGGTGCTGAGCAAAATGGAAAACTGAAAGGGCTATGCGTGAAACTTTAGCCAATCGCCGCACCTTCGCTGTCGATACGCTTCCTTCAAAGTTGGTATTTCTTTAGAAATGGCTCTCTTGTACTTTTCCTTGTCGCGTTGGGCCGACCGCTTTCTGAGGTATGGAAAGGGCATTGTTCCTCGAGCTTGGCGAATGCCCGTGCGGACGACAGCCTACTTCCATAGTCCGGAGGCGGAACCCGAACTTCGCTACTTACATTGTTTGTGTAAGCATTTCCGCACGGCAGTGGACGTAGGTGCCAACCACGGATACTATGCCTATCGAATGGCACGTCTCTTCGAACAGGTATATGCCTTTGAGGCAAACACTTTCGAGGACTTTGATTTATGGCACTACAGAAGAACCAACTTGCATGTATTTCCGTATGGTTTGTCCGACCGTAAGGGGCTTGCGACTCTCTATGTGCCAGTTTGTGAGGGTAGGCCGTTGGCGGGATGGGCCTCTATTGAGCGGCGGACTTTGTCGTTCGCACAAAGCTTTCAAGAGATTCAGGTTCGCGTCGAGCGCTTGGACGACCAAGCGTTCGTTCAAGAGCGCCCTATTGACCTAATAAAGCTCGATGTTGAGGGAAGTGAATTGAACGTCTTGCGCGGAGGTGAGCAGGTTATTCGCCGCGACCGGCCCGTATTGATTATTGAAGACAACCCAGAACAGCGCACCGAACTACGGGCTTGGCTAGAAGCTTTAGGTTATCAATCCCTTGCACCCAAACAGTGGATGGGCAAAAAGCTATCCTCACCTAATCTAGTTTGGGTAGCAACTACCTAAAAATCAGCTGTCGATGGCGTTTCTCTTACTTCAGAGAAGATGCAGAGATAGAATTCATGATTGACTTTGTGCTTTTAAAAAAGCCCATAGGTCTTGAATGTGCAAGTGCCAATCCTAGACTAGAGAGCGCCTTGGTCTATCAGAGCGCCCAATTAGGGAAAGGTCATGCGTACGAATCCACAAGTATTGTTACAAGCATTAGACCGGTTGGAAGAGTTAGCCGGAGCCTCTTTTTGGGAAAGACTATGGTTTAGCCCACTTCGGCATGTTGAAGTTGCACTGTATCGGGCTTTACCAGCAGCCAGGCAAGAACGTAACGCAAGATGCCAGACGTTCTTTGGCGTTCCTATGCATCTTCTCCTGCCCTTTGGGTCAGATATTTACACCACGGGTGGCAAAACGCAACCTGCCGAAATCCGCTTAGCCCGTTTCTTCGTTCGATACCTGCGCGAAGGCGATAGCTTAGTGGACTTCGGAGCGGAGTACGGCTATTTCTCTCTACTGGTCTCTAAGTTGGTTGGTACAACTGGTCATGTTGTGGCTTTTGAGCCAGCTCCCGCTGCGTATGCCATATTGAAAATCAATTGCAAAGGATTGAGCAATCTCTCGACCTATCACTTGGCGCTATCCAACAGAGAAGCCCTGCAAACCTTTTACGAGTTCTCTGGCATATATTCAGGTTACAATACATTCGAACTCGATCAAATCGAAAGAGAAGAGTGGTTCGCTGAGTGCTCTCCTCGCATTGTCAAGGTTCCCTGTGTGCGGCTGGATACCTTCCTGTCTGAGATGAACTATCGGCCAACTTTTCTGCGCATTGCCATTGAAAGCAGCAAAGAAAAAGTCATCAGCGGGGCTATGGGCTACCTCGAACGTCATTTGCCTACCGTGATCTTGCGCTATCGAACTCAGCAGACAGATGCATCGTCAAATCAGCGCACCGAGGCCCTACTAAGAGCTTTGCGTTATGCTCCCTTTTGCATTACCTCTTCCGGTGAACTTCGACCGGTTGACGACGCGACAGACTACCTATTGAAGAGTCGCTTGGATGTGGAATACCTCATTTATACTTCTCATGGCATAAATTCCTCATCGTAGCGGTTTAAGTTCAAATTTTCGATTAAAGCAATGAGCTTTTGCGCGTATAGAGGGTCGGTAGCGTAGCCCAATTGCTGTAATCCCTTTGCCCAAGCGCGATAGTCTGTTGGGTCGAGCTTGAATAGTGCAGCGTAGCGTTTGCTGTCTTTGAGCAACCGACTGTGCGCTCGATAGCTGCTCCACACATTGTCGTATCGAACAAAGAAGTCCTTGTGAGAGTCGTCCGTGAAGTTCACACAGTGACCGCGTTTGCAAGTCTTAGAAAAGCATTTTATGCCAAAGTGATTGTTTGTCTTCCGGGCCAGGGGGCTATCTCCCGCATTGCTTTCAAGCAGCCCTTGGGCAAGCGAAATGCTCGCTGGAATGCCGAACCGGCGCATTTCGGCCTGAGCCACTGGTGCAAAGCGCTCAACATAGGCTTTACACAACTCAAGCGAGCGCTCTACTTCTTCAGGTGAACATCCGTTGCGGCGAGCAAAGGAGGGATCTATGGCAAAGCGCGTGTGCCCTTTTGCATTATCGGGTAATGTTACCTGTACGCGGTGAGCTTCCGTCTGGCGGAACGAGAGGGCTGTTGGTGGCTCTGTGAGCTTGGCAGGTCTGATGACTCCTGCAGCAGGAAGCGTGCGAGGATTTTCTGAGCGATAATCGAAGCTAATAACAATTCGATCTGTCCAAATCAAGTATAGCAATGCTAGCAGGACGAGGCATTTCCAAATCAAATTGCTGTCCGTGTGCTCATCTTCTTCAACGAGGAATGTTGAACGAGCGGCATCCATGTAGTCGAGGGTAGTCTTTTTCATAGCACTCCTTTTTGTTTTAAATTTCGATGCAAATAAACAAATTGTTTTAAAAACAACCAAATCTTTTGGCCACTTTTTTTTCATCGCATTTTTTTGAGCTGCCGTCCTATTTTTGCTGCTAGCGATGTTGCTCTCCTTTTGAAGAAATGAGCAAATACAAAAGAGTTATTTTGAGGCATTCGCATTTTATTGCATTTTTTAGCGGTTCTTCTTGCACATTCCTTTATGAATATTATTGCTGACTGTGGTTCGACAAAATGCGACTGGCTTTTAGTTAGAAATGGACGAGACCGCGATCTGGTCAACACCCAAGGTTTTAGCCCTTTTTTTCACACGACTGAGGAAATTGAAGACATCCTTCGCAGCCAATTGCTCCCTAAGTTGCCCGACTGGACTGCAGCAGAACGGGTGTGGTTTTACGGCACGGGCATTCACGACGAGGATCGCGCAGCAGTTGTTCGGCGAGCGCTTCAAGCCGTTTTCCCTTCTGTTGAAGTTGAAGTATATCACGACTTGTTGGGGGCAGCCCGTGCAGTGTGTCAGCGTAGCGCAGGGATCGCCTGTATCCTAGGCACAGGCTCGAACAGCTGTTACTACGATGGAAGCCGAATTGTAGATAATGTGCCTTCCCTAGGATGGCTTCTGGGCGATGAAGGCAGCGGCACACACCTCGGAAAAGCGCTACTGCGGGCCTGGTTCTATCGCGAATTGCCAGCCGACCTAAACAACGCTTTCAATGCTGAATACCCGGAGGGACCTGTATCCATAAAGAATCGCATTTACGAAAAAGGAGGAAACGCCTATTTAGCAACCTTCACCACGTTTCTTAGCGCTCATCTTCAGCACCCGTTCATCCGCAATTTGGTGGCTGAGTGCCTCGGAGAGTTTCTAGACCGCCACGTGCGCAAATACAGCGGCTATCAACACGTACCTGTGCATTTTGTAGGTGCCATAGCCCATCACTTTAGCGAGGTGCTAGCAGAATGCCTGCACAAGCGAAACATGCGGCTTGGCCTCATCGTGCGCAAACCCGTATATGCCTTGGGCGAGTACCACATGCCTCTTGCTGAATAACTGAGCCTAACGTCTCCTCTTAACATGAAAGACATCAAGCGTATCGCAGTTTTCACCTCCGGCGGCGACGCGCCAGGTATGAATGCTGCTATTCGTGCAGTCGTACGCAATGCCCTGCACAATGACCTGCACGTCTTTGGCATTCATCGCGGTTATCAAGGCATGATCGAAGGGCAGATTCGCCGGCTAGAGACCCACGATGTTAGTAACATTATTCACCGAGGAGGAACGGTATTGAAAACAGCGCGTTGCCCAGAGTTCCTAACACCGGAGGGCCGAAGACGCGCTTACGAGAACTTGAGTTACAATGATATCGACGCACTTGTGGCCATTGGCGGAAATGGCACACTCAAGGGTGCGCTCGAGTTCGCCCGTGAATACCCAGACATCGCCGTTGTTGGCCTGCCCGGAACCATCGACAATGACCTGTATGGCACCGACTTTTCGATTGGTTTCGATACTGCTGTAAATACGGCCATGGAAGCAGTAGACCGGATTCGCGATACTGCCGATTCGCACAATCGCCTGTTTTTCGTGGAAGTCATGGGGCGCCATTCGGGCTACATTGCCCTCCACACAGGTATTGCAGGCGGTGCCGGCGGTGTGATCATTCCGGAAGAAGATATGGATTTTGAAGAGTTGATTAAATTGCTCAAACGCGGTACAGCACGCAAGAAATTATTTAGCATTGTGATCGTAGCTGAGGAGAGTCGCATGGGCAACGTGTTTACTTTGGCTGAGCGAGTGTCACAACACGTCAATGAATACGACGACGTGCGGGTAACTGTCATCGGCCACTTGCAGCGAGGAGGGTCTCCCTCTGCATTCGACCGCGTGTTAGCGAGTGTCTTGGGTTTCCACGCTGTTGAGGCACTCATAGCCGGACAGACAGGTATCATGGTAGGCATTCGGAATAATCAAGTTCACTACACTCCTCTCGAAGAGGCTATTTCTAAGCCTAAAAAGCCGAACAAGAGTCTGTTGCGGATGGCGCATATTTTGGCGCAGTAAAGGCAACCATGGAATAGTATTCCCTGCCGACGACCAAGCCATTTATTCAAAAGGTATTTGCATTCATGCCGCTTATCAAGAGTATTTCCGGTTTTCGAGGCACCTTAGGAGGGCGCGCAGGCGATAACTTAACCCCTCAGGACATCGTAGCATGCACGGCAGCTTTTGGACAATGGGTTTTGCATACTACAAGGAACGCAAAAATTGTCGTCGGAACCGACGGCCGTCCTTCGCGCGAAGTCGTAAGTGGGCTAGTCATCCACACTTTACAGGCTCAGGGCATTCAGGTAATTAGCGCAGGGCTGACTACTACCCCTACTTTAGAAATGGCCGTAGTGTGGGAGAAAGCCGGAGGAGGAATTGTCATCACAGCTAGCCATAATCCCGTAGAGTGGAACGCACTTAAACTACTCAATGCCCACGGTGAGTTCATCAGTGCTGCCGACGGCCATGAGGTTCTCGAGTTTCTTCGACAAGGAAATATCGAATACGCCTCTGTGCATTGCCTCGGGCAATGCGAACAGCGAACGGACTTTATCGAGCGCCACATTCAAAGTATCTTGACCTTACCGACTGTAAATGTAGAGGCTATTCGTTCCTGCCGGTTCCGAGTCGTAGTAGATCCTGTCAACTCTACCGGTGCATTGGCTTTACCACCACTTCTCGAAGCCCTAGGTTGTCGTGTAACCTTAATTAACGGTGAAGTTACAGGGTTTTTTGCCCATAACCCTGAGCCGTTGCCAGAACACTTGAGCCAACTGAGCGAGGCTGTTTTGCGTGAAAAGGCCCACTTAGGCATAGCCGTTGACCCAGACGTAGATCGGTTAGTCTTCATTAGCGAAAATGGTCAACCCTTTGGCGAAGAGTATACCCTAGTGGCGATAGCCGATTATATTTTGAGCCTACACGGTCCTGGCGGAGCAACTGTATCAAACTTGTCCTCCTCGCGAGCTTTACAAGACATCGCTGCACGCCACAAGGCACGCTACTACGCCGCTCCTGTGGGCGAGGTAAACGTTGTCGAGAAGATGAAAACAGTTGGCGCTGTTATCGGCGGTGAGGGAAATGGCGGTGTCATCTACCCTGCCTTGCACTATGGCCGAGACGCCCTTGTAGGTACTGCCCTCTTCCTCACTCATCTAGCTACGCAGGCTAAAAGTGCTTCGGAATTGCGTCGCACCTATCCAGACTATTTTATGGTAAAAAGCCGCCTAACGTGGAATTCCGATGTGCCTTTAGAGCACATATTCTCCTCCTTGAGAGAAAAATACAAAAACTTCCCGATCAATAGCGAAGATGGCTTAAAGATAGATTTTCCTAATGGGTGGGTTCACCTTCGGCCCTCTAATACCGAGCCCATTGTGCGCCTCTATGCTGAGGCAAACAGTCCAGAGCAAGCGCATCAACTGGCAGCATCTGTGCAAGAAGACGTCTTAAACACCCTTCGCGTTTAGACCTTCTCTAGGCGCTTTGCGCAAAACGCAAGCGTCTCCACTTCCTCCTCTCAAGTAGCTGCCTTGTGGAGGAGATATCTGGTCTGGCGGTTTTCTCAACATCCTTGAAGTGGGCTTAATTTACCGCAATTACTCCGGCAATCTCAGGTATTTTACCCTTAATAGCCTCTGCAATACCTGCGCGCAGGGTCATTTCTGACATAGCACATGACTCGCACATGCCCGTCCAACGCACCTGCACGTACATGTCATCGGTAACATCCACTACCTCTACGTCACCGCCGTCGGCATTCAAGTGAGGCCTCACAGCGCGAAGTGCTTCCTCAATACGCCGAAGTAGTTCTGCTTTGGTATCATCGCACATACGTCCTGACAAGTTGTATGGTCTCTAGCAACGCTAGGCAAAAGTAGCCTTACTGCTTCAAATAGTCGCGAAACTTCTGACGGAACTTTTCCACTTTAGGCCCTACGACGTAAATGCAGTAAGGCTGAGCAGGATTGTTTCGGTAATAATTTTGATGATAGTCTTCTGCCTTGTAAAAGCGCTCTAAGGGGACGATTTCAGTCACAATAGGCTTTGGCCAAAGTTTTGCTGCGGCTTTTTTAGCCTCTTGAGCGATTCGCTTCTGTTCAGGATTGTGGTACAGAATAATCGATCGATACTGAGGGCCCACGTCGTTTCCCTGACGGTTGAGGGTAGTAGGGTCATGTATGGTGAAGAACACCTCTAGGAGTTCGGCGTAAGAGACTACCGAAGGGTCATAGGTGATTTGCACCACTTCGGCATGACCAGTTGTGCCTGTACACACTTGGCGGTACGTAGGATTAGGTATGTGCCCACCTGCATAGCCGCTTTCCACTTTTAGTACGCCTTTCATTTCTTGATAAACAGCCTCCAAACACCAAAAACATCCGCCGCCAAGAGTAGCAACCTCTATAGAATCCGGCTTTTGCTCAACAGAGCGCTGAGGGATTAACTCTTCTGTTTTTTCCATAGATGACTCAATAGATGAAGCTGGCCGCGATAAACACGCCACAAATAAACAGGGGAGAATAACTCCTGCAATTGGCATTTCCATGATGCGTGCACTACGCCATTTTATCCTCAAAAACATCCCCTGAGCCAATTTGGTTTTAGAGAAAAATTCTTCTTCTAAAGAGAGGGTGGAGAATATAGCACAGCGTACCCTAGGCGGCGATTTGGCAAGAGCGTTGTTTTTGGGCCTGGCAAATAGCTAAGAAAGCGCTGCAAACCCGCCCATTTTGATTCGTCCAGAGGATAACTAATATTTTTTTGAAAGTATGTTTCCAGGTCAAAATCCGGAAAAGTCGGTAAAATTTTAACGAGTTTTGGAATTTGGGCGATGCCATCGGCTAGCGCTTCATTGAATTGGCGGACAAAATTGTCGGCCAAAGGGCGCGTGCTAATCCATGCGGCAAAGACAAAAGGCAAGCCTGTCCAGTCTTTCCAAACTTGGCCTAAATCGTACACATAAGGGAAGCGTTTTTCCAAGCCAATAGCTCGGTCTCCGATGACTAAGCCCGCTGTATCGCCTCCGATGGCGCGCTCGTAGCCGTAAAAGGCTGGCAGCAACTTTGGACTAATGCCCCAATAATGCTGACACAGAATCGGCACCAACGCTACAGAGGTTCGCGAGTGAAAATCTAACAATAGATAGCGCACTTGATCAATAGGTTTTTCAGAAAAAATGCACACAGTGCGAACTGCTCCAATGGCGCCGATACAAAAGTCAGATACCAAATGCGCCTCTGGTAGTTCAGGAATGACGGCTACGGGCGCGAGTGCCAAGTCGGCTTCGTCTCGAAGCAATTTCTGGGCGCACATCGAAGGGATGTCTAGACTCAACTCTAGATGTTCGGCCAATGGGCTGCGGAGTAAACCGTAGATGAAGGGTTTAGTATTTAAGTAACTGACCACCGAAAGGCGCATATGCCCGAAAGAATAAGAAGCAGTTTGAAGTACTAAAAATCAGGCATTTACTACTGGAAGCTCTAGGTATCCGCGCCATGCCGTATCTTCCTCAAAAACGACGTCCGAATAGTCGCGTATTACTCGGTAGAGCGTATCGCGCTCAATTGGACGACGGCCCACCCGCCTTATAAGATCTACGAGTTGCTGCGTAGTCAATGCAGGATGCTGTTCTTCGGCTCCAGCCATAGAATAAATTTTCGTGGTATCGTCAATGGTGCCGTCGATATCGTCTACGCCAAAGGCAAGTGACATTTGGGCTAATGTGCGACCAATCATGGGCCAATACGCCTTGATATGGTCGAAATTATCTAAGTATATACGAGCAATTGCGTAATTGCGGAGGTCTTCCACTGCAGAACTCTCAGGGATGTGGCTCATTTGATTGTTCTGATTGCGAAACTTAAGTGGGATGAAGGTTTGAAAACCACCCGTGCGGTCTTGCAATTGGCGTAATCGTTCCATGTGGTCGATGCGATGCCAAAATTTTTCAATGTGACCGTACAGCATCGTAGCGTTGGACCGGCCGCCCATTCGGTGCCAGATTTCATGAATCTGGAGCCATTGTTCGGCAGTGCATTTGTCAGCAGCAATTTGCTCGCGAATCTCCGGATGAAATATCTCTGCTCCGCCGCCGGGCAGGCTATCTAAACCGGCTTCTTTCATTCGGCGCAGCCCTTCTTCATAACTAATTTTAGCTTTTTTAAAGATATAGTGGTACTCTACAGGCGTAAGCGCTTTAATATGCAGTTCAGGGCGATGGGCTTTGATGCGCCGGAATAACTCCTCGTAAAAGGCTAAATCATATTGAGGTAAGACCCCTCCTACGATATGTACTTCGGTTACGGGTTGATTGTCGTAGCGCCGCACGATGTCGAGGATTTCCTCCAAGGAATAAGCCCATGCGTCGGGGTCGTTGCGTTGTTTAATGAGGCGCGAATAAGAACAGAATTTGCAGTCGTACACGCATAAGTTAGTGGGCTCTATGTGGAAGTTGCGATTAAAGTAGGTGTTATTGCCGTGCTTGCACTCTCTAATGTAATTCGCTAAAGCCCCGACGAAAGCCAATTCACCATGCTCGTATAGGTACAGCCCCTCTTCAAGGGTGAGACGCTCTTGATGAAGAACTTTCTCAGCGATGCGCCGATGTTCTTTAGGCAAGTTTTCGTGGCGAAGAATGTTTTCCAAAGAAGGCATATTTTTCTCGATTGCCGTCTAATGTTTTGCCAATTCTAAACTGAGGAGATAGCAGAAAGTTCACACTGACCCGCAAGAATAGCCACTAGACGCCGAGCATTCTCGCGATTTGAGTAGTGTTTTTCTAGGAAGAATTTTCGTCGCAAAAGGTGGTCGGCTGTGAAAGGAGTTTCCATGGCGACCTGCACGGCACGACGCATCTGAGTAGCCTGTTCGGCCACATAACAGAGAGAATGCAAGTAAGTGCCGGCCAGGGTATGCATATTCGCAACACAGTGACGCCCTCGAAAGAGCGCATTAAGCAACTTAAGTTTGACGCCGGAAGATTGAAAGGATGGAATAACATGCACCTGAGCGTGTTGAATGAGGGCATCCATGTGCTCTTGGTCTGGGTCGGCAATTAGCACGGCATTCGGAAACCGCGCTATGGCAGAACGAAGACGCTTGGAGGGTGCCATCCCTGCTATCGTAAATGGCACGTCGGGCATATATGCAAATACTTCTTCAAGGAGCCAAATAACAGCGCGCTCGTTGTCGGGCACGCTAAGTTTGCCGTGAAAAAGCGCATATACCCCCTTGCCCAGCAGACTACTTACTTCTTCAAAGGGATGGAATACCGGCAAATAATGCGCCTGAGCTGAATAGCGCCGAGCGAAATAGTCGCGCTCCGCTGTAGAGAACGCCAATATGCTGTCTGCATGTGGCAAAAGACGTGCTTCTGCGCGCTTCAGCCGAAAACTCTCCACCCAAAAGTAAAGGCGCTGCCAGTGTGAAGCCGCAGAACGGCCTAACTGAGCATAATACTGCCATTCAATGTTGTGCATCCGCAGCACCTTTCTTCGGTTGCGCAAGGCTGGATGAGCCAACCAGCCCGCCGTGTGCAGGCCCTCAAAAAGAATAGGAGCTTCCTCTTCTACCAGTCGCTGCAGCAAAAGCTTGTTTTTGCGCGTCTGCACAATAAATGGCTCAAAACTCCACTGATGCCATAGCGAACGCGAACGCGGATAATAATATACGGTCTCACAGTATTTATTCAGCTCCTCTGCTTGCTTGCGATTGCCGTATTGAAAACAGTGTAGAACGATGCGAGCACCGGCTTCGTGTAGTGCTCGTAGCTGATGAAAAACAGTAATTGCACCACCATAATTGGCTGGCCACGGAATATCAAACGAAACAACTTGCAAACGCATAGCACCGGCGGCGCAAACGAAAATGGGTACACAGCAATACTTCGACGATAACAGAAACAAAGAAGCGAAAATAGTGCATCGATGTTCTTGATCCAGGTAATAAAAATTTTTTATACTTTAATTTTTCAGATTGCTTCAAACACCCTACCTTCAGGCGCGATAAGCCAATTTCGTTGGCTCGGTCAAATTGCATTATTTCATCACCAAAACAAGGGTAGCTATGAATATCACATTCGAAGAACTTCGCCGCATCAAGCACGCTTTACCCCCGGGAAGCATTGCCCGTATCGCAAAAGAGCTGAACATCGAAGAACAAACGGTGCGCAATTACTTTGGAGCGCACAACTACAAAGATGGCCAGATTGTGGAATGGCATCTCGAGCCCGGTCCTAACGGCGGTATTGTTCATCTAGAAGATACGACTATTCTGGAACGCGCTAAGCAAATCTTGGCGGAAAACGGCATATCTATTCCTAATTGAACGGCGCGCTTGATGCGTTCATAAAGAAGTACCTACTAACGCGAGGCGACGGCAAACATTAAGCGGTCGCCTCGCTTTTTTAGGTGCACATAGGCTGAATGCTCTAGCTTAGTCGACTCGGGTATTTTCCGCTGCAAGGTGCGAATTTGCAAGCGAATTAGCTGCTCGAGGACTCTCGTTGACTGCGCGGTCACTCTCCCATCATTATGTTTGCAACTACTTGGTTTTCCATAAGTTATCCATGCGTTCAACATCTGCTAGGCGGCGCGTCGGGTCAATTTCAATGGAAGCTATGCGATTCAATGCTGCCGGAATGACGAAGGTATAGGTCGGCTCTACCCACCGATGGCGCGGCAAAACTGTTCGCTTGATGTCGGATTCCGGCGGTTTCGTCCCGCGCATGCTTTCAAGCGGAGCGTAGAAGAGCTCCTTACTACCATCGATGTAGGTTACAAGGATATCCAGAGGCATGGCCATTTGACCTTTGCGCCGAATAAGAACGCGGGTGCTTTTCCGGTTTTCCTCCTCTACTGATTCTATTGCATAGTCAATATAATTCGTAGTGTGAATAAAATCCTCCTTGTACCAATCCAACTCAAGCCCGCTTTGCTTCTCCATAATTCGAATAAAATCATTTGGCGTTGGATGCTTGAATTTCCAAACGTCATAATACCGAAGTAGACCAGCAGCCAAATTTTTCTCACCAATTACATAGGCCAGTTGATGGAGGAAAACGCAGCCTTTGGAGTAGGACCCAACTCCATAGGCAAAATTGGTTTGGAAATGGTCGGCATGCGTCGTAAGCGGCTCTTCTTTACCCGACTTGACGAGCATGAAATAAGAAGAATAAGTGTTTTCGAAAGGGAATTCAGCAGGTTTTCGCGGGCTCAGTAGGCCTTCGGCCGCAAGTTGTTCTTCTACGATAGTAGAGGCGTAGACGGTAAAGCCTTCGTCCATCCACGCATACAGACTCTCGTTAGTGGCCAACAGCATTTGATACCACGTGTGCACCTGCTCATGAATGCTGACGCCCACCAGGCTTGGCAGAGGACGCCGGCCAGTGATGAGTGTGGCCATAGGGTACTCCATACCGCCGTCGCCGCCCTGGATGAAGCTATACTCGCCATATGGATACGGCCCAAAGCGCTCATTCATGATGGCACGTGCACGGCTCATAATTGGAGGAAGGGCTTCCCATGCCTCATCGTATCCACGACCGCGCTGCCAAAAGAAGCGCATAATTGTGCCGTCGGCAGCTTTTATCTTGACATGTGTATAGTCTGGGTCTGCTGCCCAAGCAAAATCGTGGACGTTTGGTGCCTTAAAGTGCCATGTTAACTTGTCGCCTTCAGGATGCTTAACTTCAGCACCTTCGGGTTCGTAGCCATAACCTATTTCGAGAGGATTTTGTAGGTAACCTCCTGCCGCAACGATGTAGTTTTTCGCGATGCGAATTTTTACGTCGTAGTCGCCCCAAATACCGTAAAACTCGCGCCCAATGTAAGGATTCGTATGCCAACCCTGGTAGTCGTATTGACAAAGTTTAGGATACCATTGCGTCATCGAATATTCAATACCTTCATTATTAAAACGCCCAGAGCGCCGAATCTGAATCGGAATTTGAGCGTCCCACTCCATCTCTAATACGGCCCGACTATGAGGCAAGATGGGCTCAGGTAAATCTACTTCGAGAATAGTCTCTACTGTTTCAAAGCGCGTGGGCTTGCTGTTGAGGGTTAGTTTTCTGACCTTTATCCAGCCTTGTTCTTCGGGCGAGAGATTTGCAATACGACTCAAGCGATGATCAGGATCCTCAATGTGTCGATTACGCACGTCCATCATGCTGCCCGGTTGGAAGGCATTAAAGTAAAGGTGATAAAAGACGCGATAGAGCGTATCGGGACTGTTGTTGAAGTACTCCAATCGCTGCTGCCCCCGGTATCGATGTTTTTTTACATCCATATCAATAAACATCTCGTAGTTAGCCCGTTGTTGCCAGCGATCGGGCTGACTCCAAAGTGAAAACCGAGCGCTAATGAGCAAAAGAGCACAAAAGCAAGGAATTACGGCAGTACTCTTCATAGGCTTAGATTTTTTCTTCCAAGAGTAGACAGTTTACAGCGGCAAGGTCGTAAAAAATCTGACCAGCGTGCGCTGCGAAATAGTACACAGTGGCAATATGAGACCCAAACTTTGTTAGATTGCCCTCAAAAAGGAGTGTGCAGTTGAGTTACTATGGCTAAGAAAGGTCTATTTTTGCCGCCTGAAAGTTTGTCTTTTCTATGAAGCATCGCGTAGCGTTTGTGCTTATCGTGTTGGCTATTCTAACACGTCTTTTGCCTCACCCGCCGAATTTTACACCAATAACAGCGGCAGGTCTCTTTGGCGCTTCGGTATTTGGGCAACTGTGGCTAGGAATAGCAATACCGCTTTTATCGCTGTTTTTAAGCGACTTATATATCAATAACGTAGTGTACGATCACTTTTACGACGGCTTTGTATGGTTTGGTTCACTTTGGGTATATCTCGCTTTTGGAATGGTGTCGGTGCTGGGTCGCTTAATGCTACATGAGAAGACAACCGGAATTCGCGTAGTTATAGCAAGTCTAAGCGCTTCGACCTTGTTCTTTTTGGTAACTAATTTCGGTGTCTGGCTTACGTCAGGCATGTACCCTCTCACAGCAGAAGGATTGTTGGCGTGCTACGTAGCAGGAATTCCTTTTTTTGGAAATACTTTGTTAGGAGATCTGTTCTACTCTGCTGTACTTTTCGGCGGGTACGCTTGGACTGCGCGCCTTTGGAAACAGCCCCAACAGGCAATCCGCTCTATTAATAAATAACAAAGAAATATTTCAATGGCAGAGCGCTCTTTACAGCCAAAAAAGGTGTCCGAAAGCCGAACGGTCATGACTGAAATGGTCTTACCGAATGACGCCAACGCAATAGGCAACTTGATGGGAGGAAATTTAATGCGCTGGATGGATACCGTAGCTGCTATTTGCGCAGGGCGTCATTGCGAGGCTCACGTGGTCACTGCAGCAGTAGACCACATCTCCTTTCAAAGACCCATTCAAGTAGGCGAAATCGTGACCTTGGAGGCCGTAGTTACGCGCGCCTTTAACACTTCGGTTGAGGTATACGTCCAAGTGTTTAGCAGCGACATCAAGGGCCACAATCCGCGGCGCTGTAACCATGCCTACTTTACCTTCGTTGCCATAGACGACACGAACAGAACACCAATTGAAGTTCCCGCTGTGATTCCTTTATCAAGCGAGGAACAGGATCTATACGACAGTGCAGCGCGTCGGCGCGAAATACGCTTAATTTTGTCTGGACGTATCAAACCTAAAGATGCGACTGAGATGCGTCGCTTTTTTGCCGAGCTAGAATAAAATCAACGCATGCGCTCCTCGCTCTTTTGGAGTTTACTGCTCCTGTGTTTCGCTGCTTGCCGCGAACGCCAAAGCGCGCCGCCGATAGCTTCGCCGTTAGAAGGGAAAGATATCCCTGCTGATTTCGTAGCCTTTTATCAAAAGTTTCATGCCGATAGTGTCTTTCAGGTCCAACACATTAGCTGGCCGCTAGCAGGCCTAACGACAGAACCAGCACCCGATGGCACGCTTAGTTCAAAGCCCATTTATTGGGAAAGAGAAAACTGGCGTTTTCAGCGAGCTGTAGACTTCAGCAAAGGAGAATTTAAACAACATCTGCATGCGCTCGAAGGGCGATACGTTGTCGAAGTGATTGCTTATGCTGCTGCGTCGCATTATGCCCTGGAGCGCCGTTTCATGCGGCGCAGCGATGGCAGCTGGGAATTGGTCTACTATGCCGACATGCAAGAGCGCTAAAGCACATTGGCCAGTTGTTCCTTAATTTTCTCAAGTTCGTCTTTCATCTGCACAACAAGGCGTTGGATATTCGCGTCGTAGGCCTTAGCGCCCAGAGTATTGATTTCGCGGCCCATTTCCTGACTGATAAAGTTGAGGGAACGACCGGCCGACCGAGTAGGGTCTTCCAACTGTTGCAGGAAATACTGAGCGTGCTGCTCAAGGCGCACTTTCTCCTCTGTGAGGTCCATTCGCTCAAGGTAATAGAGAATTTCCTGCTCAAAACGGTTAGCATCTAAGTTTTCCTTGCCAAGCGCCTCTTCCATGTTGGTGCGAAGCCGCTCGCGCATCCGTACGAAGCGTTCTTTCTCGTGAGGCTGCAGCTCGTGAAGAAGGTTCAAAATATTTGAGACGCGCAGGCGCAGATCTGCAGCAAGGGCTTTTCCCTCATGAAGGCGGTATTCGCGCAAATTGTCGAGCGCCTGACGAACCACATGACACACAACCTCAAACTCCTCATCATCTACCTCTCCGGAAGAAGAGTTGACTACGTTCGGTATGCGCAATATGGCAGGTAGGATGTCACCGTGCGGGATTTGGAGTTCCTCCGCCAAGCGTTTAATTTCTCGGTAGTAGCCTCGGAAAAGCGCCTCGTTTAAACTGACAGCAGCCGCGCCTTCGGCACTATGTATTTCAATCAGCACATCAATCTTTCCGCGCTCTGCGTGCTCAAGCACCATTCGCCTCAATTCCAACTCTTTCTCCTTGTAGTCGCCTAAGAAACGCAACTTCAGGTCAGTAACTTTGGCGTTTAGGGCCCGCACTTCCACCGAAATAACGCGATCTTTATAATTGCCTGTAGCCCTGCCATAGCCAGTCATTGAGAGAAGCATAATGCCTTGGTGAACTTAGAAAACGTTGGAAATCCCGCTTTTGATCGGGTCAAAGATAGAGTGGCGAATTTCTAGTAAAAGATATTTTGTTGAATATCCCTGCTTCTCAGTAAGTTTGCTGCTGAAAAGCACAGCGAAGCGACCCGTCTTTACTTTTTTCCTCGATTTTAATAGGAAAACATTATAGGCAAAGAAATTTTTCTTGCCCAGCAGAAAAAGCATCGCTCATGATTTGGTGCAGGGAAAAAATTGTCTGAACTTTGCCCACTCTTTTTCAAGACTCCTCCTTTTATACTACAAAACATTTAAAATCAATAAAATAAAACATGAGAAAGGCTGACCTTGTTAACGCTATTTCGCAAAAGACTGGGATATCTCGCGTGGATGTTCTCGTTACGCTAGAGGCGTTTTTCAAAGAAATTAAAAACACGTTGGGCTCTGGAGAGAATGTCTACGTGCGCGGTTTTGGCAGTTTTGTAGTCAAGCGCCGCGCCAAAAAGATTGGCCGCCACATCAAGATGGGCAAGGCCCTGGAGATACCGGAACATTACATTCCTAGTTTCAAGCCTGCAAAGTCGTTCGTAGAGCAGGTAAAGAACAACGTTACTGCCTTACCCAAGGACGAGAAGGAGGAGGATTGAGAGAGAGTATGGCGATGAGCAAACCACACTATGCAGCGTTGGCGGCGGCGGGGTTGTTGTTCCTAGGGCTGTATTTCGGATTGAAGACGACGCCACCGAGTTGGGAGGTGAAGCAGCAGTCTCGAAAATTGCGCGGACAACAAGTGAGTGTAGACCGCTTGGTGGAAGCTGCCAAAAGCCAGCTAACGTTGGAAGAGCGCGCTGCCTTGTCCGTTCTGGAACACAAAGCCCAGACAGCGGCAAACGATTTAGAGCGCGTTGAACACCTTAAGACGCTGTCAGGTTGGTGGTATGCTCGTGGGCAGTGGGGTATAGCCGGTGCATTGGCCGAGGAGGTTGCTGCATTGGCCTCAACTGACTCAGCCTGGTCGGTGGCTGGAGCTACTTACTATCAAGCGCTGCAAAGGGAGAAAGATAGCCGCAAGCGAAACTACTATGCTGAACGCGCTATTCGCGCCTTTGAGAGCGCAGCCTCTCTGGCCCCGGACCAGCCCGAGCACCGCGTCAATGTCGCCCTAGTATATGCCGAAGACCCACCCGCTGAAAATCCCATGAAAGCAGTGCAAATGCTTCGCGATCTGGAACGGCAATATCCCCAGAGCGCTGCTGTTTACAATGCACTAGGGCGCCTAGCCCTTAAGACTGGTCAATGGGAACGCGCCATCGAACGATTAGAAAAAGCGCTGGCTCTCGACCCGCAAAATCCTCACACTCCGTGCCTCTTGGTAAAAGCCTACACCAATGCCGGCTATACCGACAAGGCAGAAGCATTGGCAAACCGATGTCGGTAGTCTGCTGATATCCATTCTTTTAACATTCTTTTCAATCAACCACTGTTCATTACTATGCCTTGCGGAAGAAAACGCAAACGCCACAAAATCGCTACGCACAAACGCAAGAAGCGCCTGCGGAAAAATCGGCACAAGAAGAAAAACCGGTAACGAGAAGAGCAGATGCTTTCTTCGTCAATCTCGGGCGAAGGGCCAAAAAACCCTTCTTCATAGAAGAGAAGCTGCGCTCCGAAGAGTGCAGCTTCTCGCTCATGAAAAACAAATCGCAGCGCTCCTTTCTAAATTGCGAACGCTCCTTGGGGTCAAACCTCTTTCAACATCGAACTCAACCTTACTTGCACCTAAAGCGCATAAGTTACTCTAAAAGAGACTTTGCAGTGGCTGCTGCTTCCATCGCAAACCTTCTATCCCTCCTGCGAAAACGACCAATATCTTATCCTAAATCCGGGCGCTGCCAACTCATTTTCACTTCTCTGCCTTCTCGTAAGGTTTTCTTTCGCACAATAGCCTAATGCGATTCCCTTCGTGCGCTTGCGTCTATTCCCTTTCGTAAGGTTAAGGGAAAAACCGTCTTTTAAACGTGGAAAAAGAACTCGTCATCAACGTTGCGCCCACTGGCATCCAAATAGCGCTACTTGAAAACAAGAAACTCGTTGAGTTACATCACCAAAAGGTAAATAGCACCTTCTCCGTAGGCGATATCCTCGTCGGAAAAGTCCGAAAGCAAATGCCTGGGCTTAATGCTGCCTTCGTAGACATCGGGCACCGAAAGGATGCTTTCCTACATTACACGGATTTAGGGCCAAAACTCCGTTCTCTACAAAAATGGACAGTAGGCGTCATGAACGGAAGCATCCATACACATCGCCTAGATAACTTTAAGCTCGAGGAGGATATCGTCAAAACGGGTAAAATCGACCAAGTGCTCGACAAGCGACAGCCTATTCTTGTACAAATCTTAAAGGAGCCTATCTCCACAAAAGGCCCTCGTCTCTCTTGCGAAATCAATCTGCCAGGCCGATACATGGTCATTACTCCCTTCTCGAATACCGTGACAGTTTCCAAAAAAATTGCCGATGCTGAAGAACGAAAACGCCTCTTCACTCTGGCCGAAAGTATTCGCCCTAAAAACTTCGGAATTATTATGCGAACAGCTGCCGAGGGTAAGCGCGTTCAAGAGCTCCACGAAGAGCTCAACGTACTTATGGGCCGCTGGGAAGAGATTTTCCGCCAATTAAAAACTGTCGTTCCTCCGGCAAAACTCTTAAGCGAGCTTGACAAACCCGCTAGCATTCTGCGCGATTTACTAACCGACTCCTTTAGCCGCATCGTTGTAAACGACCGCGAGCTATACGGAGAAATCAAAGCTTATCTGCAAAGCATCAGCCCCGAGCAAATAGGTATTCTTCAACTCTACACGGGCAATCGCCCCATTTTCGACGCCTTTGGTATCACTCGTCAAATAAAGGCTTCCTTCGGAAAGACATATACCCTGCCTAGCGGAGCCTACATCGTCATAGAGCGCACTGAGGCGATGTATGTTATTGATGTAAATAGCGGCCATAAAACGACCACGCACGACGTAGAGCAAACGATTTTTAAGACAAACTTGGAAGCTGCAGAAGAAATTGCCCGACAAATTCGCTTGCGCGATATCGGTGGACTTATCGTGGTAGATTTCATCGACATGAAAAACGCCGAGCATCGCCGGCAGCTAAATAAGGCTATGGAAGAGTTTATGCGCCAAGACCGCTCGCAGCACACGATACTGCCGCTTTCCAAATTCGGTCTGATGCAAATCACCCGCGAACGCGCCAGGCCAGAAGTTAAAATGGACACTTCAGAGGCCTGCCCAGCCTGCGGAGGCACGGGCAAGGTAAACGCCACGCTCCTTATTACCGACGATATAGAGCGCGACTTAGAATTTATCATGCAATCTCGCCCAAAGGGCGACTTGTATCTCCACGTACACCCATTTGTGGAGGCCTATCTATTACGCGGTTGGCGAAACTACCGGTGGAAATGGTTTTGGAAATATCACAAATGGATTCACATCGTTCCAAATTCTGATTATCCCGTCACGAAATACAGTTTCTTCCTCGGAAACGAGGATGAAATACGCTTAAGCTAGGATTTTTTCTGATAGTCGTCTGCGTGTTGAAGTCGCTCTCGCATCAGAGACCAAAATTTGTCGGGCGCGAAATGCTGAGGATAAATCCGCGAGAGTTTAGGCGCAGAGCAAACATCTTTGGCTAAGTAAATTTTGCCTCCCAATTGCCAAACTACTTCATCGAGCTGTTGGATGAGTGAAAAGAGCTTCGACGTACGCGGAAAATCTAACGCCAGAGAATACCCTCGCTCTGGGAAACTGTGTACGGCCTCAGGAGGACGATCACCGTGTCGTTTGACTACGCACAAGAAAGGCACTATTCCTTGTTGATGGCTTAGCGTAAGTACCTGGTTCATACCCTGTGCCGCATGGGTTTCAGGTAAGCAGAACTGATATTGGATAAAGCCGCGACGGCCGTAAAGGCGATTCCACAGGCGAAGTCGATCGAGTGGATAGAAGCATGCCTCCAGATCAATAAGGCGTTCACCCTCCTGAGCAGATGCAAATCGGAAGTGATTGTAAGCCCTAATGGTAACAGGATTAAGCAGAAACGACGGTGCATACGGCGGAACAGTGAATGCTTTGCGCCGTGGAAAAGCAAGCGACTCTGACACCGACCCCTCTGTGTGTTCTGACAAAAACAACAACGAACGCCCTAAATTCCCTCCGCGAGACAGACCATCTAGCCATGCAACAGCATAGGGCCAGGCGCGATGCGCTTCGAAGGCAAGCAGAAGGGCTTCCAAATTAGGAGCCTTTACCACGCGCTGGCGAAGCCATATCGAATTTATGCGCATTAATTGAATGCGCGCTGACAAGATGATACCCGTCCAACCCATTCCGCCGCAGGTCTGCCAAAATAACTCGCTGTTTTCTTGACGCGAACAGCGCACGGTGGAGCCGTCGGCCTTGAGCAGTTCGAAATCAAGCAACCAATTAGAGAAACAGCCCTTTTGCGGATGATTCTTGCCATGTACGTCGCAGGCGATCGCTCCGCCAACAGTGATAAAACGCGTGCCTGGAGTGACGTGGAAAAACCAGCCCGCAGGCACGACGTAGTCGAGGATTTGGTCGAGGAGCACACCCGCCTCTACTTCGATAACCCCTTGACAAGGGTCGAAATGCCGGACGCGGTTCAAACCTAGCATGCTGATCACATGCGTTCCTAGCGACGCATCGCCGTAGCAACGCCCATTACCCCGGGCAATTACTCGCTCGCAGCGAAGCACTTCTTTTCGGACGTCATCAGCACAAGTTGGATAGCATACTTCTGCTTCTATGCGAGGAAAATTTCCCCAATTGCTCAAGAGTTCTTGCTTGCACCGCATAGCCTGGTGCCCAGCTGACATTACAGGCGATTTCTTTCGATTAATTCAAACAATTCGTCGCGGTAGTTTTTGCCGATAGGCAGTTGCTTAGGCTTGCCTTTCTCAATTACCTCTATCATATTGCCGTCAATAGCAGCAATTTTGTCTAGGGCGACGATATAAGAGCGATGAATGCGGCGAAAACGGCCCGGAGGCAATTTTTCTTCTAGACTTTTCATTGTTTGCAGAGTAATGATACGCCCTTGCACTAGGCTAATGATCACGTAGTCTTTAAGCCCTTCGATGTAGATGACATCGTTAAAGTTGACCTTTACAAGTTTTTTATCGGCTTTGACAAAGAAAAATTCCCCAGACTCGAAACCACTCATGAGCTGGTGTTCACGCTCCATTAGCTCTGCCTGTTCTATGGCCTTATTTACTGCCTTCACAAAGCGCTCGAAGGAAATGGGCTTGAGCAGGTAGTCCAAGGCATTGAGTTCGAAGCCCTGAAGCGCATAGTTGGCATAAGCTGTCGTAAAAACGATCATGGGCGGTTTGCTGAGCGTTTTGACAAAGTCAATCCCCGTCAACTGAGGCATTTGGATGTCGAGAAAGACTAAATCAATATCGTGTTTCTTTAGAGCCTCATTTGCCTCGATAGCGTTGGAGCAGCGCTGAATCAAGCGCAAGGTGGGCATCTGGCTGATATAGGTTTCGAGTACGTCTAAAGCCAGCGGTTCGTCATCTACGATAAGAGTGTTCAGCATAGAAAGAAAAGAGATGTGGGGTATGGGAAACAGGTAAACTCTTCTTGCATTTGCAGCCAAATGGCTTAGCTAAGGTGCAAATAATTTGGCAAAGAAAAAGTAATTTTTTTAAGCAAAAACCTTCCTTCATTCCAAAATGATGCGTAAAAAGACTGCGTAGCGATTGAACTCATCCTGAATTTGTAGGGCATATCTTCCTGGGTAGAGTAGGTCTAACCGCTGGCGGACGTTAACCAGACCGATGCCACCGCTTTTGTTGGGCGGAGGCGGTGTGTCCGGTTTGTTATTTTCAATAAAGAACTCTAATTGTTTGCCCTCTACGCGCAGGCGCAAGCGCACATAGCCACCTCCGCGCGTTTGATGATTAAGGCCGTGTTTAAAACTGTTTTCTAGAAAAGGCACAAAAATGAGTGGAGCAATCAACTGATTGCTGACATGACCTTCTATTATGAATTGAATATCCGATCCTTTAGGCTGTCGCAATCGTTCTAAGTCTAAATAGTTTTGGATGTACTGAACCTCTCGCTCTAGAGGAACTTGCCGCTCATTGCATTCATAAAGCATATAACGCATAATTTCGGATAACTTAAGCACAATCTCGGGCGCCTTGTCGCTTTTCTTGAGTGTCAATGCATACAAGTTATTTAAGGTGTTAAAAAGAAAGTGCGGATTTATCTGACTCTTCAAGAAGCGAAGTTCCGATTGAATGGTTTGCGTCTGAAGAATTTGTTTTTCTTGCTGATAGCGCCACCAATCGGTGATAACGCGTAGCACAGTAGAGGTGAGCGTAACCAAAACGCTGCCAGCGTAAAGGTTCCACTGAGCTGATACTAGGGCCTGCTGCCATTCCGCCTGACCAGAGAACTTGAGGTATAGCACAAGAATGCGAATGGGAGTCACTATTGCGCAAGCGGCTAACACTAGGACTAAGTACAACAGAACATGTTGGGCCAGGTAGCGCGGAATAAGGTAAAATAGATTGAAGTATACCAGCACTGCAAAGAACACCAAGTTAATCAGCGCATTGCCCAGCAAGAACCACCAATTTATCCCAGGAGAATAGTCTAACAAAAACAAGATGATAAATAGGGTCGTCCAAAACAACCCGTGATAAACGGGCCGATAGGTCAACCACTTATATACGTGTTCGATGATGCGCTGCGCCTTCATGTGGGATTACAAAAAGGCATGTTTGCCCATGACAAAGCAATTAAATTTCTCACTGCCATTCCGGATTGTTTCGATAAAACAGGCCGCTCTTTAGATGAAGCCGAGGGCAAACGCCTGCAAAAGAGCAGTACTAAAACTAAAAAGATAGCAGCGCCTCGGCATGTGCAAAGCACTCCTGGCGCTGCTCAAAGGACCACTCGTATAGAAAAAAAGATAATCAGCTGCGCTGAGGTAGCCAATAGAGGACTACTCGGCTGTTTGGCTTGAAATACTCGCGCGCTACGCGCCGGATATCTTCCCGCGTCACTTTCCGGTAGCGTTCAATTTCGGTATTAATCAAATTAGCATCGCCAAAATACATCTTGTAGTTCGCCAAGCTCTCAGCAATGCCAGCAACCGTATTGTTTGATCGAACGAAGTCGTTTTCTATCTGGTTGAGAATTTTCTGATAGTCGCGTTCCGAGATGAGGTTTTCTTGCACCTCTGCAATGATCGCATTCATAGAAGTTTCCAAAGCGGCCGGGTCTACGCCAAGATTGGCAATCGCAAAAACAATGTTAGCCCCTGGGTCTTCCAAAGAAAGTGGAAAGGAACCTGCGGCCAGCGCTTTTTGTTCTTCGTTAACAAGGCGCTTTTGCATGAGGCTGCTCTCTCCCTGACTCAACAAGACAGACAACATCCGCACGGCATAGTAATCAGGCGTGCCCTGAGCAGGGATGCGATAGGCCAACACGACGGCCGGTAACTGAACGTTATCGTAGAACGTATCTCGCACTTCGCGGGTTAAGGGTGGCTCTACAATTTTAGGCCGATAAATTTCGCCCTTACCGCGAGGAATGTCGCGGAAATAGATATCGACAAGCTTTTTTGTTTGTTCGATATCGATGTCGCCAGCAATGGATAGAATAGCGTTGTCCGGCCGATAGAAATCTCGATAAAACTGAACGTAATCTTCCTCCTGCGCTGCATCCAAATGCTCCATAGAGCCGATCACCGAATGTTTGTACGGATGCACGGTGAACAGCCGTTTCATCGTCTCCTCAAGTAAGCGGCCGTACGGCTGATTGTCTACGCGTTCGCGGCGCTCTTCCTTAACCACTTGGCGCTGTGTTTCAATGCCGATCTTCTCCACTTTGGCGTGCAGCATCCGCTCGCTTTCCAACCACAAGCCTAAGGCAAGCTGATTACTGGGCAATACCTCGTAATAATAGGTGCGATCGTACCACGTGTTAGCATTGTTGTAGCCCCCTGCGCGGCTAACGTAGTCGTCAAATTCTCCACGAGCAATGTTTTCAGAACCCTCGAAGAGCAAATGCTCAAAGAAATGCGCAAAACCCGTACGGTCCGGTTTTTCATTCTTGGAACCTACGTGATACATTACCGAGACCGCCACAATGGGTGTGGAGTGATCTTCGTGCAAAATCACATGAAGTCCGTTCGGCAAAGTATACTCTACAAATTTGATGTTTTGTGCCCAAACAGAGACAAAACCTGTTACTACAAGTAGTCCTATCAATGCTTGCTGTTTCATGTACAACTTCTTTTGCAGAAATAAAGTAAGAGAACAGGCAAAGGGAAAAATCTAGCTGCAAAAATGCGTTATTTATTGGATATGACCTCTCCTGCCGGAGTTTTTAGTTGTTAGAATATTCAATAAATCCTGGGCAAGTGGACAGAATGCCGCTGCGTTTGAGTTGTGTCGTTTTATTGTAGTAGACACATCGAACATTCCGTAACTGCCCAACGGCGTAGGTGGAAGAGGAAAAGATTTACCTCATTCTTCCATCAAATACTCCGACAAACGTCGCTTCACAGAAGAAAAAAGCCTAGTGCTAAACGGCAGGTTTTAGAGGTATGCGAACTTTAGCAATGGGCACTTCTGCCATCAATTAGATGCCGATGGGATATCGACAATGAAGCGCTACGAGAGATTGAAGGCCTGCAGAGCATTGCGTTTTACAGGGTTTTTAGAGGCTCTTTTGGGCCATACAAGCGCTAGCATGAAGCAATTTTTGCCACCCTCCAAACGTCAGTTACGTTGTCTTGATTGCATCTGCTTGCTTCTCAGGCCGATAGGATATGGCCCATAGCGCAGCAAAGGTTAAGAGTCCATTGAGCAAAATTGTCAAAAAGCCAATGTCGAACCATTGCTTACTTCTTACTTCAATAATCCAAGTGACCAAAGGAGAGAGGATGCAAAAGAGAACAACCGCTGGAATTTGGACGGGCGAGCGCCAAAATGGGCGTGGAATGTGCAAAACCAAGGGGCGCAATTTGCGGCGAGTGAATAGGCCAAAACTGTACAATCCCAATAAAGGCCCATAGGTGTAGCCAGCAAATTTAAAGATAAGCGAAATGACTGCTCCACTGCTAAAGGCCTTGAGCAACAGGATGATAATTATAAAGATCACGGAAAAGCCCAGATGCACTAGAGTTCGAGCTCGGCGCTGCTGCGCCGCAGTAGCATCGAGATGAATGCGCTTCTCCTCCTCCGTAGCATAAGGGTCGGGATGTTTCTGCTGTTTTTCAAAATTTAAGAAATCTACACAGAATGAGGTAGTTAGTGCCGTTAATGCGCTGTCAGAACTAGCGTAGGTGCTGGCGATAAGCCCTAGTACGAAAAATACCCCAGCGGCTGTTTCTAAGTGATAAAAGGCAATTTTGGGATACAGTTCGTCGGTGCGCTCAGGCAGTTCGATGCCCACTGTTGTAGCATACATATAAAGCAGGGCACCAAGCGTGAGGAATGCTATATTTATGATAACCAAGTAGATGCAAAAGACGAACATGTTCTTTTGCGCTTCTCGAATGTTCTTACAGGCGAGGTTTTTCTGCATTAAGTCTTGGTCCATGCCGGTCATCACAATAGCAATGAGAGCACCGCTGACGAATTGTTTAACAAAATGATTAGGGTCAGAAGCGAAATTATCGAAAAAGAATATTTGGCTGTAAGGGCTATTGCTCACTGCTGGCCAAATGTCAAGCACATCCAAAGAGAGGACTTTGCCCACAGTGATGACCGTCCAGGCTACGGCGATCAGGAAAAAGGTGGTCATGATGGTATCCGTCCAAATAATCGTCTTTAGCCCGCCCTTGAACGTATAGCCATAAATCAGCGCGAGCATGAAGATGACCGTTAGAGGAAAGGGCACGCCCAATGGTTCGAAAACAAAGCGCTGCAGCACGAGTGCAGCCAGAAACATGCGTGTTGCCGAGCCCACGGTGCGCGACAAAATAAAGAAAGCGGCTCCCGTTTTGTAGGACCAATAGCCCAAGCGATGCTCTAAGTAAGTGTAGATAGAGGTCAACTGCAGCCGATAGTACATTGGCATTAGCACCGTAGCAATGAACAAATAGCCCAATAAGTAGCCTAAAACGACCTGCATGTAGCCAAACCCTCGATTGGCTCCTGTCTCCAAACCGACGGCACCAGGTACAGAAATGAAGGTGACGCCACTTATGCTGGTGCCTATCATGGCGTAGGCCACCACATACCATGGCACACGGCGATTTGCCAAGAAGAAACCTTCATTGCCTACGTTTCGCCCCGTTAGGAACGCCACCCCCGCCAACATGGCAAAGTAGAGCAGCAAAATACCCAGCACCAATCCGGGAGTGAGATGTCCGCTCATGTCGCTTGTCTTTTAGTAGGGTCGCGCCCTGTGGCGGCAAAGATAGCGGGCATTTCTAGGCTGGCAATAGGGAAAAGCCCTTTCCCTCTGCTGTCTTCGCAGAAGATTCACGATTCATCAGTAAATTTTTTTAAAAGCGAAGGAGGCCTTTTTCGCTAAAAAATAGCCATAACTTTGCCTCGTAGAGTGACAAATGACAGTTATTTTCCATTTTCGAATCAATAAAAAGGCTTTTTTCGCTAAAAAATAACCTTTTTGGCCCGTTTTTCGCCATACGAAAGGCATTCAAAACTCATTCACCGTTCAAATTTCACAGAGTTTCACTTATGGCTCACACGCGTTTTAATGCATTACAAGCGATTGAAAATCGCATAGACCTACTTGCGGATGAAGTTTCGGAGGTCGAAAATGGAAGTATTGCTTCCTACTTCGGCCAGAATGTTTTCAACGACGAGGCCATGCGGCGCTTTCTGCCCGAGAATGCCTATCTGAGTGTTAAGGCCGCCATCCAAAGTGGCCAAAAACTGAGCCGCGAGGTAGCGGATGTCGTGGCTGCGGGCATGAAAGAATGGGCGCAATCGAAGGGTTGCACGCACTTCGCGCATTGGTTTCAGCCGCTGACAGGCAAGACAGCGGAAAAGCACGACTCATTTTTCACGATGACGTACGACGGTCGAGTCATCGAAGAGTTTACTGGCGCAGCCCTTGTTCAGCAAGAGCCCGACGGGTCTTCGTTTCCCTCCGGAGGCATGCGCAGCACCTTTGAGGCTCGCGGCTACACAGTATGGGACCCCTCTAGCCCAGCTTTTATCATGGACGTGGGCAGCGGTAAAACGCTGTGCATTCCCACTATCTTTGTTACGTACGATGGTCTGGCCCAGGATTACAAACTGCCGCTGCTGCGCTCTCAAGCGTTTTTGGACAAGGCTGCTGTGCCGGTATGTCAGTTGTTCAATCCCAACATCACGAAGGTGACGGCTACCTTGGGCTGGGAGCAAGAGTATTTTGTGGTGGATGAAGCGCTCTTCAACGCCCGTCCAGACCTTGTCATGACGGGCCGAACGCTTCTGGGCCGCCCAGCTACTAAGCATCAACAGCTTGAAGACCACTACTTTGGTTCTATCCCTGAGCGGGTTTATCACTTTATGCGCGACCTGGAGATGGAATGCCATCGCCTAGGCATCCCTGTGCGCACTAGGCACAATGAAGTAGCACCAGGTCAGTACGAGGTAGCGCCAGTATTCGAGGAGATTAATGTATCGGTTGACCACAACCAGTTGCTCATGGATGTCATGGAGCGGGTTGCCCGCCGACATCGCCTGCGCGTGCTGTTGCACGAAAAGCCCTTCGCGGGCATTAATGGCTCCGGTAAACACAACAACTGGAGTCTAATGACAAACACAGGCGTCAATTTGCTTTCGCCAGGTGACTCTCCCAGCCGTAATCTGCGCTTTTTGACCTTTTTCGTCAACACAATAATGGCCGTCTATCGGTATGCCGATCTGCTACGGGCCTCCATTGCACATGCCGGAAACGACCATCGTCTAGGAGCAAACGAAGCCCCCCCTGCCATTATCTCTGTATTTATCGGGGAGGCCATGACCCGGTTGCTCAATCGCATCGCCGACGGGAAAAAAACCGACGATGCTGCGGTGAAGCGCGCCCTAGACCTCATCAGCAAACTGCCTAACCTCGAACGCGATAACACCGATCGCAACCGGACTTCGCCATTCGCCTTTACTGGAAACAAGTTCGAAATTCGCGCCGTCGGTTCTTCGCAAAACTGCGCCGCTCCCATGACGGTGATGAACACTATGGTCGGCCTCCAGCTCCTCGACTTTAAGCGCGATGTAGATCGCCTGATGGCCAAAGGCATCGAAAAAGATGAGGCCATCTTGATGGTGCTTAAAAAGTACATCCGCAAAATGAAGCCCATCCTCTTCGAGGGCAACAATTACTCTGAAGAGTGGAAACAGGAAGCTGCACGTCGAGGCCTATCGAACCATGCCAACACACCTGAAGCACTGGCCGTTCTCGCTTCGCCACAAGGAGAAGAGTTCTACACTCGCTCCGGCGTCCTTTCCAAACGAGAACTAGAGGCGTTGCTCAACGTTCAATTGCACGCCTACTGTACGAAAATAGACATTGAGGCAAAGACCCTAATAGAGATGATCCAGACCCTCGTAGTGCCCGCTACAGTGCGTTACCAGACGGAATTGGCTCAAAACCTGGTAACCCTCAAAGAGGCTGGCTTGCAGGAGTCTGCTGGCTTGCAGCGCGAAATACTGCATAAAATTGAGCACAACCTCGGCATCATTCGCGAAGGTTTGCACGATTTGCAAACCGCTCAGCGTAAAGCGCGCGCTGCTGAGGATCTGATGACGGAAGCGCGCATTTATTGCGACGAAGTGAAAATGCATATGGAGCGCATTCGCTGTGCCGCCGATGAGCTAGAAGTTCTTGTTGACGACCAGTACTGGCCACTAGTGAAATACCGCGAACTGCTGTTTATTCGATAACGCCAACATGCACACTGAGACCTCGCAGAAGTCTCTCATAGGTGCTGCGAGGTCTCTTTTGTGCATAGCGCCCGCGTTGCCATGCACATAGTGCTCTTGTCGGCCCGCGTGCCGCCTTGCTTGGATGGAGTAGGCGATTACAGCGCTCGTTTGGCCGAGGCGCTCATGCGCAAAGGGGTGAAAGTCACGTTGGCTTTTGGCACTCAGAGGGTATGGGAGGTACCCGTGGGCGTGAGCGTGTGGCCAAAAGCCTGGACGGGTGGGCTCTTCAACGCTGCTCACTGGCGAAGAGGTTTGCAAACGCTTCAGCCCGATGCGTTGGTTTTGCAATACGTTCCTCACGCTTTTCAGCAACAAGGGCTTCCCTTCTTTCTCCCTAATCTATTGAGACAAGCTCGCCGACTTGGCATATGTACTGGTGTGGTCTTTCACGAGGTTCATGTCCGCTTGCGCGAGCATCTTCTCTATGGCCTTGGCCAACGGTGGATCGCCCGACACATAGGTAAGCAGGCTAATGTGCGGATAACATCCATTCCCTTTTACCAGCAAATGCTGGCTGCTATAGGCCTCGACGCCCATGTGTTGCCTGTTGGAGCTAACATAGACGTCCATCCGCCCTCACCGATGGAAATTGCACTCCTGCGCCGGCACTATTTTCCCGGTAAAACCTTCATCGTCAGTACCTTTGGCCGACGCGACGTGCGCGCCCTGGCCGCTGCCGTCCGGCAAATGCCCGAAGCCGGGCTGCTCGTTGTAGGCCCTTCACCGTGGGCGAAAGCGCCACCCTACGCGCATGCAACGGGCTATCTGCCCGCCTCAGACGTTTGTCGCTGGCTGCGCTGCGGCGACGTCTTTGCCCTGCCCGACCCGAAAGCGCCCGACGGCACGGGCGGCACCTCGCTCAAAAGCGGCTCCTTGGCTGCAGCCTTCGCTGCCGGGCTGCCCGTCGTAGGCGTCGAAGGCGATATGATAGCGCCGCCTTTGGCACACGGCGAAAACATCTGGCTTGTCCAACAAAACACCCCTCGCCACTGGGCAGAGGCACTGCTCCATTTGCGCCAACAGCCCGATCTCCGCCAGACCCTCGCCCGGGGCGGCCACGAGCTATACCGTCAGCATCTGGACTGGGATGTGCTGGCCACCAAACTTCAGCACCTGCTGGAAGCTGCGGCAAAAGGATAAAGCCTGCGCCACATTGGGAACAAGAGCAGTCGCTGACTGGCAACAGCGGGTCAAAACAGCAAGAAACTCGCCCTAACCTTGCTTTGGAAAAGGTCATATAAATGCTAATGCAACCGCCGCAACTTTCAAAGGCCATCTTCTGGGACACCGACTACGACCAGATTGACTGGGCGCACAAAGCACGCTATGTCATAGAGCGCGTGGTCATGTTTGGAACGGTATCCGATTGGCGCGCCATCCAGCAATTCTATGGCATGGAACGCATCAAAAACGAACTCTTGCAAAGCCGGGATTTAGACCTCAAGACCCTCCACTTTCTGAGCATCATCTTCGATATTCCCAAAGAAAATTTTAAATGCTATCCACATCTGCAGTCTCCGACAGCACATTAGAATGGCGAACCCGGCTGATGGCGATACAAAGGCTTGAAAACTTCAACCTCGCGGAGGGAGGTCGGAAATAATGCTGTTTTGCATAAAAGACTCCTGGATGGAAACGAATAGTTAGCAGGAGTAGGATTGCCCTGAAAGGCCCTTTTTATTTTCTCGTTTTTTGCGCAGCCATTACCTTTGCCGTCGACAACGGTGCCCTTTGGCCCTCGGGTCGAAAGGGATAATAGGGAATCCGGTGCAAGTCCGGAGCAGTCCCCGCTGCTGTGAGCCTCACTATAAAGTCCTGGGCATCAGGCCACTGTTCGGAGTTCGGATGGGAAGGCGCCCAGGGCGAGGCGAGCCAGAAGACCTGCCGATGTCGGTTACCTCACACAGGGCTTTCGGAGGAAAAGCCGGGGGGTTGAGATTGCTTCACTGTCTGGTCGTTTGTGCGTGCTAGCCCGTCATGGGCGGCGCGGTGCTCTGGCACATCCAGGCGTTAAGTCGTCGGCCTTCTTTGCTTTGGCGTTTGCCGAAAGCCCTGACCATGCTCAGGTGCATATGACAGGCGACGGCTTAGATTTCCGAAAAAAATTTCCCTCTCCGGTTAGGGCGCGTTATTGGGCGACGCTTTGCGGCGTCGCCGGGTTCGTTTTGGCGGCGGAGGCCCAGACGGACAGCGCTCTGCTTTTGCCGCCGGCGCAAGTGGTAGCTGCGGCGGCGCGCGTACAGCCCGTGGGTGCGCGCGTGGAGCGCTTAGATAGCGCCCAGCTGGCCTGGCATGCTGTGGAGAGCGCGGCTGAAGTGCTTTTTCGGCGCAGCGGTTTTTACATCAAGTCGTACGGCCTGGGCAGTTTGGCCACCACCTCCGTGCGCGGCGGCAGCGGTTCGCAAACGGCCGTGGTCTGGAACGGGCTTCCGCTGCAAAGCCCTATGCTGGGGCAGCTGGATTTTGCCTTGTTGCCCGCTTTTTTCACCGATGAAATGGCGTTCCAATACGGCGGTTGTACGGCGGCCTGGGGGAGCGGCGCGGTGGGCGGAGCGCTCCTGCTCAACAACGCCACCCGCTGGTATCCGGGTCTGCACGGTGTGCTGCGCGCCGGCGCTGGTAGCTTTGGCTGGCAGCAACTCAGCGCTGCCCTGCGCTACGGACGCGCCCGCTGGGCCACGGCTACGCGCCTCCTCGCCGACGACGCGCAAAACGACTTCCCGTTTCGGCCCGCCCCTACCCTACCCTTCCAGCGCCAGAGCAACGCCCGGCTGCGCCAGCAAGGGTTTTTGCAGGAACTCTTCTTCCGCCCGCGCCCAGAGGGCGCCACGCTGGCCCTCCGCTTATGGCGCCAGTACACCCACCGCCAGATACCGCCTACTTTGACCCAACGATTCAGCTTCGCACAGCAAACCGACGACGTCTGGCGCGCTATGGCGCACTGGCGCAAACCGACCGCACGCGGCCTGTGGGAAGCGCGCGCCGCCTACTTCGACGAACTCAACCACTATCGCGACTCGCTGCTGCGCCAGGACGCGCGCAACCGCTTCCGTACCCTTATGGGCGAACTCGAAACCAGCCACCACCTGAGCCGGCGCCTGAGCGCGCAAGCCGCCCTCACTTACGCCCTGACGCGCGCCTATGCACCTGCTTACGGTACGGAGGTCCAACAGCAGCGCCTCGCTCTCTTCAGTGCCTGGACGTGGTTAGCCAAACGCTGGAAAGCCCAGGCCGACGCGCGCGTCGAACAAATAGACCACCGCTTAGCGCCCCTGACGCCAGGCCTAGGTGTGGAATGGCAAATCAGCCCATCCTGGCTGATCAGCACCCGATTAGCGCGCCACTACCGCGCCCCCACGCTCAACGACCGCTACTGGCGTCCGGGCGGCAATCCCGACCTCCGCCCAGAGAACGGCTGGAGCCAGGAACTCGGCCTTACTTACCAATACCCGCATAACGCCTGGCAGTGGCGCTTCGGCCTCACCGCCTACCAGCGCCGCATCCGCGACTGGATCCTGTGGGCGCGCCAAACCGGACAGCTCTTCTTCTCGCCCCAAAACATCGCCGAAGTATGGAGCCGTGGCTTGGAAGGCCGCCTCCATGCCGCATACAACGCCTCCTGGGGGCAAGCGCAACTCACCTTAGGCTACGACTACACGCGCTCGACCAACGAGCGCCCCATTGCCAGCCCGCGTATCGAAGCCGGAAGCCAGCTCTTCTATGTCCCGCTGCATCAAGCATTCGCCGAACTATCGGCCCAGTGGCGCGGCTTTCAGTTCGTCCTCTTTCACCGATACACTGACCGCGTAGTCGGACTAAACGAACCTGTGCCCGCCTTCCGCGTCGGCAGCTTGCGCATACAGTACAACTGGCGCAAAAATGCCTGGAGCATCGGCGCATATGCCCACCTAGAGAACGCCTGGAACGCCGAATACCTCGTCGTCGAGCGCCGACCTATGCCCGGCCGGCATTACCGCGCAGGAGTGCAACTCGGATTCTAATCCATCGAATAACAATTAAATTATTTTGTAAAATTTCTAACCAAAAAAATATTGTTTATGAAGTACCTTACCTTAACGCTGCTTTTGGTCAGCTTTGCTCAGTTAACTGCTCAAACTACTGCCAGCTTTGAAAACTTCAATCTGCCGCCCAACACGTTTTTGAACAATGCCGCGCCCGACAGCGCTTTTGTCAGCGGGCCTGTGGCTTTGCCCAACAACTACAACCCGCAGTGGATGTCTTGGACGGGCTGGGCCATCTCCAACCGCACCGACACGCTGACGCCGGGCTTTCTCAACGAGTCCAGCGCCATGGCGGGCAGCGGCGCCAACGGTACAGCCACGTACGCCGTATCGTATGCTTTCGACGGCGTCGTCATGCGCTTGCTCGGCCCCGCCAAGGGCGGCACGGTGTTGGGCATATTCGTTACCAACAACGCCTACGCCTATTACAGCATGAAAAACGGCGACCCTTTCGCTAAAAAATTTGGCGGCCCGACGGGTAACGACCCCGATTTCTTTCTGCTGACCATCAAAAAGTACCTCAACGGCGTGCTGGGGCCCGACAGCGTCAATTTCTATCTGGCCGACTACCGCTTTGCCGACAATTCCAAAGACTACATCGTCAAAGCCTGGACGTACGTCAACCTCGCTCCTCTGGGCCCTGCCGATAGCCTGCTGTTTACCCTCACTTCGAGCGATGTGGGCGCCTTCGGCATGAATACGCCGGCCTACTTCTGCATGGATGAGGTAACGATCCAGCCCACAGTGTCGCAACAAGAGCCGACGCCGGCCATAGATTTCGCGCTGTGGCCTAATCCGGCGTCCGACTACGCACTGGCGAGCCTACCCGAGACGGTCAACACCGAAACGGCCCACATCGAAGTCTTCGACGCTGCTGGGCGCCTAGTGTTGCAAACGCAACAACTGCGCCTGCCGCTGTTTACGCTCGCGCCAGGCCTCTACTACGTGCGCGTACAGAGCGCGCAAGGTGTAGGCGTGAAACCCCTGCAGGTCATCCGCTGATAAACGTATGCCTGTATCCGCGGCGCCCGGGCGGTGAACTACCGCCTGGGCGCCGCGGCCTTTGATAAGACCCTCAGGCCTTCTGAACAAGGCCGACAAAAAGGGCCGCAAAAATAATTTTCTCGATCAAAACGACACTTAAAAAAATTCAATAATGCCCAAAAATAGCAAAACCGCAGATTTAACACACCTTATCTCTTGCTTTTTAGCAAACAAGCCCATACCTTTATTCCGTCATTTTTAGGCGCCAAAGAAATGACATCGCGTTTAATTTTTTCACCAAATCTTTCACTAAATCACTCCGTTTTTATGAAAAACAAAATCATCTCTGCAATTTTCGGAGGGGGCAAAATCTTGTTTTAGGTTTCGTGCTCTCCGTGGGGCTGACCCTGCAAAGCGCTGCGCTTTGGGCGCAAGGAGGCTACTTGGAATTTATGACTCCCGTGAATGACCCACAAACAGGACTTACCTACGTTGATGTGAAATGGCACGGCATTTTACAACTTCATGTTGTAGGCGTTCGCATCGAGATCAACATTACTGGCTTAAACGTATGCGTTGATCCGTTGACAGTAGATGTCAATTCGGTACACCCAGAGTTTTTGCTTTATGCCAGTCATACCAACACTCAGGTAGTGATCTTTCGAGAAGAGGTATTTCAGTTCCCTTTGCAAACGGCTTACGATCCCTTGATTCGAGTCTATTTCAGGGCTTCTCCGGGGACCCTTGCACAGGTGAGTGCTGGAGTGTGCCGAATTTTTCCAACACCTTTCTCATACCATCTCGTTTTGCCAGTAAATTATGTAGAAGTTACGGTACCTGGCGCCTATCGCGTAGGAGGTTTAATTCGCAAAACACCCGGTGTTACGGCAGAATGCCAAAATGGCATTAATGCAGGTATTTCAAACGTTCAGGTTCAGTACAGAGGTTTAAAGACGGGATGTTTTCCTTACATCCCTGTTCATTTCCCGACAAATCCGCACACTATAGTAACACCTAATGGCCAGTATTTTACCTGGGTTCCATCGCATTATCAATATACTATAACTCCTTACAAAAACAGTCGCTGCGACTGTGGATTAGATTACGGCGACCTGGATTTTGTGCGAAAAATAATTCTTGGAATTGTAGAGCAACCCACTTTGGCTCAGTTAATTGCTGCTGATTTTAATGGCAGTGGATTTGTTTCTACTTTTGACATGGTCAACATGATACAATGCATGAACGGAACGTGGAATCCTCCTGCTGGATGGTCATCCTGGCGTTTTATTCCAATACCTGTTTACAACGCGAACAATCCTTTTAGCGGTGTGAACTTGAATTCCTTGCCATCCTCAATTACAACTCCGTTAGTTACAAGTAATCAGATGAATCATCAATTTTATGGAATCAAGCGCGGCGATGTAGATGGCTCTTGCTCCGACTGCGACGACCAGTATCCGCCTCTACAAGATCCGCCGGCGGAAGCCCGACAAGCGCCATACGTCCTGGCGGAGTCTGAAGATGTACACTTAGAAAAGGGAGCAAAGCATACGATACCTGTGGTTTTGTCGCGTGAATTGACGGGTGTCTCAATTCTTACCCTTTCATTGGGCTACGACCCAGCCCGGGTAGAGATTCTAGGAGTTGACCCGGTTGCGCTCTCCTCGGAGAATTTCCTTACCTTAGCAGAAGATGCTGCTTACAACCTCGCCTGGTTTAGCCCTCAGGTAGATGGAGAGACGCTTGAAAAGAATGCCATCTTATTCAACATCACTATTCGAAGCAAGGAGAATAATCTGAGGGCTTCGGAGGCGCTCTGGCAAGAAATGCATAAAAACGACAGAATGTATTCAGCCGACGGCCAGGCCATTCTCCGCTGGCAATGGAGCAGCGGAGATGCTGCAAGAGCATTCCACATCCGTGCATTGGGGCCCAACCCAACACAGGACGAGTTCTACTTAGCCATTGAGGCGCCAAGCGCTGAAAAGGCTGAGATTAACCTCTTTGACATGCAAGGCAAACTATGTAGAAACTATTCCTACGACCTTCAAGAGGGCTATCAGCAAATCAGATTGACAGACCTGCCCTCCCAAAGCGGGCTGTACGTCCTCCAGGTGGTTGCAGGCAAACATCGTTTCGTTACTCGGATTTCCAAAATTTAATCTCGAAACAGGTTGATGGGTCGGAAGTGTGCCGATACACTCTCGGCCCATCAATTTCAAAACAGCAATGCTATGTATAAATATTTTCTCTTGATAGCAAAAATAATACTCTTGCACTCGGCTATAACAGCTCAGGAGATATATTTAGCAGGTTTAAATCAAAATATTGATATAGAGTTTGGAGTTTTTGACCCTACTTCCTGTACTTATCATACGTTATCCAATATAGGAAAAGGGTCAAAAGTTGCACCAGACATAGCATACTGTCCAGATGGGAATTTCTATATAGTTTACTTTTTCTTTGGGAAAATATACATTGCCAACATAGATGTAAATAGTGGAGTTGTGGATACCATTATTCCACTGAAGCCAGGAGATGGAGGAAACTCCTTAATATGTAGAAGTGATACAACATTAGTTAGCTCAGAGGGAGGCGGAAAGTATTATGTTTATGAGATACCTAAAAAAAGCTATTATTACCTAGGAAAAAATTTTATGGTTGGTACATCAGGAGACCTAACGTTTTACAACGAGAAGTTGCATGGATGCAATTGGGGAAAAGTAATCACCGAGGTTGACCTACAAGACCTAAATAATAGTAAAATGCTCTATGAATTGCCTATCGTATCTCCTCCCGTATGCCATGGAATGAGTTCTCTTGTTTATACCTGTGATAGCACTATTGTGTATATGTTTTTAGCACACGAGTTTCCGAGAATCAAAACGGATGTTTACATTTTACAATGGTTCGTAAAGAATCAGGCTGCGATTTTTCCAAGATTGTACAGCTTTTGGATTTCGGGATGATTTTTTGTGAGGTTCGGGAACTTAGCGAACACGTCAAAAATTCGGTTGATCATTAGTTCATTGAAATACTGGGTTTTAACGTC
>JANWXM010000030.1 GCA_025055285.1 Saprospiraceae bacterium
TTTATCGAAGAAGCGCTGCTAAACCCTACCGCTGATTTTCGACAGATAGCGCACTCGCAGCGATACCTTTCCTGGGCAGGTTTCAGCTATGAAAATGTTTGCCTCACCCACCTCCACCAGATTAAACAAGCCTTAGGCATTAGCGGCGTTCATACAGGTATTTACACGTTCTATGCCCTGCCTGAAGACGGATTGCCGGGTGCTCAGATAGACCTCATCATTGAACGGGCCGACCGATGCGCGCATTTATGTGAGATTAAATTTTCTAAGGCGCCCTACGCACCCAGCAAGACCGAAATAGACCAATGGAAAACACATCAGACCGTCTTTCGCTATCACACAGGCTATAAGTTTCATCTCTTTACCACCTTAATCACTACCTTTGGGGTGGCTGGAAACGCAGCTGCGGGCATGGCCGATCAGGTGCTCACATTGGAGCACCTCTTCCAAGAAGTTGCCGCGTAGCGATAAGAGAAAAGCGCTACCGTGTGTAAAAGTTCATAAAATGCGAAACGCACCTTGTACATATTTCACGACACTACGCCCGTTCCTTCTTCATATCCTTCTGGGCGTCTTAGCCTGCCGCCCAGTCATTGACCCAGTGGGTAAGGATCTGCTGGTCGAACTCCAGACAGGAGGCTGTTTTGGCTATTGTCCTGTTATTCGACTGAGCGTTTATACCAATGGGCGCATGGAATACGAAGGTAAGCAATTTGCCGAGCGCCAGGGCAAGGCTAGTTTCCAACTCACCTACGAGGAAATGCGCCAACTGCGCCGCCAGTTGAAGAAAGCCAGCGTGTGCAAATACCCTGAACGCATTGCCTCTGAAGTAGTGGACGCTCCCTGGTCTACGCTGACGACGACCTGTCGTGGCCAGACGAAAAGCGTGACAGGTTCCATCGACCGGCCGAGGCCACTGCTTGACCTAGAAAATCTGCTGCGCAACCTTGCCGAAGTCCGCGGATACCAGACGCGCCGCGGTGTGCCGCCCAGCACCGACGATTAGCCGACACTTTGTCGCTCTTTGTAATGCAGTCGGTGCGCTTTGCTGCCGAGGTGGGGTATATTTGCCCCCACACATGCCGAAGCGCCGCCTGAAACGCATACAAGAACACCTTGAGCGCCATCCTCTGTTGGAGCGCATCATTACCTGGTCGAAGACGCACTCGCTGCCGGGGCTCAAGCGCATCCCGCTTTATACTCTTCTCGGCTTCATTCGCGACGAATTGCGCAACAACGACCTGATGGCGCGGGCCGATAGCATTGCCTTCAACCTCTTTTTGGCCATCTTTCCGTCGATCATTGTGTTGTTTACGCTGCTGGCCTACACGCCGTTGTACGACACCTTCGACGATGTGCTGGCTGAGGCCATTGAGCGCGTTATGCCTGGTAGTGCCGGCCAACTCATTTTCAGTACTATTGAGGATATCGCTACGCGCCAACGCGGCGAGCTGCTCTCGTTGGGCTTTCTATTAGCAGTTTGGTTTGCCTCTAATGGCATGCTCTCCCTTATGGAGGGATTCGAGAAGGAACATCACCTAACTTTCCGACGGCGCTCTATGTTGGAAAAGCGGCTCGTAGCGATTCAGCTCACCTTTTTGCTCGGCCTTGTCCTTATCGGCGATGTTATTCTCCTTATCTTGGGGAATGTGCTTCTCGGCGTGCTTTTTACGGTCGTTCAGGTTGGGTTCTTTACTCGGCTAGCCTTCCTGGCTTTCCGGTGGGTGGTCGTCATCGCTTTGTTTTACGCCGGCTACTCCATTATTTATCGCTACGGGGCTGCTACCCGTCGCCCATTGCCTTTTTTTAACCCAGGTGCTATGCTGGCCAGCCTGATGAGCATTCTCGTCTCTTGGGGCTTTTCCTTTTATGTGGACAACTTCGGCAGCTACAACAAGGTTTACGGCTCTATTGGCGCCCTCATTGCCTTCATGATCTGGCTTCAACTCAACTGCGCCATCCTGCTGATTGGCTTTGAATTGAATGCAGGAGTAGCAGTGCTCAGAGACAGACGGCAAGCCAAGGAGGAAGGGAAAGCGTTGTGAAATCACAAAAAAATTATCGCTTTTCCTCCGTTGCTCTAAGCTCTTTCAAATCCCTTTGACTTTCTGCTAATCGCTTGATATACAGTAAAAATAGTGTGGCCTCAGACTCCTTTCGCGCGATAGTCTCCTTTGAACAGCTGCAGAGAACTTCCCCCTGAAATCGGTCTTCGTGGCTCCCTAAAAACTTCGCCAGATGGGCGTAAAGAAGCGCATAAGCCTGCGGGCTGGAGAGGACGGCATTCGTAGCCTGCCCTTCTTGTTTTCCTTCGTTTTTACTCATTTGCGCTGTGATGTACAACACTGCGCGGCACAAGCCCTGGCTTCCCAAGAGAAGCAGGGCCTTTTGCACGGCATTGAGGTAGGGCTTAGGATCTTTCCCTGCGATATCGCGTTGGAAATGCGCAAGAGCTTCAAGGGCGATTTCACGTTTAAGGGTAGCGATGCTCATGACGATAAGGAGTGGTTGTTAGAAGGGAAATACCAATTCAGGGTGCAAAAGCCTTTGCCGAGCGAGGCATTGCCGCCTATTCGGATGCAGCGAATCTGTTGACTCAATTTATTTTCAATCTCCTGCTGTTCTCTGTCAGGCATAGAGAAGGCCAAGGCGTATAACACTGTATTGGCAGGCAGGTGTTCTTCAGAAAAAAGCAATCCTCCGCCGGTGGCTCGTGTGGCGTCGTGAATTTTATTTCGGACGTGGATCTCTGTGTAGCGCAGGGTGAACTCGCGCAAATTCTCATCGGAGACGATAACCAAGTGCTCCGCTAGTGCTTCCAAGGATTTTAACAGCACCACTTCACACTGCCAGGACTCCACCTGGTTCTTTTCGAGTCGTTTGTCTATGGGAAAAGAGTAGTTTTGAAGGATTAGGTATTTGTCTGAGGCCAGGCGTTGGCCGGCATACACGGCGCTATCACCGATTTGATGGCCTAAGGCCGCAAAAAAATCTCTCGAAGCATCGGTTTCCTTACCATGGCCAGTCAGCTTTGCCTCGTGCCAAAACTTGTGCAACACGGAGGGGCTAGTCACCCAGGCCCAACCGCCTACTGCTGAGCGCACAGGAAAGAAGAGCAAGCGAACGTCTGTGAAGTTGAGGCAACCGGATGCGCTTCCTCCATTGCTTACATCCGTCTTGCCGAACAACTCCTCGGCGTTTTTCGCTAGACCGTACTCGCGCAGAGCGCCTTTAAGGGCATTGCTGCTGATCTTGGGCAACTGCGTATGGACATCGCGGTGGATAGGGCGGTCGAGAATATGACTGCCTCCTGCAACGCCGGCATGTAGCGGCGTGAGCGTGCGCAAACCGAGAAGCGCGCGGAAATAGTCGGGCGTGTGGCTCATAGCGAGTTACCGGATGTTTAATATCTCTTTAAGCGCGGTTTCAAAATCTTTTTCATCCCGGCCATCCAGCGCGAGGATGGGCAGTTGGGCCCGGCGAGCAGCGCGAGCAGCCTGGACAGAAGCACCATATGCCCAGTCTCCTGATAAATCATTGAGCTTATTAATCTGCTCCTTCAGCAACGGCGTCAGCAGCACGGGTTTGCCGTACACTCCGGCAATGGCGTAGGTGGTGTATTTGGTGCTCTTGGCTACGTCGCCAGACATCTCGCCGCTCTTGACTTCAAACACAACCAACTGACCCGTTCGGGTGAGCACGACGATATCGAGCTCGTCTATAATGTTGCCCTCTGCCTCCTGTTGTTTTTGCGCATCATCGTAGTACAGGCGCACATTGACGGCCATCTTGGCAATATAGTCTTTGGCGACGCTCCAAATTTTGCAGGCAAACATCTTCTCTAAGAGGTAACCAAAGGGACGGGCGTGGGACCCATGGGCTAAAATCAACTCAACTTCTTCATCTAATTCGGAAAAATAATTTTTTGGCTCTTTGGAAAGCACTGACTTTGTAAGGTAGGTAAAGTTGTCCCTTTGGTCAAAGTAGTCCTTACTCTTGTTCAATCCAAGGAGTTTCTTACGTAGATGCTCCTTTCCTACATATTTTTCTGCCAAACTTAGATATGAACTCGACTCCTTTATTTCAGTAGGTTTAGTTTCACTAAGTTCTCCTTCAAATCCCATCAATTTCAGAGCAATGGACAGGGTGAGGTATTCTGAGTTGTTGGCTATGTTGTATCGCTGCATTCCGTGTTCGGCATCGGGTATCTTTTCCAGTTTTCCCTCGTCATTCACGCGCAGGAAAGTCAATTGCCCCGCATTGCCTTCTAAATACATTACGATATCGTCCTTTCGGTTGGCTTCTTTGAGCAATTCAAAGACGGCCATGACAAACGGCCGCTGACCACCCGTGATGTTCCAAAGCACTCGCTTGCCATTAGCTTCCTTTCCAAGTACCTCCCGAATCGCGTCTACATTATTCACGTCTAGGATTCGGACATGTTCAGAAGGAAGATGAAAGCGAGCGGAGTTTTGTTTCGGTAGACTATCTAAGGCTCTCTTTAGGTTTTCATCAAACTGCTTGTTTTGAGGGTCGCCTTCTAAGGTCACGTATATTTTAGGCTTTTTAAAGTCGAACAATAGCATAGGCAGGTAATTCACCATCTGGTTGAGGGTGGAGAACATGCAGTAGGTATAATTCTCAGCAATTTCTTTTTGCCAGCTGGACACTTCTTCTCCTTTTCGTTGAGCATCTTGCTCGCTTTTTGCCTTAGTTGCCATAATAGGGAGTAATTTCAAATTGATTGAATCCTCGAGTATTTAGGCCGCAACCGATGTATTCTTTAGCCTTCTGCGCCGTGCATCTGCCTTCGTCGCCCGTGTATTCCAAGATATAAACGCTGCCCGCTGGCGCCAGCATGACTTTGGGTTTGGGGCGACCTGCCTTCAGGTCGAAACCGCCCGAGAGGTAAGGCTTGCCCGTAACGCCCGCCTCGACGGTAAAGGGTTTTCCGTCTAAAAATGCCGGGTATCCTTGCCGATTGAGCGGCGCTGGCGAGGTCAGGTATATCTTGAAGAAGCTGACTTCGTCGTCAGGTGGAGATACGGAAAGCATCTGCTTAAGTACTCTCCCTTTTTCCGACGTGTTGCTCCAGACCTCGAAATGCGCCATTTTACCTTCGCCGCCTATCTTTAGGATGCCCTCTTCGGGCAGGGTTTCTGAACAGTCCGCTTCGACAACGAAGCGATAGCCAGGCGCCAATTGAGAGAGACGGATGGTGTATAGCATGCCCTCAGCCGCTGCACGCCGGTCAGGGTCGCGGGAGAGGCCGATTTTTAACTCTGTTTTTACGTACGTATCTACCGCCTCTATTTTAGCCGAAAACCAGCGGTCAGCTCCGAGGTAATCTCTCAGACTGCCCACTGACATCAGCTTCTGCTCCGAGGGCTCTACTTCCTCGTCTGTCTCTGGTTTTAGCAACACGTTTTTCCCCTCTGCGCGCAGAAGGTATTTTTTCTCGTCTTGCCAAAAGAAGCGGTGGTGACACAGTGCACCATGGTCTGTCTGAAAGATATCTAAAGGCGCTGGTAGGAACAGTTGCGTCAAATTCTCGCCCATCAGGAAGATGCGTCCGATTTTAAGTGCATCCAGAGGGGTACTCCTATCTCGATACCAAAGCTGAGAGAAGAGGGCGCCCCATACCACTCCGGGTTGAGGCAGCAGGTCGGCGTCGGTCCACGTGTCTTCGCCCATGTTGAAAGGGCGGCCTTTGCCGAAGAAGAGGCCATCTAAGGGCGTTATGCAGATGTACTTTTGCGCTTCGATAGTCATAAGTTGGTATGCTTGGCGACTAACTCTGCCATTTTGAGAAATCGGATGAAGTTGTCCATGTCTAGATACTTACCGGCATCTCGTATCTGCTCTTCTAAAAGGGAGATCAGTAGCTCGATAGTTATTGTGACTTTTTCTTTTTCCTCTCGATTGTCGGCAACGGGTTTTTTCTCTTTTGCCCGTGCCATGAGTCGCTGCAGCTCCCAAAGGGCAAACTGGCGGATGTGCTCTTGCTCTTCCAAAGTAGTTTCGCCGTGAAAGCCCATGTCGGCCATGTTTTGGGCAAACTGGAAGATAAATTTTGGAGAGTATTTTTTTCTTCGCAGGGCCTCGAATAGATTATAAAGTAACGCCAGCTTGTCCTGTTTAAAATACACGGTGGTAGTGGCGCCGCTCTTCGTCATAAAGCAACAGGCCACGGCGTTTTTGCCTTCGGCTTTAAAGCGCTCTTTGGCCGCTCGCAGCTCTGCCCTTGCAGTTCTGACAGCCCGACTCAGCGGCGCTTTGTAGTGGCTGATGACAAAAGCGGTGGAGTAAGTGAGCGGTAGGCCGCAGGAATTCCATTTTTCCTCTATTTCTTGCAGAATGGGAAACAAGCGTTGCAGGTTGAGCATCAGCAAAAAGTCGTCGCCGCCAGCGTAGAGGACACGGCCTAAATCGTCTTTTGAAACGACTTCCTCCACTGCCAGTGCAAACTCGTGCAACTTTTGGGCTACTTCTTCCTGACCCGCCCTGTCCTTTTGCTGAGCCATGTGTTTGCCCAAGCTATCTACGTCTACAGCTACTAGCGCATAATACGGGTGAAGACTAGCGCCTTGTCTTTTCACCGTTTGCTCGAGAGCTCGCTGTACTCGTATGACCTCTTCGATGTCCTTCTCTAGAACGCCGGCGCTTTGCAGAGCATTCCTCGTGCAGTTTTCTGCAAAAAGGAACTCTTCGTCGTGTTTTTCGAGTAGTTCACTAAGCTTTTCCCGCTCGGGAGCGCCTGAAAACATAGAGAGGGCATCAGCCGCAGCGACGTAGGCCGTTGATGGAAAAAGTTTTTTTCTTTTTTCTCCATTCTTTTCAGGGTATTTCTGTTTCCACGCGTCTCTGTTTTCTAAGATTTTCCCTACCTCATCTGGTATGTAACACCGCTTGAAGAAACTTACAGCCGACAGGCCCTCGCCAGGCTGAATGAGCCTGGGAGAGATTTGAGCGTCGGCAGAGGGAATGATGTGCACTTCCGACTTTGTTAAAAACAACTTGTTATTCAGAAAGTCGCTCTTTTCGCTTGCGCGCTGGCGATAGATTTTCACGTTCCGCTCCCCGTCAACAATGCATTTTCGGCCGGTTTCGCCGAGAAAATCGCGTTCAAACATGTGGTATTCCTGCAGCGCATGCTGATAGGCCATTTGCTTGGGAGTGCGCATGTACTTGCTCATGCCAAACACTAACTCGGCGCGGCGGAAACTTTCTGCGTAGTTGGTTTCATCATAAGGTGAAAAAATCCAATAAATTTCTAAATGCGTCTCTAATTGCTCCTTTAAGCCCTTAACGTGAGTGAGATCAACTCCGCCTAACCCAGTTTGCATCGCCATTATGCCCTCTTCTGCGAAGCGATCCCTGACTGCCTTTTCCACAGACGCACCCATTTTTCGCGCCTCTGCCTCATTCTCAGTTGCTACAGTACCTACAAAGCGGTTGGTGATTGAGGCACTTTCAATTTTTGGAAAGATGACCGTTCCACCCTTGTCGCAAAATACCAATGCGGCATACCGGCAATAGTCCGACACCATGCGGCAGCCCGAGTAGAGATCCTGTGCCTTGCGCGCCTGGGCGATAAAGCTCTGCACCGGGCCTATGGAGAAAATGAAGAAGTATTGCTGGCTCATGATTTGGATCGCTTGATCTCTTGAAGTGAGGCAGACGTGATTTTCTCGCCCTTGCCATCTACTTGAATTGTTACTCTAATGACGTCGTTGATCTTTAGGCTTTGTACGCTACCGTGTACAACTATATTTTTGTATATTTTGCCTCCATAACCATACACTGTTGCTTTACAGGGCTTTCCGGGCGCAGTAACTATTGCGTCAAAAGTTTCTCCGCTTTTTAACTTTTTGCCTGGCGAACCAGATTTAAATTCTGGCTTAAGTTGGGTAGCACTTGAAGGGTTTGCTTCTGCAGCACTCGCTGCATGCTGGGGCCGTCTCATGCGCCCATAACCCACTGCCGTCTTAGCGCCTACGCCAGACTCAAAGAGGGCCTCTTGCAGCCACTCTTTGGCTGTTCGGAGCAGGTCTTCATCTTCCTTTTTGATGCCTCCTCGCGGGATGATGCCCAACAAAAACTGGAATTCTACCTCTCGCATCGTCAGGAAGAAGATAGGTCTTGGACTGAGCCAGTCGGCAGGCGGCTTTTTAGCCTCGTAGTACTCGGGATAGTGGTTGTTCATAATATCGGGCTGAAGCATGCCTTCTTTTAGGCTAGTTGGATAGGCATCGAAAAAGATGACGCGGCCTTGTTGGAAAGCTTCTTTTTCGTCATTAGGGTTGCCAAAAATTTGGATTATCTGGTCTTTATCCTTGTTATTTGCTACGGCCCAATGCCGGGTCATGCCCTTGAGCGAGGAGCCAGGCAGGTAAGGGATACCGTAGGTAGGGTGAAAAGTAAAGCCGTTTTCGTATACCGACTCATTGCCTAAGCCAATGGCAACGCGCCATTGGGCAGTGAGTTTGATTTCTTCGTGGGTAGAGAAAAGGGCTTTGGCAGCTGTATTATAGTCCGACAAGAACTGGTTGTACTGTTTTGTCAACACATCGGAGATGTTCCATTCTTGGGTTAGGTCTAATAATAAGTACTTTTTATCTTCGTCATTGTTCGCATCTTCTTGAGAAGAGCGCCCTTCCTCTTCGGGTTTGCCCTTTTTTGAGGAAGAAGAGAGCTTTTCTTCCTTCCGCTTCGGCTGTTGCTTGATCTTAAAGTGCGCTTTGATCTCCTTACTTTTGTCTACATCTTTATTTTTATTCTTATTTTCATCTTCATCTTCATCTATTAAGCTAAGAATCTCGCCAAATTCAGCGCTAACATTATCCTTCTCGGCGAAATGCGCCATGCGGTTGAACAGCAGGGCAAAGTTGTCCACTTTTTCTATCAATTCTTCTCTTACATCTCCAGGCAGTGCCGTATACTTTTTTATGTCAAATAGATTGCTCTTACTCATCTTTCTTATTGTTTTTACTGTGATACAATCGGGCGTCTGCTACTCGCTTGAGGTCTTCTAAGAAGCGGATAGCCTCAAGGGTAGCGCAGCGGATTTCGGCGCTCTTCATTTCGTAGATGCATTTAATCGCTTTTTGTCCAGTTTTTTGCACGTGCCCTCGATAGTTTAGCCATTTCGTCAGGTGTTTGATAATTAGCTGATACACATTCTCTTCATTCTTTTCCTTGTTTGCTTTGCCTAAGGTGAAAAGCAGCGCTGCCGTCAGGCCGCTGTTCAGCACCAGCATGGCGAAGGACTTGACGTACTGGTGATAGGTGTTGGCTATTTCTTCTGGCGCCCCTTTATTCAGCCTGCACCGAGCAGACGGCGTGAGTTGCCGTCCATTCTGTGTCAGGTGTTTTTCCGCCTTCTCAATCACCTCTTGCACACAATTATTGGCGCACCTTAGGCGCTGTTCCGCGATGCTCTCGAGTCGTATCATTGTTTTTCTTCGTTGAATAAGAGTTCGACAATACCCTTGCCGATGGAAGCATTGGCGCCAAGCTGGAGAAACCGGCGAGTTTGGCCCTTCCAACCCTCCGTTTTAAAGAACTTCAGCACGTCTTCAGCCGTATTGAAATCGTTCGGCAAGGCTTTTCTTTGGCTTCCTTGGTGTTGGTCATCTCCCTGGGCTTCTGGCTGTCGAGGCTTGTCGGCCAGCACGATGCTATACAGCAGGGTCTCTGGGGGTAAGTACTCCTCTGTGAAAAGCGCCCCTTCTTTCACTGTGCCGGTTTTATCGTCAATGGCGTTGCGTGTAACGCGCTCCGTAAACAGTTGGGTGAAGTCGGCAAAGACGTCGTCGGAGAGGATCACTAAGCGCGTCAAGTCGCCAGGGATAAGTCTACTCAGCGCTGATATTACTTCGCTTGGGATGGGAGTATGTTCAAAAGGGTACTCCTCTAATATCACCCTTTTTTTGTCGTTGAGAAAAATCAAAGGGCTGTTGCTGTCTCCTAAGCATTTATCGTCTTCCACTTTCACAGATTTCAACGCATCGCCGAGGGCTATTCCCGCTAACAACTCTGCGTCTTCCGCTAAGCGCCGCAGCACGTAGGGGCAGGTAGTTAGCGCGAACACTCCTTTCATGGAGCGCACTGGAAAAGCGAGCAGGCGAGCATCAGTAAAGGTGAGTGCGCCGGTGAAAAATTGGGCGTAACTATTCGCATCGCCGTCGTCCGAGAAAGACTCGTTTACTTCGTAGTCACTCCTTTCGTCATAGCCAAAAGCCAGGTGGATTTTGAGCGGGCAGGCGCCGAGTTGCTCTAGGCGGCTGCGCAAGGCGCCCTTCAGGGTAGAGGCCTCTATCTTGGGATAGCCGGTAACCACCTCGCGCTGAATAGGGAGGTCCACTAAGCCATTGTCGCTTCCAGCGCCGGCGTGCAGCGAGGTGATCACGCGAAGGGTGAGAAAGGTTGATCTGGTATGCATTATGCCAGGTTGTTTTGTATTACCGCTTGAAAACCAGATAGGCATTATCGCCCACTATTTTCAGAAACTCATCTAAAACTGAGTCGTCTTGTTTGGGCCATGAAAATGACCGTCCCTTCGAGTCTTTGAATGACAAACTACTCTCCTGTTCCATAAAATCACCCTCTAGTTTCGACACAATCCAGTGAGTCCTCCTCGTGCATTTGGCAAGCGTGATCCAGAGAGGCGATGCTCTGCGGTCATATAAAGGTAGGTTTGAACCTTCCCGGACAGGGGCGAAGTTTACTACATTATCTCTTTCATTTCTAACGGAAACGGGAAGACCGAAAGCTGCCTTTTGATGTAATGTCTTTTGTGTAAATCGCGGCTTTTCACTGCTGACTTTAGGATCAGGACGTCTGGGTTGTCGTATCCTCAACATAAGCCCGCCAATTTCCTGCAGCGCATTCTCCCACGTATCAAATTTGCTTTTGCTGACCCATATCTGCTTCCCTATAGTGCTGTATCCCCTCGGATGTTCTGCTGCCTCAGGTACGTCAAAGATTCTCTGTGCTGCTCCCAGACCTTCCCGCAGGAGGTCAACGAATGCCTTATCGGGCGAAAAGGAAATGCCTGCGGGCAAATCGAAGCCCTCATGTCCTACAACCTCAAATGCCCCTGCGCCGCGGCGGGCTCGTGTGCCCAATGCTCCGAAATACGTTAATGTCCAAAAAGCGGCAATGTTCTTTTCGAGGGCATTCTCATGCCCTTCTTTGCAGCGAAACGTAACCTGGAAAGGGAAGTCGGGAGCGATTCCTTCTTTTTCCTTGTTGTGTACAATAAGGGTGAATAGTAGGTACTTTAAACCCTCCCTTTTGCTCCGCAGGGCATTTCCATTAATCAGCCAGTTTTTAGATGAGGTTACAGGCTCGTGATGTATTTCTATTGATACCTCACTTTTCTTCTGGACAGTAAATGCGCCCCCCATGAGCTCTTCATCGTGCCTTAACAACTTTTGAGGAAGCTCTCGCTGCTCCTCAAAGATCCAATGTCTAGCAATTGCTCTTTCCCAAAACCTCAGCGCTCCTTTCAAGCTGGGCGGGCGCAGTTCTGCCTTGTCTGGGTCGGCTCCTCCAATGAACATGGGGCTGATGGTGCGGCAATGAAAGGTGATGTGCGGCATGTTTAGTTTCTTTGAAGAGGGCGTATTTAGTATATTGAGCGCCTATGCTGCTGTAGAGCAAAAGTAGTTTTTTAGTGCACACTGATAAAAGATATATGAAATTTTTATAGCCAACAAGATAAAAATTTCTGAGGTTTCTAGGCAGAGATGCTGCGCAAACGCCTGCGACCAGCATGTCTCGAAAGCGCAAATTAGCCCTGGCGGTAACCTTGTTTTTCTCGTCTTTGCTCGAGAAATTTAAGCCGAACTTACTCGAGGAGGGCAACGTCTCAGCAACCCTCATTAATTGGCCAAAACGGGTATATTTTCAATTTGCCTAATTTGTCGCGTAGAATGGGCGAGATTGTTTCGCTCCTCACTCGACCTCACCCACTGTGTATTGTGCTCCTCTACCCAATGCAAAAGGAGGGCCCACTGGGGCAAGAGAGTCTCTGGCGAGGCATCCAATTAAGTACGAGCAGTATGTCGCGCCTATCAGACATAGAAGTTGGGTTTTGAGGTTACTTTAGCCCTGGTGCGGCGCCGCGGCGCAGCAGCTGAAGGGCCTTTTCCACGGCGGGATCGTCGTCGTTGAGCACGCGATAGTACCCCTCTTGCTGAAAGAGTTGACGCGCGATGTGGGCCTTTAATTGGCGCTGAAGTTCGCGGCGGCTTTTTTGCCATTGTTGCGCGTTAAAGGGTATTCCTCGAGAGGCGGCGTAGTCAGCGAGCTGGTGGCTTAAGTCGGCGGGTATTGAATAGCGGCTGACAAACTCTGTTGCAGTAGTTGGCAGGGTAGAGCGGTCTTGGCCTTTTAGCCAGTGGGCTGCAAAGGACGATAGAAGTGGCAACACTTGAAGGTAGTAGTCGGTCCAGAAAGAGGTGTCGAGTGGGATGAATATGTCGGGCATAATGCCCCCTCCGCCATACACGACGCGGCCGGCGCCGGTGAAATAGCGCGTCGTGTCGGCAATTTTATGGACGGAGGAGTCTGTTAGCTCGCCATTGTGCAAGCGTCGTTGGGCCTCGGCCTCGTAGTTTTCTTCATTTTTGTAGGCGCGCTGAATGCACCGACCACTGGGCGTATAGTAGCGCGAGGTAGTAAGCCGCAGGGCTCCGCTGTTGCTCAGCGGATACTCTGCTTGGACTAAGCCTTTTCCAAAGGTGCGCCGACCGACAACCCACCCTCGGTCATGGTCTTGCACAGCGCCGGCGACGATCTCGCTCGCAGAGGCCGAACCTTCGTCTACGAGGACGACTAAGCCATCTACATTAAAGTAGGTGCGACCGTGGCTCTTGTACTCCTGACGCGGTTCTGCACGCCCTTCTGTGTATACGAGAAGTTTGCCTTTCGGGAAAAATTGGCTCAAGAGATCGGTTGCTTCGTTCAGGTATCCGCCTGGGTTGCCGCGCAAATCCAGAACAAGGTGCTTCATATTGTACTGTTTAACCAGCCGCTCCATTGCTTCCATGAATTCTTGCCGCGTAGTGGCGCTGAAGCGGTTGATTTTGATGTAGCCAATCTGCTCGTCGAGCATGTAGGCCGCATCCACGCTATGCACCGGGATGATGTCGCGTTCCACCGTAAAGTAGCGCAGTTTGTTCTCTTGACCGCGTAGAATGCCTAGGCGAACCGTGCTGCCCTTGGGGCCGCGTAAGCGGCGGATAACCTCCGCATTGGTGATACCTACGCCAGCCACGGTGGAGTCTCCTACGACAACTATTTTATCTCCTATGAGAATGCCAGCTCGCTCTGAGGGCCCTCCGGAGATAACCGACATCACTTGAATGGTGTCGTTGAGCACTAAAAACTCAACGCCAATTCCTTCAAAACTTCCACTGAGCATTTCTTCCTCCATGCGCAACTCCTCTGGCGACAGGTAAATCGAGTGAGGGTCTAATCGCGATAGAAGCAGCCGAATGACATCCTCCTGTAAACGGAGCCTATTCACTGAATCTACGTATCGCGCCTCAATATACTGAAGCACTTCCTCTATGGGGCTCTTAGCCGCAGAGAGTCGATAGCTTGCCGGCTTTACCCATAGATGACCGTCGTAGCGCGGTAATTTTTGGCCAATGAACATCCCTACAGCTAGCACGCTAGCTAGAAGGAGCGGAAGGGAATGCTGTAAACGCTTCGCAGAAGCACGCATGTCGAAGAGGTGTTTTAAGATACGCTGGCAAAAATACGTTTACCTCGCCGCCCTATTCGCGATGCATTTTTGCACTAAAATTAGGTGACTAAATCCATCTCGCTTTTTTCCTATGCAGCTCGATTCTTTTGTCGTTAAGGAGCGTCCAGACAGTCGCACGACAGCGCCTCACATTTTGCCGATTTATGCGACGTCATCATTTGCCTTCGAAAACTTGGATGAATGCATTGCCGTTTTCCAAAATCCGACAACAGCTCATACCTATAGCCGATACGGCAATCCTACGACTGACGTTGTCGCTCGCAAGATTGCTGATCTGGAAACTTTTAATCTTGATTTTCAGGCGTATGGCATCATGACTTCTTCGGGCATGGCGGCCATTTCGGCGCTTTTCATCGGCCTGTTGCGCCCTGGAGAGCAAATCCTCACCCAAGGGAATCTCTACGGCGGTACGACGGAACTACTCACAGATATTCTTCGCCCCTTGGGTATTGAAGTGATTTTTGCCGACCTTCGCAACATAGAGCAAACTGAAAAGCTTCTTCATACGCATCCGCGCGTCCGGATTATTTATGCCGAGACGCCGGCTAATCCTACGCTAGCGTGCGTAGACCTTTTGGCATTAGCTCAGTTGGCCCATCATCGCGATGCGTGGTTGGCGGTAGACAACACTTTTGCCACGCCTATCCTTCAGCAACCCTTTGCTTTCGGAGCGGATTTCATTGTGCATTCTGCCACAAAATTTCTCAACGGGCACGGCAACAGCATCGCGGGCGTTGTTGTCGGGCGCGATTTCGAGCTCATGCGCCAAAAGGTCTGGCGTACCGTTAAACTTATGGGCGCTAATTGCTCACCTTTTGAGGCCTGGCTTGCCCATAATGGCCTTAAGACACTTGCCCTCCGTATGCGGCGCCACTCGGCAAATGCCCTAGCCTTGGCTCAATTTCTCGAACAGCATCCGGCTGTGAGCCGGGTCAATTATCCAGGCTTACCTGCTCATCCAGATGCCGAAGTGGCGCGCAGACAAATGCGCGGCGGCTATGGTGCTATGCTTAGCTTTGAACTCAAAGGCGGCTTTGAGGCCGCTCTGCGATGCGTCAATCGCTTAAAGTTCTGTTCCTTGGTTCCTACCCTGGGCGATGTGGATACGCTGGTGCTTCACCCGGCATCCTCTTCGCACATCAACGTACCGCCTGATTTGCGCTTACAGCACGGCATTACCGATGGCCTTATTCGCGTGTCGGTGGGCATTGAAAACCCAGATGACATCCTCGCTGATTTTGAACAGGCGCTAGCGGCATAATTATCGCTTCGCATAGCCGCAGGTTTTCTAGGCCGATTTCGTATTTACCTTTGTCGCTGGCCCAGGGAGCTCTCCTTGGAGGCACAGAGAAAAGTCAGCAGAATTTTTTCGTTTATGCATCTGCTTTTTCGCCGCGTGCGCATATTTGTGGAGGGACGCCTAACGGAGCCTCAAGATCTCTTGGTTCGCGAGGGTGTCATTATGGCGATTGGGCCAGCGCTTCCCATACCGTCGGGCGCCAAAACAATTGCTTTTCCCGATGAGGTATGGGCGATGCCAGGGTGGTTAGATGTGGGTGTCCAAGTGGGTGAGCCGGGCTACGAGCATCGAGAAACACTTCACACCGTGGCGCAGGCGGCAGCAGCAGGTGGATTTACGGCAGTAGCGCCTTTTCCCAATACCTTGCCAGTGGCCGACGATAAAGGCGGTATTGCATTTATTCATCACAAAACGGCGAAAGAACCAGTACATTTTTACCCGATAGGAGCCTTGTCCGTTGCTACGGCGGGTAAGGATCTGGCAGAGTTATACGATATGCACGCAGCAGGTGCCGTGGCATTTTCCGACGGCTGTGAGCCGTTACAAAGTGCTGGACTGTTGGTGCGCGCTTTACAGTACACCCAAGCTTTTGGCGGATTGGTTCTCGACTGGCCTTTGCATAGGGAACTAGCTGCCGGTGGCCAAATGCATGAGGGCATCGTCAGCACTCGATTAGGCTTGCGCGGCATCCCGCCTCTAGCTGAGGAGATAGCTGTCCAGCGCAGTTTGAGTATTTTGGAATACACGGGAGGGCGCCTGCACCTGCATTTGCTTTCTTCAGCCAAAAGCGTAGCACTAGTGCGCGCGGCTAAAGCAGCCGGTATACCCGTCACTGCCTCCGTGGCCATATTTAATCTTTGCTTTACCGATGAAAACTTGAGCAATTTCGATAGCATGTGGAAAGTGATGCCGCCCTTGCGCGACGAAACCCATCGCCTCGCCCTGGTGGAAGGTGTAATGGACGGCACTATTGACTTTATCTGCACCAATCATACTCCTTGGCACGTCGAGGCCAAACAGCTGGAATTCCCCTATGCCGAGCCTGGCGTCATTGGGTTGGAAACGGCCTTTGCCTTGTGCCAAACGTATCTGGCTGATGTTTTTTCTCCTGAAGTGTTGGTCGAAAAATGGGCACTAGCCCCACGGCGCATCCTTGGCATTCCACAGCCGCAGATCACCGAAGGAGCACCTGCAGAACTAGCCCTTTTTGCTCCATATCGAGATTGGATGGTTCAGCCTTCTGACATTTACTCGCGCTCGCGCAATACGCCCTTGCTTCACCAGCGCTTGCGAGGCAGGCCCTTGGGCATTATTAGTCGAGGTCAAGTGGTATGGCAAAATAGCGCATTAGCGTGAGGGAAAGCAGCTGCAGCTCCCCTATTTCTTTCGGTAAATCGCCTTACTTCTCCTTGGGCGATTCAGTAGCCTTTTTAGGCAGTGGATATCGCTCAGCAGGCGCGGTCTGTAAGTTTGGATTCCGCAAGCGCGATTCCGTTGGAGCAGGAATATTGTCGGGTCGCGGTCGTAATTGAGTCTGGGCGGGAGGCGTAGTCTGGCCGGAGATAGGTGCTTCTACCCGACCTTCTAGCACTGGAAATAACCTCATGCGCTGTAAGATATCGGGAGGTAGAGCATTCACATGCATCGTCAGCGAGATGGTATTCATCCGCACGTAGGCATCGGAGGCGTACAAGTAACCTTTTCGCTCTGAAATCTCGCCCCAAGAATTTTTGACCACGTAAAAGAGACCGCCGTGGGTTTCGTTTACTATACCTGTGATGTGCATTAAGTGGTCATCTTGAGTCTCCAATCGGTCAAAAGCTTTCTGACGCATTTCTTGAGTGATGACCTTTTCCGGTTCCCAATATTTAAACACGGCGGCAACTTGCTCGGGAGTTTTATTTTTCCAGTCTACATCAGGCACAATAGCTAGCCCTTCTTTAGCGGAAAATCCTGGATTACTTATGTCTGCATCCCATGCTACAGTGTAACCTCGCTGCAAGGCGTGATTCAGACAGCGCATCAAGTCATTGAGCGGAAGGTTGTAGTATTGACCGTTGGCGAAGTTGTCGGGTATTTCCAAGACAAAATACGTCCAGAAGGGATGATGGGTAAAGGAGGTGAGGTGTACGTAATGCTCCGGTTTAATGCCCAGAAAATCGCGAAACGATGTGGGAGTGTACTGAACGCCTTCGTAGACGAAGGTAGTAGGTACGGGCCCAAATTCATCGTCGAGCACGCGCTCAATCTGAGCTAACCAGTTATCGGCCAATTCATTTCGCTTTGCTTGAGCTATGAAAGTGTCGCAAAGCCGTTTTAGCGTAGCTTCCAAAGCACCGTGGTCGAGCGGTTTGTTAAGATCTTTTCGACCGGGATAGACACTTTCGGGCACTAGCCCATAGCGTTGGATAGCATTAAGTTTATCGTGTATTAATCCGCCTTGGCCAAATTGAGCCGCTCCTAAACGGCGGACGTAGTTCTCGCACTTTTGGCGGTAAATGCAGCGCACGGTATACATTTCCGATAAGTCATGGGCGCCTTTGTTGGTGCGCATCAATTCACTCTCTAGCAGCGAGGCGGCGGCAAAGCTCCAGCAAGTACCTGTGCGTTGTTGGTCCTTGACCGAAGAGGCAGAGAGGATCTTTACAGGTTTGAATTCGTATGGCTCAGGCTTTTGAGCGTGCGCTAGCAGCGCAAAGGAAACAAAAATGAGCAGACCTAATCGTTTCTGGTAATTCATGGCGCAAGCTGTTATGTGAAATTTGCCGATGTATTTTCGATGCAAATTTCCCAAAAAGGCTGCCTAGTATTCCAATTTTTTGGTGGCCAAAATATTATTAAAAGTGACAAATGGGGTGGAAACCCATTTGCTCTAGAGGGAGAGAAAGCCCTTAATGCGAATACTGCGCGCCCTTCGGATGGTCAAATGTCGCGCATCGAGAGAGCGATGCGCTGCCGCTCTGCGTCCACTTCTAATACGCGGACGCGAACTGTCTGGTGAAGTTTGACGATGTCAGCAGGGCTCTGAACGAAGCGATTAGATAGTTGAGATATGTGAACTAACCCACTAATTTTCAGGCCGATGTCCACGAATACACCGAAGTTTGTGATATTAGTGACGATGCCCGGTAGGATCATGCCGGGAGTGAGGTCTTCGAGGTGGTGTACGTCGGCAAACTCGAAAGGAGTGGCGCTGCCACGCGGGTCTAGGCCAGGCTTATCTAGTTCGCGTAAGATGTCTTGAAGAGTAGGCAGGCCCACGTCGCCACTGATATATCGCTTCAAATTTATGCTTTTGCGAAGATTCTTGTCGGCGATCAGGTCGTTCAGGCTACAGCCTAAGTCTCGTGCCATTTGGGCAACGAGAGCGTAGCGTTCAGGGTGTATGCCTGTGTTGTCTAGCGGATTTTCTGCATTTCGAATGCGTAGGAATCCGGCACATTGTTCAAAGGCTTTCGCTCCCAAACGAGGTACTTTTTTCAGTTCTTCGCGCGATCGAAACGGCCCATGCTTGGTTCGATAAGTTACAATATTTTGAGCGAGAGCAGGGCCTAGCCCCGAAACGTAGGAGAGTAAGTGTTTGCTCGCGGTATTCAGATTAACTCCCACGGCATTCACACAGGACTCAACAGTGCGGTCGAGGGCTTCGCGTAAAAGCGTTTGATTGACATCGTGCTGATACTGTCCGACGCCTATGCTTTTTGGATCAATTTTGACCAATTCTGCCAAAGGGTCCATCAAGCGACGGCCAATACTCACGGCCCCGCGTACGGTGACGTCGTAATCAGGCAGTTCCTCGCGCGCTACAGCAGAGGCGGAATAGACGGAAGCACCAGCTTCGCTAACCAAATAAAATTCAACGGGCCGCTCAAAGGGTGTATGGCGCAACAATTCCATCGTTTCGCGCCCTGCAGTGCCGTCGCCGACGGCAATAGCCTCTACCTGAAACATTTCTACGAGATGCACGAGGGTTTTTCGGCTCTCCGAGACTTGTCGCTGCGGTTCGTGAGGGTAAATGGTAGTATGTTCGAGCAAGTTGCCATTAGCGTCGAGCACAACAACCTTACAACCCGTTCGGAAACCGGGGTCGATGGCTAGTACGCGGCGCTCGCCTAGCGGTGGTGCCAACAGGAGTTGGCGGAGGTTATCGGCAAAGACGCGAATAGCTTCAGCATCGGCCCGCTGTTTGGCTAAATGACGAAATTCGGTCTCAATGGCTGGCTGCAAAAGGCGTTTGTAAGCGTCTTCTACGGCCATTTGGACTTGCTGGGCAGCAGCAGCGCTTCCCTTCACCCATAGCTGCCGAAGATCAGCACTTAGTGCTCCTTCGTCTTGAGGTGCAATAGTGAGGCGCAGATAGCCCTCGTTTTCACCGCGAAACATGGCTAGAATGCGGTGAGAAGGGCATTGAGCCAGTGGTTCGTTCCAGGCAAAGTAATCGCGGTATTTAGCGCCTTGCCTTTCTTTTCCCTTTACTACCCGGGCGGAAATATGGGCTGAGCGTTCGAAGTGACGACGCACGCAGTCGCGCGTTTGGCGGTCTTCGCCGATCCATTCGGCGAGGATATCGCGCGCGCCCTGTAGAGCATCCGCTACAGTGGGAACTTCGCCGTTCAAAAAGGGTTGAGCAAGAGCTTCGAGGTCATTGATGGATGGTTGCTCTAAGAGGCGACGCGCCAGCGGCTCCAAACCACGTTCAATAGCCACCGTACCACGCGTCTTGCGCTTTGGCCGATAGGGGAGATATAGGTCTTCTAGGTCGGTTGGTGTGGAAGCTGCTAAGATGGCTGCTCGTAATTCAGGAGTTAATTTGCCCTGCTCCTCGATGCTCTGCAATACGACTGCCCGACGCCTATCGAGCTCTTCCAAGCGTTTGTAAGCGCTTTGGATTTCGGCAATGCGCACTTCATCTAGCGAGCCGGTGGCCTCCTTGCGATAACGCGCGATGAATGGAATAGTAGCGCCGTTTTCCAACAACTTTAGTACGGCCTCAACCTGCTGCGGGCTGATGCCTAGTGCTTGGCCAATGCTTTGCGCACGAGCGGTCATTTACGCTTTTCTAAAATCCCAAGTGTTGAGAAAGCCCGTGTGGAAATTACCCTTTCGGAAATCTTCGTTCTGCATCAATTTCTGATGAAAGGGCACCGTTGTTTTGATGCCCTCCACAATGAATTCGTCTAGAGCGCGCTCCATTTTCGTAATGGCCTCGTCGCGGGTGCGCGCTCGCACGATGAGTTTGGCAATTAAAGAATCGTAGTAAGGAGGAATGGTATAGCCGCTGTATACATGAGTGTCTACACGCACTCCGTGTCCTTTAGGCGAATGGAAGGAAGTGATGCGTCCAGGGCTAGGGCGGAAGTCGTTGAAGGGGTCTTCGGCGTTGATGCGACACTCGATAGCATGCATCTCGGGAAAATAATTGCGCCCGGAGATGGGAACACCCGCAGCAATTTTGATTTGTTCTTTAATTAGGTCAAAATCAATGACTTCTTCCGTTACTGTATGTTCTACCTGGATGCGAGTGTTCATTTCCATGAAGTAGAAGTTGCGATACTTATCTACGAGGAATTCTACAGTGCCTACACCCTCATAGTTAATGGCATGGCAGGCCTTAATGGCAGCAGCACCCATTTTTTCGCGTAATTCGGGTGTCATGAACGGCGAGGGCGACTCCTCGACCAATTTCTGATGACGGCGCTGGATGGAGCAATCGCGCTCCGAGAGATGGCAAGCCTTTCCATACTGGTCTCCAGCCACCTGAATCTCAATGTGGCGCGGCTCTTCAAGGAATTTTTCAAGGTATATGCCGTCGTTTCCGAAGGCAGCCTTTGCCTCTCGGCGGGCAGTTTCCCACTGGCTTTCAAAGTCTGACTCTCTCCATACGATGCGCATGCCCTTTCCGCCGCCGCCGGCAGTAGCTTTGAGCATAATCGGATAACCGATTTCCCTTGCGAGGGCTAGGCCGGTCTTTACGTCGGTAACTAACCCCTCTGAGCCTGGTATGCAGGGCACTCCGGCGGCCCGCATCGTTTCCTTTGCTGTAATCTTGTCGCCCATTTTGCGGATTTGCTCGGGCGTAGGGCCGATGAATTTAATGCCGTATTCTCCGCAGACCTCAGCAAACGTAGCGTTTTCGGCCAAAAAACCATAGCCTGGATGAACGGCATCGGCATTTGTGATCTCTACTGCCGCCATAATCCGCGGAATGTTGAGGTAGCTTTCTGCAGAGGGTGGCGGGCCGATACAAACAGCTTCGTCGGCAAAGCGCACGTGAAGGCTGTCGCGATCGGCTGTGGAGTAGATGGCCACGGTCTTGATGCCCATTTCTTTGCACGTGCGAATGATGCGCAGAGCGATTTCGCCGCGATTGGCGATGAGTATTTTTCGGAACATGGTATACCTCAATTTCCTAAAAGTTGCCCGTCAAAGTGGTTAAAGAGGCTCTACTAGAAAGAGAGGTTGGTCGTACTCTACGGGAGAGGCATCTTCAACGAGCACTTTGGCGATTTTGCCTTTTACCTCAGATTCAATTTCGTTAAACAATTTCATGGCCTCGATGATGCAGACTTTGGTTCCTACATCTACGATGTCGCCTACTTTTACAAAAGGAGGCTTGTCCGGGCCTGGTGAGCGGTAGAAGGTGCCCACCATAGGCGACTTGATAGGGATTAAGTTGCTAGCAGGTGCAGCCTCTGGCGCAGGTGGTTCGCTTGCGGGCGCAGGTGCTGCCTGCGCAGGAGCTGGGGTAGCCATCGGAGGCAAGGGTGGAAGAGTTGGCACAGAAGTGGGCATCGTCGCCACAGGAGGAGGAAAGGCAACTATAGAAGGCCCTGTGTTCGTCTCTGTTTGAGTCTGATTGCGAATGACGAGCTCAAAATCGCCTTCTTTTAGAATGAATTCAGCAATTTTACTTTTGCTTACTAGGCGAATAAGTTCCTGTATATGATTGATGTCCATAAAAATATAGTTTTGACTCGCCCGAAGGTATGGCTTTATTCACAAGGCGCTGGTGGGCGCTGTGCTGTTATTTTTTAACGCGTTCGATGTATTCGCCCGTAGAGGTATCAATCTTAATGTAATCTCCTGTTTCGCAGAATAGCGGTACGCGCACTTCTGCACCCGTTTCCACAATTGCCGGCTTTAGGGCGTTGGTGGCGGTGTCCCCGCGAACTCCCGGTTCGGTGTAGGTGATCTGTAACACCACGGTCTGAGGCATTTCTACTGCTAAAGGAATTTCCTTCTGAGCGTGATAAAGGACGTCTACCACTTCGCCTTCTTTGAGAAAACGAGCATTCTCAATCATGTCGGCCGGAACGGTAATCTGTTCGTAGTTTTCTTGGTTCATCAACACTAAGGAGTCGCCCTCTGGATAGAGGTATTGAAATTTACGGCGTTCTACCCGTACTTCGTTGATGGTATGCCCGCTTTGAAAGGTGTGTTCAATAATTTTTCCCGTGGTAGTGCTCTTCAACTTTGTCCAGACCTTACCGCTACCTCGACCAACCTGGAAGCGCTGAAAGTCAATAACTTTCATAATGTCGTTGTTCAACTCGATGCAAAGCCCATTTCGAATATCTGCCGTTGTTGCCATAATAAAGACTGTTTTGGTGCGTGATTTTTTTCGCAAAGAGGCGCGCAAAGGTAAGCCTTCTGTCGCTTTTGTGGGTCATCCGGCTCTTCTGTGGAAATGTTTCTATAGCTTACCTAGGCGATAACGGCGAATAAATTCCCAGACGACGATGCCCGCTGCGACGGCGACATTCAGCGAGTGTTTTGTGCCAAATTGAGGAATCTCCAGGGCTCCTGTACATTGTCGAAGAGCTGCATCTGAGACACCGCTTACTTCGTTGCCTAAGACAAAGGCATAGCGCATATCCCTCTCGACGGTTAACTCCTGAAGCGGAAGGCTAGGATGCACCTGCTCTACGGCCCAAAGTTGATAACCTGCGGCCTCAAGTTCTTGTAATGCCTGAATGGTGTCTGGGTTGTACGTCCAGGCTACTGAGTCGGTGCTGCCAAGAGCTGTCTTGTTGATTTCACGGTGCGGCGGGCATGCAGTGATCCCACACAGGACAAGCCGCTCTATTGCGAAGGCATCTGCCGTGCGAAATACCGACCCAACATTAAGCGCAGAGCGGAGGTTGTCTAGTACCAACACCAGCGGTACCTTCTCTACTGCGCGAAATTCTTCCACAGTGAGGCGGCCTAACGCAGTTACAGGTCGCTTTTCCACTTTTCTCGTGTACTTTTGCCGTGCAAAAGTAGACTCCCCTCCTCAAAGAGAGAGAGCGCGCGCACTGCTTTACGGGCGGACTGCTCTTTGAAGCACGTAGAACTTTCAATCAATCCAGGCGCTCGCTCCCTGTGGGACATGCTGAGCCTTCCTACTTACTGGGTAGGATCCGCAACGTAACCCAAAAATAGGATAGCATTGGTCGGGATGTGACGCAGAACTAAGACAAAGGGCTTATCAAACCAAAACCGAGGAGACAAAGAAGTTACGGAAAAGCCGATAGAGGTCACTGCAGCGCCTTCTGCGCCCTTTTCATCCACGTTTAAGATGGCCTTGTGTTTGATTTGCTTAATGAAGATGTTTTGGCCACCGGGGTGAGTGCCCATAAGCGAAAAGTCAGCCTTCCGGTTGTCGAACGGAGCCTGAACCTCCAACGCCATCATACTCTCTATGAGGTCGTTCTCATACGACAACTTTAGCTTCGGGAAGGCAACCTCTGCGCGGGTATATACAACACTATCGTACAGCGACCGCCAGTGCGAAGTGCTTAAGGTGAGGTGCCACTGCGGGTTCTTATTAGTGGGTGAAGGCTGAATAAAGCTTAGACTATAGGTAGAGTCTCGGAAGGGAATATCTATCATGGAAAATTGAGACGTAGTGGCGACAGTGAAAGGGCGTTCAGCATATACGAAATGCGCACGTGTTTTCGAGCCATCTGCTCGTGTGAAAGGTGCCTCACGCGTCAGCTCTGGAGCAAAACCCTCGGCCCAGTCGGCCTTGAAGTGAAGTGCGTTGATCAAAAAGGCTACGTCGTAATCTGTGATGCGGTCTAGAATCTTATCGATTTTGCCGTTCGTGCTGCTTTTTACCCATTGGTTAATTTGCTGAAGGGCTTGTTGCTCCGCCTTGAAATCGAGCGCATCGTAGCCGCTGTGGTAATATGCTTGAAGGGTTTTGACGAAGTCTTCCCGTACGGAGATACGCTTGGGGTCGTAAAAGTAGCGATTGGCTACTGTCACAGTTGGGTGGCCGCTTTGTCGGGTGAGCTGGTGGTTCAAAGCAAGGTGGTCGGCGTTTAGTTTATTCACTGACCAACTTGCGACTCCTAAAAACGCTTGAATCTCCTCTGCAGTTTTTCCGCTAGCTCCATTGAGAGCCATCGAGAAAGCCGTCGAGACACTGTATGGCGAAATCAGTACATTCTGCTTCGGTTTGGCTAATTGCTCTTGACGAAAGAGTTTCCACCCTACTATTTGACTTATTTCAGCGACATTACTGGCTTGTTCGGGTAAATCGAAAGGCTCGCCTTTCTGACAGCTAGAAACAAGCCAAACCAGTCCCACCGAGACGAGGAGAGCGACTTTTTTCATAGAAATTACCTTTTGCAAAGGTGAATAAATATCAACAACGCTGTATGCTTTAAGGTGCAAGAGGTCTACTGCTACCTGTTGCATCGATTATGTTGTTAAAGTAACGCTTTGAAGGTAAATTGGCATATTTTTTGGCTTCATGAAAATGTATCTTATCGCCTTACGAGGCATCAAGCGGCTGGGAATTTGAGTCCTCCTCCAAAAGGCACGTATAATCCCGTGAGCGACGTTTGTTTTAAATCCGCCTTGCGGCTGCCCGGTCTTCCCTACGGGCAGCCGTCTTTATTATAGCAACGCTCTAAACGAGTATTTATTTTAGGCAAGAATCTTCGAATAAACTCCTGACTACGAGAAGATAACGCTAGGCGATTTAGTCTTTTTGCGCGATTCCTTTAAGGCTCTAATAGGCTTGCTCTCCCATGCAGAACGGTCGTATAGCAGGTTTAATGAAAGGAGAAGCAGCCTTACGGAGGAGTTTTTACCGATTTTTTCAAGCTTTTTGTGAGAGTTCTCACGCAGTCAAAAATTTCAACACAATTTATCGAATCAATTTGCGCTTTGACGTTGCAGTGCCGTTGCCTTCAGCGGAGATCATGGCTCGACGCCTACGCTTGTAGAAGCCCTGCGCCCTGCCTTGCGGCGTTTCTCACGACTCCGGTTTTTTAGACGGACGCCCTTTTTAAGAATAAATTACCCTTCATCATCGCTGTTGTAGGAGGTGTTTTACCCGAGGACGATGAGGCGTAATGTCGCCCAAGCGTGCCTTTTTAGCAGCTTCATAAGCGGAAAAGTTGCCCTCGAAGAAAACGACCTGAGCATCGTCTTCGAAGGCTAGGATATGTGTAGCCAATCGGTCGATGAACCAGCGGTCGTGGCTAATGACGAGTACACAGCCGGCAAAATTTTCGAGCGCCTCTTCTAGAGCACGAAGGGTATTGACGTCAATATCGTTAGTGGGCTCGTCCAGTAACAACACATTTCCGCCGTCTTTAAGCGTCATTGCTAGGTGAACGCGGTTGCGCTCTCCTCCAGAGCAGACGCCGAGTTTTTTCTGTTGGTCGGCACCGGAAAAGTTAAACCGCGCCAAATAAGCGCGTGCGTTGATGGAGGCGTTGCCCACCTGCAAGATGTCGTTCCCGCCCGAGACGATCTCGTAAATAGTCTTGTCAGGGACAAGCGCTTCATGGCTTTGGTCTACATAGCTAATTTTTACCGTATCGCCCAAGATGATCTGGCCGGCATCGGGCTTTTCTTTGTCCACGATGATTTTGAAAAGCGTGGATTTTCCTACGCCATTAGGGCCTATGATGCCGACGATAGCGTTCTTGGGGATGTCAAAGTTGAGGTTCTCGAATAAAAGGCGGTCGCCATAAGCCTTTGTTAGATTGCGCGCTTCGATGACTTTGTCGCCCAAACGAGGGCCGTTTGGGATCCAGAGCTCGAGTTTTTGTTCCTTTTCGCGCACTTCTTCGCTAGCCATTTTCTCGTAGGCGTTCAAACGCGCTTTGCCCTTGGCCTGGCGGCCCTTAGCACTCATGCGCACCCACTCGAGTTCGCGTTCGAGTTGTTTGCGACGCTTGTCTTCTTGTTTTTCCTCTAGGGCAAGGCGGCGAGCCTTTTGCTCTAGCCAAGAAGAATAGTTCCCTTTCCAGGGAATACCTTCTCCTCGGTCGAGTTCGAGGATCCAGCCCGCTACATTGTCGAGAAAATAACGGTCATGCGTAACGGCAATAACGGTACCTGGAAAGTTTTGTAAGTACTGTTCTAGCCACATGACCGACTCAGCATCCAAATGGTTCGTAGGTTCGTCGAGCAGCAAGATATCTGGTTGGCTTAAAAGCAGGCGTGCAATTGCTACGCGGCGGCGCTCGCCCCCTGAGCACACGCGGATGGGAGTATCGTCGGGCGGACAGCGCAGCGCTTCCATAAACAAGTTAATGCGGTGTTCCAGCTCCCAACCGCCTAATCGGTCTAGCTGCTCAAGCACCTCTCCCTGACGCTCGAGAAGACGCATCATCTCCTCGTCGTCGGTCACCTCGGCCAACCTAGCGCTGATTTCGTCGTTTTCGCGCAGCAAATCCACGATGGCCTGGGCGCCCTCTTCTACAATTTGGCGAACAGTCTTGTCTTCGTCCAGTTCTGGTTCTTGAGGCAAATAACCGACCTTATAATTCCCTTCAAACTCAACTTTGCCCTCGTAGTTCTGGTCTAAACCGGCAATAATCCTTAGCAAGGTAGACTTACCTGAACCGTTTAAACCCAAAACGCCTATTTTGGCACCATAAAAGAACGATAGCCAGATGTTTTTAAGGACCTGCTTTTGAGGAGGAAATGTCTTACTTACCCCCGACATCGAAAAAATAATCTTCTCTGACACGGATATTTTCCTATTGCTGTTTAAAAATTTGAAAAAAGTGCCACGAAATTAAAGAGAGCTTTCTTCTCCACAAGGGCGTACTGCTCTGGCTTTCCGAAGGCTTTTTTGACGGGAAACTTACCCGAGGAAAGCTACGCCCTGCGCCGTTTTGCAAACGACAAAAAGTACTGGCACCGCCGCTGTTTTTTAACTACTTTTTACTACGCAAAGAGCAGAGAACCCTAGAGAAAAAGTTTCCACACCAATTCTGCGGCACTTCGCAACTATCTCTTCTGTCCTTGAAGGGAAGTTACTAGAGGGCATGGTTGCCTGCCTTTACAGAGTGCACAGTATGAAAGGCTACATCTGAGCAAAGGCAGGATCCAACGAATGCACTATCCTTTCAGCCAACCAACTACCTGATACTAAGCAACTATTTGCAATGCGCTGTTCCACAGAAATTTGAACGTCGAGTGATTTCTCCTCTGGCGTTTGGGCGAGTGCATCACGCCGGCGCGTCTTCAGAGCGTTCAATAGTTTCCCCTACTTACTACAGGGCACGTCATCGCTAGGGTAAGGATGCTTTGTCTACAGGCAGTCAGTATTTAGAAAAGACTACCGTCTGCCTGTCAGCTGAGGTCGCAATTTGCACGAAGTACGTGCCAGGAGGCAACTGTTCTACGGGCAGGTGAGCTGTGGTCCCGTACTCAACAAAAAGCCTCTGACTAATCTCTGTAGGACGACCATCGGCATTTAACACTTGAATGTGTACCTCTGCTGGTTCGGGTACTTGAAGGAACAAACGCGCCCAACTTCCTACCGGATTAGGCCACACAGTGACCTCCATTTTCTCGGCAGGAATAAACACAGAACGCCATGGCGAGAAGAATTCTTGTCCGGTTTGGTCTGTTTGTCGGAGGCGGAAAAGATGAGCACCTGCAGTTAGATTATCTACCTCAAAATCATAAGTTTGAGTTTGCTGGCTATTACCGCGGCCAGCTACGAAGCCTACCTCGTTCCAGTGATGACCGCCGTTTCGGCTATGCTGGATAGCAAAGCCCACCTGGTCTTTTTCGAAAGCAGTTTGCCAATGCAGAAGCGCCTTGCGACCTTCACGGCGCGCCTCGAAAGCGACGAGTTCTGTTGCAAGAGGACTGCCCGGGCCTCCACTAGTGGGCGCCAGCGCTGCATTCAAAATTGTCACCACACCATTAGACAGAGCGGCGGAGAGTACTTTAGTAACGTACCCTGGCTTGCTAAAGCTGACGTTAAATGTTCCACTCTGGACCTGACCAATCTTGTATTCGCCGGCGGCATTAGTAGTGCCCGATACACCTGTGGAAAGGATGGTAACCGTCGCATTAGGAAGAGGATTTCCCGTCACAGAGTCCGTAACTGTGCCTTCTAGATAACAGCCGCGTTGATAAGTGGGGGTCATTACCCACAGTTCGCCATTTTGGGTGCCATATGCTCGAATGTTGGAAGCAACGATTGTGCCGGATGGAAAGTAGGGATATACGCCCCAACAGCCCTCAAAGCCACTTCCTGAACCCTGGGGGTAGGTATCATAACGCCCTACCTCTATCATGTTATCGGGTCGGCTAACATCAATGATGCTGAAGCCATCCTTATACCAAGAAGTAACGGCATAGTCATTTATCACGTGCGTATTGTGCACAATAGAGCCTGAACCGGGTGTAATGGCTATCCGGTCTTTTTCTCGAATGTCGGTAGGGTCGCTAATATCGTAACTCGTTAGGAAGGAGTTACTTACTTCATCGGTAGTAAACAGGTAGTTCCCCGATCGCCATGTGTTGTGCGTAAAAGCTCCAGGGGTCGTTTTGCTACCTAAGAGTATAGGATTGCTCTTGTTTGCCATGTTAATAATGGCAAACTTACCGGCGTATATGTGGGCTGAGAAAAGCGTATCGTTGTCGACATAGCCGTCATGTACGTAGCCAATGAAGGGAACATGGCCCACGTAACTCGGATTATAAGGGTCGGTATTTAGATTAAATACCTGAGCGCGTCCTCCGTTTAGGTTGCTACCATACACATACAGGTAACCTTTAGTCTCATCTACATGCAGGGCATGCCCTTTGGTAATGCCACCAGGGTTGACGTTGTGATATGTGATATTCGTATCGGGCAGGTTGCTCAAGTTAACTACCTGGATGCCGATATTTCCGTGTTCAGTAACTACGTAGGCATAATGCTGATAGGTCTTGATCTCGCGCCAAGAGCTGGTTGGGCCGGGTATCTGCTTAATAAATTGAGGAGTATCCGGATTTGTAACATCTACGATGATTAAGCCGTTAGCCCCGCCTACGAGAGCATATTCTTTTCCGTTACTAGCGGTGTAGCCCCAGACGTTGGCCAGATTTTGGTTAGGGAAGGTCATTGTAGCTCGATGGGTAACATTGAAGTTTTGAGCTAACATTCCCTCAGACACTGGCCCGGTTGCTGCTACCGAAAGTAGCAAAGCGCGACCTACAGAGAGGGTGGAAAGCCTTCTTATGAGGAGGGTAAGTACGAGGAAACGCGGCAGACTTATCATACCCACATTCTTTTTATGAGGGATAGGAGCATTAAAAAGTCATCAATTACCGCCCTGGGCACAAATTTGGGAATTTTTCTTTGCAATTTGCTCCCTACTTTTCAAAATGAAAAGCGGACAATTGTGCTAAAAAAGCCCAACTGCCCGCGTAGAAGGTCTCTTCGAAAGTGCCTTATCGCTTCCCTAAAAGACTGCCTAACAGACCGCCCAGCAGGCCCCCCTCGTCGCTCTGGGATTGCTGGGCTTGCCGGCCCGACAGAACAGTCGACAAGAGCGTCCCTACAAGGTCGCCATGCCCGCTTGATTGAGCATTCTGTGCGGCACCAACTAAAGCCTGAAGCAAGCCACCCATGTCGAGCTGACCCGACTGGCGCATCCGACCTAATACCGCCATCACAATTGGAGCCAAAAGGGACATCAACTTGATTATCTGCTGTGTCGAAAGGCCCGTGCTTTGCCCTATCTGTTGCGCCACCATCTCTTGCCGCTCACCTAAGATGTGGCTCAAAATGCCAGCACCATTTAGCGCTCGAGAATCTGTAGCATTTCCACTGCCCATAAGGGCAATTACTCCTCCTAGGTCGTCTAAAATACTGCCATCGTGATCTCGGTCGAGAGCCATGACCAAAGACTGAAGGCCGTTCTCCGAGGAGGCAGTGTTGCCCGCTAAACCACCCACTAGGGCGGCGAAGATGCTGTTCGTTGCAGAAGCCGTTTGGTCGGGCGCCGCATCTACTTGTCTGCTCAATTGCTGCAAGACGTCGTCCGACAACTGGCTTTGGAGCATGCTTAATAAATCCATGTCGCAAAAATTTTAAAGTGAGAAAAGCTAGTGCAAAGATGAAGGTCTGCGCAAGAAAATAATTCCATTTTGAGGCTATTTTTCAAAAAACACTGACTTTTGAGCGGCCCTATGGCCAACAAGGTGGCTGCTGAAGGCGTTGAACGAAAGGGAGTGGTCCAGTTGTTGCCTTTGCTATATGAATTACCGCGCTGCCGAAGAGTACATCCTGCACCGCTTACGCACGGAATTATCCGAGCGATTGCTCTACCATGGGCTAGAGCATACGCTTGACGTGCTGCGAGTGGCAGAGGCCTTATGTGCTAGCGAAGGCATCGTAGGTCGAGAGGTGACCCTCGTAAAAACTGCTGCACTCTTCCACGACGCTGGTTTCGTTTATGACCGACATGCTGGACACGAACGCGAAGGCTGCCTCATCGCGCAGGAAGCTTTGCCCCACTTCGGCTATACCTCTAGCGATATTGAGACTATTTGCAACATGATCATGGCCACTAAAATCCCTCAAGAGCCCGCAAACCTGCTAGAACAAATTCTCTGCGACGCCGACTTAGATTACCTAGGACGCAGCGATTTCTATCGCATCGGCCGCAACCTGTATGAAGAACTAACTGCTTATGGCCTCATCCAGGGAGAAGAGGCTTGGAATCGCCTTCAGCTAGACTTCCTTTCTGCTCACCGCTACCATACGCGCACCAATATTGCTCTGCGCGAACCTGTAAAGCAACGCTATGTGGCTGAATTGCGCAAGCTTGTAGCTTCTTACAAAGTGTAGAAAACGCCTGAAGGTGCATTATTCACGGGCTCTTTGTGCTCTTCGAGCCGATGCTGACGGAACCATTCCAAAAATACGCGCTCTACTTCTTGGCTATCCCATTTTTGTTCGATGTCGGGTATAGCTAAAATGCGTTCAAACAATTCATTCTGGCGGTCATCTTCTTGTAAGGCCACGTGATAGGGAATGGTGCTGAACGACACCATGGAATATACAGGCAAGAACTCAGGGTGGCGTTCGTGCAAGCGCGCGGCAATTTTCTTGCGAAGCAAAAACTTGGGATCTGCAACGAGGTCGCGCATCTCGACAAAATTGCGCAACGCCAATTCTAGAATAGCATCGCCATCTTTCTTGCGCTGTGCCGAAAAGGCCGGCAATATGCGCGACCAGTCGCCGCCGTATTCGTCGTACATCGCGTCTAAAATGGTGCAGTCTTCGAATCCGGCATTCATCCCTTGCCCGTAGAAGGGCACTATAGCATGAGCAGCGTCGCCAATGAGCAGGATGCGCCCCTGCCATTGCCACGGATAACAGCGCGTGGTAACCAGCGATGAGGTCGGATTTCGGCGAAAATCTTCTAGTAACGTCGGCATAAGGGGCACGGCATCGGGAAAATAGCACTTAAAGAAGTCTGTGACAGCCTCGTCTGTGTTTAGCTGTTCGAAGGCCGGGTTACCCTCAAAAGGCAGGAAAAGCGTGCACGTGAAGCTGCCATCGATATTGGGCAGAGCAATGAGCATGAACTGTTTTCTCGGCCAAATGTGCAGGGCATTTACCTCCATTTGATGTCGTCCATTGGCTCCAGGCGGAATGGTCAGTTCTTTATAACCGTGCTCGATGTAATGCTGAGCGTAATTAAAGCGATCAGTGCGTTGCAGCACATAGCGAACAGCCGAGAACGCACCATCTGCTCCAAAGATGAGGGGTGCCTCTATCGTTTTATACTTGCCTGTGCGCAAGTCCTCAAAGGTAATGAGGGGCTGCTCAAGGTCTACGTCTACGCAGCGATGTTCAAAATGAAAGCAAACATTTTCGTAGGCATCAGCTAAGTGGAGCAACTCTAGATTCAGCCCACCTCGCGATACCGAATAGATAGCCTGCCCCTCCTCTCCGTAAGGCTGAAATGTCAGTTTTCCCTCCAAATCGTGCATCATCCGGCCATACATGGGAATAGCCGTCTGCTCTATACGTTGGCGGATGCCCGCCTTTTCTAAAGCTGTCCACCCTCGCACACTCATCGCTAAATTGATCGAGCGACCGCCCGTATAGCCAACCCGGCGCATGTCGGGCCGGCGCTCATACACTTCTACTTGATACCCTCGACGAGCAAGAAAGATCGTCCATAATGTGCCCACCAAACCAGCACCTACCACTATTACCGGATTCGATGACTTCATAACTACTTATGTACTAGATATGACGATTCAAATACACTAGGAAAGGCATTATAGCCACCAATATATTTAACCTTTTAAAGGCTATTCAGTTCTAGCGCTTCTTTCATAAAGGCTTGAGGCAAAGATTAGAGCAGACGAAGAACTGGCTGAGATAGTGTTATCTTATGCAAGCTGCTGAAGATCATACCCTTTTATGGAGAACAGAGAAGTTTGAAGGTTGCGGCTACAGCTACACCTGCTGTCTCCGTGCGCAGGCGCGATGAACCCAGACTAATGGGTATAAATCCATGTGCCTCAGCTAGAGAAATCTCTTCAAAAGTGAAGTCGCCCTCCGGCCCAATGAGCACCACTGCATGTACTCCGGGGCGGAGCAAGTCTCGAAAATCTACGCGAGGCGTCTGGCCACACCACGCGACGGCGCGAATGGACTCTTGTGCGCTCCTAACCACAGCGGAGAAGTGGGTGGGAGGTTCTAACAGCGGCATCCAGGCTTGAAGCGATTGCTTGAGAGCAGCCACCATAATTCTTCGAAGGCGCTCTAGGCGCACTGTGATCCGTTCCGAACGCTCGCACAACAACGGCGTAATTCGATTTACACCCAATTCAGTAGCCTTTTCTACGAACCACTCAAAGCGGTCGGCGTGTTTCGGTGGCGCAAGGGCAAGATGCAGGTGAGTGACAGGAGGCGGAACAACTTCTTTTGCAAGAATGCGCAACCACGCTTGCTGTTTGAAGGCTTCGACGAATTCGGCCTCGTAGAAGGCCCCCTGACCATCCGTTAGTTGCACGCGTTGACCTTTACGCGCGCGCATAACGGTTAGTAAATGATGGCTTTCCTCCTCGTCCAAGGCAATCCGCTTGCCAATGGGTTTGGCAACATAATACAGCTGAGCGTTGCGCACAGGCATGTTTCTCTACAAGTGCTTAAGCAAGAGCAAAAATGGGCAACTCGTTGCTCACTGCAAAGGTAGAATGACGAGGCTTTGCCCAATCTAGCAGTTGGTTGAATTAATTGGCAAGCGGGTGGGCCTTCAAATCAACAAAAGTCTAGAAATCAGCTCTTCCTTTTTCTGAAAGTGAAAGGTCGTCTTTTGTTGCTCTTTGTTCGCGTTTCTTGTCGTGGCCGCGTTGATTCCTACCTCGTTCCTAAAAAATATTACTCTACTCCAAAGGAAGGATAGAGGATCTTTGCAGCACGATTCGGAATGGGTTCCTCTTACTCTTTTGTCGAACTATCGTATAACTTCTGCAAGTAAATTTGTTGCAAAACTACTTTTGCAGTTCAAGAGTTATTATAATGTGCTTTTTGCGTCAAAAGCACTGTCTTTGAAACAAACGCAAACCATGCTCATTCAAGTCTTCAAAAGTAAAATTCACCGCGTGCGCGTCACGCAAGCTGACCTTAACTACATGGGTAGTATTACCATCGACGAAGAGTTGCTCGAAGCTGCCAATATTGTTGAGGGTGAACGTGTCCAAGTCGTCAACAATAACAATGGTGCTCGCTTTGAGACGTACGTTATTCGCGGCGAACGTGGCAGTGGGGTAATCTGCCTCAACGGCGCTGCAGCTCGGTTAGTCCAGGTTGGCGATATTATCATTATCATTTCTTATGCGTTCATGACGCCGGAGGAAGCTCGAACTTTTCGCCCTATTACCATCTTTCCGGACGAAAATAACCGACTGAATAAGAACACCTGAGCGTTGGGGATGCTGCATGGTCAACTTTTTTACGCTATAAGAGAGCAGCATTCCTTAAACGAAAGGGTTCTATCTTTGTACGTTCCTAAATTGTGCTTGTTTATGCGCAAGGTCTTCTTATCGATTGCTCTAATTTTTGCAAGTTTTCTTTCTCTTCAGGCTCAGCGCGTGCCCAAGATTGAAGTTTACTTTCAGCGCTATCATTCGCTGCAGGATTTGAACAACATCCAAGGGGAACTCAAGGCTATGGGCATTCAGTTGGAGTACGAGCAGATTCAGTTTGACGAACAAGGCCGTCTGCAAGGACTAGGTATTCGCGTAGATTGTAAAGATGGATTTTCAGGGAGTGCTTACGTATCGCCTGTTCCTGAAGATCTGTCCTTTGGTTTTCTTCGCGACTATCGGGAGCACGCTGCCTATCCCTTCCTTATCGGAAATATTGGCAGTTCAAGAAATACTGCTCCGAAGAAGGAGTAACTTCCCTACTACTAGGTAAGGGGTGGTTTCCTTGCATTTGCAAAGTTGCTGGCCCTACGAAGAGATGGCGCTCCTAATCGCAGAGGTGGAAGCCACGCGTATAAGGAGCAACATCTTGCGCACAGAAATCTCCGCGCAGGTATTTGAAGTAGGCGGCCATAGCGACCATAGCAGCATTGTCGGTGCAATACTGAAGAGCGGGTACATACGTCCTCCAGCCTTCAAGTTGACCTAGTTGCTCGAAGCGATGGCGCAGTTCGGAGTTGGCGCTCACACCACCGGCGAGGGCAATTTCGCGAATACCTGAGTGGCGAGCGGCGCGCTGCAGCGTTTTGAGGAGTGCTGAGACGATAGCGTGCTGCACGGAAGCGCACAGGTCGGCTCGGTTTTTTTCGATGAACTGCGGGTCGGCGGCCAACCTTTCGCGTAGAAAATAAAGGATGGCGGTCTTCAAGCCGCTAAAGCTGAAGTCCAAGCCAGGGACATTTGTCTCAGGAAAGACAAAACGCGGTTGTCCCGACTGGGCCCAACGGTCAATTAATGGGCCGGCTGGATAATCCAGGCCAAGAAGCTTGCCTGCCTTGTCGAAAGCCTCTCCGGCGGCGTCGTCTAGGGTCTGGCCAAGCACCTCCATGTCGTGGGCGGCGCGCACAAGGACAAGCTGCGTGTGTCCACCGCTGACTGTCAGGCACAAGAAAGGAAAATTGGGCTTGGGCTCTTCAATAAAGTGGGCCAGTATGTGCGCCTGCAGGTGATTGACCTCAATGAGCGGGATTTCCCAACTCAACGCTAATGCTTTGGCAAAAGAGGTTCCTACCAGCAGAGCTCCCATGAGGCCTGGCCCTCGGGTAAATGCCACAGCAGAGAGTTCGCTCTTCTTCACGCCAGCTTGCCGCAGCGCTTGCTCCACAACAGGAACGATGTTTACTTGATGTGCACGCGAGGCTACCTCGGGAACTACTCCTCCATACTGGCGATGGACTTCCTGATTGGCAATGCAGTTGGATAGCACGCGCCCATCGCGCAGCACCGCAGCTGAGGTGTCGTCGCACGAAGATTCTATGGCCAATATGGTTACCTGCTTACTCATTTGCGCATTAACGAATGAAAAAAAAGTTGAACAAAGTTACGTTGGCGGTTCGGCTTCGTCTTACTGTAAAAAACACGCTATTTGGCTAATTGGCATGGTTACATATATTTGGTTATATTACAATGCATTTTTTTTAAAATTTTTTTAGCTGAAATCTTGTCTTTTCCTAAAAAGGATCCTATCTTTGACGCTGAATACAAAAGGAGGCCCGCCATGAAACATGTTGCTGTATCTTTAGCATGTGTGGCTATAACGGCCAGTAGTTTGTTCGCTCAAGCGGCGAGCAAGACGTTTTCTAAATCATTTAATGCTGAAGGCCTAAGCAAGCTCAGGTTCGAGTTACCAGGAAAGGTAGACTTGAAAGTCTGGAGCCAACCCAACATACGCGTTGAGATAAATGTGAGCTTGCCCGCCGGAAGTGAGTCTACTTTAGAGCAATTAGCAAAGGTAGGTCGTTACGACTTAAAGAGTGAGATAAAGGCTGACCAAATGACGATTTCGGCGCCCAACTTACAGCGCTCGGTAAAAGTGAAAGGAGAGGAGCTACGCGAAATCGTTCACTATGTGGTCTTTATACCCAAAGACTTGGAGGCAGAAATTGGCTCTCCCTCAACGACGACGGGCATGGTTATTGTGGGTAAGAAACCCTAGCTCGCCAGTAGAGCGGCTATGCATCTGTAAAGACAGAGACGCGATGCTTGTCCGAGCTTCATACCTTTGAGGCGAAAAGGGGAGGAGGCAGTCTATCGACTATCTTTTATGCAGTACTGGCTTATTAAATCCGAACCTGATGTATACAGCTTTCAACAATTAGTTGCCGATGGTTCGACGCGATGGGATGGAGTGCGCAACTATCAAGCGCGTAACAACTTGCGCGCCATGCGTTTGGGAGATTTGTGTCTGTTTTACCATAGTAATATCGGATTAGAGATTGTGGGTGTAGCCCGGGTTATCCGCGAATATTATCCCGATCCAACAGCAACAGAAGGCGATTGGTCGGCAGTAGATGTAGAAGCGGTATGTGCCCTGGAGCGCCCGGTGCCCCTAAGGGAAATCAAGGAGCATCCTGCTTTGAGGCAAATAGGCCTCGTTCGCAATCCGCGTCTTTCAGTTATGCCACTGACGGAGAGGGAATTTAATCTTCTTCTTGAGTTAGGTCAGATGCGTCTCTAAGGCAAGCGAAAAACGATAAAATGAGCAGTTTCCTCAATTACTTGCCCAGAAAGGTATAAACGCCTGACGAGTGCAAGCTCGGGATTTGTGTGTAGCGAAGGCAGTGCTGTTTTTTCTAGAAAAAAAGTAGGCTTTTGCCGATGAGCTTCAGCCTCTACTAAACCTTCGCAGCGACCTATCTCGCGCCGTACAACCCAGTCGAGCGGCAAAGGTGGACGCGTTCGCGTAAGGAAGTTTGCCTGCGGAAAACTAGGAAGTACTGTAAAATTAGGAGCGTAGCGTTTGGCTAAGTGGGCGAGCTCAGCATACAGGGCAGCCTTGTGCGGAGTAGTGTAGATGCCGCTGAGGGCGGGAAAGATTCTGCCCAACGAGACTGTCATTTCACTGCGATGGCCGTCGCGATAAATCCATTTGTAGCCCTGATAAAAAACAAAAAAAACTCCAGTGTATGCAATTAAACTTGCATAACGGGCTATAGAGGAGGGAAGAATGCATGCTTTTCGGGAGATATCCCAAAGTGCAAACGCCCATGGCACGCTGAAAAGAATAGGTAGATTGTAGCCCCAGCTTAAAGCAGCACACCAGCTTAGGGCGGCAAGTGCCCAATAACGAGCAGAAAACGAACTTGGCCATTCGTTGCGCCACCCTCGCCACAAAGCATAGACATTCGAAACCCAGAAAAGCAGTCGAATTTGAGCAAATGGAACGGTAAACTGGCCGTTCCTCTGAATTTCCCATATGAAAACGGTGCCTAATCCGATTAACCAAAGTATCCAGGTAATGCAGGCTAACCTTGAACAAGACCTCCTTGAACTAAACCATACCGCGGCAATCAGCAGTAGCGCGCTCGCTATAGCTACCCATGCTCGAATACGGAAGTAGTCAACTACTCCGTGCTGAAAGGCCTGTTCTGGACTGGCAGCTCCCGACGTCATGTTCCAAAAACTGCTCCAGAGGTCGGTGCCTATCAAATAGATAGCCAATGCGCTCCAACTTAGGGCTGTGCCAACTCCTGCGACAACTCCATGCCGCCATGAATACGCCCAGGATGCCATCCCTATACCGATAAGCGCCATAGGATAAAACGACTGTTTGCACAACATGGCGGCCCCCAGAAGCACGCCTCCTCCTAGAGTAGTGCTATACTTTGAAGAACGAAAGAGCAGCCACAACCCCAAGGAACCGCAAAGCAGACCATCAACGGTGTGCCAAGCCGCTGCTGGATAGTGATGTGCGGATAACAAGAAGGAGAGCACAGTCACTTGCCACCTAGCTCTTCCCGCAGGAACGACGAGAGCGGCACCCAAAGCACAATAGACTGCTACTTTGAGGTAGAAAAGAAGGCGCTCTCCCCAAACCGCCCACGAATCGGGTAGCAGCAACAGTTCTACGGCTCGAATCCAAACAGGCAAAGGCGGGCGCACGTACACAACATCGGCATATAAAACTTTGCCGCTGATGAGTTGCCAGGCTAAGCCAGTTATAAAACCACCATCGGTTTCATTAATACCATAGCGCCCGTAGAAGAGGGCATAGAAAAGTGGTAGTAGAAGAAAAGTCAATAGCTGGGCGTATCGTGCCTTATGATTGTCATCCATATTGCAAAGATTAGTGAAGAAAATTGCTCTCCTCCGGTTAAGCGCTTACCTTTCTACAGTGAAAAGTATGCATTAACACCCAGCAGGCAGAGCAGTGTCGACTTGATGACTATCATTGGAACGAGTACGCTGCGTCAAGACTTCTTGTTCTATGTGGATTCACTTTTTGGAAGAGCTCGACTGCTGTGGTATAAAGCCCTCTCGAATTGACCGATCTTTTTCACATGCTAGAGAGATCTTTCAGCACATCTCCTCGGCCAGCCAGCGCTCGATGTTGCGTTGCTGGCTGGACAACTGCACGCCCACACCCACCACCGGCTTGC
>JANWXM010000031.1 GCA_025055285.1 Saprospiraceae bacterium
ACCAACTGGTGTACGTACGCCGTCTTGTCTACGTACTTGTAGCCCTCCGCGCGAATTGTCCGAAAGTCCTGGATGCCGATAGGTAGTTTGAAACTCATGCCGAGGTGTTTTGGACAAAGGTAGCGAACCAAATTTCCTCAGACAATTGAATATTCTTCCTTCCTTTCGTACAACCCCAACGTCTAAGACTTGTTTGAAATTGGCGTTGACTTGCCTTTCTTTGCACTTGCTCACTGAGTTACAGCGTGTTTCTTCAAGTAAGCCTACCAGATATTTCGCTTTATGATTTGGACGCGCAATCTTTGCTTTGCCTACAACACAAGCACAGTCTTTCGTTTTCCTGATCTCATATGTGAAAAAGGCCAAGGTTTATTAATCAGTGGTGCTTCGGGAAAGGGTAAGACGACTCTGCTGCATTTATTGGCGGGTTTACTCAATCCGCACGATGGAGAAATTTGGATAGGAAACGAAAATTTGGCCATTTTGCGAGGCCATAAATTAGATCGTTTTCGCGCTCAGCATATCGGGCTGGTTTTTCAGCAAGCGCACTTTATTGCATCGCTCAGTGTGCTTGAAAATCTCGTAGCTGCTGGATGGTTGTCTACGGGTAGAAAAGATCGGGAAAAGGCCCAGCATCTGTTAGATCGCTTAGGAGTCGGTTCGCTTGCTCACTATAAACCGCATCAGCTTAGTGCTGGTCAGCAGCAGCGGGCCGCTATCGCACGCGCCTTAATGAATAATCCTATAGTGTTGTTAGCAGACGAACCTACTTCCAGTCTGGACGACGAGAATGCACAAATTGTGGCCGACCTGCTGCTTCAGCAGGCAGAGGAAATCAAGGCTAGTCTAATTGTAGTTACTCACGATTATCGCCTTAAGAAATATTTCTCCCAAAGCATCCATTTGTCATGATTCCCTACATTGCTCGAAAGAATATAACTCACCGCCCTCTAAATGCATTATTAAGCTTGGTACTCTTAAGCGCTGGTGTGGCCATCATCTCGCTTCTCATTCTATTAAGTGAGCGGGTACGCCGGCAATTTGAAGCTAACCTGGAGGGCATAGATATGGTCATGGGTGCAAAGGGCAGTCCTTTGCAGCTCATTCTCTCGGCAATATACCAAATAGATGCCCCTACAGGAAATATTCGCCTCTCTGAAGCGCTACCCTGGATGCAGCAACGGCTTGTGGAGCAAGCCATTCCACTCGCTTATGGCGATTCTTATGCTGGATATCGCATCGTGGGCACAACACCGAGTTATTGGGAACACTATGGTGCCTCCATATCGCAAGGGCGCGCATTTTCTGAAGATTTTGAGGCTGTAGTAGGAGCGGTTGCTGCCCAGAGATTGGGCCTATCGTTGGGCAGCACTTTTTTAAGTGTTCACGGAATTAGCGAGGAGGGCGAAGCACATGAACATCCCTATCGAGTGGTAGGTATTCTTTCGCCCACCGGCAAAGTTGTGGACAACCTTATCCTATGCTCGTTGGAAAGTGTTTGGCACATCCATGCCCATGCACTGGAAGACGACACCGCGCGAGAAATCACCGCTGTACTCTTCAAGTTTCGCAGTCCAATGCCGTTAGTACAATGGCCTCGCCAGGTTGCTGAAAAAACCCAGATGCAGTTAGTATCTCCTGCAGTAGAAGTCAATCGTTTGCTCAGTTTGATTGGTGTCGGCATTGAAGCGCTTACGTGGTTGGGCTGGGCTATTGTGGCTCTAGCAGCCCTGAGTGTTTTTGTGGCTCTGTATCGCGCTTTGGAAGAGCGCCGTTATGAACTGGCCCTAATGCGTGCAATGGGAGCTAGCCGCGGTCAAGTGGTCCAGCTTTTAGTATGCGAAAGCTTATGGTTATGTCTAGCGGGGTATGTCGCAGGGCTTCTCCTAAGTCGTGCAGGGCTTTGGGCAATTTCCCAGGCAGCTGAACGTGAATTTCGACTGTCTTTGGAACAGTATGGCTTTCGTTGGATGCAGGAGGGCAGTTTATTATTAGCCATCTTAATGGTTGGTCTGCTTGCTGCACTTATTCCTGCCTGGAAAGCTTATCGAATGAATATCGCACAAACTCTTCAATATGCATAAATTGCAATATTTCCTAACCGCATTAACTGCTCTTTTGTTGCCCTTCTTTGTCAACTCTTTTCAACAATGTTTACCTCCCTTGGCGCAGAAATCCGGTTTTACCGCCAGCCCAGTATTGGCCTCCAACAGTAGGAGAGTGTTTGAGTCGGGCGTTGGATCAACAAATTTCTTTACTACATCCTCTAATGGTGACTCTAAAGGGCCTCATCTTCAAATTTTTTCGTTCAGAATGCGAGCGAGTGAAGCCCTTCACTTCATTTGTCGAGACACATTGATTCCTTTAGATTGGCAAGTACTGCGCGATGTTCAATACAAGCGCAAGTACCACGCAGAATATGATGAGTATTTTGAGTATCCGATTTTCGGGCCAAAAGTGAGGGCTATTGAAGGTAAAAAAATTGAAATACAAGGATATATCATCCCTTTAGGAGGAGGAGTGTATGCCTTGAGCAAAAATCCATATGCTGCATGCTTTTTTTGTGGAGGAGCTGGACCTGAAACGGTTATTGGGCTCAATTTTTCCAAAACACCCAAACGCCTCAGAGTAGATGATTATCTGCGTGTTAGAGGCATATTTCACTTGAATGATACGGACGTAGATCAGTTTATGTATCAGCTCAATGCCGCTGAGATCGCTCCGTAGAAGTTGATTAAAGCTGGCTTGAATTTTTTGTAGCGCAACTTCACTAGCGTCTAAGTGGCGCAAATGAACTACTCCAGCAATGTTGTTCTGACATGCAGTTTACACTTGCTATTGGCACTTTTTGCGCGGATTGTTGTGTACTCGCCCCTACGGCCATATGAGGAAGCACCGCCTTCCTATTTTCGGGCTAACCATAGAAAGCGAGTAGCTTAGATAGAAACTCGCCTCTACGCTCGTCCTCAATTCGCCTTATGCGCGGCGCCTTGCGAAACAAATTTTGTGAAGGATCTCTCAGAGAAATGAAGAAACGCTACCTGTACCACGGGCGTTACTCATTCTTTTCTGGCATGACCAGTTCTCGAATAGCGGGCGGAACTGCCGTAGGCCGTGGTATACTTGTCCGCATAGGCAACGGCGAAAGAGGTCGAGCCCAAGGAGCGCGTCGCAAGGCCTCCACTTCAAGGCGAATTGTCGTGTTGGGAGCAGGTACGCTTCCTGGCAACGGAAGACTACTAAGCGGCAGAGGCGCGGCTTTGCGAGTTGGGCGAGCTATGAGCGCTCTTGTTTGCTTGGGTGTTTTCGCAGGAGATTTTGCGCTTTGCTTCTCCACGGGTAAGGCTATTTCTTCTACGCGAGGATCTGTATCAACTGCTGCTTCCTCAGAGGAATGAAGAGGAAGGGCAGATTTCTCCGGCGGTGAAGAAGAGTGCGTATTCCACCACCATAGTCCGACGAAAAGCGCTGTAGAGAGAGCGCCCACCAAAATCCAGATCGTATATGAATTGCCGCCTAAACGCGGCCTTGCTCGCAAATGCTTGTGAATGCCCTCCCATACGTGCGGTGAGGGCACATCCCAACCCGAAGGCGAGGGGGTATCTGGCAAATCTTCGAAAGCTCGGCGGAACAACTCTTCGAGCGGAATAAATTCTTTATTTTCCATATTTATACGGCGTAATCCAAGGAATTGAGCAATTTTTACATAATAAATGATTTATCTACGATGCGCTTGAGATATTCTCGGGCTTTGAACAACTGACTTTTGCTTGTTCCTACCGAAATACCGAGTTGTTCGGCGATTTCTTCATGGCTATAGCCTTCAATGACGTATAGATTAAATACGGCCCGATATCCTGGTGGCAGGCGCTGTAGGTATTTGAGCAAAGTTTGGGCGTCGAGGTTGGAGGCAAGGTCCTCCTCAGTTCGCAGTAAGTTCTCGAAGGGCGTATAGTCTGGTGTATCGCATAAAAAGTTGCGCTGTCTGCGCAAGTGGCTCAAGGCTGTATTTACCATAATCCGCCGTATCCAGCCGCCCAAGGCTCCTTCGCCTCGAAACTGCGCCATGTCCCGAAATACACGGATAAAGCCATCTTGAAGCATATCCTCTGCCTCGGCCCGGTCTCGTGCAAAGCGCAAAACCACCCGAAACATCGGGACACTGTACTTCTGGTAGAGTGCCTTCTCGTGGGCCGGGCTTCCGTTTAATACGCCTTGCACTAATTCCTGGTCGGTTAGTTGTTGCATGTTGAACGGATGTACATTGGGTGAAAAAACTTTCCTCAAGGTTGCCTTAGCACGCTACTTTCTACAAAAAAGAACGAAAGAGCATCCTCAAAAAATTTAAGAAAATTATTTTTTATACCTTTCGAAACGAGCTGCGCCTCTAGCGCCGTAAAACAGAATTTTTGAGATAAATAATTTTTTATTCTACAATGGCGGCATTTTTTTAAATGAAAAATAAAGTCATGTCGTAATTTTTTTAAAGAATCCTTGGAGTAGATCTTTGATTGAAGCAGCGGCCACAAAAACAGTCCTTTATAACGCTTAAAGAGAGGAAAGTTTTGTATGCCACAAACAAATTAAGGGTCTCTTGGCTTCTTTTCAGTGGAATGTTCAAAGTGCGAAGAGAACAGCGTCGCCCATCGGAAAAGCCGCTACCTTTGCGTCGAAAAAGGCATCTTACATGACTTCGCGTCAAATCCGTCGGCAATTTCTCGATTTCTTTGCCGCAAGAGGGCACAAAATCATCCCTTCGGCGCCAATTGTGGCCAAAAACGATCCGACACTCATGTTTGTCAACTCGGGCATGGCGCCGCTAAAGGATTATTTTTTAGGCCACCAAACTCCTCCTGCTCCTCGCGTAGCCAACACGCAGAAGTGTCTACGCGTCACAGGAAAGCACAACGATCTAGAAGACGTTGGACGCGATGGTTATCACCATACCATGTTTGAGATGTTGGGCAACTGGTCATTTGGTGATTATTTCAAAAAGGAAGCCATCGCTTGGTCGTGGGAGTTGCTTACCGAAGTTTATCGACTGCCTAAAGACCGTCTCTACGTTACTGTTTTTAAAGGCGATGCTGCGGAAAATTTGCCCTTCGACGAAGAAGCTCGCGCTGAATGGCTTAAATACTTGCCCGAAGACCGGATCTTAGCCTTTGGCAAAAAAGAAAATTTCTGGGAAATGGGCGACCAAGGGCCGTGTGGCCCTTGCTCCGAGATTCATATTGACCTACGCCCTCCGGCAGAACGCGCACAAAAAGATGCTCGTGAGTTGGTCAATGCCGATGACCCCAATGTGATCGAGATTTGGAACAATGTCTTCATGCAATTCAATCGCCGGGCCGATGGTACCTTAGAAGAGCTGCCAGCAAAAAGTGTAGATACTGGCATGGGCTTCGAGCGCTTGTGCCGAGCCATACAAGGTGTTGCATCCAACTACGATACAGACCTGTGGCGTCCGCTTTTTGATTTTTTGGAGAAATACACGGGCATCCGTTATGAAGGCACCTATCCAGGCCTACATACTAGCTGGAAAATGAGTGACATAGCTATGCGCGTCGTGGCTGATCATTTGCGCGCAGTATGTTTTACCATCGCCGACGGTGAACTGCCTTCTAATACGGGAGCAGGCTATGTTATTCGACGTATCCTGCGGCGGGCGGTGCGGTACTATTACTCCTTCCTGAGTCAGAAGGAACCGCTTCTGTACCGAATAGCTCCCATATTGGCGGAGGAATTTTCCGACGTTTTCCCCGAGCTCAAGGCGCAAATTGATTTCGTCGTTCGCGTTATTCTCGAAGAAGAAAAAGCCTTCCTGCGCACCTTAGAAAGCGGCTTAAGGCGAATCGAGGCCCTGCACATAAAAGATAATGTGCTTGACGGCCGCCAGGCATTCGAACTGTACGACACGTTCGGCTTTCCTATTGACCTAACGCGCCTTATTGCTCGCGAAAAAGGTTGGTCTGTAGATGAGGCGGGTTTTGAGAAGGCCCTACAAGAACAAAAAGAACGCTCGCGAAAAGACGCTGCTAAAGAAGTGGGAGATTGGGTCATCCTTCGCGAAGAGAGTGATCCTGTCTTCGTCGGTTATGACCTTCTCGAAGTGAACGACGCCTACGTGATAAAATACCGCACTGTTCAGGTGAAGGGAAAGCCACAATACCATGTTGTGCTTAATCGCACACCTTTTTATCCTGAAGGCGGTGGTCAGGTAGGAGATACGGGTTGGATGTATTTTGGCGAGGAAGAAATTCGAGTGCTTGATACAAAAAAAGAGAATGATTTAATCATTCATTTTCTCGAGCACATACCTGCTTCCATTGAGGTGCCTGCTGTGCGCGCTGTAGTGGAGGCGCGCCGGCGTCAACTTATTGAAAACAATCATTCGGCTACCCATTTGCTTCATGCTGCGCTCCGTCGTGTGCTTGGTCAGCATGTGCAGCAGAAGGGCTCTTATCTTGATGACCAAATCTTGCGCTTCGATTTTTCACATTTTCAGAAAGTTACGGAGGAAGAACTGGCCCAGATCGAGCAATTGGTGAATGAAAAAATTCGAGAGAATATCCCCCTTGAGGAAGCGCGCAATATTCCCATTGAGGAGGCCCAGAAAGCGGGAGCTATGATGCTTTTTGGCGAGAAGTATGGTGAGCGTGTGCGCATGATTACTTTTGACCCTGCCTACTCCCGCGAACTTTGCGGCGGCTGTCATGTAAAGCAAACTGGGCGCATTGGTTTTTTTAAGATTATCTCTGAAAGCGCTATTGCTGCCGGTGTTCGGCGCATCGAAGCGCTCACTGCATCAGCTGCTGAGCGCTATGTAGCTACTTTGGAGCGAGAAGTTGCAGCCATACGAGCCCTATTGAAAGCTCAAGAGCCTGCCCGCGCCGTGGCTGAGCTTCAAGAAGAAAATAAGCGATTGCACAAAGAAATTGAACGGCTTCTGTTGCAACAAGCGAGTCAATTGCGTGAACGTTTACTTCAACAAGTAGAGCGCCACAACGGCTTTTCTATTCTCGTTGCTGTTGTGCCTTTGAGCGATGCCAACATCGTCAAAACGTTAGCGCACGAACTAGAGCGCGAACTAGGAGTTGCTGTGGTGGCTCTGGGTTCCATTAGCGGAGAAAAACCACTCCTCACAGTGCGCATTAGTGAAACTTTAGTTAAGGAGCGAGGCCTCCACGCAGGTAATATTGCCCGCGAAATTGCCCAGAAATACCTCCGCGGAGGCGGAGGAGGGCAACCTTCTTTCGCTACAGCAGGTGGTACTGACGCCTCCCGCTTGTTGGAGGCCGTGCAAGCAGTAAAAGCTCTTTTGACCTGAGGCACGCGCAAACGAAAGCCCGATTCGCGCACCCAATCAACTTACGTCTTCTTGTACGCGCATCGGGCTTGTGGCCTTATGTAGCGCGGGGGAGGCTTGAACTCCCGACCTTATGATTATGAATCATACGCTCTGACCAGCTGAGCTACCGCGCCATATTTTTTCGACCTGCAAAGATACGCACGGGAAATCTAGAAAAAACAACGTCATAGGGTAATTTTCCTAAAAATAATTGTATGGCATAAACCCTTGAGCGCCTGTCTTGCGGAAAGCATTTTTGCGCGAAAATTAAACAGGAGCACTGACCAACCCTGCTGTAGAGGTTTAGCGCCTTCTCGTATGCCCAAGAGTACTTGTTCCTCAGTGCGCAAGGCTTCCGATGCAGAGGTATTATCAAGATTGACCTAGAAGTGTTAAAAAAGCATCGAAGGAAGGGAATATCTTGCTTGAAGACAGGGCAGGCATCCTAATAGGCGACTTTGCGCTTTGGTCGCCAAAGGAGAAGCTGGCCGTTCCTGTATTCGGCATTGTTACTTATCTGTTGGGGAAGAAAAATTGTTTAGGCATATGAGGGCTCAGGTCATGGAGATTGCTGTAGATAAACGAGGGGGCTCACGGAACTAATCTCTTTGCCAGATGCGGTATTGCTACAAGTGTTGACGATTTTTTCTCTCTAATTGGTCGTCAAATTGGAGCGATGCGTATCTCAAAAAGTTGCTTTGTTCGAACTATCGGCTGCACACGAGCTGTTGTTGGAGATTTTAGTACTGCAAACTTGCGAACGCCCTACTTTTCTGCTGTCGGTTACCAGGCAGAGCAAAATCCCTTTTTTAGAAGCGCTTGGTGGCGTTATTCAGTGCGTGTTTTACTTCTGCATTCGAACGTCCCAATCTCCTCGTAAGTTGATTAAGAAACCTGAGGTTTCGACACTATCGAAGTGAGGAAGTATCCTTCTGTAGACCGCGTAGTATGCAAACGTAGTTTGGCTGCTCAGATGCGTTTGTAGGGTGAGAGGAAAGCAGGGTGAAGTGCAGTACTGCCCTAAAACTGAAGCTACAACATTTCTGCTGAAATATTTGAAAAAGAGGCATTAGCGAAAACGATGATGCACTCAAATTTTTTGAAATGCGCGTGCAAGGAAAGGAGGTTGCCTGTCTGACGACGAAGAGCCTCCTCGAGGCAGGCTTTTTGCTTTTTCAACAGTATTCCGCTACAGCGTAGTTCGGTCTGCAAATATTTGGCCGCAGCGCTCTGTCCACAGTTGCTCGTAGGTCTGAATTTGTTCCACACACAGCGACCATACGGATTCAGTGCGATAGCGAGCATACCAGTCGGCGGTAAGGGAAATCATTTCGCTGAAAGTAAGGACTGGTCGCCACAGCAAGCGATGAAGAGCTTTGCTTATGTCGAGCATGAGGAGGCTGGCCTCGTGTTGTTGGCTAGGCGCAGAGACCTCGCGCCAGCCGGGGTGGTCTTTGGCTTGAGTGGTGTTCTGGCGGAAGTAATCAAAAAAGGCGTTACATATTGCATATACAGGTTGAATGCTGTGTGGGAGTGGGCCGAAGTTCCAAGCTTCAGCGTATCGTTCGGGAGCCTCCAGCAAGCGCTGGGCTAACAGCAGATAGCCACCTAAGGGCTCTAAGACGTGTTGCCAAGGGCGAATAGCATTGGGATTGCGGACTTCAAGAGGGAGGCCACTTTCAATAGCGCGAATAATATCGGGCACAAGGCGATATTCAGCCCAGTCTCCTCCGCCGACGACATTCCCAGCACGAGCCGAAGCAACGGCGGGACTGCCCGAACGGTGAAAAAAAGAACGCCTGTAAGCTGCAATGGCTAATTCTGCTGCGCCTTTGCTGGCACTGTAAGGGTCATGACCGCCCATAGGGTCAATTTCTCGGTAGCCATAGAGCCATTCGCGGTTTTCATAGCATTTATCTGTGGTGATTAGCACGGCTGCGCGCACGCTGGGCGTCCGGCGGATAGCCTCCAAGATGTGGATTGTGCCCTGCGTATTAGTAGCAAATGTTTCTACAGGGTCTTCATAACTAGGGAGGACTAAGGGCTGTGCGGCCAAGTGAAACACCACTTCCGGCTGTTCTTGAGCAAAAATGTGCAGTACAGCGGTCAAATTGCGAATGTCAGCGCGATAGTCGCGCATGCGTTGGCCGATACCACTCAATGCGAATACATCGCGCTCAGTGCGAGGTTCGAGGGCGAGGCCTGCTAAGTTTGCTCCAAGGCGCTCCAACCATAGGCTTAACCATGCGCCCTTAAAACCGGTGTGCCCGGTAACGAGCACTCGTCTATTCTGAAAGTTCAATTTCATGTGGCTAAGAAACATGCTTTCAAATTATCTTGCCAAAGGTATGCGCGACCCTCCACGCGCTGAAGTCCTCAAAAGGACACCTGCGAACAAGTAGCAGCTCTTTCAGCAAAAACTTTTCCACATTGAATTATCCACAATGTGGAATCTTTATTATTGAATTCAAATAATTGTTTTTCAGTTTTTTAATAAAATTATCCACATTTTGTGGAAAATTTGACTTGTTGCGGGTAATAAAACGCCTACTTTTGTGGTCGATTCCATTTCAATCCTTTCCTGCCCCATTCATTGTGCACAGGTCCTCATCTCTTAGATAAAAAAGAGGGCTTTTGTTTTCTCGCTCTGTTCTAAAATCTCTTCCGCCTGAGGTTTTCGCTTGAGGGAGGTTAAAGTTTGTATCAATAAAATCGTTTAAAAACAAATACTTATACATCTCTATGATGAAAGAAGATTTGCGAGAAGTAGAACCCATCTTGGCAGATAACCCTAACCGGTTTGTGTTGTTGCCTATTCAGTACCCTGAAATCTGGAAATGGTATAAGAAGGCAGAAGCGTCCTTTTGGACGGCTGAGGAAATCGACCTTCAGCAAGATTTGTGGGATTGGGAACACAAGTTGAACGCTGACGAGCGACACTTCATCAAGCACGTACTGGCCTTCTTTGCTGCTTCGGACGGTATTGTAAATGAAAACCTGGCGGTCAATTTCATGCGCGAAGTACAGATTCCAGAGGCACGGTGTTTCTACGGCTTTCAAATTGCTATTGAGAACATCCATTCGGAAGTTTACTCCCTACTTATTGATACTTATATTAAGGACCCAGAAGAGAAACTCTTCTTGTTTAACGCACTGCGCAACTTGCCTTGCGTAGCGAAGAAGGGTCAGTGGGCGTTGCGATGGATTGAAAATGCGCCGTCGTTCGCTCATCGCCTCATTGCGTTTGCAGCAGTAGAGGGCATCTTCTTCTCGGGTTCATTTTGCGCCATTTTTTGGCTCAAAAAGCGCGGTCTCATGCCTGGCTTGACTTTTTCCAATGAGTTAATTAGCCGCGACGAGAGCATGCACTGTGATTTTGCTTGTTTGCTGTATTCCATGTTGCGCAACAAGTTGGCTCCAGAGGAAATTCAGGCTATCATTACAGAAGCTGTTGAATTTGAGAAAGAATTTATCGTAGATGCACTACCTGTATCCCTTATCGGCATGAACGCGACACTCATGAGCCAATACATTGAGTTTGTTGCCGACCGCTTGCTAGTAGCACTAGGGGTTCCCAAAGTTTTTGGCACAGCAAATCCCTTCCCGTGGATGGATATGATTTCCATTCAAGGGAAGACCAACTTTTTTGAAAAGCGCGTGGGCGATTATCAAAAGGCCGGTGTTATGGCCAGACGCGAAGAACAAACGTTTACTACAGAAGCCGATTTTTGACACATCACTTGATTAAAAGCAATACATTATGGGCAAGTTTATCATCAGCAAGCGCAGTAATGGCGAGTTCCAGTTCAACCTACTGGCCTCAAATGGGCAAGTTATCCTAACAAGCGAAGGCTATGCTTCAAAAGCCTCGTGTCTAAATGGAGTTGAGTCGGTAAAAAAGAATGCCCAACAAGATGAGCGCTTTGAACGCAGAGAAGCGAGCAATGGCAAATTTTATTTCGTTTTGAAGGCCAGCAATGGGCAGGTGATTGGTCAAAGCCAGATGTATGCTTCGGAAGATTCGCGCGATAACGGCATCGAGTCAGTTAAGAAAAATGCTCCTGAAGCTGAAGTCGTAGACGAAACGGTGGAGGCCTAGCTTGTCTTTCTACGCGTTGTTTTGTCTTTCAGAAGGTAACTGAGCCGCCCTGCCTTAGCAATTTGCCTGCTTCTTTAGAAAAAAGTAGATCTTTTCTCTCAAGTCGCCTTGTCGGAGTTTTCCCTCACCGAAACTAATGTGTGAGGGCAGGGGCCATTCTTTATCTACAAAACCTCACAAAAAAATCGGTTAACTATGCAAGTCGTAAAACGCTCTGGACGCAGAGAAGACGTATCGTTCGATAAGATTACAGCGCGACTGCGCAAACTCTGCTACGGGTTAGATACTCGCTACGTCAACATCATTGAGGTAGCTAAGAAGGTCATTATGGGCCTTTACGATGGTGTAACAACGGTTGAACTCGACAACTTGGCCGCGGAGACGGCGGCTTCAATGGCTACTATACACCCTGATTACGCCCTATTGGCCGCCCGCATCGCAATCAGCAATCTTCACAAGGAAACAGAGAAGTCGTTTCACAAGGTCATCCATGCGCTCTACCATTACGTCGACCCTAAAACAGGAGAGCGCGCCAGTCTCATTGGTGATGAGACGTACCGCATTGTTATGGAAAACAGAGACCGCCTTGATTCAGCCATTATCCACGACCGAGATTTTGACTTTGATTACTTTGGGTTTAAGACGTTAGAGCGCTCTTACCTAATGCGCATGAATGGCAAGATAGTTGAGCGGCCTCAGCATATGTTTATGCGCGTTGCAGTAGGCATTCACGGAGAAGATATCGACGCCGCTATTGAGACCTACAACCTGATGAGCGAGCGATGGTTCATTCACGCTACGCCTACGCTGTTTAATGCTGGCACGCCCAAACCGCAGCTATCGTCGTGTTTTTTGCTCACTATGACGGAAGACAGCATTGAGGGCATCTTTGAGACGCTCAAGCGTTGCGCTCTTATTTCTCAAAGTGCTGGAGGTATCGGTTTGAGCATTCACAATATTCGCGCGACAGGCTCTTACATCAAAGGGACGGGCGGTACTTCAAATGGAATCATCCCGATGTTGCGCGTTTTCAATGACACGGCGCGTTACGTCGATCAAGGCGGTGGAAAGCGCAAAGGCGCTTTTGCCATTTACCTCGAACCTTGGCACGCCGACATTTTCGAGTTTCTCGATCTAAAGAAGAATCACGGCAAAGAGGAGTTGCGCGCGCGCGACTTGTTTTATGCGTTATGGATACCCGACCTGTTTATGGAGCGCGTGAAGAACGACGAAGAGTGGTCGCTGTTTTGTCCGAACGAGGCTCCCGGCCTATTCGACGTATACGGGGCTAAGTTTGAGGCTCTGTATTGTCAATACGAGCGCGAAGGCCGTCAGCGCCGCAAGGTACGCGCCCGCGAACTTTGGAATGCCATTCTGGAAAGTCAAATAGAAACTGGCACGCCTTATATCCTTTACAAAGATGCTGCAAACGAAAAGAGCAATCAGAAGAATTTAGGTACCATTCGCTCGTCTAATTTATGCACGGAAATTATTGAGTATACCTCGCCCGATGAAGTGGCGGTATGTAATTTGGCGTCGATTGCCTTGCCCAAATTTGTGCGCGATGGTCAATTCGACTTCGAGCGTTTATACGAAATCACGCGCGTAGTTACACGCAACCTAAACCGGATTATCGATATTAACTATTATCCGTTGCCGCAAGCAGAGCGGTCTAACCGTCGTCATCGGCCTATCGGTATAGGCGTGCAAGGCCTAGCTGACGCGTTCATTCTCTTACGACTGCCTTTCGATAGCGAAGGTGCTCGCCGCCTCAATCGCGATATCTTTGAAACGATCTACTTTGCCGCAGTTACTGAGAGCTGCAATCTCGCTGAGAAATACGGCCCATATGAGACGTTTGCCGGTTCTCCTATGAGTCAAGGCTTATTCCAATTCGACCTTTGGGGAGTGAAACCCTCCAACCGCTGGGATTGGGAGAGCTTGCGCGAACGCGTCAAACGCGTAGGCGTACGCAACTCGCTGCTAATAGCGCCTATGCCTACTGCCTCAACTAGCCAAATCTTGGGCAACAACGAATGTTTTGAACCTTACACGAGTAACCTATATACGCGCCGCACATTGGCAGGCGAGCATATCGTGGTCAACAAACATCTCATGCGCGATCTCGTGCGATTAGGGCTATGGAACAATGAGATGCGCGAGGCCATTATGGCCGCTAATGGTTCTGTGCAAGGCATCGAGGCAATACCGGAAGAGTTGCGTCAGATTTACAAAACGGCTTATGAAATCAGCCAAAAAGTCATCATAGACATGGCTGCCGACCGAGGCGCCTTCATCTGTCAAAGCCAAAGCTTGAACGTGTTCATGGAAACTCCTACTTTCGCTAAGCTTTCCTCCATGCACTTCTATGCCTGGCAGAAAGGCCTAAAGACAGGAATGTATTATCTGCGCACCAAAGCAGCGACCGACCCTATCAAATTTACCCTCAGCGAGAAACACCAGCGAAAGTTTGCGCAGCTAGCGGACATACCTACGATGCACAACGCGCCTACCAATGGTAAGTCCACTACCGCTTCCGCTTCAGGAGGTGGTGAAGAACGCCCACAAGGCAGTATATGCAACCTGAATGACCCAGACTGTATGGCTTGCTCAGCATAACTTATGAGCAGAGAGTGCAAAGCGAAGCAACCAGGCGTGTAAAAATGCACTCGAGCTCAAACTCGCAAGTCTGCTCAAGAGAAAGATTGTAAATTCCGTTCGGCTAAACAGCGTATCCAAAAGAAGACAGAAGCCCTTCAGACCTTTAGGAAAGGATGACTAGAGGTCGGAAGGGCTCTTTCTCAATTCAGTGCGTGAAACTGCCTTGTCCTTTACCTACATTTGCCTTCATGTGGAACCACAAATGGCACGTGTATATCTCCTTTCATGAGGCAGATATTCAGACTGCAGACGACTTTTATCGCTATCTCTACCACGCTTTAGAGGGCAACGTGGTATGCTGGAACCCTATGGAAGTAGCTGAAGAGGACTATCGGCGTAAAGCCACAGAATTCATGGAGAATCAGGCAGATTTATTCGTAGCATGCCTGTCGCCGTACTATTTGGATTTGCCCAATACGCGTTGGGAGGTAGACAAAGCGGTCCAAGAATATCGCCGTCGGAAAGGAGCTCTTCAGTTGTTGGTGTTGCTAGTGCGCGATGCCTTTATTCCGCCGATATTGGCTGGCTTTCCAGTGACGCCTTCACCAGAAGAACCTATAGAGGGTAGTTTAATAAGCCGAGAAAGCCAATTGAAACGAGCGGCAGCCCGAGCAAGCGACCTGCTTAGGGGCATAGTGCGCTCGCAAAGGCTCTTTCCCGAACCGGAAGGTATGCCCTTTGCTCTGACATTTGAAGACGTGCGAGAACGCTTATTGGTATGGCTTCGCTCTTGCGACTTAGGACCCTTGTTCGAACTCCTCAAACAACTCTTTCATCCTGAACGAACACCTGACGAGCTTTTTGCACTTGAAGATGCTTTCTCAGAGTGGCATCAACAAAGCCAGCACAGCCGGCTATCGTTCGAGCATTTTCAGAAAACAATGGAGGCAATTCGCCTCGATTTGGGCCATCTTATCCATCGCATAGAGGAGCATCGTTTTCGCGAGAACTGGCCTACCATCTTCGCCCTAGGTTATTACGGTTGGGCGCCACTGCCCGTTCGGCCCGATACTCCGGCAGGACTTTTTCTCCCTTTCGGCGAAATTCATATTCCGGATATGCTCAACCTTCTCGCTCAAGCGCGCACCAACAACGAAGCTTGGGAGGGGGTAGGTACACTTACTTTGAAACAGCAACAAGAATTTCGCCGCCACCTGCTATTGGCCCAAGACGCCCTTCGCGCAGGTAATTATGCTCGGGCACACGCCCTCTGTGAACACGTGCGCACGCATCTTGACCCGCAGTCGGCTCAACTGTATGAAATGCTTCTGGTTTCTTTTCTAAAAAAAGAAGGTCCAGACCGCATCGTTCACGATGCAGTCTACGGCACGGGTACCCGACTGAATCACGTAATCATGTACGCTGGCCGGATGGCTGAGTATCAACATCAGAATAAATGCCCTTGCGAAGGTGGCACATACAATCTTAGAGCAACTGCCGAGGCCCTATCCGATGCTCTGTTGCGCTTGTACAGCACGTTTGAGAACGACTATGTTCTGCACACAGGTCGACACCGCACAGAGGTGCCGGATAATCGCGCTGCAGTGTCGCGCATTGTTCAGACGGCTATGACAATTTACCGCACCATACATCCTTATCGCGGTTTTTTAGAATTAGCCGTCAATGAAATGTGTAATGGCGGCAAATACGACTACATCCGGCGAGTTGAGATCGTTCGAGATGAGTTTCGCTTTGCTTCGCACGAGGATTTTGGCCTAGAAAGCGAAATCCGCGAAGTCATCGGTATGCTAGAGGCCCTATCCCATGGAGATGATGACACCTTAATAAATCGCCAACTGCGGGAAAACCTGCTATTTAACCTACGCGCTAAACGCTTTCGCCTGCAAGCCCAAATCGCTGAGGAGCAACGTCGTTATGTTCAATTTACTGATTTGCGCGAGTCTGTCCTTGAGTTAGTGGATGCGGCTCTGTTGGGATATAAAATCTTTGGCGATGAGGGCTACCCTGACCACGAATCTTTCCTGCGCTTTGCCATTGAGCAATTGCTGCCCGAGTTGCTTTTGCCGGTGGCCTCCGCTACTCCACCCCAGGCTATTGGCAATTTGACGTGGTTTACTCTAGACGAGCATGGCCAGTTGCGGCCTCACCCCGACTGTGAGCGCTTTCGCTTTGATGTAGTGGCCGTTGTGGAAAAGATTGTCCGCGACCACGCCGGTCGTGCTGGCTGGATGCATGTGCGGCCAAATCTTTTGGAGGCCGTACATCAACAAGTCGTGGCCTTAGCCGACCAACGCTACGCAGATATACGCAAACAATTGGAATACACGGATTTTCGACGGCCTCAGCCTATCGAGGCGCGAAAGGTCATCGTTCAATGCCTGCGGGAGTGGAAGAGTGCATGGCTCGCTCTTCCCGACCGGGCTGAGCCGCAAATTCAGCGTATCCTGCTAGAACTGCTTGGCGAACGCGCTCTTATGTGGATGCAATTTTCGCCCTTCCGCTTAGAAACGTTGCCCGATAGTGTGGCCTTGAATTACGACGCGGTCAATGAGATGCGCGCTGCCCTCGAAGAAAGGCCTAATCTTCTGCCCAAAGAGGTCGCTTTCCGCATACTTAATCATAATCTTTTTCGTCGGCATATCCTACCCGACTATCAACAAATTCCCGCTGGCGACGAAAGCCGGCGCTACGAGGTGACGAAATTGATGCTCGAGGCCCTTCATCAATATCGCGATCTCTATGCCGACTTCGACCTATTGAAATTTGTTTTCGACGAATTGACTTTGGAGCATAAACTTCCATGGATAGACATCACTCCAGAAACTGGGCAGGCCGTTCCTTGGTCCGTGGCAATGACCTTCGGCTTTGACCCGCCCGATATTCTGCGGCAGATTATTCGCCAAGAGCCCGAGCGTTTGTCTTCCATGGAAGCTCGGCGCCGCATTGCCGAGCGCCGACACGCGGAAGAGGAGAGGCGCTACTATCGCGAAATTAGCCCTGTTTTACCTGAAAACAAACGCCCTGAGCGCGAAATAGCTATTGGAATCATCCGCAAACTCAAGGGTATCTTCCGTTTTTATCCCGATCCACAATTCCTCTTTTTGGCCATAGAAGAGCTTGAAGGCCGAGGTCGAATCCGTTGGAACAGCTACTTCTTAGGGTTTTTGCCTTTGCCTACTAACCATTATGAAAACCGCTTTTATAACTTTGACTATTTAGCAGAGCGCAGTGAACTTCGCGCCTATTACGCTACTGCTGAACAATGGAAGGCTCATGTACAAGCTCAAACTGCTCATCAGCCCATATGAGGCGAAAGTAGGCTCTAGTGCAACTAATCGAAGTGGCAATGTTCTACAAGCGCTTCATAATCAGGGCGGTCCCAGGCATGTTCGTGAATATACGAATGTTTGATCTCGCCCTTGTGCAGCAAAAACACGCCGGGCATTTGGAAGCCGTCGCCCAAATCATCGCTATGGAAAGCGAAGCCATGCCCTTCTATAATGGCAGCCTGGAAGCCGCGTATCCAATTCATCAATCCAAAGAGTTGGTCAGGCCTTCCTCGTCCTAGGCCAAAAGCTGCGTAGTAGCGCTTTTCTGGATCGGAAATATGTTCGACAGGAAACAGCCTGTATTTGCGGAAGAAACGCTCGGCAGTTTCTTGGTTGGGCGACATATGAACGAAAACAATTTGTACACCTCTGTTTTGCAGTTTCTTGCGCACTTTGGCAATGTCCGCCATAGCCTCTCGACAGAATGAACAGCCAAAATGCCTCAGGAAAATAAGCAGCACTGGAGCTTCGTCGGCTAGCTGAGCTAAGCTTTTGCCCGACGTCATGCTAATCATTTGCTGCCAGATAGCCGATGTGGCGTTTGCATTGGAGGATGGCGATGCGAGCTTGTTAGGCATATGCACGCGCAATTAGAGGATATTCATCGTGTTCAAAACATTAACTACTTCGCGCACAGCGGCTGCGGATTTGTGCAGTAGAGCCATCTCTTCTTCATTTAGTTGAAGTTCAATGATCTGATGTATACCTTCACGCCCTAATTTGACTGGTGCACCTACAAAGAGGTCGTCAATCCCATATTGCCCACGTAAGCGTACGCAACAGGGGTATATGCGGTTTTCGTTTTTGAGGATGGATACGGCCATTTGTGCAGCAGCAGCGCCAGGGGCGTACCATGCCGAAGTACCCATGAGGTTAACTAACTCGCCGCCGCCAAACTTCGTGCGCTCGATAATTGCGTGAAGGCGCTCGGGAGCTACTAATTCGGTGACTGGTATGCCGCTAACGCTTGTGTAGCGAGGCAGGGGTACCATAGTATCGCCATGACCGCCCATGAGCATAGCAGAGATATCTTTTGGAGAACAGCCAATTTCCTCGGCCAGAAAGGCGCGATAGCGCGCTGTATCGAGTACACCAGCCATACCCAGTACGCGGCGGTCACTGAGGCCAGAGGCTTTCCACGCAGCATATGTCATTACATCTAAGGGGTTCGATACCACAATAATGATGGGATTAGCCGAATATTTGAGCACCTCGCGCGTTACGCCTACGACGATGTTGGCATTGGTGCTGATCAAGTCGTCGCGGCTCATTCCCGGTTTGCGCGGAATACCTGCTGTAATGATCACAATGTCAGACTCTGCCGTCAGTGGATAGGCGTCGTTGCCGCCACCTATTACGCGGGTAGAATAACCATCAATAGGAGCTTGTTGCCAAATATCCAGGGCTTTGCCTTTAGATGCTCCTTCTACAATGTCAATGAGAACAATCTCATTGCAAATGTCTTCATGAGCCAATACGTTGGCACACGTTGCGCCGACATTTCCAGCACCAATAACAGTAACTTTACTCATTTTCTACAAAATGAATTGTTTTGATGCAGCAAAGGTATGGCTCATGGATCAAATTTGTTTATCTTCCAACATACTATGGAGCATAGGAAAGCAATTAGTCTCTTTTATGAAGAAAAGATAGATCTTTATAACAGAAAATTCGACTGTCGGGTTTCCACTTTGGCAAAGTTCATCTAGCGCGGGATAGAAACGGCTTTGCGCAATCGCGCGAAGCCAGAGAAATTGCCATAGCCTCCTCGCACATTGTTGTACAAGGCATCAGGGTCATTAAAAGGAGAGCCTTGAGTAGCAAGGGAAAGGTGATAACGATAATAAGCTTCAGAAAGCGTGCGCCATTCTAAGAAAAGGGAGTCGGGTCTTTCTCTAGCAGGATCATAAGGAATGATGACTTCTAGATCTAATTTTCCGTGGTCTTTTCCTCCTTCGCTCCAATAGCTTTCTTTGATCAAAGTCAGTCCTTCGGGCGTCGTCTCAGAGAGGGCGAGCACTCGGCCGCTGGCCAGAAAGCGGCTGGCTCTAACTTCGCTGCTTCCTTGACCTTTATACAACTTATGGCGAATGCAAAAGGCGAAATAACGGCGCTCGTGAGGCAAGTCCTTTAAGAGTATGGATATGGGTATTCGTGCGATCCATTTGCCCTCGGCAGGTTCTGGCGTAAATCGAATGTTGCTTTCCCTAACCAGAAGGTACACATCCGAAACGCCTTCGGGAATTGTATCCGAGGCCCAAGCAGTTTCCATTCCCGGTACGCGGACAGTTAGAGTGTAGCGCACGCCCTTTTTTAGCACGTTTTGGCTCTTCCATGCTATGCCACTGTCCAGAGTAAGATAAGGCAAAAGGCGGTCGGGGAGGTTTCCTTCAGCAGCCAGGGTAACTTCTGCATTCGAGGACAAGGCAGGAATCTCTTGAGCTGTGATAGGGCGGCTCACCGACAAATAAACAGTCAGCGGTTCATCGGCGGTAAAGTGGCTGGTAATGACTACTTTAGGGGCTTCTGTGAAAGGCAACTCGATGTAAGCATCGTCTGCACAACCTAGGAGTACCCACAAAGACAAAAACCCCGGGAGACACTTTATCATGACGACACAAGCTGTTCGTTTTAGAATTTTAAGGTATAACGGAACTCAGGTAATATGGGCAACAATGCATATCGTACAGCCCTTACCTTTTGCGAGCTTTCATCTGTATCGGCGCTATCAAGGTAAAGAAAGAAAGGATTAACGCGATTATAAAGGTTGTAAGCGCCTAAGCGAATTTCATGTTTAAGACTAATGCCCTGGAAGTAGAGTCTAAACGAGAGGTCTAGTCGATGATAATTGGGCAAGCGATAATTGTTTACCTTGCTATAGGCAAGCACTTCGAGTGGTCGAGCTTCTGCCTCTTGAGTTTGATGGCGGAATTTTACTCCTGTAAGTGTGATCGGGTTACCTGTAGCATATGCCCATTGCATTTGTGCTTCTAGCCATGGCATGAGGCGTTGTTGGATGCTTATGTTTAAAGCATGTGGGCGGTCAAATCGAAAGGGAAAAGGCTCGCCATTGTTTAGCTCGGCAAATTGCCTTATTGCTCGAGACCACGTATAGGCGGCTCCAAGGGTAGTATGTTTGAAGCGCTTTTCAGCCATTAGTTCTATTCCTCTTGCCCAGCCTCGTCCTGTTAGGATGCGATTTTCCCAGCCGCTAGCGTCTTCTGCTCCTGCTATCAATAAGGCAGAGGTGGACGACCTAAATGTCAGCACGCGCGACAGGTGGCGGTAATAGCCTTCTATGCTGAGCAACCAGGTTGGGTATACTAGGGCAACGCCTGCGGAAGTTTGCCAAGTTTCTTCCGGTAGCATGCGCCCCATAGTGGGCACCCATAATTCAAAGGGCAAAGCGAGGTTAAATGTTCCTACCTGATGTAGAAATTGACCAGCATGATGGACACCTGCCCAAATTTTACTGTGTTTCGAAATTCGATAAGCTGCGCGCAAACGCGGCTGAGCGAGGCGGTAAACGCGATTGTTGATGAGGAAAGAACCAAGGTGAAAACCAGCCTCCAAAAGGCCCTGATCGCTAAACTCCCAACTGATGTCTCCATATAGGGTAATCTCGTCTCCCTTTATTCGTTGGCGATTGGATAGCGCCTTTCTCAGCGAATCGGTCAGCAATGTTGACTGCCAGGGGAACAAAAAACTGACGGATAGTGCGCCAGGTTTAAAGGTTTGAAAAGCGTATGAAAGTCCAGCGCGAACTGTCACTCGATTGTATGGTCGAAATTCCGCATCAAAATGCCCTGAATAGTCTGTAATAAGTGTCTGATAGCGCTGGATATACCCTATAGATTTTCCTTTTGGTGCATTTAAGGAAAACTGGGTCGAGTTTAAATATTGTTGACTCTCATAATAAAATTGGCTATACCGCAGCCCTAACCGGGCAAAGATCCCGTTTCCAAAGACGTAATTCCACCGCAATGCCACGATATCGTTTCCCCAATTTACGTCCAACTTGATACTGTCAATTAGGACAGCGTTTAAGGAAGAATACGACTGCAGGAAATTCCGTCGGAACAGGTCTCCTCCGGAATACGTACTAAGGTGTAAATAACTGCGAGGAGAGACCTGGTAACTCGCCTTGGCAATGACGTCATAGAAGCGGTATTTGATGTTATTTTTTCTCCAAAAAACGGAATCTTTGTAGGCGTTGCCCAGTAGTAGCTGCCACAATTCCAGAGGTGTTCGTCGAATGCTGACGAGAAAAGAATTTTTGTTTTCGTCAACACTCCCTCGTTTGAATAAGCCCTTCAAAAAGGGCCCTTCGAGCATGACGGAAGCTGCGAGTAATCCTATCGAGACCTCTGAGTTGTAGCGGTGAGGATTGCCATCGCGCAAACGCACATCGAGCACCGATGATGCTCTTCCGCCGTAGCGGGCCGGAAAATCACCTTTCCACAGTTGCACATGATTAACTGCCGAAGGTGGAAAGATAGACATTAAGCCCAAGCCATGCGCCGGATTATATACAGGCACATCATCGAGAAGAAAGAGGTTTTGGTCGGCGTTTCCGCCGCGAATGTGCAAGCCACCTAACCCATCTACTCCAGCTAAGACACCCGGGTGCAGGGCAACGTGCCGCAATACGTCGGGCTCGCCTCCTAGGGTTGTGCTCGAATTTATGGTTTGGGTGAGAAAACGCCGGCCGCTTTCTAAGTCTAATACAGAGGAAGTTCCTTTTTTAGTCATGGAACGGACGACAATCTCGGGCAAAGTGGCTTCAGGAACTAACCGAAGGTGAAGGTATTTGTCTTCTAGTATCTTTACCAACGCGATGAGTGGGCGATGTCCGACGTAATCCGCCCGTATTTGATACTCTCCTTCGTGTACTCTGAAGCAGAAGAAGCCGTATTCGTTAGTAATGGCACCTATACTTGTTCCAGAAGTGTCCGATACCCTTACAGTAGCACCGATGAGCCACTCACCGCTTTCTGCATCGGAAATGCGTCCGCTAAGCGTGTATTCATACAAGGGTCGGAAGAGCACAAGATTTTCATGCCACTCTATTTTTGTTCGAGCACAAGCGGTTAAGCGCTTCAACACGGCTCCAAGGGGCTCATTTAGGATGTCCACGCTAACTCGCTGACAAGTAGAGAACAGTTGAGGTGAGTAACTCATGTTGAGATGATAGCGCCTTCTCAAGTCTTGAAGAATGGCCGTCACCTCGCAGTCTCGACATTGAATGGTTATGGGCTGTTCTGGAGAGGTTGTCTGAGCAACTCCTTCACTATGCACTCCAGCCAAAGAAAGACCCACCAGCCAACAATACGATAGAAAGCGGACGTACATGCCAACAGATTAGAGCCCTAAAATTAGAGTCTCGATGAATTTCTCCAAATTACAACTCGAAAAAATCGCCTCACGAGAGCAACAAGGTAGGGTCTATTCGTCTTTTCTGCCAGAGGATGACCTAGCGCATGCCTGATTGCGACTCGGTTTCACTACTGGGGCTTCGGAGTTAATTGTTAATTGGTTTGTCATCGGCTAACCGCGATTTTTGATCGACTAATGTTTCGCCTTCAATTGCAAATTATTTCCTGAGTTTTGCAACGTTTGCGTTCGTAGTGATTTCCATTTTTACTCATTTCCCAGCAACGCCTGAAACCACCGACCAGAGTCTTTCATAATTCGCTTTTGCGTGGTAAAATCTACGTACACTAAACCAAAGCGAGGGCGGTAACCTTCTGCCCATTCAAAATTGTCCAACAGCGTCCAGGCGAAATAGCCTGTTACAGGGGCACCGGCTCGCTTGGCGCGAAGCACCTGACCGAGGTATTGCTCAAAAAAACGCACACGCCGGCGGTCGTGCACGGCGTCGCCCATGGGTTCATCTGGAAAGGCGGCACCATTTTCGGTGATGACAATTTGTTTTACGCCTGGATAGGCGGCAAATTGCTGGATGATGCGATAGATCCCTTCGGGATAAACCTCCCAGCCCATGTCGGTAATGTTTTCAGGCGATATACCGCGTTTGTGCGGCGGTACTTCTTTGGCCCACAGGTAAGGCGGAAAGAGCGCCTTTTTGGCTACCATTCGGAAGTAATTTTGAAGGCCAATGAAGTCGAAGTCGAAGCGCAGCTGTTCGTCGTCCCCTGGCCGCATGTATTTTTCCAATTTTTCCATAGCCTTCAGGCCTTTAGGATAGCCCATGCCCAGGGCTGGTTCGATAAAGAGGCGGTTGAACAGGATGTCGAAACGCTGCGCTGCCCGTTGGTCCTTTTCCCTAGGAGTAGCAGGGTCGATGGGAGAGCAAGAGAAGGTTGTGCCGACGTATGCATGAGACACGTTTTGCCGCACGATGCGCCCTCCCTGTGCTTGGCATAGGGCTGCATGATGAACGGCCGGCAGAAAGTGGTTCAATCCTCTCTTGCCAGGGGCATGAAAACCAGCGAAATAACCTGCTGCGGTAAAGACGACGGGTTCGTTGAGGATCATCCAGCGCTTAACTCGATCACCTAGTGCTCGTGTGCACAGGTCGGTGTAATCTGAAAACCAACCTACGACATCGCGATTCGTCCAGCCACCGCGGTCTTCCAGGGCTTGAGGCAGGTCCCAGTGGTAAAGTGTTATCCAAGGTTCTATGCCTAGGCGTAAGCATTCGTCCGTCAATCGCCGATAAAAGTCGAGGCCCTTCTCGTTGACCTTGCCTGTGCCTTGAGGCAAGATGCGCGTCCAGGCAATGGAGAATCGAAAAGCACTCATATTCATGGCGCGCAGGAGGCGCAAGTCCTCCGGATAGCGATGGTAAAAGTCACATGCTACGTCACCGGTCTCGTTCGTTTTTATGTTTCCTTTTCGGTGACTGAAAGTATCCCAAATCGATGGGCCGCGTCCATCTTCGCGGACGGCACCTTCAATTTGATAAGCGGATGTGGCAGCTCCCCAGACAAAATTTTCGCCAAAATCAGCTCGCCGAAAATCTGTAATTAAGGGAGTTAAACTTTGTAGCGACCGAGGAAAGAGAGAAGCCAACGCACTTGCGCTTATGAGGCGTAAGAAAGACTTTCGATCCATGAATTCGACATGTTTAAAAGGAATGGCCAAATTTTAAGCAAAAATATTACTCCGCAACGTGCAACCGGATTGAACTCTGACTGTTGCTAAAAAAGTAAAATTCAGCGGTCATGTTTAGAGTATTGATAGGAATTTGCACCCTTTGTGTTGGACTATTGAGTTGTTTCGATGCTCATCAAGTCACCTCTCGCCCTCCCACAGTCAAGGCCAAAAGTGGACTTCTACAGCAACCGCCCTCTTTTTATCAGTTCACAGTCAATACCCTTGACGGCCAGCCCGTCTCAATGGAACGCTTTCGCGGCAAGAAAATCGTCGTACTCAATGTGGCTTCTAGGTGTGGGTATACGCCTCAGTATGCCGACTGGGAAAATTTTTACCGCAAACACAAGGAGCGTGTTGTTGTGTTAGGTTTTCCTTGCAATGATTTTATGGGTCAGGAACCTGGCACAGCGAAGGAGATCGCCGAATTTTGTCGGAAAAACTATGGCGTCACTTTTCCAATGTTCGAAAAGGTACATGTCAAAGGCTCAGCTAAGGCGCCCATATATCGTTGGCTGACAGGCCCTCAACAAAATGGTTGGAACAGCCAGGAGCCGACGTGGAACTTTTGCAAGTATCTGCTCAACGAATCGGGCGAATTGACTCATTTCTTCGGACCTAAAGTAAAGCCCGATAGTCCGGAATTTCTTGAGGCTTTAGGTCTTTAGCGTTTGCCGGCCGACTTTGGGCTTTGTCGACCCTTTCTGAATATCTGAAGGGTTGCTACTTGACTTTTTCAATGAGATTAGGATAGTCGGTGATGATGCCGTCTACGCCTAGGTGAATGAGGCGGCGCATAGTAACGGCGTTGTTAACCGTCCAGGGGATAATTTTCATTCCTTGTTGATGGCAGAAGCGAACGGTAGACGGTCTTACAAGGGCATAATGGGGGCTGTAGATTGAGGGTACAAAACCCAGGCGCTTGAGGTTTTTAGCTGGCCCAAGGAGGTTTTCCACCAACAAGGCCAAGGGTAATTCGGCGTAGAGTGCGCGTACGGCGCGTAAAGCGCGTGGGTCAAAGGACTGTACAGTACAAGCTTGCTGCAGGCCGAGGGCTCGAATCGTCTCTACGACCAAACGAGCAAAAGTATCTACAGGCGGCGTGTAAATCCCATCCCATTCGGGTCGGCTTTTGATTTCGATATTCCATCGCACGGCTCTGGTTGGGTAAGTTGCGCGAACGGCCTCCACAACTTCGCGTAGAGTGGGCTTATGAGTGGGTTGAGGCTGCTGCTCCGGAAAGCGCGGATGGCGTAAGCTGCCGCAGTCATAAGTGCGTATCTCGGCGGCAGTCAGTGAATAGAGGGCTATTCGCTCCGCTTCATTAGTGGAGATGCGACTACCATTGGGTTGCAAGCAAATATCGGGGTGGAACCACGGCTCGTGGCTAACGATGAGCTCATGATCTTTCGATACCGCTAGGTCGAGTTCTAATGTCGTTACCTGAGGAAACTCTAAGGCGCGAAGAAAGCCTGGGATGCTGTTTTCGGGAGCCAGTCCTCTTGCGCCGCGATGCCCTTGCCAATCAAACCCTGGCGATGTCGTTACCGGTCTACTTTCCCATGACTTGCAAGCAACTGCCATTGTTATTAGCCCAGATAGAAAACTGTTTTTCAGAAAACGGAGCAAATATCTGCGCTTCATTCTGCCAATCAGTAATTGTTGCGCAGTCAAAGATAGGATCTACCTTTGCTTTGTTTGAATTAAGTTACCGTGAAGAGAAACTTATTTCCAAATAGTAAACTGATAAACAGCGGCTTGTCTATATCAATAGAAATTTCCCAATCGTTTTTCCTAAAGTTGAATTTTTCTCTTAGCCTGCAATAATGCCGATCTTTGCCGAAAAACGAGGGTGCGTATGCCAACTCTAACTCAACCTTCGCTTTTGCGTACGCAAGCATACGTGGGTGGTCGCTGGCAAGAGGCGTACTCAGGCCGAACATTTCCGGTGTACAATCCTGCAACAGGTGAAGTGCTTGCTGAAGTAGCGGATTGTGGACCAGTAGAAACCAACGAGGCAATTGCTGCTGCAGAGGCAGCTTTTCCAAGCTGGCGCACCAAGACAGCAGCTCAACGGGCTAACCTACTTTGGCGCTGGTATGAGCTCATTCTGGAACACGTTGAGGATCTCGCGCTGCTAATGACATTGGAACAGGGCAAGCCGCTGGCGGAGGCGCGCGGAGAAGTGCGCTATGGAGCCTCTTTTGTAGAGTGGTTTGCCGAAGAGGCGCGTAGGGCTTATGGCGAGATTATTCCACCTCATAGTTCTCGCATGAGATTGCTGGTATTCAAGGAGCCTATTGGCGTAGTAGCAGCAATTACACCGTGGAATTTCCCTCATGCTATGATCACGCGGAAGGTGGCGCCTGCCCTGGCCGCAGGATGCACTGTGGTGGTCAAGCCTTCTGAAGAAACTCCCTTGTCGGCTTTGGCTTTGGCCGAACTAGCTGAACGCGCTGGTTTCCCGCCGGGCGTATTCAACGTGGTGACCGGTTTGGATGCCGACGCTATCGGGCGCGCACTAACCGAGAGTCCTGCGGTTCGAAAACTGTCGTTTACAGGTAGTACGGCCGTAGGGAAACTTCTTATGCGCCGCTGCGCTGATACGGTTAAGAAAATCTCGCTCGAGTTAGGAGGAAACGCGCCTTTCATTGTTTTTGATGATGCAGACGTTGATGCCGCGGTAGAAGGAGCTATTGCCTCTAAATTTCGCAATACGGGTCAAACGTGCATTTGCGCCAACCGAATATTTGTTCAGAACGCTGTATATGAAGCGTTTGTAGCAAAGTTTACCGAGCAAGTGCGCCAACAGAAAATGGGTTCTGGTCTAGAACCGGGTGTGACAGTTGGACCGCTCATTAACCAGCGGGCAATAGAGAAGGTAGAACGCCTCTTGAGCGACGCCCTTGAAAAAGGTGCTCGCGTGCTTATCGGTGGAGTGCGGCGCACAGGCACCTTTTTCGAGCCCACGGTTGTTTGCAACGTACGGCCGGGCATGAACTTACTAACAGAGGAGATTTTCGGTCCCATAGCGCCAATTATTGCCTTCGACAGCGAGGAAGAGGTCATTCGAATGGCTAATGATACGATTTATGGCCTGGCTGCCTATTTCTACGGACGCGATGTAGGACGCATTTTTCGAGTAGCCGAAGCCCTTGAATATGGCATGATAGGCGTCAACACGGGCATCCTAGGCACCGCAGTAGCGCCTTTTGGAGGCATGAAGCAAAGCGGTATCGGCCGCGAGGGCTCCCATTATGGACTAGAAGAATTCCTGGAAATTAAGTACGTCTGTCTAGCAGGCCTTTGAATTTCAATACTTTTGTAAACGGCGCACGTATCGAAAGCTTCCTTGCTCGACAATGACGGTATACACTCCTGAAGGCATAGATTCAGTAAAGAAAGTCTCCGTCTCTTGTTCGGTCGTGCGGGTTGCGACAACGCGCCCAAAAGCATCTAAAAGGGTTATCTGCCAAGGGCCTGTCAAAGTCACGCGGACATGGAACCGATCCCTGAAAGGAGTGGGAAAAATTTGCACTGCATTCTCTATGGGATTTGCCCTAACCGTAGGAGAATACTGAAGGGAACCATCGTGGTCTTCTATGCGCAAGCGATAGTAAACTTGTTCAGACGGAATAGACGCAAAGTCGGTAAAAGCGTAGCGTTGAATTTCTCGGCTATTGCCTTTTGCCTGTACATATCCAATGTCGTACCAGTGTTGCAATTCGCCGACGCTGCGCTGCACTACGAAACGAGCAGTGTTGGTTTCTGTGTAAGTTTTCCACTGCAAACGCACCTCGCTGGTGGAGGTTCGGAAGGCCACTAAGGCATCCAGCTCCACGGGCATAGGTGGAGCAAAGGGAGAAGAGGTGCTCCAAGCAGGGCCTGGAGGATTGCCTCCTACCATTAGTGTGCCGTTGGACGGTCCACCTGAGGCTCCGGAGACGTCTGTGAGGGTTGTCCCTGTTCCTTCATTAAAATGGTAAAGACCGACCGTATTAGCATCTGTAGTAAATGGTGCCGATGGCGGGGTAAAGTTGCTTGAATAACGGATGATGTTTGAAATGCGCATTTCGTCTATCCATCCGCTGTAGTAAAGCGAACCTGGATAGTCGTGTTTTTCTGCACCCAATACCAGAAAGGGGTCGCTGTTCGGGTAGGAAGTAGAGCGTCCATCGCGATAACTGATGTTGCCTGTGTTAGACGACGTGGGGCTAGAGGCGTCCAACACGCCATCTACGAATAAGCGTACGCGGCCATCCGCTGCATTTCGAGTGACGGCAATGTGGTGCCAATTGCCGTCGTCTACAATCGTATTGCCACAAACCCCGGTAGTGGGGTTACTTCCCACCTGTACGCCTACCACGATTCGCCGGTTACCTATAGCAATCCCATAGTCGCCATAGTCTCCATCGCCAAAAATGTCTCGGTCGATCATGATATTGGCGAAATACCACTGATTACCTGAGCAGGTAGTTGCTGTATTTTCTCCGGGAAGAGCACGCATCCAGAACTCTATAGTAAAGTTGTGGCTTACATCTACTGGGCGATGCGGATTATCGATTGAAATTTTCACTCGGTCTATGTCGGTAGGTCCGTTTCCGTAAAAACGCAACGAGTATTCCTGACTGTTAACCCGGTAGCCGAGGAGGGGCGCAATTATCCAGCTTAAAAGAAGAAATGTTCTTTTCATGAGAATGTATTTTTCTGGTTATTGTGAAGATCGCTCAGAAGCATAAACAGCAGCTCCGATGATGCCTGCGTTATTTAGGAGCTGAGCCGGAACCACTCGAGCTTGAGGATTGAGAAACTGGGCATATTGGTCAAAATACTTGCTCTCTCCTCCGCCGAGAATAAATACCGTAGGGGAAAAGAGCCGTTCTAAATGATGTAGGTAGTCGTTAAAGCGTTTTGCCCACCGTATGCGACTGATTTTCGCTCGCTCTCGAGCGGCTGAAGAACAAAAAGCTTCGGCAGGCCTATTTTTTTTCCACAAAAGGTGCCCTAACTCCGTGTTAGGTATCAGCATACCGCGATAAAAAAGCGCAGAGCCTAGACCAGTGCCAATAGTAATCAGAATAACTACCCCCTGCTCACCGCGGCCAGCACCGTAGCGCATTTCAGCCAACCCTGCAGCATCGGCGTCATTAGTGGCATATACCACTGCACCACATGCCCGACTGAAGGACGCCTCAACGTTAACACCTATCCAACTCGAATCAATGTTCGCTGCTGAGTAGGCTATACCATCTTTAACAATGGCAGGAAAACCGCAGCCCACTGCCCCGCGGTACTGAAAAAAATCTACTACGGCTGCAAAAGCGTTGCTTAAAGCCTCTGGTGTAGCCGGCTTCGGCGTCGGGATCCGATAGCGCTCTCCTTGGATCTGACCTGTCTTCACATCTACTAATGCACCTTTTACGCCCGAAGCGCCTACATCTATGCCTAAAATCAACTCCATAACGGAAAGCTAATTTGGAAATTTTGGCTATTCATTTTGCCCATCTAGCGCAAATTAATTGCATACAGAATGATGTCCAGAAAGGTTGTGCGATAAATTTACTCAGGACAATCTTCTGGACAGCAAAAATTCTATGCTCAATCAGCAATTCGTGAAGAATTCATAGCTTTTACCAGGGTTCGAATGGTGTTCTAGAGTTATTGTTTATATTTTGAGTTCTCCTTTTTGAATGGAAATTAAATTGTCGTCGCGGGTTCAATGCTTCATTAAGAAACTTTAGCTGCGCAAGCCTTCTGAAGAGGGCGGGTAATTATCTCTATACTCATGCACCTGCGCAAGGCAAAGCACGCTCCTTTTTAGATGTGCACGACAACAAGTTCTGATGTGCCTACATTTCTTGGCCTGTTCCTTAGATCAAGCTAAGATCTGTCGAAACATTTAACAGTCTGGTAATGTGCAAATACGAGAAATTTGCCAAAAATCCTATCATTTATGAAACCTTCCAAAAGTAGCAAGACACCACTCATGCGCTTTGTGCGCCAAGCTTTTCAAAGAAGTATGTGTCCGCTTCCTAAAGCAGATTACCCTGAGCGATTCGGCACCCAGATGCGTCAGTGGAATCGCCGAGAGTTTATTCAAACAACGGGCAAGATGATTCTTCTTGGCGGCTTAGCTTCTTCAATACCTTTTTCCTCGTGTCGCCGCGAGGAGGACAAGGATGTGCGAGTAGTAATTGTAGGCGCCGGCATGGCTGGATTAAATGCAGCTTGGCAACTGAAGAAATCGGGCATCCAGGCTACCATCTACGAGGCAAGTAATCGCATAGGAGGCCGCATGTACACAACTCGCGGTTTTTTCGGCTTAGGTACCGTTACAGAGTTAGGCGGAGAATTTATTGACTCTATCCACGAAGACATGCTTGGCCTAGCCAGAGAGTTTAGCCTACCTTTACTGGATACCGCTACGGATAAAACTTTGACGAAAGACGCTTATTTTTTCAATAATCGGCACTATACTGTAGCACAGGTCATCAGCGAATTGCAGGGTATCGCTCCTCGCATACAGGCTGATATCAACTTGTACAAGAGTAATTATAACCAAGCGGTAGAAATACTGGACAAGTTGTCGCTCGAACAATATTTGAACAATGTTGGAGCCACGGGCTGGATCAAGGCGTTGCTCACTGAGGCCTATGTAACAGAGTATGGCTTGGATGCCGGTGAGCAATCGTGTTTAAACATGATTGCGCTCATTTCATTAGACACAAGCGATGGAACCTTTGAGATTTTTGGCGAAAGCGACGAGCGCTATAAAATTTTCGGCGGTAACGACCGCCTTATTGAGGCCCTGGCAAGTCGGCTCTCCTCTCAAATCAATACTGACCATCGATTAACTCATCTGGCGAAGTCGAGTGCAGGTTACCGACTCGTTTTTGAGCAAACGGGCGGCGGAACAAAAGAAGTACTCGCGGATTTCGTGGTACTTACTTTACCCTTTACTCTGCTACGCGAAGTCAAATTAGACCAAAGCCTAAATCTACCTCCACAAAAAGTTAGGGCCATCAACGAGCTGGGCTATGGCACAAATGCTAAGTTGATGCTCGGCTTTAATGGCCGTCCTTGGCGGGTCAACGGCTATAGAGGGTATCTTTTCACCGATAATGGCCTACAAACAGGGTGGGAAAATACTCAGTTGCAAAATACTCCTGAGAGCAGCTACACGGTGTTTTTGGGGGGCACGTCAGGTGTTAATGTGGGTTCAGGCTCACCTGATTTTCAGGCATCTAAGTATTTGCCCTTGCTTCAGCAAGTGTTCCCGGGCGTACAGACAGCTTATAATGGCCGGGTTACGCGCTTCCACTGGCCTTCAAGTCCCTACGCAAAATGCAGTTACGCTTGTTACAGAGTTGGGCAATGGAAAACGATTGCTGGTTGGGAATTTGAGCCTGTAGACCGCCTTTTCTTTGCTGGCGAACACTGTAGTGAAGAGTTTCAAGGATACATGAATGGCGCTGCTGAGACAGGCCGACGGGTAGCAGAACAAATCCTCGAAATGGTCTAAAGAGAAGCAGTACTCGAAAGTGTGTGCATTCTTCGGGATTCTTGCATCTGTATACGCCTAGCTGAACACTAAGGCGTATCTTTGATTTTTTAAAACAAAAATTTGTCACGCTCCATGTTGCGCATCTTAGTTTTTCTGCTGCCGATTTTGCTAACCTTTTGTAAATATACCCAAAAATCGAAACCATCGTCCTTACCATCCAACCAACCGACTGCCCAAGTCATGGCTAAACCCGACACGCCCACATCACTTCCCTATGGCGATTACGCCGAGGAGTGGGCTAAAATTGATAGTTTAGAGAAACAGGGCTTGCTCAAAAGCGCTTTAGAGCTCGCCGAAGCCCTTTATGCTCGAGCCAAAGCCGAACAGAATACACCGCAAATCATCAAGGCACTGCTCTATCGCGGCAAATACATTACTGAGTTACAAGAAGATGGTTTTGAAAGAACCATTGCTCTGTTCGAGCAGGAAGAAAAAGCGGCTTCTGAACCTGAACGCTCTGTGCTCCAGAGCTTGCTAGGTGAGCTGTACAGCATCTACTTGCAAAACATCGCTTGGCGTACAGAAGACCGCACACCCTTGGCTGAAGGCCAGCCAGGCGACATTAAAATTTGGTCGGCGGCGGAGATTGAACTACAGGCATTGCACTATTATCGATCTTCGGTAGCTCGGGTTGACGTCCTGCGCGCAACGCCCGCCGACCATTTGAAAGCCCTGTTGACTAAACCGCTCAATGATTCGGTTGATGGCGTCCCACTGCGCCCAACGCTGTTCGATATTTTAGCTCATCGAGCATTAAAGCACTTTTCCGACGAGCGTAGTTATCTTACACAGCCTGTACATAAGTTTTACTTAGACCAGCCTGAGGCTTTTGCTCCGGCAGCTGAATTTGTCCGCTTCGAATTTGCTAGCCAGGACACTACCTCAGGCGAATGGCTGGCAATTCGGCTGTTTCAACAAGTGTTGGCGGTGCATCTAGCCAGCGGTAACACGGCAGCACTTATTGACGCTGACCTTTTACGCTTGCAATTCGCTCGAAATAAATCTACCCTTAGCGATAAATGGGAGCGCTACGCTGAGGCCTTGCGCCTAATGAGCCGCGAATATTACAATCATCCTTCAGAGGCAGAAATTGCTTACCACCTCGGCGTGGCTTATCAGCAGCTAAGTGAGCAGCCCGAAAATGCGCAAAGCAACCTATTGCAGCAAGCCGTAGCAGAGTGTGAGAGTGCCATGGCGCGACACCCCAACACCTACGGCGCAGCGCTATGCCGATCGTTAGTGCAGCAAATTCGCCGTCCATCCATTCAAGTTCAGGTGGAACAAGTCTATTTGCCTGAAAAACCCAGCTTGATGTCGGTGCTGTTTAAAAATATTCAGCAGGTGCATGCACGCCTTGTAGCCCTGCCGGCTATTCAAGCTGTGAGAAACAATCGCCTAGGATTGAATGAGTTACTTACGTATCCGGTGCTCGAACAGCGCGTTTGGAGCCTAAATGCTCCAGAAGACTTTCGCGAGCATCGCACTGAATTGCGTTTACCGCCTTTACCCATAGGTCATTATGCCGTTTTGGTCTCTCCTACCGGCGATTTCAACAGCAGAGAGCAACCTGTAAGTTATGCTTTCTTTGCCTGCTCAAATTTGGCTAGCATTCCCTTTGACCAAAACGGCGTTATGCAAGTTGCCGTCGTGCATCGCGAGACCGGAGCACCTCTGGCGGGCGTATTGGGCGAATTTTTTGAACAGAAATGGGATTTGCAGATGCGCGATTACCGAGAGGAGCGCATCGGCCAAAGTTTTACCGGAAAAGATGGCCTCCTGCGCCCTCAACTGGGAACTAATCGCATGTTTTTTGTACGCCTTAGCCAAGGAAAAGATACCCTTTGGCTTGAGCAAGGCTTCTATCGCTATTTGCGCGAAAGCAATCGCTCGCGCAGAGAAGTGGTCTTCTTTACCGACCGCAGTTTGTATCGACCCGGGCAAACAGTGTACTTCAAAGGCATTTTGTTGGAGCGCGACTCAAGAGACCTGCCGCGCATCTTGCCTGGCGTCAAGGTGAAAGTCTCATTTTACGATGCCAATATGCAGCCCAAGGGTCACCTTTCCCTTGCGTCTAATGAATATGGCACGTTCAATGGAGCCTTTCAAGCACCCACAAGCGGCCTGATGGGAGTCATGAGCATTCGCGCAGAGGGTTATATTGGCCAGGCGTCGTTTTCCGTGGAGGAATACAAACGTCCGAAGTTTGAAGTGACCTTTCGGCCCATCGAGGGCAGTTACCGCGTAGGCGACATTATTAAAGTGCGCGGCGTGACAAAAAACTATGCAGGGAATAGCGTAGATGGCGCGCAAGTGCGCTATCGCGTTGTGCGCCAGGCCTACATGCCCTGGTGGTGGCACTGGCGCGACTGGCCTCTTTTCGATGCAGGTGAAGAGGTAGAAATAGCAAGTGGCGCCACTCAGACGGCTGCCGACGGCTCATTTGAAGTTGTCTTCACCGCTCTGCCTGACCGCAAACTGCCCGAAAAGGGTTTGCCCATTTTTAGATACACGGTAAAGGCTGACGTCACCGATATCACAGGTGAAACGCGCAGCAATGAAACTACAGTTTCTGCTGGCTACGTAGCGCTCAACGTAGATTTTGGTCTGCCCGAAGAGGTAGAATTACAAGATTTGCGCAAAGTTATTTTGAAAACAACCAATAATGCTGGCCAAGCGCAATATGCCAAGGGGACAATAGAGATTACCCGGCTCGCATCGCCTCAAACACGCTTTGTCAAGCGCTATTGGCCCGCACCAGATGTGCTAGTACTCAACGAGCGCGACTTTCGGCGGGAGTTCCCGCTCTATGCCTGGAACGACGAGGATAATCCGGAGAAATGGAGCCGCCAGGGCCTTACCCGCACCATTTCGTTTCGCAGCAGTGGCAGCATTGAACTCGACCTCCACGAAGGCCAGATGACACCGGGATACTATGAGGTGGTGCTAAAAACACGTGATGCCTTCGAAAAGCCCATTGAAATTAAGCGGGTCGTGCGCGTTTGGGACGCCAAAACGCCCGCTACGCGCTTTGATAAACCTGCTGGTGCTCTAGAGAAAAATACCTACGAACCTGGCGAAACAGCTCGCTTATGGTTAGGTGGCGGCCGAGTGCTATACTTCTTGGTCTTTGTCGGTCGAGAGGGCAAAATCCTAGAACCTCGCTGGTTACAGGTCAGTGGTGCCCAAAGTGCTGATTTTGTTGTGCAAGAGGCTGATCGCGGTGGTATCGGGCTGAATGCTTTTACTGTACAACACAATCGCTTCTATCAGACCGGGCCGCACACTGTTGTGGTGCCTTGGAGCAACAAAGAACTTACTATCGCCTTCGAAACTTTTCGCGACCGACTGGCTCCTGGAGATCGCGAGACCTGGCGCCTGCGCATTAGCGGCCCAAAGAAGGAGAAAGTTGCCGCTGAAGTGGTTGCTGCTATGTATGACGCCTCTCTTGACCAATTCTTGCCGCACGGCTGGAACAAGATAGGTTTTCCTAGCCATTATCACGCTCTCAGCCTATCCTCCGAGGGTTTCGGCCTGCGTAGCGGCAACGTGCGCTTTGAGCACAGCGAAGCCTTCATGCTCGAACAGCGCAAGTACGCTGAAATTGATTGGTTTAATTTCCCGCGCTATAATGGAAAATACGTGCGCGAGGGCTTGTTTATGATGCGCGCTGAGCCGCTTTCGGCACCTCGAAATGGCGCGATTCCTCAAATGCAAACAATAGACGGAGTGCCTGTAGAGGCTCGAAAATTGACCGACATTCCTGCAAAACCTGCCGAAGGGAAAAAGCCTGCTGAGTCTGTGCCAACACCCATTCGGCGAAACTTGAATGAAACGGTGTTCTTCTTGCCCGAGTTGCGCACCGATGCTCAAGGTAATGTGCTGCTTCAATTTACTGTGAATGAGGCCCTTACTCGATGGAAATTGTTGCTTTTTGCACATACCAAAGAGCTACAGCAGGCCTTAGAGGAGCGCACAGTGGTTACCCAGAAGGAACTCATGGTGTTGCCCAATCCGCCGCGTTTTTTACGCGAAGGCGATGTATTAGAATTCACAGCGAAAGTGAGCAACCTGTCGGAGGAGCTGATATCGGGCACTGCTACGCTCAGCCTGTTTGATGCCGTTACGATGCAATCGGTGGAAACAGTCTTTGGTCTGCATCCAAACGCGACGGTTGTTCCCTTCACTGTTGCGCCGGGACGATCAGCATTAGTTTCTTGGCGCTTGAAAGTGCCTGAAGGTCAGGCAAGCGCTCTGACATGGCAAATTTTTGCAGAGGGTAAACAACACCGCGACGGAGAGGAAAATACGCTTCCTGTAGTCACAAACCGCATGCTCGTAACGGAGACATTGCCACTCCCTGTACGCGGTAAGCAACGAAAAACCTTCTCTTTTGAAAGCTTGAAGAATAACACTTCCAAAACGCTGCGTAATCATCGCTACACTGTGGAATTTACCAGCAATCCCGTATGGTATGCCGTGCAAGCGCTGCCGTACTTGATGGAATTTCCATATGAATGCACAGAGCAGATTTTTAGTCGCTTTTATGCTAATGCTTTAGCTGCTCATGTTATGCAAAAATTGCCTAATCTACGGCGTGTTTACGACCGCTGGAAAGCCACAGGTAGCGCGGCTATGCAGTCGAATTTGACTAAAAATCAGGAGCTCAAAACAGCCCTTCTAGAGGAGACACCCTGGGTGCTAGAGGCTATGAGTGAAGAACAACAAAAGCAAAATATCGCACTGCTCTTCGACCTGAATCGCATGGCTGACGAGCGCGAACGCGCTTTGAACTTGTTAGTTGAGCGTCAAGAACCTAGCGGCGGCTGGAGCTGGTTCCCTGGCGGACGTGAAAACTGGTTCATCACTCAACATATTGTCGCGGGTCTAGGTCACCTGAAGCATTTAGGTGTCCTTAACATAGGACAAGATAGGGAAATTGGCCATATGCTCGACAGAGCATTAGCCTTCTGCCACAAAGAAATCCAACGCCAATATGCCGAACTGGAGAAATTGGCTCAAGAAGGTAAAGTCAAACTCGACGAAGACCATTTGCACGGGCTGGCGATTCATTATTTGTATGCCACATCGTTTTTTGCACCTGATAGAACTGACCGTGTAACAGCCTATTATCTAGAACAAAGCGCGCGCTACTGGCTGCGGCGCAGTCTGTGCGAGCAGGGCATGATTGCTTTAGCGCTTTATCGCTACGGGCGTAAAGATGCCGCTCAAAGTATTGTGGCCAGTCTCCGTGAACGGGCTATTGTTAAAGAAGAACTTGGCATGTATTGGTCTTTCGATCGCGGTATGTACTGGTATCAGCTGCCCATTGAAACTCAAGCGCTGCTTATTGAAGTCTTTAGCGAAGTAGCCAACGATGTGCGCGCTGTTGAAGAATTACGAATTTGGCTACTTAAAAACAAACAAACCAATCGCTGGGAGAGCACCAAAGCCACGGCCGAGGCTATTTATGCCTTGCTGCTGCGCGGTGATAATTGGTTAGCCTCTACTCAGCCTATTCGCCTGCAAATTGGCAGCAAAGTCGTTTCCTCCAAGGAATATGAGTCTGGCACAGGCTATTTCAAGCAGACTTGGAGCAGCGGCGAGATCCAGCCTGATTGGAGTACGGTACGTGTAGAGAATCCTAATCCGTACATTGTCTGGGGAGCAGCATATTGGCAATATTTTGAGGATCTGGACAAAATCGCTGCCTTCCGCAATACGCCACTTACCCTCGTGAAGCAAATTTTTCGCGAGGAAAATACCGCGACAGGACCTAAATTGTATCCTATTTCTAATGGTTCAGTACTTAAGCCAGGAGATCGCCTCAAGGTGCGTATTGAAATTCGAACTGACCGCGCCATGGAATTTGTTCATCTGAAAGATACACGCGCTGCCGGGTTTGAACCTGTTAATGTCCTTAGCCGATATCGCTGGCAAGATGGGTTGGGCTACTACGAGAGTACTCGCGATCTGGCTACTCATTTCTTTATTGATTACCTGCCTCGAGGCACATTTGTACTTGAATATCCGCTAGTAGTTACCTATCGCGGCGATTTTTCCTCTGGGATTGCCACACTTCAGTGTATGTATGCACCCGAGTTCTCTAGTCACTCGCAAAGCGTGCGGGTAAAGGTGGAATGACTACTGAAGGATTGTTAATACAATGTAAAAGGTCTTGGAGTGCTCTTCGCCTTATGCCCTGAGGATGAGACTCGACTAATGTCCTAGTTTGTTAACATCTCTCAAAGTAGCCATTCAAGCAGTGGAATCGGTGTGACTCTTGCTGTTAAGGACGTCAAAAGAACGTCTTTGCAGACGAGCAGGGGCAGGCAATGCAAAAGGAAGATTGTTTTCATTTGGTTTTTTGGGGTTCTGCCGCCGACGCGTAATGCGCTCGGCGGCTTTTGCTTTTTGTCTTTATTGCAGTGATTGTCCATTTGCAGAGACGCTGCTGAAAGAGCGGGCTTCTTAGGCACTCATCTCCTCGGCCAGCCAGCGCTCGATGTTGCGCAACTGCGAGGACAACTGCACGCCCACACCCACCACCGGCTTGCCCAAATGCCACCACGCCTCGTAGTAACGCCGACGGCGTATCTGCTCCAGCGCCACCTCCGCCAGCTCGTCCACCTTGAACTCCAAAATGTACACCCGACGCGCCGTCTCCACGGCGCAGTCCATGCGCCCATCGGCCGTG
>JANWXM010000032.1 GCA_025055285.1 Saprospiraceae bacterium
ATGGCGTGTTGCATCACCTGGCGGAGGTACAGGTCGTGTGGCGAGCGAAAGGGCGTGCCGGGCTGCTGACTTTCCATACAAGGGCAAACATACGCCCTCGATGCGAACAACACCCGCCTCGCCTAGGCAAAAAATGCGCTTGTCCTTCGAGTTATACTTTTCGAGCCAGATAAGTAGCGCCTTCAATACGCCCGAAAGGGATGGAGGTTTCTATTTCTCAAGAGAAGCCCTCTTCAGAAGAAGAGCATCGACATCGCATACATAAGTTGAGGTTCTCTTTGAAACTGATTAAATGGTAGTTACCGCAGAAGTGTTATAGGTTCTCAGAAATGTTACGTCACAGAGAACATTAAGACCAAATTTTTATCTCTCAAGCTCAAAAGAGAGGTGAGGGAAGGATCAAGACCCTCTTGCTACTTAGGGCATCCTTCAAATCCGTTGTAAATTCAATGCGTCTCAATTCCTAGATGCCTACCGTAATGTAGTTAACGATAGGCTACCCGGAACATTTACGGCGCTTTTAGATATTGCTCTAGCCACCCAAAAAATTCGCGCTGCCACATAATGCTGTTCTGTGGTTTGGTCATCCAGTGACCCTCATCAGGGAAAACGACTAGGCGCGAAGGAACTCCAAGCAATTGGGCCGCCTGAAAGGCTTGTAAACCTTCTGATATAGGAACTCGGAAGTCGAGTTCATTGTGAAAGATTAAAATAGGGGTATCCCAATTTTTGACATAGGTGTGAGGACTGAAAGTTGTCCAAGCAGGATCGCCGGGTTTTTCCCAGTAAGGGCCACCGAGGTCGTGATTAGCGAAAAATAGCTCTTCTGTCGTGCCGTACCAACTCACCGTATTAAACATCCCGCAATGAGCAATAAAAGCCTTGAAACGCTTTTGGTGGTTTCCTGCTAACCAAAATACGGAATATCCACCAAAACTAGCGCCTACGGCAGCCATTCTGTTGGCATCGATGAAGGGTTCTTGAGCAGCAGCGTCGACGGCCGACAAGAGGTCGCGCATTGCCTGCCCTCCCCAATCGCCACTGATAGCGGCGTTCCAGTCCTGCCCCTCTGGTCCTCCAGGCATGCCTCGCCGACAGGGTGCTATTACAACATAGCCTTGCGAAGCCATTAATTGGAGATTCCAGCGAAAGGAAAAAGATTGACTTAGCGGCGATTGAGGACCACCCTGACAGTAAAGCAAGGCGGGATATTTCTTGCGCGGGTCAAATTCGGGAGGCAGTACTAGCCAGACATTCATGTCTTTGCCGTCGGTAGTTTTTACAGTTCGACGCTCCACTTTGGCAGGCAAGATGTTGTTCCATACCTCGGCTGTCGCATGGCTAATCTGCAAAGATTGCCCATTCTGAGGGTTTACCAGGAAAATTTCAGGCGGATGAGTCATTGAGACTCGTGAGGCGACAAGTCGGTCACCAGCCACAAGTACTTTGGTGTAGTCGTGTAAACCGTTAGTAATGCGCCGGATTTTTCGCCCCTCTAGGGTAATCTGATAAATTTGATAGGTGTAATCATTAGAACTCAGGAAATAGAGTGACTTACTATCAGAGGCCCACTGGGGGCGATTAGCTTCGTATTTCCAACCTTCGGTAAGTTCCCATCGATCATTGGTGTATGTGTCGAGTACCATGATACGGGTTCGGTCGGCCTCATAACCAGCTTTTTCCATGCTTTTCCAGGCTAGGTATCGGCCGTCGGGCGAGAAAATGGGGTCTTGATCATAACCGGGCATACCTTCGGTAATATTCAACGTACGCCCTGAAGCCAATTCGTAAAGATACAAGTCGGAGTTGGTACTCAGGCTTTCAGCAGTGCCCTTCAACTTGCGGCAGGTATATACGATGAAGCGACCGTCAGGGCTCCAAGTGATCTGTTCCATTCCACCTAGAGGACGCAGAGGACTGTCATAGGGCTCGTTCATGATATTAATAGGACTACCGAATACTCGCCCGTTGCGGTAAGAAATGTAAAAGATGTTGGCATGGTGATAGTCGTACCACGACTGCCAATGGCGGTAGAAGAGGTTATCGTAAACGCGACCAGTTGCTTTGGGTAGGTCAGGATAACGCTCCGTAGTCGTAGGTTCAAATTTGACTCGTTGAATGAAGAGTAGATGACGACCCGTAGGTGAATAGGCAAAGCCTTCCATTTCGATATCTGCCACAAGATAGGCTTTTCCACCTGTGATGCCGACCTCCCATAGCCGGCGATTGCGCAAAAAACCAACGCGTTGCCCAGAGGGATGAAACACAGCGTCTGAGGCACTCCCTTCCGACGGGTCAGTTAATGGACGAGTTTCAAGAGTTTGCAAATGGACTATGTAGAGGGTCTTGACTCCCTGATTTTTTTCTATGTCAAAGCGTTGCACGCTATATACCGCATACTGACCATCAGGAGAGACAGCTTCTAATGTAACGCGCCCAACCTTCCATAACAATTCAGGAGTGAGCAACTGCTTCTGAGATTGAACAAAAGATAGTGAAGTCATTTGCAAAGCAAATAAAAGAGGAAAGAAATGTCGCATGAGATGTTCATCTCTACTTTTGTGAGGTAAATTCTCGTTTTAGGGCAAAGGTAATTGGCTTTTTCATGAAAGCATACATAAACGAGGGCATAGGCGCGCTCATTCTCACTATTTTGGCGCTTGGCGGGCCAATTTGGGCAGCCAACAAGAATGTTATGCTGGCCTATGGAGCGGCCCTAACTTCGCTAATGCTAGCTTGTCCGTTCTCAATGGGCTTCAATCCCGCAATAATGATTGCTCAGTTTCTAGCAGGCAATCGAGAAAAAATATCGCGCTTTTGGCCGTACCAAGTGGCTGCCCAGTTCTTGGGAGCCTTCATAGGTTCTCTGTTAGCTACCTTCGCTATACGATGCTCTAGTTCTACGACCCTGCCACCAGCTGCGCTCGACGATCTTTTCTGCTCCTCTTTTTCGGTTGCCCTAGGCACTCTATCCCTTGGCTTTGTCTATCTCAACCTTAAAGATCAGCCCTCTACTCAAGCAGCTGCCACAGGGCTTATAACATTTGCCGCCTCTTCTATCACGAATATAAATCTTCTCGGATCCTTCAACCCAGCTGTGTATTTAGGCCTAGTCATAACTGGCGCTTTGTCATGGGGTGGCTTTGCAGCAGCAACCTTAGCAGTAGTTCTTGGAATGGCTGGAGGAGCCTCACTTATACTGCTTACACGGGAACAAACCTTACCGCAGCGGCCCTTGTGAGAATCGAATTCTTCCTAAGCCTCGAATTCTAAGCGCTCACCCATCTTTTCCTCGTTAAAGCGGCCATTATGCCACGCCAGGTGGCCACTAACAATGGTAGAAAGCACCTTTCCTCGGAAGGTATGTCCCTCAAAAGGCGACCAGCCGCATTTATATAAGATATTTACAGGTGCCACCGTCCAGCGGTGCTCAATGTCAAGTAAGACCAGATCAGCCCAGTAGCCTTCATCAATGAAGCCACGTTCGCGCAAACGGAAAGCAATAGCCGGAGCATGGGCCATTTTCTCGACTATTTTTTCAAGCGAAATTTTTCCTGCGTGAAACAACTCAAGCATGATATTAAGGCCATGTTGGATAAGTGGAAGTCCAGAAGGTGCTTGAGGGTAAGGCAGTCTTTTTTCGTCTAAGGTATGCGGAGCGTGGTCTGTTGCTACCACGTCGAGGATATCGTTGAGTAAGGCGGGCAGAAGCGCATCGCGATGAACTTTACTTTTGATGGCCGGATTACATTTTATTAGATTGCCTAGTCGAGCATAGTGTTTAGAGTGAAAATACAGGTGATGTACACATACCTCAGCCGTGATGCGCTTCTTTGAAAGAGGCAGCTGGTTATCGAAAAGCTTAAGTTCATCGCGCGTAGTGAGGTGGAGCACGTGAAGGCGTGTGCCGAGGCGTTTGGCCAGTTCCACTGCGAACGATGAGGAAAGCCAGCAAGCCTTAGTGCTTCGGATGCGCGGGTGATACGAGGCTTTGATTTGGTCACCGTAGCGCTGCTGGTAGCGCGCCATATTCTGGCGTACGGTAGTTTCGTCTTCACAGTGAGTAGCGACAAGGGTTGGCGCTTCGGCAAATAGTCGTTCCAGAACACGCGGGTCATCTACAAGCATGTTGCCCGTACTGCTGCCCATGAACACTTTAATTCCGCAGACGCGTTTAGGGTCTGTGCGCAGTACTTCGTCCAAATTATCGTTGGTCGTGCCCATGTAAAAAGAGTAATTAGCTAGCGACGTGCGCGCAGCAATCTGATACTTAGCCTCCAGACGCTCTTGAGTAGTAGAAGGCGGCTGAACATTGGGCATCTCCATGAACGACGTGACTCCCCCTGCTACTGCCGCCCGACTTTCACTCGCGATCGTACCTTTGTAAGTCAGGCCGGGTTCGCGAAAGTGCACCTGATCGTCGATGATACCTGGGATGAGGTAATTACCCTGCGCATCTAGCTCGATCTCAGCAGGAGTGGATATACTGCGTTCAATCCGTTCAATACGACCTTTGCGGACGTACACGTCGCGTTCTTGAATATGGCCGCGGTTGACAATACGCGCATTGCGTATAAGAATAGTCTTAGACATGTGAAAAAAGCGCTGAAAAAAACGACGAAAAATCTAATTGGCAATGCCAAGAAAGTTTATTTTTGCCTCTGTTCGTGTGTAGCGACGATTTAAGTTCAAAAATGAAGCGTGTTTTGATGGTGTCCTTCCCCGTTGAATAACGGGGAGGGATTTTTGTTTATTGGGCATTTACTTGTATGCATTATGCTGACAATAAGCGACATACGAATCCGCCGAGCAGCAGAGGCCGACATGCCTGCCATTCACAAGCTCGTCTGTGAACTGGCCGTTTATGAAAAAGCGCCTGAAGCAGTAGTAACAACTCCAGAGGAATATCTTCGCGACTTTCTTGAAGGTCGCTTCGATTGCTTTGTTGCTGAAGGGCCAGAAGGCATCCTCGGTATGGCACTGTTCTTTGTTGCTTATTCTACTTGGAAGGGCAAGATGATTTACCTAGACGACTTGATTGTAACTGAAACCCACCGACGCAAAGGGATAGGCAGGCGCCTCTTCGAAGCAGTAATCGAGGAAGGACGCCGCATAGGGTGCCGCCTCATCAAGTGGCAAGTACTCGACTGGAACGAGCCGGCCATAGCCTTCTACCGTACATACGGCGCTACTATAGAGACGGACTGGTGGAACGGCAAGATTTACCTCTAAAAAGGCACTTGGCTAAACCAAGTAGCGCTCTCGAATGAGGCGCAAATGATGCTGAGTGTGACCTGCGATAATCCAGGCTAATGCAAGTGGAGAAATTTCGCCGTCGGCGGCGATACCTCTTTGCTCCCACATGGTCGGGCTAAAATTGCCGAATAAGTGAATGGATGCATCTCGTACTGCAGCAAACTCTTCTACTAACGAAGCAGGCGTGCGACTGTTGGCCAGCCCCTTTTCTGCATATGCCTCTGGGTCAAAGCCGGGTAGAGGCGTCTTGTCCTCCCTTGCGATCCGCAATGCACGATAGGCAAAAATGCGCTCGCTGTCTATTAAATGAAGAACCACCTGCACCAACGTCCACTTACCCTCGGCATAGGCTAGTTCCCACTTTTCCCATTGAATAGACTTAAGGAAAGCTATTGCCTCTTCCTTCTGCTTAGCCAAAAAATGCACAATGTGATCTGTCTGAATCTCCTCTATGTAGGCAGCATAGAAAGGTGGGTAATCTCCTGCTTCTGGTCTTTGCTTTTTTAAAGTAGCGAACATACGTCGTCTTTTATTTATCACAAGCTTACGAGAGGCTCTTTAATGACTTGAGTTAGAGAGGTAGATGATAATTGCCGAATATTGAGAGGAGTTTGGTGGTAAAAGTAAGGATGGACGTGTTAAGTATCTACTTTTGCCCGTTGAAATCGGTGAAGAGCAAAGTCTTTTTCCCGTATGTTTTAAATTCATTCGTCTTCCCATGACCCTTCTCATTACAGGTGGCGCAGGTTTCATTGGCTCTCATGTGGTACGTCTCTTTGTGCAGCGATATCCACACTACCGCATCGTAAACCTCGATGCGTTGACCTATGCAGGTAACCTAGCCAACCTGCGCGACATAGAACAGGCGCCGAACTACACTTTTGTGCGTGGCGATATCCGGGATGCAATCTTGCTAGATAACCTTTTTGAGGAGTACTCCTTTGATGCCGTCATCCATCTAGCTGCTGAAAGCCATGTAGACCGATCCATTAGCCATCCGCTAACTTTCGTGGAAACCAATGTCATAGGTACAGTCAATCTGCTCAACGCCGCCTTAAAACATTGGGAAGGACGCTTCGACGGCAAGCGGTTTTATCACGTCTCTACTGATGAAGTTTACGGATCGTTAGGCAGCGAAGGGTATTTCACCGAAGAAAGCCCTTACGACCCACGTTCACCTTATTCAGCTTCGAAAGCCGCAAGCGACCATTTTGTGCGCGCCTATTTTCACACATATGGTCTGCCAATTGTTTTGTCCAACTGCAGTAATAATTACGGCCCTTATCAATTTCCAGAGAAGCTCATTCCATTGATGATCAACAACATTCGAGAGGGCCGGCCTTTGCCTGTGTACGGAGATGGCCGTAATGTGCGCGATTGGCTGTGGGTTATAGACCATGCTGAAGCTGTGGATACTATTCTCCATAGAGGACGCGTTGGCGAAACGTACAATATCGGCGGAAATAACGAATGGGCCAATATCGACCTGGTCAAGTTCTTATGCGACTTGACCGACGAACTCTTGGGTCGCTCACCTGGAACCGCGCGCCAATTGATCACCTTTGTCAAAGACCGCCCTGGCCACGACCGCCGCTATGCCATTGATGCATCGAAAATCCGCCGAGAATTGGGCTGGAAGCCCTCCATGCCTTTTGAAGTAGGTTTGCGAACGACTATTCAATGGTATCTGGAAAATACTGAGTGGCTTCAATATGTAATCTCGGGCGAGTATCGGGTTTACTACGAAAAACATTACGGCAACCTCTAATTACTTCAGGTGGATGAAAACGATTTGAACTTATATCGCCGAAAATTTGGCAGCTGTTTATTCCCCTTCAAAATCGTACCTCATACCAATACGAATAGGGGAAAATGAGCTCTGCATTTTTTAATTTCTCTTAAACTTTTCAACGCTATTTAGCGCATGTTTATCGAGTTTACCTCCGCACCACTGAGAGTTTAGACCCTCTGAATATCTATGTACATTGAAGTTGAAGGAAAATCTTTTCTTCGAGGAGAAGTTTGTGCAGTAATCGATAGCAACTATTTTTATAAGTAAAAAATTTTCTTCTCTTATCCTTAGTCTGCAGAAGAGCGCCATTTTCGAATGTCCACATATCTATGCAACAGTCAGGCAATTTGCATACACCAGTAGCCGTTGTCAGCGGCGCGACCAAAGGGTTGGGTCGAGCTATTGCAGAGCGTTTTGCCCAAGCAGGCTTTGATTTAGCAGTTTGCGCCCGCACAAAAGCCGACCTTGAGGCAATGCAGGGCTATTGGGTTGAACACTATCCGAGCCAAACCCTTCTTACCGTGCCTGCCGACTTGAGTCAACGCGCAGAGGTTCAACACTTTGCTAATACAGTATGTAGTCGCTGGAAACGCATAGACGTGCTGGTTAACAATGCTGGCATCTTTCGTCCTGGACGCATATGCGATGAACCAGAAAAAACGCTAGAATTCTTGATTGAGGTTAATCTCTACAGTGCATATCACTTGACGAGGGCCCTCTTGCCCTTAATGCTACCGCATCAGCGCGGCCATATCTTTAACATTTGCAGCATTGCTAGCATTCTCGCATACCCAAATGGCGGCTCCTATACTATTTCCAAGTTCGCTCTCCTCGGTTTTTCGAAAGCGCTGCGCGAAGAGCTCAAACCCTATGGCATTCGAGTGACCGCTATCCTGCCTGGGGCTACTTGGTCCGACTCTTGGCGCGGAGTTGACCTACCTACTGAACGCCTCATGCAAGCCGACGATATTGCGCGTTTAGTTTGGTCTGCCTACGAACTTTCACCCTCCGCAGTAGTAGAAGAAATCGTTGTCCGACCTCAATTGGGGGACCTATAAGTCTATTATCCCTAGAGTTCCTTTCGCCGTTCCCAGTAGTTAATTTCCTCTATCTCCTCTAAGATAGCCAAATAATTAAAATACCGCAGCTCACTTACTTTTCCCCGCTCTAGAGATAGACGCACGGCGCATTCTGGTTCATTGCGATGCAGACAGGCTGCACCAAAGCGACATTGCGCCGACAAATGAAAAAATTCGCGAAAAGAATGTGCGACATTTTGTGGGTCTAAATTATTGAAGGAAAGCGTCTTGATACCTGGCGTATCGATAACATGACCGCCAAAATCCAAATCCAACATCTCCGCAAACGTGGTAGTGTGCTTGCCCTTGCCCGAATAGTCGCTTAATTCACCCACCCGCAAATTTAAATGAGGCTGGATAGCGTTGATCAGACTACTCTTTCCTACGCCTGATTGGCCAGCCAGCAAAGTCCTCTTATCTCGAAGCACTTCTTTGACTTTTTCCAATCCTTTTCGTTCTACGACAGAGGTGGCTAACACGGAATAACCGATCTTCTCATAAATGGCCTTCATCTCAAAGAATATGTCTACGGCCCTTTCGTCGTATAAATCACCTTTATTGAATACAATGATTACAGGAATCTCATGAGGTTCTGTCATGAGTAGAAATCGGTCTATGAACCCAGGTTTGAGGTCGGGCTGCACAACAGTAGTAATAAGCATAGCCTGATCGATGTTTGCGGCCAGCAGATGCAGGTCATGCTTACGACGTGGTGACTGACGCACTACGTAATTGCGACGGGGTAAGATTTGAGTAATCAGACCTTGCCCTTCCCTCTCAGGCCTTATTTCAACCCGGTCTCCAACCGCTACTGGGTTAGTAAGAGGTAGATCTTCAAGGCGAAATTTCCCTAAGATGCGACATTTCCATATCGCCCCGTCTTCGTCCAGACGAACCCAGTACCAACTTCCCGTAGACCGAATAACCGTTCCAGTTTGCATAGCGGGCAAAGGTGCAAAAAAGATTATAGAAAAATAATGGCATAGCCTTCACTTCACTATTAATCTCTGATAATCAACATTTTAAAAACAAAATAAAACCATTTAAGATGGCAATATTTGTTAAAATTGAGTGCACAACCATAATCATTCCCTTGAAATGTTTTTTCTTCGCCTCTGCTAAAAGCTTTTTCTAATAGAACATCTTACGACTTGTGTTGAACTTTTTTTGCTGCCTAGCAGACTTTTCTAGTTTATTTTTAATAAAAATGTTTGGTTATTATTAATTTCATAAATACTTTTGTGCGTCGTTTGACGAAAGCGCCGAACGGCAGAACCGGCCTGAGTCATCAAGAGGTGGGCGCCGGCTCCATCCCGTTACCGAATGGAGGCATTCAAGTACTTTGAATTTAATCTGCAGTCGTCCACGCCAGGGCCTATCACTGCGATAGTCATGGAAACGATGACTTAGGTAAAAACCGACCTTATGGGCAGGAAAGAAACTTTTGTCTACAACACGCAGACCCTCAGTTACGAAAAGGTTGTCACACCGATTAGAACGAGAATCCTTCGGGCGTTTGGCTTTCTGTCAGCCGTCATAGTAACTGCAATCGGCCTACTTGCGTTGCTTTATCATCATTTTCCGTCTCCGCGTGAGAAAGAATTATTGGCCGAGATTGAGCAAATGGAGCGAAAATTCGCCCAGCTCAACGAAGAAATGAACGAAATGTCCAATCTGCTTCAGCGAATCCAGGAGCGCGATGCCTATGTTCATCGGGCAATCTTTGGTATGGACCCCATAGACCCTGACGTCTGGAAAGCCGGTACAGGCGGCCACGAAGTGCATCCTGAAGCAAAAGCCTTTAAATACGGAGGGGATGTCATCCAGCGCACACTTAATCAAATGGACGTATTGCGGCAGCAACTTCTCCTCCAGGCTCGCTCTTTGGACACTATCATGGCCCTAGCTAAAGACCAGCAGAAGATGCTAGCAAGCATACCCAGCATCAAGCCCGTGCGCGAAGATAAGTTGCAGAAAAGTTTGAATGTCCTCTCAGGTTTCGGGTACCGCATACATCCCGTATATAAAATTCGAAAGTTTCATCAAGGCGTCGACTTCCCAGCACGCATTGGCACACCCGTCCAAGCAACAGGCGACGGTGTAGTAGTTGAAGCTGGCTGGCATCAAGGCTACGGAAATTGTGTGCGCATCAACCATGGCTATGGCTATGAGACGTGGTATGCTCACTTGCATAGAATGAGCGTTCGTGCAGGTGAGCGCGTCAAAAAAGGCCAGAAGATTGGCGAGGTAGGAGATACAGGCTTATCTACAGCACCTCACTTGCATTACGAAGTGCATTACAAAGGAAAGCCTATCAACCCAATCCACTTCTGCATGGATAATCTTACACCCCAAGAGTATCAAGAACTCGTAAACAGGGCAAGCATCGCCAATCAGTCGCTAGATTAAAGAAGATAGAGCGAAAGAACACTATATAATAATTTAGGTATTTGCTCCTTATATGTGAAGAAGGACGAAGGGAGCACAAGTTGCAGAAGAAAGAGGCCGCGTATTACGCCTCTAACAGCTGCACAGCGTGATTTTTCGTATCTACATCGGTGACGATGCGCTCAATGCGCCCTTGCTCATCAATAATAAAAGTGGTACGGTGAATGCCATCAAAGGTGCGCCCCATAAACTTTTTAGGCCCCCAAACGCCATAAGCTTCGGCCACCTTGTGGTCTTCGTCAGCCAATAAGCTAAAAGGCAAATTGTATTTCTCGATAAATTTCACGTGCTTCCTTGCCGAATCGGGACTAACCCCTAAAATAGCGTATCCTCTCGAAACAAATTGGGCGTAATGATCGCGCAAACTACACGCCTCAGCCGTACATCCGGGAGTGTCGTCCTTGGGATAAAAATAGAGCACCAGTTTCTTGCCCCTAAAATCAGAGAGGCGAACAGTTTCGCCTTTTTCATTGATTGCTGTAAAGTCAGGCGCAATATCTCCTTCTTTTAAGTGGAACATAGCGAAAGCATTTTGCCGCGTTATAACATCTGCCCTTGCAGAGTGGTTTTATTCCAGCGAAAGATACCCCATACGAACAGGCTCCATAGGATCGCTCCCAAAAGTAAATATACTTCAGAAGGAACCGATAAAGCCGCTTTCAATAGCCGGTGGATGAGGTAAAATATCCATGCTCCAACGAGGTAAGCGGCCATACGTCCTAGAGGATAAGGCACCGGATAATGTCGAAAACCTAAGTACCAAGTGGCAACACACATAAAGACGTAGCAAATCAACGTCACCCAAGCAGCGCCGTAGTAGCCAAAACGCGGGATAAGCCAAAGATTAAGTCCTATCGTTAGTACTGCTCCAGCAATCGAAAGCCACGCATTCAGCCCTGTGCGATCCTTAAGCCGATACCAAGCAGAAAAATTGTAGTAAATTCCTAAAAATACGTTTGCCATCAAAAGGACAGGTACAACGTGTAGCCCTGACCAGTATGTTGGTGCAATGAAATATTTTATAACATCTATGAAAAGCAAAATAGCCAACATGCCCATTGCAGCAGCAGCCGTAAACCATTCTGTTACACGAGCCTGATTTTGCAGGGCGTTGGCTGCATAGGCATTGCGGAAGAAGAACGGTTCTGCTGCATACCGATATGCCTGAGTAAACAAAGAAATCAGTGCCGCAAGTTTGTAGTTGGCTCCAAAGATACCAACCTGGGCTAAATTTTCCTCGATAGAACCAGGCAAAAGATATTTAAGCATCGCCCGACTAAACATCTCATCCACTATGCCTGCAAAACTCACAACAACCAATGGAGCCGAATAAGCAACCATGCGCTGCCATTGATGAGCATCGAACACAAGCCTTATGCGGCGCAGTTGAGGCCACAAGAGCAATAGCGCGACGGCACTAGCTACTAAATTAGAGAGGAAAATATAGCTCACTGGGTCTTCCGGCGACCACAAGGCGCGTACCCAATTGAGTCCCTGTTGATTGGCCCAAGGGCAAAAGAGCAGCCAAAATAAGTTCATACCGATGTTTACTCCTATGCTCGTCAGTCGGATGGCTGCAAAACGCAGCGGACGCTGCTCCATGCGCAGACGCGCAAGCGGTAACTCAGCCAAACAATCCAAACTTAAAATCAGGGCAAACCAACGCACGTACTCAGGGTGATCTGGATAGCGGAGCACCGCTGCTAGTTGAGGAGCAAAAACGAGCAACAGGGCTACGACAAACGCCGTAGAGACCAGGAGCGACCACATCCCTGTGCTGTACACGCGTTCGCGGTCTGTTTCAGGCGTACCAAAACGAAAAAAAGCAGCTTCCATGCGGTACGACAGCACCACCATGACAAAAGCCGACAACGCGTATAAGTCAACTACTACTCCGTATTCTGCAGTCGAAGTCAGCACACGCGTGTAAAACGGCACTAGTAAGACGTTGAGCAAGCGCCCCACAATACTGCTCAGCCCGTACACAGCCGTTTCCAGAGCCAACTTCTTAACGGACATAAGGGAGCAGGATATTGGGCACCTAAAACGTCAAGACGACGCTCTCGATAATGCTACAGGCTGCGTCCATCTCATCATCCGTAATGACTAAGGGCGGCGCAAGGCGGATAATGTTACCATGAGTAGGCTTAGCCAAAAGTCCATTTTCAGCAAGTTTCAGGCAGAGGTTCCAGGCCATTTGACCATCTGAAGTATCGTTGATTACGAGGGCATTGAGCAAGCCCTTGCCTCGTACCGTAAGGATTAAATCGGGGCGCCTCTCCCGCAATACACTCATTCGTTGGCGAAAGACTCTACCCTGCCGCTCAGCATTTTCAGCCAAACGCTCGTCGCGCAACACTTGAAGCGCTTCCATCGCCACTGCACACGCTAACGGGTTGCCTCCGAAGGTAGAGCCATGCTCACCAGGCTTGATAGTGAGCATGATTTCGTTAGAAGAGAGCACGGCACTCACCGGTAAAACACCGCCTGAGAGGGCCTTGCCCAACACTAAAATATCGGGTCGAACGCCAAAATGATCGCAGCAAAGCATACGACCCGTTCGGCCAAGGCCCGTTTGAACTTCATCAGCAATCATGAGGACGTTGTAGCGAGTACACAAGGCGCGCACACCTGGCAGATAATTATCGTTTGGCACTACAACTCCTGCCTCACCTTGTATCGGCTCAAGCATGAAACCAGCCACCGTAGGATCTTGAAGCGCCTCCTCCAAGGCAGCCAAGTCGTCGTAGGGAATAATGATATAGCCTGGCATGAAGGGCCCAAAATCTCGATACGAGAGCGGATCGGTAGAAGAGGAAATCGCGGCTAGGGTGCGGCCCCAGAAGTTGCCCTGCACAAAAATCATTTTTGCCTGATTCTCGGGCACACCTTTGACCCGATAGGCCCAATGGCGAGCCAATTTAACAGCAGTTTCTCCCGCTTCAACTCCGGTGTTCATCGGTAGAACACGGTCATAGCCAAAGAAGCGGGTAATGAATTCGGCATAAGGGCCTAATAAATTATTGTAGAAGGCGCGAGAGGTCAAGGTAAGCTTCTGAGCTTGCTCGATCAAAGCACGAACAATGCGCGGATGGCAGTGGCCCTGATTAACAGCGCTATATGCCGACAAAAAGTCGAAATACTGCTTCCCCTCTACATCCCATACGTATACACCTTGCCCGCGTTCGAGCACTACAGGTATGGGATGATAATTGCGAGCGTTGTATCGCTCTTCTAAGGCTATAAAATGAGCGGAAGTTGCAACAGAAATGGCGCTTGTATTCATAGGAAATGAATTTGATGGCAAAGATAGCCCTTGTAACGACCGAAAAAGGCGAGCAGGTGACTTTCGAAGCCTTTCTGGCGCCAATAAGAAAGCTTTTAGCCGTATCTAACGAGCTTATCTTCCAAAAAAAGAGACTCGCTATCCCGTCTTTTCAGCGATGGAATAGCGAGTCTTGAAAAGTAAGATAGCCCTTCTCTACTGCTTAGGTAGAAGAAGCCAAAGGCGCCCGTAGCCATTAATTTTTCGGGCCTCTTGCAGCCCTTTCTTACCTATACCGCCGTACAAATCTAAGCGTTTGGTGGTTAAAATGGCACCGCCGCGGTCTTGTGCAAAGAGAAGGCGATAGGTATAGCCTTTTAGTTGGCCTTTCTCATCTACATCAGGAAGCTCTGCCAGCAAGGTCGCGCCTAGAGGGATGTAGTTCGGGTCAACGGCCACAGAATAACCAGCCGTTAGAGGGAAGAAACCAGCGCCGATTACATCGGAGTTGCTCATGCGCTTGAAGAACACGTACCGACCTCCGCGCCCCTTGACAGAGCTGTGAAAGCCGAAGTGCTCTCGCTTACCATCTGGATACTCCACCCAGCAAGAACCTTGCATCTGAGCATCAGCTAATTCTTTCTTGCTGCGGACCCAGGCTAATTCTAGACCCTTACCCTCTAGCGCTCCGGCCTCAATGGCGGCAGGCGAAGGGACTGGTCCATCGGGGCGACGCAGGATAGGCACCGAATATTCGGAGGTACGCACTCGGCTAGCTGGTATGATCGGTGTGTAATAACCCGTAATGCGCACGCGATCGTCTTTGAGGTCGGTCTTGACAGCGTAAAAGTCGAAGCGATCCACTAATGCTTCTGGCTGAAGCACCTGACACGCTTGGAGCAACTCAATAACGCGAGCCATCTCGGCCTTGCTTATACCCTTTACAGGATATTCTTTGACGTCGGGGCGCTTTAAATAATTGGCTTGCTCATACATCGCCTGAAGCATATCGGCGTCATAGGGCAGATATGGTAAAGTGTCAGGAGTAGTATGACGCAGAACCTGCGGATTAACCTGGCGACGCAAGATCATGGGCTTCCAGCGCACTGGAGGCGCCATCAGAGCGATACGCGCTAACGCTTCAGAGGTGAACGCTTCAGAAGCAACGATGTTGGCTTTTGCAGCGTTTGTCGAAGATACAGATTTACTTCCCCAGTCTAAAACAAGCAGAAGCGGTACAATAAGAAGTAATAAAGCAAAAAATAACAATTTTCTTAGCATGACGGAGAACCGATTTTGGGTTGTGTTGATGAGTAATTCAGAGGATTCGTCAATGTGTCTTTGGATTAGACAACAGTTCTCTTTCTTTTTATCTCCTCCTTAAGCAAATTGAATGCCGAAAAAACGCGAACACCTTCTTTTTTATTCCGCCTTTAGAAAACGTTAACACCAATGCATTTGATAATCAATTAGTTGTAGTTCAACGTTTGCAAATCGCTAAAAATTCCATTTTCCGCTTCTCTTTCCCTCGTTAGCCGCTAACAGGGACGCTACCGATAGCGCATCGGTAATCCGACCGTCTAGCGCCATTTGCACGGCCTCGGCAAAAGGAAGTCGGCGAAGCTGAAGTTGTTCTGTTTCCTCGGGTTGTGCCGCTCCTATCTCTAGTTGTTGAGCTAAGAATGCAACAGCGCATTCGTCAGTGACGCTATTCGACAAATGCAGTTCGAGTAATTGAGTCCACTGCTTTGCGCGAATGCCTGTTTCCTCGAGTAGTTCTCGCTGCGCAGTTATCAACGGTGGCTCATGCGAGGGGCCGCCACCTTCCGGTATTTCCCAACTATACTGATCTAGCGTATAGCGATATTGCCCTACTAGCCAGGTATATCCGTGCTCATCCACAGGAACAATCCCGATGGCCAGGTTTTTAAAGTGCACTACGCCATAAATCCCCTCCTTTCCTGCAGGCGTAATGACCTTTCGATGGGTTACGCAAATCCAGGGGTTGTCGTAAACCTGGATAATTTCCGTCGTCTTCCATGGGTTAGAATTAAATTTAGACATCTGATCCTGTTATTCAATCCCTTTTCTATCGTATTGGTCGAATGCTCTCCTAGGCCACAAAATTTCACCGACTTTAGCACCACAAATCAAGGGCGCAAAGACATACACGTCTCCTTCCCACCTTCGGTGAGCGCCTCTTCCTTCTCCCAAGACGGATTTTGAAAGCCTAGTTCATCGGCTCTTTGTTTTTATCCCGCCTGCCATCCCCCCTTTTAGTTATAGGTGTAGATGTGACGGAGGACGAGAGGAGTTTCTTTCGAATTGGTGCAAAATATTCCTGCGCAAAATCCTGTCGAATCCTGAAGGCAGAATAGCAAAGGAAGACGGAGATTGATTCATAAACGGCAGGCTGCTGATGACGAGGAGAAATCATTACATACTAGATATCCCAATAACCGGGCCAATTGTTACTCATCCGGCCCTCCTGAGTAAAAAATTTTTAATCGGCTTATGCCTCCCGCCAACATTCATCCTTGAGAAAATGGAATTTGGCGTTATGAAGCAGGTCTACCGCATCCTCTGGCTCTCTTTGTGGGCGTTTGCCGTGAAGCTCTCTTGGGCGACAGGGCAGTTGACTGTCGTGCTTAACTCTTTGCCGCCCAATACGCCGGCGAACGAGCCCATCTACATTGCTGGCTCATTCAATGGATGGGCTCCTGCCGACCCTGCGATGCGGTTAGAGCGCAATGCGGCGGGTAAGTACCAAGTAAGAATTCACCCGCCCATAGGGTCGATTCATTTTTCCTTTACTCGAGGAAACTGGAGCATAGCGGAGGGGAACAATACAGGTGAGTATCCAGCGGTGCATCTTTTTTACTACAATGGAGGTGCACAAACTATTCACGTGGACGTCTCAAGTTGGCGCGTAAGCAACCAGTCCGTCTTTAATGGAGATAAGAAAGGTACGGTGGCGGTTATTGACGACAACTTTTTTATGCCTCAGTTAAACCGCACGCGTCGAATTTATGCCTACCTGCCGCCTAACTATTATGCCTCCGCTGGCAAACGGTATCCGGTTTTATACATGCAAGATGGCCAAACGCTTTTTCAGAAAAGCGTTCATCAGAGCGAGGAATGGGAGATCGATGAAAGCATAGACCGATTGGTTGGAGACGGGCACTATGGCTGCATAGTTATCGGTATTGAAAGCAGCGGAGTAAATCAGATGAACGAGTATTCTCCGTGGTTTAATACGACATACGGCGGGGGCGGGCAAGGATCTTCTTACGTAAACTTCATTGTTAATACCTTAAAGCCGTTTATCGATCTACATTTTCGCACCAAATCTGATCGAGAGTGCACCGCTATTGGCGGCAGCGATTTCGGAGCATTAATTTCCTTTTATGGAGCAATGGAGTTTCAGCACGTTTTTTCTAAGGCATTGCTCTTCTCGCCTGCGTTTTGGTTTGCTGGGATACCTCTCCAGAATTATGTGCTTGCTAAAGGCAAGCGCAACTCGATGAAAATGTATTTTCTGATTGGAGGTCAGGAACCTTTATACGTGCGAGATAACTTGATAAATGTAATAAATGGGCTGCGCTCCGTAGGTTTTAGCGACAGTGAAATAGCGCTGGAGGTGCCCAGTGAGGGGCGTGCTTCGATAAGCTTCTGGCAGAAGCGCTTCCCTCATGCGTTTTCATGGCTTTTCCCATTGCCCTCTACTACCTCCTCGCAGGTGGAACTCGATAACTCAGCGGTTTCTATTGGAGTTTACCCTAACCCAGCGACAGAATGGATGCGTGTCCGTTGGAAGGGAGAAAATGAGTGGCTGCAAGTTCAGATCGTAAGTGTTCGAGGTTCCGTAGTGCGCGATGTTTGGGCTTACGAGGAGGAACCCATTTTGGTGAGCGATTTGGCTACTGGAGTGTATTTCGTGCGCGTACGCGCGATGAACGACCCAGTTTGGCATACGACATCACTGCTCAAACGATAGAAGAATGAACGATTAATTTCCGCTTAACTCAATTTAAAACGCGAGCCTGATCGCGAAACCGCGCAACTGCTGTAAAAGCGGGCGCGGTTTTTGCTTTTAATGGGCTTCTAGCCAGTTATTCCCTACCCCTATTTCTACGATGATAGGCACGCGCAGGTCAGGTAGCGCTGATGTCATCTTTTCCTGGACAAGCGCTTTTAGTGTTTCGACTTCATCTCGTCGAGCATCAAAGACAAGTTCGTCGTGTACCTGCAGAATGAGATGTGAGCGCAACTGAGCAGCGCGCATGGCCTTCCAAATGTTAACCATTGCCACCTTTATAAGGTCGGCAGCGGTGCCCTGAATAGGAGTATTGATGGCCATGCGTTCGGCCATGCTGCGACTTGCGCCATTGCGGCTGTGGATATCGCGTAGGTAGCGGCGGCGGCCAAGAAGCGTTTCGACGTAGCCATTGGCCCGCGCGAAATCCACCATAGTTTCCATGTAGCGCTTTAAACCGGGGTATTGAGTGAAATAGTTGTCAATTAATTCTTTAGCTTGTGTTCGCTTGATACCTAGTTGGTTGCTCAAATTGCTTGCGCCAGCACCATAAATAATACTAAAATTGACTGTTTTGGCAATACGGCGTTGTTCAGGGGTTACCTGTTCAATAGGCACTCCAAAGACACGTGCAGCAGTGGTTTGGTGAATATCCTGATTTTTTTGGAATGCCTCTATCATGGCCTCTTCATGGCTTATATGAGCAATGATGCGCAGCTCAATCTGAGAGTAGTCGGCCGACAGGATGACGTGTTCGTCATCGCGCGGGATGAACGCTTCCCGAACTCGACGACCTTCAGGCGTTCGAATAGGGATGTTTTGTAAATTTGGGTTTTGGCTACTTAGGCGACCAGTAGCTGTTAGAGCCTGATTAAATGAAGAGTGCACCCGACCTGTTCGAGGATTCACTAAAGCAGGCAAGGCCTCTACGTATGTGCTGCGCAACTTTTGCAAGGCGCGGTGCTGAAGAATGTCAGCGCATATAGGGTATTCTCTCGCAAGCGAAGAGAGCACTTCTTCATCTGTAGAGTATTGCCCGCTCTTCATCTTCTTTCCTGGATAGGGAATTTTTAGGCGCTCGAACAAAACTTCGCCTACCTGCTTTGGACTCGCGAGATTAAAGGGGTGGCCGACATCCCTCAAAATTTTCTCTTCTATGGCCTGGATAGCTGCTGCCAGCTCTTTGGAATATTCTTTCAGAAAATCTGCATCTATTCTCACACCAGCAAATTCCATATCGGCAAGAACCTTAATGAGCGGACATTCTACTGTATGAAACAAGCGAAGCAGATGAGGTCCGCCGGCTTCTAACTGAGGTTCTAGGCAATTTTTTAATTGAAGCGCTAAGTCCGCATCCTCAGCAGCATATTCCTTGATTTGTTCTAGAGGTACATCGCGCATACTGCCCTGATGGATGCCCTTTTTCCCGATGAGCTCCTCGATTTTAACAGGGCTGTAATCTAGGTAGGTTTCCGCAAGGTAACTAAGGTTATGCCGAAGTTCGGGTTCGAGCAGGTAGTGGGCAATCATGGTGTCCCAAAATGCTCCACGCAAGTCAACGCCGTAGTTTTTCAACACAATGGCGTCGTACTTTAAATTTTGTCCGACTTTTTCAATATGCTCGTTTTCAAAGAAAGGTCGAAACTCCTCCACAATAGCCTGGGCCTGAGTGCGATCGGGAGGTATGGGTACATACCAAGCCTCATGCGGTTTGAAGGCAAAGGAAAAGCCTACGAGTTCCGCTTGCGTCGGTTCGATTGCTGTGGTTTCAGAGTCGTAGGAAACGGATTTGCGTGTCAACAGCTTTTGAAGTAGTTCTACTCGTTGCTCGGGCGTCTCGACTAGGTGATACTGATGAGGGGTATTGTAGATATTTTTAACACCTCGTCGGATTTCTTGCGGTGGGGTGTGCTCATCAGTGGGCGTCGAGGATTCTTCAAAAAGCGAGCCTTGCTTTGCCTGTATTGCTGTAACAGGCTGCGTTGAAGGTCCCGTCCTTCCTGCGAGCGGATGTTTTAGAATATCGTTAGCGAGTGTGCGAAATTCCAATTCTTTAAAAATTTCCAACAATGCCTCTCGGTCGAAGGTCTTTACCTTAAATGCTTCTTCGTCAAAAGTTACAGGAGCATGAGTATCTATGGTGGCCAACCACTTAGACATGAGCGCCTGCTCACCATGCTGCGCTAGAATTTCACCTAACTTACCTTTGATGTGAGCGGTATGCTGCAACACCTTTTCTACCGAATCGTACTCAGCCAATAAGCGGGCAGCTGTTTTTTCTCCCACGCCGGGCAAGCCAGGGATGTTGTCTACAGCATCGCCCATGAGGCCAAGCATATCAACTACTTGCTCTACGCGTCGGATACCCCAGCGCTCACAAACTTCATTAGGCCCCCAAATTTCCACGTCACTGCCCTGACGACCAGGCTTATAAAGAAAAATGCGTTCGCTGACTAATTGCCCCATGTCCTTATCCGAAGTAACGAGGTAAACCTGGAAGCCCTGTTCTGCAGCTTGCCGAGCCAGGGTGCCCATTACATCGTCGGCCTCATAGTTAGGCACAACTAGAACGGGCAGGTTCATGGCGCGTACAATTTTTTCCACCCATGGAAGGGCTATGGTAATGTCTTCTGGCTGTTCTTCGCGGTTCGCCTTGTAGGATTCGTATCGTTCGTGCCGAAATGTGCCACCTGGAGGGTCAAACACAACTGCTAAGTGAGTGGGCTGTTCGCGCAAGAGAGTGTCCCACAACGTTCGCACAAAGCCATGAATAGCTGAGACATTCCAACCCTTGGAGTTAAATAATGGCCTAGCAATAAAGGCATAATGGGCCCTATAAATTAAGGCATGGCCGTCGAAAAGAAAAAGTTTTTTCATGTTATATGAGAGACGAAGGCCTTCTCTGTCCGAGGTGGTACTTTTCCTCTGCAAAGATGCTCGTTTCCATGCGTATGAAGACCTTCTCACTTATGCGGTGTCGCGAAGACACTCTCCAAACGAATCTCTGCGCCGAAACCCAACGGTAGATCGAGCACAATCCAGATGACGAGCAACAGCGTCCAACCCAAGATAAATACAAATGTGTAAGGCAGCATGGTAGCTACAAGAGTCCCGATGCCGGCACGTGGTTCGTAACGCTGAATAAGCGCTACGATAAGCGCGAAATACGACATCATGGGGGAGATGATGTTGGTGACGCTGTCGCCCACTCGATAGGCAGCCTGCGTGAATTCCGGCGAATAGCCCAACAACATGAACATAGGGACAAAGACTGGCGCCATGATAGCCCATTTTGCCGATGCACTCCCCATGACGAGATTCACCGTAGCTGTGAGCAACACAAAGGCCATAGTCAATGGAATTGGACCAAGCCCAGAGGCTTTAAGGGTCTCTGCGCCCTTGACGGCCAGAATGAGTCCTAGATTAGTCCAGTTGAAGTAGGCTACAAACTGAGCTGCAAAAAACACCAATACAATGTATGCTCCGAGAGTTTCCATGCTCTTGGCCATACTCTTCATAACGTCTGCATCTGTCCGCAGAGAGCCTGCTCCTATTCCATAGGCGATTCCCGTTATTGCAGCTCCCAAAAACAGCAAAGCCACAATGCCCGACATAAAAGGCGAATGCAGGACGTCTCCTGTCTTCGGGTCACGGAGATATCCGTCAGCAGGCAATAATCCCGCTAAGAGAAAAGCGACAAAAAGACCTGCCGCTGCAAGAGCAAAGCGCAATCCTCGGCGTTCTGAAGCACTTAAGGGCTTCACGTCTTCGGCTTTCCCCTCGCCCACATAAGCGCCCAGACGTGGTTCCACGATGTGTTCCGTTACCCATGTTCCAAGCACTGCTATCAGCGGAGCAGAAGCTGCCATGAAATAATAGTTGCAGGCAGGGTTAACTTTGTAATCTGGCTGGACGATGCGAGCTGCCTCCTCTGACAACCCTGCTAAAAGAGGATCTACCGTCCCTAGTAGCAAATTGGCGCTATATCCGCCCGACACGCCGGCAAAAGCCGCTGCCACCCCTGCGATCGGATGACGTTTTGCCGCTAGAAAGATAACGGCCGATAGTGGAACTAAAAGCACATACCCTACTTCACTTGCTGTGTTCGACATCACTCCGGCAAATACGACCACAAACGTCAACAACCGCGCTGGTGATTTGAGTACTATCCATCGTAAAGCTGTGCCTATTAGACCACTACCTTCTGCAATGCCAATGCCTAGCAGTGCAACCAATACTGTACCCAGTGGCGCAAAACCAGTGAAATTCTTTACCATATCGGTCAGAATCCGATGGAGACCGGCAGTAGATAGTAGATTAACCACTCGAACCTCTTTCTGCGTGCCTGGGTGAAGGACGCTTACGTCGAACCAACTCAACAGACCGCTAAGCAAGATAATGAACACAGCAAAGAGCACGAAAAGCGTAGCAGGATGGGGCAAGGCGTTGCCTGCCCGCTCAACGACCGCCAAAAAGCGATTGACCCAATTGTTAGAAGCGGTATTCATGAAGATGATGTGTTTAAAAGACGCTGTTTGTCGGATGGCGCCCAAATGTACAAGGGAAAAGGCGTCTTGCTTTGCAAAAAAATTTTGCCGCCCGCGGCCAACCCTTTCTCTCGTTTGAGGAGCCGTTTTAATTAAAGTAAGCGCCTTTACGGCGCCTGACAAAGACTTTTTTCTATCTAAAAAACACTGCCAACCGCTGAACGAGTACAGTGCCTTTCAAACTGCCTCTTCCCAAAAAGGCAGGGCCTCTGTTTGACGCAAGACTCCTCATCCAGCACCGAAGTAAACCTATGCGGGGCTAGTGCAGCATCGCGCAGCCTCTGCGCTCCTTTGGCGCTAGGTTCCTTCAGTCTGCAGCACCAAGTTCTACGAGGACTCGACCTTCTTTTGAGGTAATGGAGAGGTAACCGTAGCCACCATCACCGCTAACGAAAATACCTCCCGGCACCTCTTTTGTTTGAATCGGATCTGGACTCTGACGCAACCAAAGGGGGCGAAAGAGCACAAGCGCTTGCTGAGGAGTCAAACTCGATGCGGGAATGGAGAAGACAATGGTGGTGCCGCCGTGGTAAATCTTCGTCTCGCAAACAGCGCCATCATGATAATGTTGGCGATACCCTTCGAGCAGGTCCGGCTCCGACAAAGTATCGCGCACAGAGAGTCTCGATTACGTAGCTATAAGCTAGCTCTATGTCTGTTATACCTGAGTCTGGCCAGTCGAGTACAGGTGGGAAGGGCAGCAAATATCCATCAAAAAGATAGCCTTCCTGGCCCTTTGCAGTGCGCACCTTAACCCATTGACCGGACAGCTCAAAGGAGCCAGTCCTTTCAGCTACATAACGGTATTTCGGGTCTGCAGGCTCAATCACTGTTAGCGGTGTGGTATCTCGAGGAATGATGCCCAATTTCTCACTGTCTTTTCCCGGCGCCTTTCTTAAAACTAAGCCATCGGCAGCATGCACGTATAAGAATTGGTGCTCTTTTGAAATGGCTTGTCGGTATTCTTTCTCTCTCTTTCTCTCAGCACCGCAAGCAGAAAAGCACATGACGGCTACTAATAAAGGAAGGGAACGAGCAAACATGTTTCATTTTTTTAGTGATAAATCGCCTAAAAATAGGCGCATTTTCGTTTTTTCAGTAAAGCGTTTTTTAAAACTTAACAAAAAAGAAACAATCTTTGACTGTTGAAAAGCATCCCGCAACGATCAAAACATTTGTTGGCCCTGTTAAGCCCTTCTACCTTTGCCCTTCGATTGTTGAGTCGCATTAGCGCCACGTGCCACAAAGAAGGAGTCAATGAAACAGTTGTTGGAATGCGTTCCGAACTTTTCGGAAGGACGCAATAAAGATGTGATTCGTCAGATTACGGATGCTATCGAAAGTGTGCGCGGTGTTCGCCTACTGGATGTCGATTCAGGATGGGCAACGCACCGCACGGTAATTACTTTCGTAGGTGAACCACCAGAGGTAGTGGAAGCGGCCTTTCGAGCCATTCAGAAAGCTTGCGAACTTATAGACATGCGTTACCATTCAGGTGCGCATCCGCGTATGGGCGCTACAGACGTATGTCCACTAGTGCCAGTAAGCGGTATTTCGCTAGAAGAAGCCGCTGAATGGGCGCGTCGTCTGGCCGAACGCGTCGGCCGAGAGCTCGACATTCCGGTTTATCTTTACGAGGCAGCAGCTTCTCGCCCAGAGCGAAAGAGCTTAGCTCACATCCGAGCAGGCGAGTACGAAGGTCTTCCTGAAAAATTAGCTCATCCCGACTGGCAGCCAGACTTTGGGCCAGCGCGTTTCAATCCTAAAAGCGGCGCCACAGTTATTGGCGCCCGCGATTTCCTCATTGCCTACAACATTAATTTGAACACCACTTCCACGCGTCGAGCCAACTCCGTGGCTTTCGACGTGCGCGAAGCCGGGCGCATCGTCAAAGACCCGCTTACAGGCAAACCAGTGCTCGACGAACGCGGTGAACCCATCCGCCAGCCAGGAGCATTGCGAGGAGTCAGAGCTATCGGGTGGTATATCGAAGAGTACGGCATCGCTCAGGTCTCGATGAACATTACCGACCTAAAAGCTACTCCACTACACCTTGCTTTTGAAGCGTGCTGTGAGAGCGCAGAGCGCCGAGGCCTGCGCGTCACAGGGTCAGAACTCGTGGGTATGGTGCCGCTGCGCGTGCTTTTAGAAGCAGGTCGCTACTTCTTGAAGAAACAACGGCGCAGCACAGGCGTTAGCGAAGAAGAACTTGTAAAGATTGCTATAAAATCGCTTGGCTTAAGTGAACTTGCTCCGTTTGAACCGAAGAAGAAAATCATCGAATACCGCATAGCAGAAGATAATGACAAGCGCCTTATTAACAAAGACTTGCGCGCCTTTGCTAATGAGATTGCCTCCGAGAGCCCTGCTCCAGGTGGAGGCTCAGTAAGTGCTTACGCAGGAGCCTTAGGAGCTTCGCTAGGAGCTATGGTAGCTAATTTGAGCGCACACAAGCGCGGCTGGGACGAACGCTGGGAAATGTTTTCCGAGGCTGCTGAAACTGGTCAACGGCTAAAGGATGCTCTCTTAAACGCTGTCGACGAAGACGCCCATGCCTTTAATGCTATTATGAGCGCTCTAAGCTTGCCCAAAAGCACAGAAAACGAAAAAAACCAGCGCAAAGCTGCCATTGAAGCTGCCACGCGCCGAGCTATTGAAGTGCCTCTGCGGGTAATGCGCACTGCATTGGAAAGTTTTGCGCTCTTTCGCCAGATGGCAGAAGTGGGCAATCCTAATTCAGTCTCCGACGTAGGAGTAGGAGCACTTTGTGCACGCGCTGCTGTATGTGGAGCGGCGCTCAACGTCCTGACCAATGCCAACAGTCTAGAAGACCGCCCTTATGCTCAGGCTGTTAGCAGTGAAGCTATCCAAGCTATCGAAGAAGCAAACCGACTAGAGCAAGAAGTCCTAACACTCGTACGTCAGAAAATGGGCTTTTGACGCTCCTCTTTTCCCTAAAATTGCTCTTAACATTAGCACATGCATCTGGACACCTTTGAAGTCATTGGCGGCACGCCTTTGCACGGTGAGTTGCGCCCGCAAGGCGCCAAAAACGAAGCACTCCAGGTCATAAGCGCCGTGCTTCTGACCGATGAGCCCGTTACAATTTCCAACGTACCCGATATTCTAGACGTGCGCAAACTGATTGAGTTGCTACAGGGACTAGGCGTGCGCGTAGAGCGCATCGCAGCCGATACATACCGCTTTTGTGCGAGCAATCTCGACTTAGATTACCTGCGGTCAACGACTTTCATGAAAGATGCGCAGCAAATGCGTGGTTCGGTAATGCTGATTGGCCCATTACTAGCTCGTTTTGGGCGAGCGGCTTTACCTAAGCCTGGAGGCGACAAGATTGGCCGTCGTCGTTTGGATGCTCACTTTTTTGGCTTCAAACAGCTAGGTGCGGAGTTTAAATACGATGACGAATGTGGTATTTATTACGTTCAGCAGCCAGCAGGAGGGCTGCGCGGAACATACATCCACATGGATGAAATTTCTGTGACAGGCACAGCCAACGTGGTCATGGCAGCTGTGTTGGCTCAGGGTAAAACAACGTTGTACAACGCTGCATGCGAGCCATATGTCCAGCAACTTTGCCGGATGCTCGTCGCCATGGGCGCTCGTATCGAAGGTATTGGCTCCAATCTCCTACACATTGAAGGCGTAGAACGTTTAAGCGGTACGGAACATCGTTGCCTACCCGACATGATCGAAGTAGGCAGCTTTATTGGGCTAGCGGCCATGACGGCTTCTGAAATTACCATTCGAAATGCAGGTGTGGAACACTTAGGCATTATCCCGCGAACTTTCGAACGCCTCGGCATTACTATCGAATGCCGAGGCGATGACTTACACATCCCGGCGCAGGAGCATTACGAAATCAGCACCTTTATAGACGGTTCTATTCTGACCATTTACGATGCTCCCTGGCCAGGCTTTACTCCAGACCTTATGTCTATCGTCTTGGTAGTGGCTACGCAAGCGCGCGGCAGTGTGCTCATTCACCAAAAGATGTTTGAGAGCCGTCTATTCTTTGTAGATAAGCTCATCGACATGGGTGCCCAAATCATCTTGTGCGACCCACATCGCGCCACTGTCATCGGGCTAGACCGACGCTCTCAGCTGCGCGGTATTGAGATGACCTCGCCCGACATCCGTGCCGGTCAAGCGTTACTTATCGCAGCGCTATCTGCAAAAGGGCGAAGCCTCATCCACAATGTCCACCAAATTGACCGTGGCTATGAACGCATCGACGAACGCCTCAACGCTATTGGTGCGCAAATCCGGCGCCTTTAATAACTTGTTGTGAATGCCTATGCAAAACCTCTCCTGGCCCAAAATGCTCATCGGGATCGGCCTAGTCTTCATCCTCTTGGGCCTACTTGCCTGGGCCCTGCAAGGTCGTCTTAATTGGATAGGTCGCCTTCCAGGCGACATCGCCATTGAACGCGAAAACTTTCGCTTCTACTTCCCGATCACTACGATGTTACTTTTAAGCCTGCTCATTAGTCTATTGCTGCGCTTGGTGCGGTGGTTGTGGCCGCAGTGAGCGGGGGCTTTCCAGATGTGATTTAAAAAAACCTTGCCCGGGCCGGGGCTTATCTCTTTAGGGCAAACGCGGAAGCAGAGAGTAAACTTTGCTGATGCACTCTCCGTGTTGTTCTTTGTACTAGGCTCGAGTAGAAAGCCAACGCTCTAACATCAAACGTCTGTTTCTTTCCGAGGCTCCAGTATTTTTTATGGCCCAAGTTGCATTTTTTAAGGGCTATAATGTTTTTTCAAATAAAAAGCAATGATAAATAATTTTTTATTTGGGAATAGAGATCATTCCTATGCGGCGCAAAGGAGGGTCATCTTTGAGTGTGAAAAGCGCTAAACTTCTCATTCCTTCATATCAAAAACATTGGCATCTATGAAAATAGAACAATTGTATACCGGTTGTTTGGCGGAAGCCGCCTATTACATCGAGAGCGAAGGAGAAGCCGCCATCATCGACCCGCTGCGGGAAACAAAGCCGTACATCGAACGCGCAGAAAAAGATGGCGCGAAAATCAAGTACGTGTTGGAGACGCACTTCCACGCTGACTTCGTATCGGGCCACCTCGATCTTGCGAAAAAGACAGGGGCGACGATTGTCTACGGGCCAACGGCAAAACCAAATTTCGAAGCCTATATAGCGAAAGACGGTGAAGAACTGCCGCTGGGAAAGGTAAAGATTCGGGTGCTGCATACGCCGGGTCACACGATGGAGTCTTTGTGCTTCTTGCTCATAGATGAAAATGGAAAAGAGATAGCGGTCTTTACAGGCGATACGTTGTTTATTGGCGACGTAGGGCGCCCTGATTTAGCGGTGAAGAGCGATCTGACACGCGAGGACTTAGCAGGCTATTTGTACGACTCGCTGCGCACGAAGATCATGACGCTGCCCGATAACGTCCTCGTGTACCCGGGACATGGTGCCGGCTCGGCATGTGGTAAAAAAATGGCAAAAGAGACCGTTTCGACAATCGGTCAGCAGAAGCAATTGAACTACGCACTGCGAGCCGACATGACGCGCGAGGAATTTATCCGAGAGGTAACAACAGGCTTAGTAGAGCCGCCACAGTATTTTCCGAAAAACGCCATGCTTAACCGGATGGGCTACGAGAGCATAGATAAGGTTCTAGAGCGCGGAGTTCGTCCGTTGTCAGTAAAAGAATTTCTAGCAGTTGCTGAAGTAGAGAACGCTCTAATCTTAGATACGCGCTCGGAGCAAGACTTTGTCAGAGGCTATATCCCAGGCTCAGTCTTTATTGGACTCGATGGCCAGTTTGCTTCATGGGTGGGCACGCTCATCGCTGACCTGCAACAGCCTATATTGCTGGTATGTCCTCCAGGGCGGGAGGAAGAAGCCGTGACACGTTTAGCTCGCGTCGGTTACGACCATGCGCTAGGATATCTAGAAGGAGGCTTCGCCGCCTGGCAAGCAGTAGGAAAAGAGGTAGATAGCATCGAGAGCATCAATGCAGAGATCTTCCTGAGTCGCATGAAAATGCCGAATACGATAGTGCTCGACGTGCGCCGTAAAAGCGAGTACGATACGGAGCACGTCATTGGCGCGCAGAATTTTCCGCTCGATTTCATCAACAAGAACATGGCCGAGCTAAGGCGGGATGTACATTATTTGGTACACTGTGCGGGAGGTTATCGTTCTGTCATTGCAATTAGCATCCTAAGGAAGCGCGGCTTTGACAACCTGGTCAACGTAGAAGGCGGCTTTAAGGCCATTAAGGAGACAGGTAGGGTGCCGCTCTCAGAATATTGCGAACAGATGACTGAGCTATAAGGTGAAAGACAGGAAAGCCGCGAAGGCCGCTAGATTTACTCTCTAGCGGCCTTCTTTTTATTTTTGAAGAAATTATGACTCAGGATATTACTTCAAGAAAAGCGAACAAATTGGACATTTTTGCGGTTCATGTCCGCGGGCAGGGCAATATTGACGGCCAAAATAGATAATTTGTAGGTGCAACTTATTCCAACTTTCTATAGGGAAGAGCGCTTTTAGATCGCGCTCTGTTTGCTCAACACTTTTGCCGCTGCTCAAGCCCCAACGCGCCGCAAGCCGATGAATGTGCGTATCTACGGGAAACGCCGGCTCCCCGAAGGCTTGTGACATAACGACAGAGGCGGTCTTATGTCCAACTCCAGGAAGCGCTTCTAGTTCCTCAAATGTACGCGGCACATGACCGTTGTATTCTTCTACAAGGCGGCGCGACAGCTCCCAAATTGCCCTCGACTTCGTTGGGGAAAGACCACACGGTTTAATAATCTCGCGAATTTCTTCTACACTCAGGCGAATCATCTCCTCAGGCGTACGCGCTCGAGCAAAAAGTCGCGGCGCTACTTCATTGACGCGCTCATCGGTACATTGCGCCGATAGGACGACCGCTACTAACAGGGTATAAGGGTCTTCATGATGAAGAGGAATGGGTACCTCTGGATAGAGCTCGTCTAGGATTCGCTGAATTTGAGCAGCCCTTTCCAACAGTGCCGGGTCAGGGGAAGTCGGTTTCTCGAACGATGAAGTTTTTTTCTTTGTGGCAGCCATACGACGAATCAGAACAAGCCATGGAGCTCTGCTTGCACCATTTCTAGCACGCGACCCGAATGCTCAATGTTGTTTTGGAAGTCCAGCTGGTCTACGTTGATAATGAGTAAACGCCCTTCTTTGTACGTAGAGATCCAGCGCTCATATCGCTCATTGAGACGCTTAAGGTATTCGATGCTGATGTTGCCTTCGTAATCGCGCCCGCGCATTTGGATGTGTTCTACTAATGTAGGGATGCTAGCTCGAAGATAGATAAGTAGATCTGGCGGGCGAATCTGCGAAATAATCGATTGGAAAAGCTGGATGTAATTTTCAAAGTCACGCCGTTCCATGAGCCCCATATCCGCGAGGTTGGGCGCAAAGATGTAAGCATCTTCATAAATGGTGCGATCCTGGATAACCGTTCGGTTTCCTTGTTGAATGCGCAGAATCTGCTGGTAACGACTAGAAAGAAAAAATACTTGCAAATTAAATGACCATCGGCGCATGTCTAAGTAAAAATCCGCCAGGTAGGGATTATTTTCCGTGTCTTCGTAATGAACGTCCCAGCCAAAATGGCGAGCAAGCATTTCGCTGAGGGTAGTTTTTCCAGCGCCAATGTTTCCAGCAACGGCAATGTGTTTTATGCGCGGTTTATCGGAGGGAAGATTTCCTGTCATTCCCAAAATGCATTTGTCTGGGGCGAAGGTAGGAAAAAGGGATAGGTGGAAAAGCGAGAAAATCGAAGTAGGTCACCGTGGGTGCTTCGCATTTTAAAGAAACACAGCACTCTCGACACCGCCTGCCTTCTCTCGAAACTTCTTCCTGTGAAAAGAGCGGACAAAAATGATTTTTTAATGCGCCTCATTCAAGAGGATTCGGCGAAAAATTATACCTTTGGAGCTGACTTAGTTGATCCTTCATCGGGAATTCGCTCTGACGTAAGCTTAGGGTTTCGGTGGAGGTGACCCATTCCCTAACTAATCGTCCCTAGTTTCCCCGCCACTTCTGATCCGTGCGATTAGAAGTTATTTGTCCTTTTCCTATTTGACAAAATTTACAGCGATGAAAAAAATTGCAATATTTCTAGCTAGTTTAGGGCTGTGCACCTCTCTCGTTGCGCAGAAAAGTGAAAATCTCTTCATTCGCCTCGGCATAAACGCTGGCGGCTCGATGCTTTTTCACGACATCCACTTCTACGCTACAAATTTGCAAGAGGTATACAAGTTCGTAGCTATCAGTCATAAAGACAAAGGCGGATATACATGGGAGCAGTTTGAAGCAGACTACGGATTGCGAAGCCGCTATGCCCAGCCAAGGTATGGGCTAAATGCCTACTTCGCGCACCGACTTTTTCCGGTATTCGGTAATGTAGAATTTATGTCTTCCCCCTCGAGTTACCAAAAGGCTCTCATAGCATTAACGGTCGGAGTTGGCAAAGATTTTCGCCCTCTAGATAGCGACTTCTTCTTCTCTGCACACGGAGGACTCAAGCGCGTCTTTCAAGATTGGGGTTGGGGAGCAGAAACCATTACTAACAGCACGAATGCGGAGGCGCGCGAGCATTTAAAGACCTTTTACAACCCCTCCTTTCCGCTGGGCATTCGCTCAGGTAATTTGCTAGCATTCCGCCTAGGTGTGGGGCGCGTCGTTGGGCCGGCAGAACGTGCAGCAGTTGGTGTGGAAGGCTACTATGAGATAGACTTGACAAATGAAACAGTCCGGCAGGCACGCATGACAAATGCGGGCATGAATCTCTACCTACGCTTCGATCTTGCCCATACTTCCTTCTGAGCTTGTTTTTTCTTTATAAGAATGGAAGGGAAAGCACCGTCAAGCGCAAAGCTTGCCCCTCTCTTTGTACAAAGCCTCATTCGCCGCTTTCCAGAGCTGCCATATCAAAAAGCAACGAGAAGCGCAGGGTGTTATCTAGAGGATTGCGTTGGTTGGTCGTGGGTACTAGGTAAGAGAGATTAATGCCGAAGAGGTTATACTTGATGCCTAGACCAACGCTAAAGTACTTGCGGTTACCCTTGGAATAGTGTTCGAAGAAGTAACCAGCGCGCACAGCAAACTGGTTGTCGTACCAATACTCTACGCCAGTTCCGATGTTGATTTCCTTGAGTTCTTCGCTGAGACCGCCGGGTGCATCGGAAAACGAGACAAAAACACCACGAATAGGAGAGTATTGCTTGTAGTCGGGGATGGTATCGCCATCCTCATCTAGGTCAGGCCGAGGAGTGGGTACTAGAAGTTTGTTCAGATCCGTAGTGAAAGTGAGGGAGTTGTGGGCGTCAAGATTGAATTTCCATGCGAAACCTATCCCAAGATTCGTTGGGATGTAATCGCGATTGGCCGAGCGAGTATAGGTGATTTTAGAACCCAGATTGGTTATTGCAGCGCCAAAGGTAAATTCACCGCCGCCACGGGAAATTTTCATCGGTGTGCGATAGGTTAGCGATAAATCGGCGCCTCCAGCAATGCCAGGCCGAATCTCGTTGCCCTCAACGATTCGTCCAGTAGCCAGATTAGAATAGATAAACTTCGCTCCTACGGCCGCCGAGAATTTTTTGGAGAGTTTGCGCGCGTAAGCCAACGCCACTTCGAATTCGTTAGGTCTTCCTTGCCCTAAAGAGTTGCCGTTCTCGTCTGTAAATTCAATATCACCTAACGAAAAGTAGCGTAAACTTGCTCCTATCGTTTGAAGACCATCAAGCCGTTTATACAGGGCCAGGTATGCCAAATAGACATCTTGCAGCCCTAGGTTGCGCATCCAAGGAGTATATGTAGCAGAAATTGCAAGGTTTTTTTCTGCAAAGGCTAGCTTAGACTGGTTGTAGTGCATCCCGTTTGGGTCAGTAGAAGTAGCAATGCCTACGTCTCCCATTGCTCCGCCTCGAGCATCTGGAACAATACGTAAAAAGGGCACGGCACTGGTCACTGAGTTAGCACATCGCTCCCCGGTAGGGATCTCCTGTCCCGTTACGGGATTGAAGGAATATCCTCTCCCGTCTCTGCATTTGGGTATGAGCTGAGCTTGAAGAGGAGCGTTCACCAAAAGCGCTATTGTCAAAAGGGTTAGCTGTCGAAGCAGAGCTTTGATCACCATAATGAAACACATGTAGTTGGAAAAAATGTCTTGGATTTAGCCATACTCTCGTATAAGCTGAGGCAAAGTTAAGGATAAGCATTATCCCGGAGCTATGCAGCGTAGATGCGCATTTAAGAAAAGCGGTTGCCCAAAATGCGTTTCTTTGCTAGCAAAAAAATTATGTACCGTTGGGGAATTGACTTAGGCGGCACGAAGATAGAAGGCGTCGTGATAGATGGCCAACAAGATCCGCGTATTTTGGCGCGCTATCGAATACCTACCGAGGCACAGCTGGGTTATGATCACATCCTCGACCAAGTCGCGCTCTTGGTGGAAGAGCTTCGTCGAATGACCGGCTTGAAGCCCTCTCGCATAGGCGTCGGACATCCAGGAACGCTTGACCCTCAAACGGGCTTAATCAAGAACGCGAACACGACAGCGCTCATCGGAAAGCCTTTCGACAAAGACCTATGCCAACGCTTAGGTGTGCCAGTAAAGCTGTCGAACGACGCTAATTGCTTTGCTGTAGCCGAAGCATACCTAGGAGCCGTTCCTGAAGCAATGCCTCAGGCTGAGGTAGTTTTTGGCGTCATCATGGGTACGGGTGTCGGCGGAGGAATTGTCGTGCACGGTCAGGTTATCCACGGCCGTCAGGGTATCGCTGGCGAGTGGGGGCACAATTTTCTCGACGAAGAAGGAGGCCCGTGTTATTGCGGTAAAATAGGCTGTGTGGAGACGCTCATTTCTGGCCCTGCCCTGGAGCGTTTTTACTATGGCAAAACAGGAGAAAAGCGGCGCTTATCAGAGATCGCAACTCGGGCAACAACCGGAACAGACCCTGCTGCAACTGATACCATAGACCGCCTTGTTCATTACTTTGGCAAAGCTATTGCCGTAGTTATCAACATTCTTGACCCCGACGCTATTGTTCTCGGCGGAGGCGTAGGAAACATCGAGCGCCTGTACTCCGACGGCGTAGCAGAGGCAGGTAAACACCTATTCAACCCGCGCATAGATACCGTCTTCCTCAAACCTAAGCTAGGAGATAGTGCGGGTGTTTTCGGTGCAGCCTTTTTGCTTTAAGTTGCTAGCTACTTGGCCTCTTGCTCGTCGTCCGCAGAGAAATACGTCGAGGAGATTCCTCTACTGCGCAGAAAAGTTTCACCATTAAAATGGTTGACTGTCCAACCGCAAGTTGCCTAAGGAGGTGGCCCAAGGTGCGGGCAAGCAAGCCAATGCAATGGCGTCGAGTGGAGCAGAGCGTCTTTTCGAGGGCACGACCTTTAGCCGGGAGAGTGACGATGAGGGTCCTCCCTGTGCTGAGATTCCAACTGTTTCGCCTCTTCTTTTAACTCGATGTATGGCGTTACGACTTCCAACCCACGTCCTACACTGGCCTTCATTTTTCTAGTTGAACTGCCCTCTTAGCTGAGAAATTGAACTTTATGGCCTTGTAGAGGTTCGAACGCTACATGAGTTTAAGTGCTATGTCCCTTCTCTTTCGAGCCCCGTATACTTAAAGATGAAGTGTCTTATGCACCGTTGCAGATAAAATGCATAAAGCCAATCTCGCGATGGGTGCGCTCATTGCCTTATTGCTGCACAATTTAGCAAACAAGCACGTAGAGACTCTTCTTTTGTCTGCCGTCCTTTGCCTCCACCCTTAAAGCCTTTTACTGGGTATTAAATCTCAAGGGTCAGGTCTAAGAAGAGGTCGGCCCTCTAACTGAGCGGCCTTTTCCAGAACAATTGCCTCTAAATTTTTTTTGTGTTGTTGAATGCGTTGAAGCAATTCGACGTCGCTCGTGGCGAGCATTTGAGCAGCCAAGATTCCTGCGTTGCGCGCAGCGTTGAGCGCTACTGTGGCTACGGGCACGCCTTCAGGCATCTGTAGAATAGAGAGGATGCTATCCCAGCCGTCGAGAGAGTTAGCGGATTTTATCGGCACACCAATGACGGGCAGAGGCGAAAGAGCAGCTACCATGCCAGGCAGATGAGCGGCACCTCCTGCCCCGGCAATAATGACGCGAAAACCACGCTCGTGCGCTGTGCGAGCGAAGTGAAACATCCGTTCCGGCGTGCGATGCGCTGAAACGATCGTCAGCTCAAAAGGAACCTTTAATTCCTGTAATACCTCCGCTGCCTTCTGCATGACAGGCAGGTCAGAGTCCGAACCCATAATGATTGCTACCATGTGCTGCCTTTAGTGAGCAGAGGCCAAGTTGCTCTCTTGGGCCTTTTTCTCTAGAAATGCCTTTATCCATTCAGTAGTTACAGACTTAGGTCGCTCCAAGGGCAAACCTAGAGCACGCGCCCAACACTGCGCTGCAAGCACGCCCAGAGCCCGGCTAACGGCGAAGAGAACGGTGTAATAGTTGTGTTCCTTCATCCCGTAGTGCATTAATAATGCCCCTGAATGAGCATCTACGTTGGGCCAGGGATTGCGCACCTTGCCCAGACTGCCCAAAATGGGCGGCACTACGTCGAAGATTTTCCAGACAATCTTTACTAAATCGCTATCCTGCACGTTTTCCTCGGCAAATTGGCGCTGCGCCATAAACCGCGGATCAGGTTGACGCAACACTGCATGTCCGTAGCCGGGAATGACGCGCCCGCTGGCTAAGGTGCTTTTTACGTATTCAGCTATTTGCTCGCGAGAAGGACGCGAAGTGCCTAGCGTCTCAACCATCTTGAGAATCCATCGGATGACTTCTTGGTTAGCCAAACCGTGAAGCGGACCGGCCAAAGCATTGAAAGCCGCACTCAAGGATAAATACGGGTCGCTCAGTGTTGAGCCCACTAAATGCATCGTATGCGCTGATGCGTTGCCTCCTTCGTGGTCAGCGTGTATGGTCAAGAAAAGCCGCATATACTCTGTGAAACCGGGGTCTTCGAAGCCTAGCATGTGAGCATAGTTTGCGGCCCAATCCAAGGAGATATCCGGCAATATGATGTCGCCCTTGTGGTAAATGCGGCGGTAGATATAAGCAGCAATCCGCGGCAGGCGGGCCGCCAAGTTCATGGCGTCTTCGTAGGTAGCGTCCCAGTACTCCGTCTTATTCATTCCTGTGTTGTATCGCTGGGAGAAGATACTTGTGTTCTGCATGGCCATCACACCTACCGAAAGTTGCGTCATGGGATGCGTCTCTACCGGTAATGCCTCGATTGTGCGAAATACATGCTCCGGCACGTTTGCACGACGTACCCAGTTTTCCGTCAACCACTTTACTTGTTCGCGTGTGGGAATTTCACCTACCAACAACAGCCAAAAAATGCCTTCAGGTAGCGGCTCTTTCCCTTGAGGCGCTCGAGGAAGTTTCTCGCGCAACTCAGGTATCGAAAATCCTCGAAACCGAATGCCCTCCTGCGGGTCTAGCAGAGAAGGTTCCCATAGCATACAAATAATGTCGCGCATACCCCCGTAGATCTGTTCTATGGAAACCTCATCTACTTTGACCTGGCCGTGTTGTTGGAGAATATCTTTGATCTCCTTTCGCAAAGCTTGAGACTTCTCAAAAAATAGTTGCTTAAGCGGATCCATGAAAGAAAATTCTATATACGGTGAAAAAAAATGAAACTCCTTGTAAATTTAATTGCTTTCTTCGCCAATATAAAAGAACAATTACTCTAAGGAAACTCCTGCTTTATGTTTTCTTCATGCTTTTCATGCAGAATTACTTAATCACTTAAAAACAACATTTTCAGCCGCTCAAAGTTACGTCTTTCGTTTTTTCTCGGTTTTTGAGCTCGACATAAGCGCGGTTCCCTCCGATAAATATTCAAAGTCGGACTCACAGATGAATTTTGCGAAAGGTCGCCCAACTCAGAAGCGTCTTTTTAGCAAACTGCCTCTCTGTTTGGTTTCGCGGCACAAACTGTCGTCGAGTCACCCAAGGGTTCGTGCAAATGGACAGAGAGTCAAAAATCGCAGCCCGTGTCTATCGTGCATCCGCAACGCTAAAAGTCGTCTGCAGACAAAAACTCCCTTGCCACACTTGCTGAAAGGAAGCTGCTGACTTACGGTAGAGAAGCCACTTCCACGCCATGACTTCTGCCCATGGCACTCCATACGCGCCAGCAAAAGCCAAAGGCCACAGCATAAGGATCTGCGACGAAATGCGCGTTGAGCGTTGCTCCGATAAAAGCTTTCCCGCCTTTGCTACAACGCAGACGCTTGGCTCAGCAGCTACCCTAAATGAAAGTCCAAAGCCCTACGCTCGTTCGAGCGATACTTGGATGGGTGATTTGAATAATTCCCGCTCAACGCTCACTTTCCCGCCATACGACCGCTCAAGGAGTATGGACGGGAAAGTAGAGTTCTGCGCTTTATCTATTAGGATTGTATCTGTATATTAATCCTATAGATAATCGGGTTAAATTAAAAAATTGATAGCCATTAAACGGAAAAGTATATTTAATTTCAAGATCGGTATGCAGAAGTAGTTCGTAGGAAATCAGCGTACCTAATCCCTTAACTTGATAGAAGCTACCAATTTTATCTTTATCCGGATTAGATACTGTTAATTCATCTAATAGATCATAATCAATAATAAAGGAACCACCCAACCTAAAACGAATGTAACGATTATTTTTAAGTATTTTGTGATAGCTGAGACCTATAAAGGAAGAATTTATATAGCCTTTCATATCACGAGAAGGACTACCACCATTAAACGCAATCCACCAGTCGCGTTCCAAATTTAACGATATATTTGAGTTCTTGTGAATAATTTCTATACCTAAGGATGGCGAGATACCAATAGGCGTCAAATCTTCTCCATACAACAAATCGATATTTCCCGTGTAGAAAAATCTAGAGCCAATCAAACCATTAACTATCAAATAATCGTCCAAAGCCCCTGGCCTTCTTTTTTTATCGAAGTTGTATAAAAAAAGTAAAGAATGCTGCGAGGAACTGATGATAGCGGCAAAATCAGGCCAAATTCTTATCCTGGTTCTATATTCTACATTTAACCATGAAATAGGCAAACCTACACCCAAGTGGGCCCCCCATGTTTTCCATTCATAGGTTTCAGGTTGTAAATGATTTCCAAGTCCCTCTTGCCGTTGCCAATATCCGCCTAAGTACAGGTCTAGATTTTTGAGCCTGTAACATATTTGTAATTGATGTGAAATCCATGTTTCACTCAGGAAGGACGGAGCAAGACCTAGTGTGTCTCGTACGCGTGGGACTCCGTTGAAGTCCGTCTGCCAGTTGAGACTTAGCGGTGTTTCATCTAAAAATATACTCAGACCTACAGTTGGAGATGGCATTATGTATCTACCTCCTACCCTTTGAACACCACTAAATGTATCATCGTGAATTCTTAATCCTAATTGTGGGCGTATACTGAGTTTGATATTCTGTGAATTAGTTGCTGACGTTGATAGCAATATAAATATGACCTTAAATAAAAATCTACACATCAAAAAAAAAAACGAAAATTAAGAGATATTTTTTCTTATCTCAGCCAATAAAGAAGATAAGTTAAATTTTAAACATATAAGCAATACTTCGTAAAGAAATTGGCCTATCCGATTTGAAAATGTTGAGATAAAAAAGGGCAAAAGTTTAGATTTGTGGTGTAAAACATCAACCCAACAACTTCTGCCCATGAACGTCGAAACGCTCATAAGCGTAACATTACAGCAAATGCCGAACGTGAACAAATGGCAACGCGATTTTTTTCTCCACCACCTGGGCTTATTCCTGTCCCTTCGT
>JANWXM010000033.1 GCA_025055285.1 Saprospiraceae bacterium
CATCGAAACATCCTTTCCCTGCTTTCCTACTGGGATTTTTATTCATGATTTTCTACTTTTGGGGTGCGGAAGATGCAGAACAAGACCGAGCAACAAATGCCACCTCCTGCTGCGGAGTGGGCACGCCCGGGACGTATACCATCATGTCGGAGTCGTATGCTCATTTGTCGGGCTACGAACCCGAAGCCGATCTGGGCTTAGGCTGCGGGGTACCTACGGAATACGCCCACATTCAACCTGGTGACGTCGTCCTTGACTTGGGCTGTGGGGCTGGCAACGACGCCTTCGTTGCGCGCGCTGAGACGGGCGAAACAGGTAAGGTCATTGGCGTAGACTTTACACCATCCATGATTCACAAGGCGCGCAAGAATGCCGAAAAGTTAGGCTATACCAACGTAGAGTTCCGCGAGGGTGATATCGAGGATTTACCGGTCGCTGATAATTCAGTGGACGTAGTCATAAGCAACTGTGTCTTAAACCTGGTACCTAACAAGGCAAAAGCATTTGCGGAAATGCTGCGCGTACTGCGCCCTGGAGGTCGCTTCAGTATTTCGGATGTAGTTCTAGTGGGGGTGTTGCCCGAAAAGCTTCAACAGGCTGCGTCGCTGTACGCTGGTTGCGTAGCAGGAGCAATGCAGCGCGACGCATACGTTTCCCTTCTAGAACAGACAGGATTTGAGCGCGTGACAATCGCCAGGCAAAAACCCATTCTCATTCCTGATCATATCCTTTTGGAATACCTTTCGGCAGTGGAATTAGAGGCATTTCGGAGGAATCCAGTGGGCATTTTTAGCATAACGGTTTGCGGCTACAAGCCAGGAGGCGACGCTCAGAAACGCGCGAAGCAGGCGGCTAAGCCCAAAATATTGCTGCGCAATTTAGCGAAAGGCACAACGAGCTGTGGGCCAGACTCTGGCTGCTGCTGCTAAAGGCTTCGGATACACGCCTGTGTACTCCCTCCATGAAAGCATATGTCAGGGCTGAGCAAGTTGAATTCATTCCCAGTGGCGAGCCCTATTTCCGTCGGCTGATCACCCTCATTGCAGAAGCGCAAAAGACCTTCCATTTGCAGGTGTACATTTTTGCCGACGACCGCACTGGCACCGAAGTGGCTGAGGCGTTGCGGGCCGCAGCGCGTCGCGGGGTACAGGTGCGAGTAATTGTCGATGGATTCGGTTCATCGGCCTTGCCTAATGCCTTCGTCGAACGAATGCAAGCAGATGGCGTTCATTTTCGCTTCTTTAAGCATTGGCTATCCTTGAAGCGATGGCAAGGTGGGCGCACCTTACACCAAAAAGTAGCCGTAGCAGATGCTCGACGCGCCCTCATTGGAGGCATAAATATTGCCGATAGGTACCGAGGAACACCAGAGGAACCCGCATGGCTCGATTTGGCTGTTTACATCGAGGGCGAAGTATGTCGCTACCTAAATGATCTTTGCGACGACATTTTCTACCATCACTATTGGAAGCGGCGATGGCCGCAGCGCAAGGACTGGACAGCCTGGATTGCTGCTGTGGGAAAAACAGCATGGCTTCCACCGCCTCCACGCGAAGGACTGGTTCGCTTTCGCCTAAATGACTGGCTGCGGCGCAAATCGGAGGTTTTCTACAGTTATCTGCACGCTATACGGGACGCTAAACATTCCTTAACATTGATAGCCAGTTACTTTTTACCAGGCCCAGCTATACGACAGCGGCTGGAACGCGCGGTTAAGCGTGGCGTGCTGGTACGCCTTCTCCTCAGCGGGCCTTCCGATGTGCCTTTGATGAAATGGGCCGAGCGCTATGTAGCCTATGACCTTATCCGGAAAGGAGTACATGTCTTTTTATGGCAGCACTCCGTCATGCACGGGAAAGCCATCTTGGTAGATGGGCAATGGGCCTCGGTAGGGTCATTCAACTTAAATCCATTGAGTCGTTTTCGCAGTCTGGAAATGAACGTGGATGTAGCCGACCCTACCTTCGTCCGCACCTTATGCGACTATATCGAAACACTTTTTGAGCAGTACTGCGTACAAATCACCGCCGAACGCCTTCCAGAATTTGCTAATTTCTGGACACGCCTCAAGGCGCAGTTGGCTTATTTTGTTGCAGTACTGCTCATGCGAGTGCTCTTTGCTTCGAGCCGACAGCTGCAATGAGCCGCGCTGCACTCCATGATATTTCGTGGTATCTTCAGCGCCGTGATGGGCCCAAGTGCGGTCATGAACGAAGCGTTCTGCGTCGCTAAAGCAGCGACTGCGATACGCCACCATGTCGTTTGAGCCTATACAAGGTACCTCTTCACTTGAGAAAAAACGGAAAGGGCGCTGAGAACTTCTTGACATTTCTCAACGCCCTTCCTTCATACATTTCCTGCGCAATAAACCGCCAGCGCAAGCGGTGCGGTTATTTGCAGCTGTTTTTCAGAGCTGCCAATTCAGCGGCATTGTTGACAGTGATGATTTCACCTGTGCGACGCATCTTTACTTGCAAGGGAAACAGCAGCTCTGGCCGCTCTGTAGCGTTAGGATTGTTCTGTTTCCACGTGCGAAGAATTTGGCGCAATGCGCGCGCGTTTTCGGCCTGTGCCGTTGTGCCATCGGGGAACACGATCGTCACCGGGAAGACGAACTCAAAGCAAGCCACGCCGTGGCGGCCATATCCCTTGGGCCCCCGCTGATCGAACGTACCCTTGCACTCGGCGCGTAACTGACGCAATTGTTGGTCGTTTTCCACGATGATGGCTTCACCGCTAGAGTTGACCACCGAAATGGGGAAAACGAACGAAAACATTGGCCGCACGCCGCGCTTAGGCCGTCCATTAGTTTCAAAAAAGGTTTGCAGCTTCTGAGCCAGCTCTTCATAGGAATTTACCTCTGCCGTAGTACCGTTGGGCAGTTGGATGGTTACTGGAAATACCAACTCGTAACAGCCATAGCTGCCTAATCCCCCGCGCTCTTGCGCAGCGAAGAGCGCTTGGTCTACTGCTTCTTCGCTTTCGAGAGCATTTTCATTCTTGGTGCAAGCGAGAATTCCTATTGCCGTTAGCACGGCTGCCATCATTAAAAACTTCCATACGTTTACCATATCTCTGTGCAGGTTGATTTTTGAACAACGAATAAAAAGACCTTTAAACAACCGGTTGCACTGAATTAGGTCGGCTTAGTATGGAAGGGTTGCATGATAAGCGCTAAAAAATACGCCCTCCTAAAGTTTTTGTAGCGTTTTTTCCACAAATTTCGTTAATGCCTCGCCGCGCAGCATGCCTACTTGCAGTTGGGCTAGATCGTAGAGGTATTGCGCTAACTCCACGCGGCCGTTTTCATCAGAAAGTTGAACCAACTTAGACGCTATGAGCGGATGGTTAGTGTTTACTACGACGGTGTAAGAATCAAGAAAACCATCGCTGCCCACTACGCCGTGTAGGGCTTGCATTTCTTTCATTCGGCGCAGGAACTCAGGCCGCGTGATGCTTACCGGTGCGTCGTCAGGCGCTAGCGCATGGCACTCGACCTTGGCGTGAATATTGTCACTAACTATTTTTTCAAAGGCCTTTTTTACTTGCTCGATTTCCTTATCACTAAGGACTGAATTGATTTTTTCGTCTTTTTCAACTAGTTTGTCCAGAGTGTTGGAGTCAAGTCGAGCAAAAGCGACATCTATATTGGCGCGGTATTCCAGATGCTGCATCCAATGGTTGTCTAGGACGGTATCCATGCGCAGCACGTCGTAGCCCCGTGCCTGAGCAGCTCTAATGAGGGCATCGTGGGCTTCTGGATCATGGGTATAAATAAAAACAACCTTGTCGTGCTTATCGGTCTGATTAGCTTTCACCTTCTCCTTGTATTCAGGCAAGGTGTAAAACTCGTTCTTGACGTTGCTCACCAAGGCAAAGTTCATGGCCCGATCCTGGAATTTGTCGTCGGCAATCATACCGTATTTGACAAATACTCCAACATCGCGCCACTTGGCCTGAAAGGCTTGGCGGTCATTTTTAAATAACTCGTGCAGTTTATCGGCCACTTTTCGGGCGATGTAATCACTAATTTTCTTGACATTAGCATCGCTTTGCAGGTATGAGCGCGACACATTTAGCGGAATGTCGGGAGAGTCTATGACGCCATGGAGAAGTTGAAGCCACTCAGGCACGATATCGCGCACATCATCAGTGACGAACACCTGATTGCAATACAGATGAATCTTGTTGCGCGTCGTTTCGATGACACTACCCAACTTTGGGAAGTAAAGAACACCCGTTAGATGGAAGGGATAATCAATATTCAGGTGAATCCAGAACATCGGCTCTTCGGCCGAAGGATAAAGTAAGCGATAGAAACGCAAATAATCCTCGTCCTTGAGGTCGGTTGGCGTCTTTTTCCAAAGGGGGTGAGTTTCATTAATGATATTGGGAACTTCGCGTTTTTCCTCTTTGGCCTCCTTGCCCTCGCCAACTTTCACGTACTCTGTGCGCGTACCAAATTGAATAGGCACCGGCAGGAAGCGGCAGTACTTGCGCAAGAGCTCTTCAATGCGGAAGCGGTCGAGAAATTCTGAGTTTTCCTCATTGATGTAGAGAATTACCTCGGTACCTCGGTCAGTTTTTTCGGCCGGTTCTAGGGTGAATTCAGGAGAACCCTCACACGTCCAGCGCACTGCGGGTTCTTCGCTGCGGTAAGACTTAGTGACTACCTCAACTTTATCGGCAACCATGAAGGCCGAATAAAAGCCTAAACCAAATTTGCCGATGATGTTGCTATCCTTATACTTTTCCAAAAATTCGGCAGCACTGCTGAAGGCAATCTGGTTGAGGTATCGGTTCACCTCCTCTTCGCTCATGCCAATGCCTCGGTCGCGCACGATGAGGCGCTTTTGCTCAGGCTCTACGATGATGTGTATAGTAGTATCGCCAAGTTCACCTACTGGCTCACCGCGTTGAGCAAGCGTCTGCAATTTTGTCGTAGCGTCTACTGCATTAGAGACTAGCTCCCGCAAGAATATTTCGTGATCGGAGTAGAGAAATTTTTTTATAATGGGAAAAATATTCTCCGTTTGAACAGAAATAGTACCCTTGTGCATAGTAAGTGATGTTTGATAGCAGGCCTTGCCAAAAGATGTGCCAGGCCAAGTAAGCCTGACAAAATGTCGGCTGGATACCTTTTATGATGTAAAAATCGAGATAGCCTCAATAGGGGGAAGGGTCTAGATTGTCTTGGCACAATAGTTGTTGTGTCTATAAGGTGAAAGAAGCGGCTTTTTCCCTATAGGAAGCGGTGGTAAATTTGAGAAATAAGGTATTTAAGAAATACAAAGACTTAGGGCCAAATGTGGCCTTAAGCCCGTGGGCGAGGGGCCAGTCCGTTGGGGGGTAGGGCTGGTCTCCTCACCACAGTTTGGCGCGCAGTCATCCTCTATACTTGCTGCCCGCAAGAGAAGGGAAGTTATTGCGTGAAATAGGCAGCAAGTGCTCGATTTCAAAGTGCGAAGCGGCGCTGACGAATGTCAGCGTCGCTTTTTGCGTTAAATCGCATTAGCCAACAATATTTTTGTCGTTTAATAGAACCATTCTATCTGTTGAGTATAGGTTGAGTCCTCCATGGGCTCGATGGATACTAAAGCGAGGCCGTTGCCCTCTCCATGCGTCGTTATCGTACCTTACTGTATTACTCGTTTCCGTTTCAGCTGGTGATCCTGCACTTTCGCAACCACCTGATGCTGGTAGGTCTGTGGATTTTCCTAGGGTTGTTGGTGACAGGAGCCATAGGAAGTTTTTTTGGGGTTTATCATCTGTTGCTCACGCCGGAGTATTTGGGCGAGGTAAATTTTTGGAGTTTCCTGATAACAGGTGCAGCCTGTGGTGCCTTTTTTCTAATTTGGAATTTGACTACGTACTTGTTGTGCTCCCATCGGTTTCCCTTTCTGGCTACGTTGAATGCCCCGTTTACGCTTTTTTCTCTGAACAACAGCTTTTTTCCGCTAATTTTTCTTCTTGTTTACGTCGGCACTTCAATTGTCTTTCAGGTACGGGATGAGTTAGCCAGTTTTTGGGACGTAATAGTGAATATTGCTGGTTTCCTAGTGGGCATGGGTCTAATGCTTGGGAGCCTGGCAGTTTACTTGCATTTCACCAATAAAGACCTGGCCTCTATTCTTAGGGCAGGCAATCTGACTCCGAAGCCGGGCAGCCGCCTATTTGTTCCAGAAGGGTATGTGCCCACCCTACGGCAAATCCGCAGTGGTGCTACCAGTTGGCGAGTAGATACTTATCTAAGTGAGCGGTTGCGCCTGCGTTTGGTGCGCAGCGTAATGCACTACGACCGCCGGTTGCTGGCTAGGGTATTCCAACAAAACCACCTCAACGCTGTGTTGGTGCAGCTTTTTGCGCTGGTTATCATTATGTTCTTAAGCCTTTTCATGGAGCAACCCTGGGCGCGAATCCCCACTGGAGCTACCATTTTTCTCCTAGCTAGCATGTTTATGGCCCTGTTTGGGGCAATTGTCTTCTGGTTTCGGCGCTGGGCGGTTCTGGCTTTCTTATTCATGGTAGCAGCGCTGAATGTGATTACAGGATGGGGGCTTTTCCACTACCGCAACCGAGCATATGGAATCGACTATACCGAGGAAAACCGAGCCACGTATTCTCACGAAGAATTGGAGCGTCTTTGTTCGCCTGATACGCTTGCGCGAGACCTTGCAGAAACTCGCCGCATACTCGACGTATGGGCAAGGCAAAATCGAGGCCCAAACGGAGAAAAGCCCAAAATGGTGCTAGTATGCGTTAGTGGCGGTGGTATGCGCTCTGCAGTGTGGACAATGCACGCCCTTCAGCAAGCTGACCAAGCAACCCAGGGTCGCTTAATGCGCCAAACCGTCCTCATCAGTGGCGCCTCGGGCGGTATCCTCGGCGCCGCGTATTGGCGCGAACTATATCTTCGGCAACAGTTGGGCGAAAACCTAAACTACAACCACCCTGACCACGTAGCCGAAATCGGCGCTGACCTCCTCAATGCCGTCAGCTTTGCTATCCTAACGAATGACCTATTTTTCCCTTTTCGAAAGTTTAAGTCCGGCAACTTTACTTATCGAAAAGACCGCGGCTATCTACTTGAATACCAACTTAATGAAAACTGTCGCGGTCGCTTTAGCCGCCGATTGGCCGACTATCGGGAGTTTGAAAAGCGCGCTCAAATTCCAATGATGGTCGTATCGCCCTTTATTCTCAATGATGCGCGCCGCCTCCTCATTAGCCCGCAGGGCGTTTCTTACTTAATGCGACCGCCTGGAGACCCAGCTGATATTCAGCCCGAAGTGGATGCAGTGGACTTCGGGCGTCTTTTCGCTCGGCAACAAGCCGATAGCCTTGCCTTTACCTCGGCTCTGCGCATGAACTGCTCCTATCCCCTCATTCTGCCTCCTGTGTGGTTGCCCACTGCCCCCCCTGTAGAAGTCATGGACGCCGGCTTTCGCGATAATTACGGCCTTGCCACCGCTATCCGCTTTGCCCATGCCCTTGCCGATTGGATTCGAGAAAACACCAGCGGCGTCGTTATTCTTCAAGTGCGATGCTGGGAGAAACGCCGCCCTATCGAAGAAAGTACTTACAAGGGCATCGTTGAAAATTTGCTGTCTCCTCTTAGCGGCGCTGTTCATCTGACGGCTATGCAAGACTTTGAGCAAGATAATGCGCTAACGCTGTTACGCGACTTGCTTAGGCCACAACGCTTGCAAGTGATTAGCCTAGTGTACCGCCCTCAAAACAAAGAGAACGAGGCATCTATGAGCTTTCATCTGAGCAAACGTGAAAAGCAAGACATTTTGCAGGCTATCCACGACCCTGAAGTTCAGCGTGGACTGCAACGACTGCAGTGCCTCTTGCTCCCACGCTAGAGAACAACACCGTATTTTTGACGCATGAAATACCTACTCCTGCTCGCAATCCTTTCCATAGTTTTCCCAAGTAGCAAATGGCTATCCTCCTCTAGACGGACAAATGTAGCGCTGTTCGTTTCTGCTCTTCCTCTTCAGCACACTCCTCGCAACATCATTCTGCTCATTGGCGACGGCATGGGCATTGCCCAAATTACTGCTGCTATTTATGCTCAAGCCGAACAGCTTAATCTCGAGCGTTTCCCTATTACAGGGTTGATGAAGACGCATTCGGCTAAGCATCGCGTAACAGACTCAGCAGCAGGAGCTACTGCTTTTGCCTGCGGATGCAAGACTTACAACGGCGCTATTGGAGTTGACCTCCACAAGAAACCTTGTCGAACTATTTTGGAAGAAGCGGCAGCGGCGGGCATGGCCACAGGCTTAGTGGCTACTTCTAGCATTACGCATGCTACGCCTGCTGCTTTCATTGCCCACGTTAGCAAACGCTCCGAAATGGAGGAAATTGCTCCCTTTTTTCTGAAAACTCGAATAGACCTCCTCATCGGCGGCGGCCTCAGCTATTTCAACCGACGCTCTGACGGACGCGACCTCTGCCGCGAACTTCAGGAAAAAGGCTTCGACGTTTACACTTTCCAGCAGCATTCTTTGAATGAATGCCAACTCAATCCAACTCGCCCTTTTGCTTGGTTTTCGGCCGATAAGGAACCTGACGGCGTCCACGAGGGTCGAAATTACTTGCCTTTAGCGGCTCGAATTGCCCCAACTTTTTTGGCTCAACGCAGCCCGCGCGGTTTCTTCCTCATGATCGAGGGTTCTCAAATTGATTGGGCCTGCCATAGAAACAACAGCGAGCACGTTGTTAAAGAGATGCTCGACTTTGATAAAGCTGTTGGTGAAGCGCTGCGCTTTGCTGAACAAGATAAAAATACCCTAGTGGTCGTAACGGCCGACCACGAAACGGGCGGTATGGCGCTTTTGCGCGGCAACGATAAGAAAGAATTGAAAATTAAGTTTTCCACCTTACACCATACGGCTTCTCTGGTGCCGGTATTCGCTTATGGGCCAGGTGCCGAAATCTTTAGCGGCGTATATGACAACACCGACCTTCATGCCAAAATGAAGGCGTTTTTGAAACTGGACGCTGTGGAGATGCGCTAACGACCATGAGTAGTTTGGTTCTGTTAGAGGCGCTGGAAACAATGCGCGAGAAGCGAGCAAGTAACCGACAAATTGCTCCAACTTTCGTAAATTAGCGCATCTTACGCGCCTTTCATTCGAATGCACGTTTGTGCTATGCCTCCTTGCAACATCACCGCTGTTCCTACGCAGACGTTGACACCTGCTGGCACAGAAGCCCACACCGACAAACTTGTCGTAGAAGAGCCTCTTGAAATTCGCATTGCCTTTGGAAGTATTGCATACCGTCAACAGATGTCATTAGCGGTGACCATGCGCACTCCGGGAGATGACGAAGACTTAGTCTTGGGCTTCCTATTCACGGAAGGCATCCTCCAGCGGGTAGACCAGGCTCGGGAGATTCGCGTGCTGACAGAGAATACATTAGTGGTAGAATTGGACCCTGCCCTTCCGGTAGACAAGCACCGACTTACGCGGCACTTGTTCACCTCTTCGAGTTGTGGAATATGTGGCAAGGCCTCATTGGATGCTGTACAGACAGTAAGCTGTTACTATCCTACGCGCGGTTATCCGCGGTGGAAACGCGAGTTGGTTTTTCAGCTACCCTCTCGGTTGCGCCTAGCACAAGCGGCTTTTGAGGCTACGGGCGGATTACATGCCACAGGGCTCTTTGATGAACAAGGATCGTTGGTCTTGATTCGAGAAGACGTAGGTCGCCACAATGCAGCAGACAAGGTCATTGGAGCGGCCCTTCGCAAAGGAGAGACCTTGCCCTTTCGACACTATCTTATGCTTGTTAGCGGCCGCGCCAGCTTTGAGTTGGTGCAGAAGGCGGCCATGGCCGGCCTTCCTTGCCTAGCTGCCGTGGGCGCACCTTCTCACTTGGCTGTGGAGATGGCTCAAGAGGCCGGCATAACACTCGTAGGATTTCTGCGCGGCGAACGCTTTAACGTCTACAGTTACCCTGAGCGGATCATCTGACAGCCTCTTTAAACGGCAGCGCATTGCAACGTTCTATTTTTGCCTTGCAAAACGGCTCTGCTCATGAAAAAAGAGTTTCTCTGGGGCGCTGCACTGCTCCTGTGCGCAAATGGTTGCGAGCCTCCGGTGCGTTTACGCGCAACGGAAAAAGGCGTTGAACGAGACTCCGTCCATTACGTGGGCATTGCCGAAAACAAGAACGATATTGACCTTCGAAAGGCTCAACTGCTTGGCACAGTTAAGATTGGAGATTATGGGTTGACCCTCGATTGTCACTACGCCGATGTGCTTGAGCGAGCTTGTCGCAATGCAGGCCGCATCGGGGGCAATTTGTTAGTCATCACTCGGCACCGGCGTTACCAGGTCAAATCCAACTGCCACACCGTCAAGGCGGAAATTTACAGCGTGCCTTCTTTGGAAGGTATGGAAAGCCGTATGTACTGGCACCCAGAGCGCCGTCTGCTGAAAGGCGATCTGCGAGCAAATCCTTTAGGTGCAGAGAAGCAACTCCCTGTTGTGCACACGCATCTAACTTGTCGGTTAGGCGGCGACTTTTTTCGCGAGGCATTCATACGCACGGAGACGCTCTTCTTTCCCGACAGCGCGGCCCGCCCCTCGGATGCACGCCTCGAAGCGCTTGCTTTGCGCCGCGCTCAGCTGCATTTCGACTTGACGGAGCTCTTCGCTCGCCAACTAAAGGCTGAACTGATGACTTTTGCTCCCGACCTAAACCGCTTAGTTGGCGAGTATCGCGCTCGAACCCACGAGTGCGTGCGCCAACTCCGCGCCGAACAGGCCCATCTCGATGCAGCACTCGTCGCTAACCTCGCAGCGGCAGATTCCATCCTCACTAATTGGGAAAACATCGTTCGAAGGAGATTGCAAGAAACGGAGGCTTACTTCGGACAGCAGCGGATTGACCTGCGCAAGCGAAAGTCCTCGCCAAAATCGTAGACGTACAACGAGGTCTACTCTACCCGCTTTCTTTGAAATCACTCGTAAACCTAATAGATGTGGAAGACTGGGAACTAGATTTTGAATGGCTACGGGTGCGCCATGAAGTAAAAGACGCAATGCGGCGCGATAGTTTGCCTGACCTAAATGCAATGCTGTTTCTGATCGGCATTCAGGAACTGGGCTGGTGGAAGAAAAACTTTACCAAAGAGGAGAAGCAAGACCTCATGCATATTGCCGTATGTCGTCTGTTGGCTTACGACGGCTATTACGAGTTTGTGGGCCGCGATGCCGACGGCTGGCCTCATTGGCGGCAAGTGCGCAGCATTCAGGTATTACCTCTACCTGAACAAGAGCGCCTGTTGAAGGAAAAAATTATCCAGTACTTTAAAGACCTAGAGGCCGAGAGATAACGATACTCAAATGCTTATTTAACGCTATGTCTAAGACGACGATGAGACCAATCCTTCTTCCTCTGATGTTGGCCTTTGTGGTAAGCACCTGCCAAAAACGCCAAACCATCGTGCGTATTGAGACGAACTTGGGCGTCATTCGCGTGCGGCTCTACGATGAAACACCGCTGCATCGCGATAACTTTTTAAAATTGGCTCAATCAGGGTTCTACGACAGTTTGCTATTTCACCGCGTTATCCGTGATTTTGTCATTCAAGGTGGTGATCCGACTTCAAAGAATGCGCCCGCGGGGGTTGTTCTTGGCAGTGGTGATACGGGCTATACCATTCCAGCGGAAATACGCTTTCCTCATGTGCGTGGTGCCTTGGCTGCTGCGCGCAAACCTGATGCCGTTAATCCTCAACGTGCCTCTGATGGAAGTCAGTTTTACATCGTGCAAGGGCAACCTCAGACGGATGCCTCTCTAGATGAATGGGAGCGCGTACTGGGCATCAAGTTCAGCCCTCAGTGGCGCGCTCGTTACAAAGCATTGGGCGGAACGCCACAGCTAGATGGCCAGTACACCGTTTTTGGAGAGGTCGTCTCTGGCCTCGAAGTTGTGGACCGCATTGCCGCCGTGCCACGCGACGCCCACGATAGACCGCTAGAAGACATCCGCATGTTCGTGCGCGTCGAGTAGCGCTGTACCCAATAACCACTTTCCTGCATCTTTCTTTGGAAAAACCTCTTCTACGCCGCGCGGCGATATTCTACCTTTGCCCGCATTTTCGTCAAGACAAAACTCATGAGCAAAAGACAAAAGATTTTATTCCTGGTCGGCTCTTTTAACCAGACTACTCAAATGCATCAAATAGCCAGCCACTTACAAGACGAATTTGAATGCTGGTTTACTCAGTTTTTTCCCGATTCTTTGCTGGAAAAGTGGGCGCTAAAGGCTGGTCTGCTGGAGAATACCATCATGGGCGAGAAATTTAAAAAGCGCGCCGACCATTATTTAAGCGAACATAATTTACCCATCGATTACATGGGTCAGCGCAATGAGTACGATTTGGCTGTGCTATGTTCTGACCTAATTGTACCGCGTCGGTTGCAAGCCATAAAAACAGTGTGGGTGCAAGAGGGCATGACTGATCCCGTAAACTTTCTAACTCACGTAGTAAGGAAAGTGCGCGTGCTGCCGCGCTACTTGACCCTCAACACCTCGCTCAATGGCGCTTCGAATTTGTGTGATATTTACTGTGTGGCCTCGGAAGGCTACAAGGAACACTTTGCTTGCATGGGTACAGACCCAGATAAGATCGTGGTTACGGGCATGCCTAATTACGACAACCTCCATCGCCATTTGAATAACGACTTTCCCTACCGAGGCTATGTGTTAGTAGTAACTTCGGATATTCGCGAAACTTTTCGCTACGAGAATCGCCCAGCTTTTCTGCGCAAGTGTGTGCGCATTGCGGCAGGCAGGCCCATGATTTTTAAACTTCATCCTAACGAAAATGCTGAACGCGCTATACGCGAAATTCGAGAAGTCGTTGGCCCAGATGCGCTTGTATTCACAGATGGCGACCCATATGCCATGATCGCCAATTGCGATGAGCTGATCTGCCAATATTCTACTTTGGTGTACGTTGGAATTATCCTGGGGAAAAAAGTGCATTCTTATTTTGATCTGGAGCACCTACGCCGTCTTGCACCGTGGCAAAACGGCGGCACTTCAGCTCGTCGCATTGCCGAGCTTTGTCGGCAGTATTTGGCTTTTCCCAAAAAGGATGGACCTGCTTTTTTGCGCAGTTTAGGAATTAATCAAACGCTTTCAGTCGCGTGAGTCGCATTGTTACTGTCGTTCAGGCTCGCATGGGTTCTACTCGCCTACCTGGGAAGGTAATGCTCGACCTGGTTGGCCAACCGCTGCTGCTGCGGATGATCGAGCGCGTACAGGCAGCGCAAAAAGTGGAAACTATCGTCGTAGCAACTACTGTAGAAGCATCCGATGATCCCATTGAAGCGCTTTGCATCCAGAATGGTTTGCGCTGTTACCGCGGCAGTGTGGAAGACCTTCTCGACCGCCATTATCAGGCAGGGCGGCTATGGAACGCCGACGCCGTTGCCAAAATACCATCCGATTGTCCTCTTATTGACCCAGCAGTAATCGACCGCGTCTTCGAATACTTTTTGCAAAACGACTACGACTACGTCAGTAATCTCCATCCCGCGACTTATCCTGATGGGAACGATGTAGAAGTGATGAAAATGAGCGCCTTAGAGGTTGCTTGGAAAGAAGCCCGGCGACCCTTCGAACGCGAACACACCACGCCATTTCTCTGGGAAAATCCAAACCGCTTTTCCATCGGCAACGTCCGGTGGGAAACAGGTTTAGATTATTCAATGACTCATCGCTGGACAATCGACTACCCAGAAGATTACGCCTTTATTCGAGCCGTTTACGAGGAATTGTACCCTAAAAACCCGCGCTTTACGCTTCAAGACATTTTAGATTTGACAGAACGCCGACCTGATATCTTTGCCCTTAACTGCCGATATGCAGGCGTCAACTGGTATCGGCATCACTTGCATGAACTCAAAACCATCACTGCTGACCAAACTCGACACGTGTGACAACGGATAGCCTTTCTTTTTCTCCTGCTTCGCACGCTGACTTAGCTCAGTTGGCCCTGCGCGTGCGTGAACACATCCTGCGCATGTCTACCGACGGAGGCTGCTTCACAGGCGCCTCTCTATCGTGCGCCGATCTATTCGTCTTTCTCTATACGCGTTTTTTGCGGATTGGGCCTGACCGGCTTTCTGACCCAGAACGCGATTATTTGTTGCTCTCCAAGGGCCATGACGTACCCGCCTTATATGCTACCCTGGCCGAACTGGGTTGGATACCTGTCGAACGATTAAAAAATCATCTGAAAACCAACGACTTTATCTACTGGCATCCCAATCGCCATTTGCCAGGTGTTGAGTTCCACTCTGGCTCTTTGGGCCACTTGCCCGCTGTCGGAGTGGGTATTGCACTCGATATCAAGTTGCGTTGCGGACAAAACCGCGTAGTAGTAGTCACAGGCGATGGCGAGCTCGACGAAGGTTCGGTATGGGAAGCACTGCTCGTTGCCTCAGCCTATCGGCTAGATAACCTTGTTATTGTCGTAGATCGCAATCACTTTCAGGCAAATCTGCCCACAGAAGAGCTCATTCCATTAGAGCCATTGGCACCTAAGTTTGAAGCGTTTGGGTGCGCCGTCGAACGCATTAGTGGCCATGATTTTGCTCAAATGGAAGTGACATTTAGCCGCCTCCCCTTTCAAACGGGCAAACCTAGCGTCATTATCGCCGACACTATACGAGGCAAAGGCGTGCCTAGCATTGAGGCACGCGCTGACCGCTGGTTCTGTAACTTCACGCACGAGGAGGTAGAAGCGCTACTGGGCGAACTACGTGGCGAAGCCCAAGCGCATCTAACCTCTGAAACCCTTACCGTCCGCTAACTCGCTGCGCACATGAACTACCAGGAACTCATCCGCCAAATAGCGCTTAACGACGAGCGCATTATTGTGATGACTGCCGAAAACCGCGCTGTGCTGCGCGAGTTACCACCCGTATTGGGCGAGCGTTTCATTGACGTAGGTATCGCTGAGCAAACAATGATTGGCGCTGCTGCGGGTCTAGCCCTGCGCGGCCGAATCCCTATTTGCCATGCCCTAGCGCCATTCCTCATCTATCGCGCCTATGAGTTCGTTCGTACCGATGTAGGCATTGCTCACCTACCAGTAAAATTGAGCAGCTGGATAGCTGGCTTCCTCTCCGAGGCAAATGGCCCTACCCATCAGGCGATTGAGGACGTGGCGCTCATGCGCGCTATTCCGGGTATGACAGTTTTCTGCCCTGCCGATGAGGCCGATATGTTGGCCATGCTACCAGCCATTTGGGCTTCACCCGACCCAGCCTACGTCCGCCTCATCGTGCGCAAAACGGACTACACTCATGCGCCTTTTGAAATTGGCAAAGCAGAAGTTATTAGGGAAGGATCTGATATTACACTACTCGTCTATGGTTTACTGTTCGAGGAAGCTCGACAAACCGTTCCTTTACTTGAACAAGAGGGCCTTAGCGTAGGCCTTATCAACATGCGCTCGCTTAAGCCGGTAGACGAAGAGGCCATCGTACGCGCTGCTAAAACTTCAAAGCGACTTGTAACTATTGAAGACCATCTCCTTACGGGTGGTTTATACAGCATCGTAGCTGAGGTATTGCTCAAGCACGGACTGTCGGCCGAAGTACAACCCTTGGCTCTTGAGGAGCGCTGGTTCCACCCGGCACTTCTATCTGATGTGCTTGCTCATGAAGGCTTTACTGCAGAACAACTTGCTCGACGCATTACTCTACCCGGCTGGGTGTAGACTTAATGATCTTCGTTAAAAAAGGTGAAGCTCGTTTGACCTTAATCGTTCAACTATGCCTAATACTGTATCGCTCAATGCAGATTATCCGCCAATTGCCAAATCGCTAGAAATTTTGGCAAAGGCCAGCCAGATCATGCATCCTGTTACGCAGACGCTAGCCAAGGGCCCTGGCCAATGGAGCCGCGGCGTAGCGCCCGTCTACCTAGAACGCGGCAAAGGCTCGCACGTTTGGGATGTAGACGGCAACGAATACATTGACTACACAATGGGAGTAGGCCCTATCTCTCTGGGCTATTGCTACGACCGGGTAGACGCCGCGATACGCGAGCAGTTAGAACGTGGCATTACTTTTTCGCTCATGCACCGCCTAGAGTATGAAGCAGCAGCGGCAGTGCAACAAGCTGTGCCCTACGCCGAAAGTGTTCGCATTTCCAAGACGGGATGCGACGTTACCTCGGCTGCAGTGCGATTGGCTCGCGCCTATACGGGTCGCGATGCTGTGGTGTGCTGCGGATACCACGGCTGGCACGATTGGTACATAGCCTCTACGCCGCGCAATGCAGGCATTCCGCAAGCAGTGCGGCAATTAACGCGCACTTTTTCGTACAACAACTTAGATTCTCTGCGCGCCGTGCTCGACAAGGACGTGGCCTGTGTCATCCTTGAGCCGGTAGTCTTCGAGGCTCCGCGCGACAACTTTCTGCACGAAGTAGCTCGTTTGACCCGCGAGAATGGCTCGTTGCTCATTTTCGACGAAATGTGGACAGGCTTCCGCCTAGCGATAGGCGGTGCTCAAGAGTACTTCGGCATCCAGGCCGACCTAGCGTGCTTCTCTAAAGCTGTGGCCAATGGCATGCCCATTTCCTTCCTTACTGGGCGCAAAGACATTATTAGTCAGGGCGAACGCGATGTGTTCATTTTTACTACTTTCGGCGGCGAAGCACTTTCTTTAGCGGCAACTCTCGCCACCATTGCCGAAATCCGCGAGAAGAATGTACCCGCCTATCTAGCCAAGCAGGGAAAAAAGCTCAAGGAGGGCTATAATGCTCTCGCTGCTCGATTTGGCTTGCAAGACGTCACTCAATGCAGTGGTTTCGACTGCCGCACGGTGATTAATTTCACAGGTCAAGGTGGAGATCCGCTCGTCCTCAAGACTCTTATGCAACAAGAAATGCTCAAGCGCGGTGTGCTGTGGGGTGGCTTTCACAATTTATCCTTTAGCCATACCGACGCTGACATAGCCTATACGCTCCAAGCCTACGAAGATGCCTTTCCAGTGCTTAAGCGCGCTATTGAAAGCGGAAAACCAGAAACCTTTTTGCGCGGCGAGGTTTTGGAAATGGTTTTCCGAAAGACAAAATACTGATCCGCAGGCACATGTAAAGCGAAAGTGGAGTGCCGCAGCACTCCACCATCCATAATTCGCCTAGCTATGAACCTCTTCTCCTTAAAAGGTAAAACCGCTCTAGTCACGGGTGCGTGCGGCCTATTGGGTCGCGAGCACTGCTATGCTCTGGCAGAGGCGGGTGCATCAGTCGTAGCCCTAGACATAGACGAAACAGCCTGCCGAGCATTGGCGGCCCAAATGGGCCAGCAGCACTTAGGGCTCAGGGCAGATGTTACCGACCGCTCCTCCCTTGAACACGTTCGCGATGTCGTTCTAGAGCGCTACGGCTCTATAGATATCCTCGTCAATAACGCTGCTATAAACGACATGTTCGAGAGTCCTGCCTTAGCCGCTCAACAATCTATGTTTGAACACTATCCTTTAGACATGTGGCGCAAGTCGTTGGAAGTCAATGTTACAGGAGTATTCCTCTGCTCGCAGGTATTCGGCACTGTTATGGCCCAGCAGGGGCGCGGCAGCATCATCAACATCGCTTCTACTTACGGAATGGTTGGGCCCGACCAGAGCATCTACCAGAACGAACGCGGAGAACAGACGTTTTACAAATCACCTGCCTACCCGACGACAAAAGGTGCTATCATCAACTTTACGCGCTACTTGGCCGCGTATTGGGGCCGAAAAGGCGTGCGGGTAAACACCTTATCGCCTGGCGGCGTCGAAAACAATCAAGAACCCTTTTTCATTCAAAATTACAGCCGCAAGACAGCTTTGGGCCGTATGGCTAAGCCGTCGGACTATCGCGGTGCGATTGTTTTCTTGGCCAGTGACGCTTCGGCTTATATGACGGGCGCAAACCTAGTCGTAGACGGCGGCTGGACCGCCATATAACTTCTTCTTCTAATGTATGGCACTCGATCACGACGCGCTTGTTCAAAAAGCTAAGCAAATACGCCTGCTGCTGACTGACTGCGACGGCGTGCTAACGGATGGAGGCGTCTATTACTCTGCGCAAGGAGAACAACTGAAGCGATTTTCCATACGCGATGGCATGGGTGTAGAGCGTTTGCGCAAACTTTGCGCCATAGATACGGGTATTGTTACAGGCGAGCACTCGCCTATTGTGGCGCGGCGAGCGGAAAAACTTCAGATGACCCATCTTTATCTAGGCGTGAAGGATAAAGGCGCCTGCTTGCGCGATATTTTGGCCAAACACCATCTAAAGCGCGAGGAAATCGCCTTTATCGGCGATGATGTAAACGACCTGGAGGTCCTTCAATTCGTTGGCCTTAGCGCTTGCCCAGCCGATGCTTTGCCGCCAGTTAAGGCAATTGTGCACTATGTTTGCACGCAACTTGGAGGGCATGGTGCTTTTCGTGAATTCGCAGAATGGATCATTCAACTGAGGAGGACAAGCGCCTCATAACGATAGAACCACGCTTTAGGCTTCTTCTTGGCCATTGACGCTCATCGTTAGTACTCGCCTTTAAATCAAGGACTTAAATTACACACACATGAACATTATCGAACTACCTAACGGACGAAAAATAGGCCCTGGCCAGCCATGTTTTCTAATTGCAGAAATTGGCATTAACCACAATGGGTCTTTGGAGCTGGCCTTGCGCCTCATCGAGGAGGCGGTCAAGGCCGGTTTCGATGCCGTCAAATTTCAAAAGCGCACGCCTGAATTGTGTACGCCACCCGACCAATGGGATATCATGCGCGAAACGCCCTGGGGGCGTATGCGATACATCGATTATCGCCACAAGGTGGAACTGGGGCAAGCGGAATACGCGGCGATTGACCGTTTTGCCCGCCAACACAACATTATTTGGTTTGCCTCTTGCTGGGACGAACCGTCGGTGGATTTTATTGAGCAGTTCGACGTGCCTCTCTACAAGGTAGCTTCAGCTTCGCTGACAGATATTAATCTGCTCAAAAGGAAAAGGGCCACAGGTAAACCACTTATTCTTTCCACGGGTATGTCTACCATGGAGGAGATTGAAGCAGCTGTAGAAGTAGTGGGCACCGACAACTTACTCATCGCCCACGCTACGTCGGCATACCCATGCGCGGTACACGAGCTGAACTTGCGTATGATCCAAACCCTTCAGCAGCGCTATCCTGAGGTCCCTATTGGCTACTCGGGCCACGAGACCGGGCTGGCACCTACGCTAGCAGCTGTGGCCTTGGGCGCTCGTTTCATCGAGCGCCATATTACCCTAGACCGCGCCATGTGGGGTTCCGACCAAGCCGCTTCTGTCGAGCCGGTTGGGATGGCAAAATTAGTGCGCGATATTCGCGATATTGAAGCCGCTCTGGGCGATGGTATTAAACGCGTCTACGAAAGTGAAATGAGTCAGCGCCAGAAGCTGCGCCGCGTAAAAAGTTAATTCACCACCGCATCCCCGCAAGGTTCCGCTTTCAAATGGTAAGAAGCCATGAGCCTGCTGACGATTACAACGAGCATTCTACTGGTCTGGATGCTGATCATTATTGCCTTGGAGCGACGCTATCCCTACACAGCTGGCCTAAAACTTTTCCGCGAAGGATGGTGGCTCGACCTAGTATGGTATACGCTCATTCAGAGCTATTTTCTGAAGATTCTCATTTTCGACTACATTATCCAACCGGCCGAATCCGCTTTGGGCCTATCGAAAGAAGGCTATTTGTCGCACTGGCCCCTTTGGGCGCTGGTTTTGTTTTTCTTGATTACGCATGACTTTTACATTTACTGGTTCCACCGCTGGCAACACCACAATAAAATTTTGTGGCGCACGCACGAGGCGCATCACTCGGTTAAAACGGTGGATTGGCTGGCTGGCTCGCGTTCTCATGCCCTGGAAATCCTCATCAACCAAACCATCGAATTTGCACCTATTGTCTTTCTTCTCGATGAAAAGACGGCAGCGGTCGTCGTGCCTATTAAGGCACTCATCGATGCGATGTGGGGGATGTGGATTCACTCCAACATCGACGTTAAGATGGGCAAACTCCAGTACTTTATCAACGGCCCGCAAATGCACCAGTGGCACCATGCTAACCACCGCGAAGTCTTCTACGCCAATTATGCTACCAAATTCGCTTTCTTCGACTGGATATTTGGCACTGGCTTCCTGCCTGGCTTAAAGCCCTTGAAATACGCTATTCTAAAGCCGCGCGAATATGGCCTGCCCTACGACTATCCGCGCGATTACTTCCTGCAACATTGGTTTTCCTTCTGGCGCTTCGATGTAAAAAAAGTGGAAAACCTCCCTTGGCTGAAACCCTATCTAGAATGGCAGCAAACACTCTTGCGCTGGATGGGTCTCGTCCGCCCGCTGAAGAAAGCACTTACTACTGAACCGCCCTCTCTCAACACAACTACTCAAATGCCTCCTACTCACTCATGAGTCCCTGGACATCTCTTGTGATCGCCTCCGCTATGGAGATCTGCTGGATCTATAGCCTCAAGTGGCTCGATTTCAAACGAATTGCTGCCTTCGGTTTTCCACGCCTTTTCTTAGAGTGGGAGGGCTGGCTGGCTCTGATGCCACTCTTAGGATACGTCGCATTCGGGCTAGCCAACATCTACTTCTTTTCCATCGCCATGAAGGGCATTTCGCCTTCAACGGCCTTCGCCGTCTGGATGGGTTTAGCTCTGATAGGGACAAAACTGGTCGGCATCGCCTTCTTCAGAGAAGATTGGAATTGGACGCAAGTACTGTTCATCGCCCTCATCCTCATTGGTGCAGTGGGCTTAAAAAGCGAGGAAAAGGGAAGTTAGCCGCAAAGCGCAAGAGCAGTGCTATCGGTAAGAGATCTGAGTAGCCTCTCCGACGTTGGCTAAGAAAAAGTATTCGAGCCCACTAAAGAGTTGAACGACGCAGAGCAGGGATTAGGGGGCATCTTGCACCACATTAATACACAACGCGCGCTAAAGCCCTTCTGTAGAGCGCTCAATTGGATTGTTGGCCGGTAAAGACCGGTTGCCGATCTCCGACTTCCAATGCACGCCCTTTCCAGTCCGTTCCCCCTGATGAATCAGGCGGTTACAGGAGGTTTAACGTGCCTGTCACAACAGCGGGATACTCCCCGAGGGAAACAGCGTTTCGACTCGCTCGTGTAAGGTCAGTTGTAAAGCGGCATCTTATTGCAATAAAACTGTCGCTTTTTTTGTCAAAAAAGGGCGACTTAAACACCCTGGCCCGCCCGTGTCATCTGTGGACGGCGTTTTCTTTTCAGCTTTAATCTCCATTTAAAAAAAGGACACTGACTAAAAGATTGAGGAATCATTTCAAAAATAAACGCCTTCTGGGTATTAGAGGCTCTAGCTACGCCTGCTGTTGCGCGGTTTGGGAAAGAGCCGACATTGGATTGCATTTTTATTGCGCGCGTTTTCGCTTGCGCAGATCCACCCGTTGCTGTCCGGCATAGGCCTCCGTCTCTTTCAGGGATTTCTATACCTTATCTTCCCAGCGGCCCAGCACGGCCTCAGCGTCGGTTATTGATGGAAAGTTCAGCATTGAAGGCTGTCTGGTCAGCGCGCAGTTGGCGCACATGCTTTTCGATGCAGGCGCAATATTCGCTGACTAGAAGATCGAGGCTTGAGCCGATAGATGCTGTCTGGAGAAAAGCGTCCCGATGCGAATAGAGGCCTCGCGCAGGAAGTCGCCGCCAAGTCGGCAGGTTAGGCGCGTGTGCATGGGCAGCAGCCCGATAGCGCCTTTTGGGAGCGTACTGTGCAGGTCGCTTTTGCGGAGCGGCGCTCCGGACGTTGGTACACGCAGCTTTCCACGCCCTCTGAAAAGGAGATAAGTAAATCTCGGCTTTCAGAACACAACGATTGGACTTCACCGGATTTCGGCGGTGTTGCATAAAGACTGGCAAATTGCCGCTAGTGCGGCCGGCGTTTCAGCGGGCTACGCTCCAGCGCATCGGCGCGATAGCGGTCGAGCGTGGCGCTGCGGTCGCCAATTTTGACCGTGCCCAGCAGCTGCGCTTTTCGCAGGTCGATATCGCTTTTGCAATACCGACGTAATGCCCTGAGTCGCGCGGAGTGTTTTTGTCTGCGACGCGCAGGCACGTGGGCGGCTCGCAGCTGTACAAAGCGGAAAGCAAGAGGACGGCCCACAGGAATTTTCGAGTCATGAGCGGGCGTTGTAAGAGCAAAAGTGGGGCGGCGCGTCAGCCGTTAGAGAATGCGCTGCGGGTGGCTGTACGCCTTAAAACACCCGCCGCGCAAGAAGCCGACGAGCATCATGCCCGCTCTCTGGGCTATTTCAATCGCCAGACGCGAGGGCGCGCTTACGGCGGTAAGGAAAAGGTATCCGGTATATAGCAGCTTTTTGCGCTAACTCGAAGCCTGCATGCCCACCGACGAACAGCAGATAATGGCGCAGCGGCAATGCCTCGCCTTAGCGCAAGGCAGCGCTAATGACCTTATCCATAGCGTCGTAGCGCCCAATGTCCTCGCGCAGTAGCACCAGTCGGCCTTCCGCATCGAAAGGTGCCGATGGGTACGGGCCCTTCGTCACCTCAAAAGTCGCCTGCGCCCGCCGAAGGGCACGCGGCGCTACCGTATTCCATGCGAATTTCCAGCGACTCTTCCACGACACATATGGGTGTCCGTACGCTCTGGCGTCAGGGTGCGCATTTGAACGGCGGTGGTGATAGGTAGAGGCATGAGGAAATGAAAAGATGAAAAATTTGGCTTGCGTAAATGGGCCTGAACCGTACTATAGCTGTTCAAGGGCGCGACTTTTGTGTAGTTTTTGATCAAAAAAAAGACTTTTCGGTTTGCGTATTCTGGTTTTGACGCCGTGGTATTATCCGTTTGTGCATCCGCGCGCTTATCGGTGGACGCACGTAGCGGGTCGGTGGGCTGCCTGGGGGCACGAGGTGCATGTGGTGTGCGCGCGGCAACGCGGCTTTGCGGCTTTGCAGCAGCACGAAGGCGTTTGGGTGCATCGGGTGGGCTTCGATTCTTTGAAAGAAGTATTTTTTTATTGGGCAAACTCGCCGCAGGCGCGCGGTCGCATCGGCGCGGGAACTGAGCGCCCTTCTGCGGCTCTGCGCATGCTGTCGGCGGCGTATCGGCGGGTTTGGAAGAACTTGTGTTTCCCCGACGACGCCTGGCAATGGTATTGGCCCGCCTTACAAATGGCGGAGGCCTTGCATCGCCAGCACCCGTTTGAGATGGTTGTATCGGTGTCGCTGCCCTTTACGACGCACCTCGTCGGGCGTGCGTTCAAGCGCCGCCATCCCGAAGTACGCTGGTTGGCCGACATAGGCGACCCGTACAGCCTCCATCCAGGGCCGTTGCAAAATCCGCTGTACAGCCTCCTGGGCCGCCGCTTTGAGCGGGCTGTCCTGACGGAAGCCGATGCTGTGGCGCTTACCAACCCGGGTCTCGCTGAGGCGTATGCGCGTCGGCTGGGCGTGCCGGCCGAGCGCTTTGCCGTTGTGCCACCTCTCTGGAACGACGATGCTACCGCACTCGAAGAGGAAACGCCGTGGATCGAAAAGTACTGGCACATTGGCTATTTTGGCACTTTTTACGCGCCCATACGCACGCCGCATGCGCTGGCCGACCTCATCCGGCGCACTTTCGCTCAGCGGCCCGAATGGCGCGCACGGCTGTTCTTTCACTTTTATGGCGAAGTTTTCCCAGAATTTTGGAACCTGCTGTACGCCCTGCCAAACACGACACTGCACGGCCTGTGCTCGCCGGCACAGGCGCAACGCCATATGCGCCGCATGCGCGCGCTCCTGAGCGTGGGCAACACCACGCCGTGGCAACTGCCCTCCAAGGCTGTCAGCTATCTGGCAGCAGGCCGACCAGTGGCGCACCTGTCCTTCATCGAAGACGATGCCTTGGTGCGCTTTTGGGCTGATAGGCCTCATCTGCTTGTCTTGCCCGTGCGTCAAGGACAGGTAACTGCGGAGGGCTTCCAGCATTGGCTCGATTTTTTAGAGAAAACACCGCCGGCGCTTTCGGAGGCCGAACGCCAACAACTGGCAGCACCTTTCCGAACAGAAGCAATTGCGGAGGCTTATTTGCGGCTCCTGGTATCCTCAAAAAAGGCCTGAACAACAGCCAGATAATGCGGCAAAACCGCGCCATCGGAGAAGCGCTCAACGACCCACTGACGCGCCTCCCGGCCCATAGCGGCGCGCTGCTCGGGCAACAGGGCGACGACGCGAAGCATGGCTTGTGCCAGCGCCTGTGCATCGCGTGGCGGCACGAGAAAACCCGTGCGGCCGTGCACCACGACCTCCCGACAGCCGGGCATGTCGGTGGCGATGACAATTTTTTCCATGCACATGGCTTCTAGCAGGGCGCGGGGCATGCCTTCGCGGTAATAGGTGGGCAGCACAACAGCATCCGCTTCGGCTACGTACGGCCGCACGTCGTCGGCAGCGCCGAGGTACTCCACCCAACCGGCGCGATGCCATGCCAGTACCTCCTCCATGCGTAACGAAGCCGGATTGCCTGCATCGGGCGCCCCTAGCATGCGAAACGAGGCCCAGACACCCGCTGCATGTACCGCTTGGGCAGCCTGGACGAAGACGGGGACACCCTTGTTGCGCAACAGCCGCCCGCAGTAGAGAAAAGCGACCTCCGCGCGCACCGGTGAAGGGCGCGGCGCAAAGTGCGCGGCGTCCACGCCCGGCCCGGGCACAAGGACAGCCCGCGTAGAAGTGACAAGGCCCTCGCGAATTGCTTCCTGCCAGTCATCGGCGTTGAGGAAAAGAACGCTCCAGGCGCTCCGCAAGACGCTTCGAAACAGCGGGCGCCCAACGAGCCGCCAGCGCAACGCATGAGAGCCGGCATAGCCCAACCCTTCGACCACAGCGACGTAGGGTGTTTGCGTCAGCTGCGCTGCCCACCCTCCCAGCAGATTGGCCGGAGTGGTGAAAAATAGACACACCGCTGGCTGCTCGCGGCGCATCAAACGCGCCATCTCGGCAACAGCGCGCAGCAGCGCTACCGGCGAAAAACGACCGCGCTCCCACTGACGCAGCGAATGAAAAGGCGCTTCCAGGCGGGCGCTAAAGCGATCCTCTGGAGCAGCCAACAGCACTTCATAACCTCTCTCCTGCAGGGCCTGCACTAACGCCCGACGGTAGTTCCACAAATTCCAGGCGCTGTTGGCCACTATCAGGATGCGTCGAGGCGGCATGTAACAAAAAATTTAGGCACTGGGGTGCCGCGCAACGCGCAGCGAATAGCAGGCAACCGACAACCAAACCTTGGAAAGGGCCGTGCCGCTGATAACTAATGACCGGTAGCTAGACGCAACGTTCCCGGCCCGTTAGCTATGGCCGCAATTTGCTCTAACGTGTACTGGTTGCGGTATAGCTCGTACACCTCGTATGCCTGATCGGGCGTAATAGAGGGAAACTCGTTCAGGAACTCTGAAACACTGGCGCCGAGGCGGATGTAGTCGTAGAAAGTCTCCACGCGAACGCGGGTTCCGCTAAATACCGGAGCGCCTTTCTGGATTTCGGGGTGTACGGTAACGGAAGTACACTGTCGTCTCACAACTACTGTTTACGATTTAGTGAATAAATACCTCGGCATTGGTCAGACCGTACAACTCCTTCAAAAGGAGCCACAAGCGGATTAGCGGAAATCGACGGCTAATGTAAGAGGGATTTCCTGTTGGGAAAAAATTTTAGGGGAAAAATATTTTGTCTTTTGGACTATTTAATCACCCTTTACTTTACTCGGCCCTTGTGTTCGGCATCTACATAAACGACCATACTCAAGCCTGCCGCGATGCAATAACGATGGTTTTTCGATAAAAATAGAAACCGCAGAGGGCGCCGAGGGCGCGGAGGTATTCTTCTTTGCGTCTCTACTCTTCGGTTAATGGAGCCTTTAGGAAGAAGGAAAACTCTGTCGTAGCCCACATAGATAAAGTCACAAAAACTCATCCCCAAATTCGCGTTGCACGTCGGCGCGGGCCTGTTTGATGGCTTGTTCTTCCGATTTGGGCCACACGAGCAGCACGTCGCCCTCATCTACGACGATGTAATCGCGCAGGCCGCGTAGGACGAGGAGCTTACCCTTGGGTGCGCGCACGAGGGTGTCCTGCACGTCGTAGAGCATGGCGGTCTGGGTTTGCACGACGTTGCCCTGGGCGTCCTTAGGCGACTCCTGGTGAAGGCTTGCCCACGTGCCTAAGTCCGACCAGCCGAAGTCGGCGGGCAGCGTGAAGACGTTGTTGGCCTTTTCTAGGATGGCGATATCTACCGGCACCTTGCGCGTATTGGGGTAGTGGGTTTGCAGGAATTCAGCTTCTTGAGGCGTGTTGTAGGCGTCTTTTCCTTTTTCCAACACCTGATAGATGTCTGGAGCGTGTTGCTCAAAGGCGCGAAGGATGGCGCTGAGGCGCCAGATGAAGATGCCGGCGTTCCACAGGTATTGGCCGGAGGCAACAAAGCGCTGGGCGGTTTCGGCGTTGGGTTTTTCGGTGAAGCGTTCGACGCGGAAGATGCCGTTTGTTTCGGGCTGGCCTAACTGGATGTAGCCGTATCCCGTGTGTGGGTGCGTGGGCTGGATGCCGAGGGTGATGAGAGCGTCGCGCTGGCGGGCGAATTCGATGGCCTTTTGCAGGAGGCGCAGGAAGGTTTCGGGTTGCAGGACGATGTGGTCGGAGGGCGCTACGACGAGTGTGGCGTTGGGATTAAGTGCGGCCAATTTGAAGGCTGTATAGGCGACGCAGGGGGCGGTATCGTTTCGGCTGGGTTCGCCCAGGATCTGGTAGCGGCCCAGTTCGGGCAATTGCTCGGCCACTAAGTCGGTGTAAGCGGCGTTGGTAACCACAAAGATGTGCGAGGCCGGGCACAGGTCGAGAAAACGCTCGAAAGTGAGGCGCAGCAGGCTTTTACCCACCCCAAGGATGTCTAAGAACTGTTTGGGGCGGTTTTCACGACTGCCAGGCCAGAAGCGGCTACCTACACCGCCAGCCATGATAGCCACGTAAATGTTGGAAGTGTTGTACATGCTTACCTGCAAGAGTGTGCGGCAAAATTGAAGCAAAAAGAGGCAATGCGCGCACATATAGGTAAACGGGCGCTCGAATATCCTACTTTTGCTCGTATTTAGGAACGGTGTCCACCTGGGTCCGTCGAAAGTGCAACTCGAAAGGTATGCCGTGCCATGACAGGGTCACTATCAGCGTAGTGTCGGTGAATTCCAGTACCTCGTACGTCATCATAGGTGACGTATGATGCCGAATTGTTCGACCGGAAAGCTCATATGGAAGCGGTTCTTGCACAGTTATAGGCAAATTGGTGGTTAGCTTACCATCGGGGCTGAAGAGGAAATAAGTGCCATGCAGGGTATGCGTTTCGCGTTGATTTCGGAATCCGCGCGTAAGTTCCCAGTGGCCTTCCAAGTTATTCGAGCTGAGATCAAGTTTTTCTGGTGAAGAGTTGCACGTCCATAGGAATACAGGAAGCGAGCAACAAGCAAATAAGGAAAGGAGAAAGCGCATATCGGTGCGTTTGCGGTTATTTTTTGGAAAAAACTGCAGCCTTATTTGAGTTCAAACTTGGAATAAAACGAATCCGGTGCGAAGACAAGTTTTGCGGCTTTGAACAAAAAACCCGACCGATGTGCTTTCGCCCTGCTTTGTTAGGAGGTTTTAATTTCTACGCACCCGAAGCCCAAATACGGATATTCTCCGAAGCCGGCATAATAGCAAAACTCCAATAGAGGTTTAGGCATACTCACTTCAAATTCGTATAAGAATCCGCGCAACTGCGTCAACCCGTCTGCGTTGGGCTTGAGGTGAATGAGGCGAGATTTGGGTTGGCTCAAAAGGCGATAACTCATCGGAAAAGCAGGGTCGAGCAAACCTAGCCCGGCTAGGGAGCGGTATTGCATCGCAGCCTTGAAGCGCCGAACGGCGTGATTAAAGAAACTAATGTCGTAAGTGTCGCTATCGGGCAAAATGAATTGGCGCGCATTTTTGCCTTCCTCTACGCCAGTAATAGAAATCGGAGAAAGGGCTCTGAATTGCAAGGTCTCCTTGAGGGGGATGCGTTGCTGCACCTGCCAGTGTTTGACGCTAAACTGGGCAGGCTTTCCTTCGAAGATACCCATCTCCAGCGGTGTATGGCGGAACAACTGAATAATATGAGACTCATAGGCAGGATCTAGATAGAACGACACTGTGACCCTCACTTGTTGGCCCAAGAGCTTGAATTCCTGGCGCATCTGATCCATCTCGTAGGGATAAATTGCCAGGGGACTAAACGTGAAAAGCCGAAATGTCCGAGTTCCAACATCGAAGCCCATCTGCTGGATGTGCTGCGAGAGCTCTGCACCTGCTTTGGAAAGCACCGTAAAGATCCAGTTTGAAATTTCTGATTGATAGTTAATCGGAATAACGGTGCCTTTCTGGCATGAGAGGCTAAACTGAATGCGCATAGAGGTTATGCCCTGATTAAAGAAAGATAGCGCCCAATAAGCCGGGCTGGTTATCGTCTTTCTGTTTCGATTTCACGGCGAAAAGTACGGAAGCTTTAGAGATGGCCATAAAAAAATAAAGAGCGGTGGCTTATTGCCAGAAAACGGTTTTTTCGTTTAAGCCTCCGCTCTTGTGGATATCGGGCATGTAGAGGGCCTTAGGACTCAAAGAAAGCGTCGTATTGGTTGCGACCTCGTGTTTCTTTTGAGGGAATTTGCAAGGGCGCGTCTATGTCGAGCACGTTTTTAGGATCTGAAGCCTGGGCAATAAGGACGCTCTTCTCCTTGCCTAACAGGAAAGACACACCTTCCTTCTCCCACTGCTCTAACATCCGCAAGCCCTCTTCCTCGAAAACGCCGTTTTGCAGGTCTATAGAGTCCATAAAACTCTTGGACAAATCCATAAAACGCTCCATCTCACCCACTTTGCGCCCTATATCTTCAGCCATGGCTTCCAACGCCATATCGTACATGTATTTCTTGTCGCTATTGCCCGTCAGAATGGACATAGCCGAGCGAATGGCCGAATGACTGGCTTTGATGGCTTTGTATTCCTGCTCTTTTACGACCACCTGGTCTTGCAAATCCTCTAGCATGATTTCCGACGTCTCGTACATTTTCGTCAAAACGCGATAAAGCACTTCCATACGCTTGTAGAGATCCTCTAACTTCATGTTAGATTCTTGAAGACGGCCCGCTCGACGCGCCTTGAGCACCATGAGTGCTTCCTTACCGCTTTCTTTCGCCCGGCTTGCCATGCCTAAACTGGTTTGAATTTCGCGCTGGTTTTGCCGAATCATCTCATTTAGACGATGCATCTGACCGCGCAACTGACTGATCTGGGCGTTCATATTTACGAGATTCTTCTTTAACTCCTCAATATAGCTTTTCAAGATACTGATCGGGTCAATTTGCACGAAAAGACCTGTAATCCAGCGCATTATAGATTTGTACACAAACCAAATCAGGTTGCGCATCTTCGGATCCAGCACAACATACAGTAGGCCGGCTAACAAGGCTAACAAACCGGCCAGGTAAAGCGTATTCTCTGCCAGCTTGATGAGCGTAGGTAAAATGTTGACGAATAAATATCCGCCTCCAATGAGCAGTGCCAACAAAAATATGGCTCCTGTAACACCCTCCGGGCGCTGCCAAAAACTCTTTGGTCTGAGTGGTTGCATTTCGGCTTGCATAACAATAAAAATTTTATTTTGCTATCTATTGAAAAATTCGAACAAAAAAAGCCTGTACTTTTTGACGAAAACGCTCGTTTATAATGATATAATGAAGAGTAATACAAACGCTAGTGCAATAAACCAAAACTCCTCGACGACAACCTTTAGAACTTCAAACAATAGCCAGAGAAACCCAACACTGGCAAAGGGAACAACGATCGGACTTCGTAACCACTTGTTCATAGCTCTTCTGCGCACACATGACGTATTTTCGGCCTGCAAGTTACGGGATGTGGAAAAATCGTAAGCAAGAGGCGATAAAACAATCGCCTAGGCCCTAAATTCCACTCTACCTTTGTCGTCAGAGTACAAAACCTGCGCATGCTTACATTCGACGTTACCATCCCAGTGCTCAACGAAGCGGCAACGCTCCAGCGGCAAGTATCTATCCTTCATCAATTTTTATGCGACCATTTTCCAGCGCGTCAGCGGCAATGGAAAATCATCATTGCTGATAACGGCAGCACTGACGCCACGCCGGAACTAGCGCGAGAACTTTCTAGGAAACTACCCGAAGTCACCCTCGTGCGAGTGCCGGAAAAGGGCGTAGGCTTGGCCCTGAAAACCTCTTGGCTGCAGAGCGAAGCCGACATCGTCGGATACATGGATCTAGACCTTGCTACAGATTTGCATCATTTTATCCAAGCTTACAATGCTCTGGCTACAGAGGGCTATGATCTCGTCTACGGTACCCGTCTACACCCTCGAGCAAAAGTAATCGGACGCACCCTTAAGCGCGAGGTTACTTCTCGGGTGTTTAATTTCATTGTCCGCCACTATTTAGGCACCCATTTTTCCGACGGCATGTGCGGCTTCAAATGGCTTAAACGCACACACGTACCCGCGCTTATCGCTGGTGGCGCAGTAAGCAATGGCTGGTTTTTCAGCACTGAACTTCTTGCCGTAGCCGAATGGCAAGGGCTAAACATCTGTGAGTTGCCCATTCGGTGGACAGACGACGCCAATAGCAAAGTAAACATCCCTAAACTCGCTTACGAATACCTGAAAGCCATGGTTATCCTAAAGAGGCAAAAACCAAAATGAGAAGCAAAGAATTACTCCTCGGCACCGCCCAGTGGGCTTGGACGGTAGACAAAAATACAGCCTTTCACTTGCTCGACACCTGGCTGGAGGCTGGATACCGCGCCATAGACTGCGCAACAAACTATCCCATCGACAAAGACCCCGCGCATTTCCGCGCTGCTGAGAGCATACTGGCTGATTACCTCAAAGCCCACAACTTGCGCGACCTGCGAATTACCATGAAAATTGGCGCTCTGGATAACCTACGCTCTTCGGAGAGTAACCTCTCGCCCTCTTTCATACGCATGATGAGTGGCGAATACCGACGCCTGTTTGGTAATAACTTACACTGCATTATGCTTCATTGGGACAATCGGAACGACCCCAATGCTATCGCAGATACGCTGTATGCCCTCGTAGAAACCTGTCGAGAAGAAAAGCTCCAGCCTGGGCTCTCGGGTATCCGATATCCGGAAATTTATGCTCCCATCCTGGAAAAACTAAATGTTTCTTTCGACATACAACTCAAACACAATATCTTACACTCTGACCTGCCCAGATACGCAGCGCTACAGCATCAACAACACCGCTACTTTGCCTACGGCACCAATGCTGGAGGCCTCAAATTAGACAGTGCATACGCTGCCAACAGTACCCTCAAGGCTCGAGGCGGCGACCCTGCCTCTGCTGAGAAAATCTTAGCACAAATACGCCACACTCTGCCCCAGTGGAATACAGCGGCCGTGCGCCCGCCGATCGTCGCTTTTTATCAAATCGGCTTGCTGTTCGCGGCAATACACCCGCGCATAGATGGGATTGTCTTGGGTTGTTCCTCTCCAGCGCAATTGCGCCAAACGCTCGACTTCTGGCGCGACTTGGAAACTTTCGACTACGCAGATGTATTTGAGGCTCTTCATGAGATGATTCAAAACTGAAAGAGCAGGTGCATTTCACGTGTAAAAAAACTATCATCAAATGGCCAATTTAACCAAACATTCTTACCTTGAAAAAATATGAAAAAACAAGTGCTTCTGTCGCTGGGCTTTATCGGGTGCTTATTGATCGATCACCTTTCTGCACAAGCTCCAAGCCGAATTACCTTGAGAGGTACTATTGCAATAGATACATTCGGCGAACCAGCCGCCCTGGCCACAGTCATGTTGCTCAACCCAGCCGACTCGACATTAATCACCTTTACGCGAAGCGACGAGCGCGGCGTTTTCGCATTTAAGAACCTTAGAAATACAGCCTATTTCCTCAAAATTTCTTACGTAGGGTATCTGCCCTATCAACAGTACCTACCACCTGCAGAGAGCGAGACCGTAGATTTGGGCAGATTAGTGCTTAAGCCTATTCAACGTGAGCTAATGGAAGTTGTAGTGCGCACTGCTAAAGCTCCGCTCTTTATCCGGGGCGATACCATTGAGTACGATGCTACGATGTTCAAAGTTCCGCCTGGTTCTACGGTAGAAGACCTACTGCGCCGCTTGCCTGGGATTGAAGTGGATGAAGCTGGCAACATAAAGGCCCAAGGCCGTGACGTGCGCCGCATTTACGTGGATGGCAAAACTTTCTTCGGCAGCGACCCAAAACTGGCCACTAAAAACTTGGAAGCAGAAATTGTCTCAAAAGTTCAGGTTTTTGATGAAAAATCCGAAATTGCTCAACTCTTAGGCATAGACGACGGCAAAAAAGAGCGCGTCATGAATTTAGAGCTCAAGGAGGAGTTCAAAAAGGGAGCCTTCGGCAAAGGTACCCTTGCTGGCGGCCCAAACGAGCGCTGGGCCGGTCGAACTAGTTACAACCGCTTCGACAACCGCCATCAGTTCTCTCTTATTGGCTACGGCAACAACATCAATGAAACTGGCGTCAACTGGCAAGATTACAGTGAATTCAGAGGCCAAGGCACATTTCAAGCCATCGACAACGGCGACTTTGGCTTCGGAGGCATGCCTACGGGAATTTATTTTTCTAGCAGTGAAGCCGAACTGCTTAACACTTTCGACGGACGCGGTTTTACACGCAATGCCGGCGGCGGCTTAAACTACAATTTTGACAACAAAAAAACAAAGGCCAACGCCAGCTACACCTACAACCAGACTTTTCTAGACTTAGACGAATTCACTCAGCGAGACAACTTCTTGAATACTGGCGCCTTTAACAACACTGACACCCTTAAACGCCACAGCTTCCGAGGCAACCACCGCATACAGACGCGCTTTGAACACAATTTTGACTCCCTCAATACACTCATAATCAGAGGAGATTTCAGTTTAAATCGCTCCGATGACGATGAGCAACGCCACCAGCGTTTCTTTGATGGCGATGTACCTGCACGCACCATCAACCGGATTAGCGCTGACAATGATGCCGATCAGCGCAGTCGAAAGCTAGCAACCTCGGCTATCTTCCGCCATCGCTTCAAAAAGCCTGGACGCGCCTTTGCCCTCAGCGCAAGTTACAGTCAGCAGTTTTCTGAGCAACGCGAGCGCTTTTTTTCTCAAAACCAACTGTTGTTGCCTGTAGAGCGCCTTGAACGTCTCCAAACTCGCAACCTCAGCGATGCTGACGAATGGCAATTCAAAAGCAGCGCACTGTACGCCGAGCCCATAGGAGAGCGCTGGTTTTGGCACACCTTTGTCAATGCCCGATATTCCGAAAACGCAGCCAACCGCCAGGTGCGTGCGCCCGATCAAAACGACACTCGCATAGACAGCCTAAGCGTGTTTTATACCTTCGCAGAACAGTATTATCGCCTTGGCTCCAGCGTGCGCTATGTCGTAGAGGGCTTTAACATTACCGTTGGACTAGCTGGTCAGCAACTCACGCTCAACGGACGCTTCGCGCGCGACCGCAACTTGCCTTTGCTGGCACCGCCCATTCGACGCTCTTTCACTGACCTCATTCCATACGCAAGCATCAACCTAGAACCAATCAAGAATCTCAACCTCGATCTAGAATATATGTACCGCGTCTCGGCTCCTATGTTTACTGCACTACAGCCCATCCCAATTTTTACAAATCCCGCTTTTCAAAGCACAGGCAATCCAAAACTGGGCCCTGAACGCGCGCACAACGTCGGATTAAACGCTTTTTATTGGGATGAAGCCTCTTTTGCGAGCGTAGGTTTTTACTTCAAAGTAGACTGGTTTGATAGTCAAGTCGTCTACAACCAACGCGTCGAACGCTCCGATAGCCTCGGGATCGTTACCCTCTCGCGCCCAGAGAACGTTGCTGGCGGACAGGCCATGTGGTCGTATTGGTGGTCTAATGTCTCTATCGTGAAAAATCGCTTGTCTGTCTCCCTTGGCGGCAACTTTGGTCGTCGCCTGTCGCCCGCCTTCATCAACGACGTGCGCAACGAAACTGACGACCGCAGTTGGGGCTTAGATGCTTCTCTCAACTTTACGCCCAATCCTAAACTATTCTTGAGCGCCAATGGCAATGTAAATTTCAACAACATCGCCTACTCCATCCAAAGCGACCTCAATCAACGCATCCGCAACTTCTCGGCAGGCGCCTCTGCCAAATGGGAATTTGTCTCTAAAACCTTCTTTGAAGGGAACTTCAATTACCGCTTCTTTAGGAATGAAGCTTTCGATTTTCGCCAACAAGTGCCCATTGTTAATGCTTCAATACGCCGCCTAGTAGGGCCCAAAAACCGCATCGAGGTGCGCCTGGCGGCCTTCGACCTGCTCAATCGCCGCATCGCTGTTAATCAGTACGGAATGCAGAATTTTATTACAACAAGTACCGCTCCTACCCTTGCTCAGTACTTCATGCTCAGCATCAGTTATAACTTCCGCGGTCATGTGGCTAAAGCAGAGGGTGACCCAGAAGGTATCATTATCTTCTAAAGCATGCACTCACCTGCATTTAGAATATGCGCAACTATACTTCAAAACACCTGGCCATACGCTCAATGCATTCAGCACGGCTCTCTGTTCTTCCTTTCTTTGCGCTGCTGCTTAGGAGCATCGCTGTCTTTGCCCAAGCCGCTGAGGGCGAAGTCCGCTACACCGTAGTACACGACTGGGTTAAAAAGTTGGCCGCCCTAGAGTATGTCTCTGCGCGCGAGCGCGAGCATGCTGCCTACATGTGGGGCAATCGCTCTGAGTGGAGGGAACACATGCGCTTGTTCTTTTCACCCCGGTGTAGCAAGTACGAAGAAGCGCAGGAGAAAGATGTAGAACAGGCAGCCTATGCCTGGCGCAAAGACCCGTTGTTGTTTTATCGCGACTTCGAGCGCCAGCGCATGTTTGACATCGTAAAGGCAGAAGGACGCCTCTACCTCATCGAGGACAGCCTATATTGCCCACAATGGAAAGTACTCAACGACATTAAAGAAGTAGCTGGCTATGTGTGCATGAATGCCGTGTGGGAAGACTCGCTCAAGGGCCACCGCGTCGAGGTTTGGTTTGCCTTAGACCTGCCAGTGCCCGCTGGGCCAGAAGACCTCTGTGGCTTGCCCGGCCTTATCTTAGAAGCCAATTACAACAACGGCGCAATGGTTGTTACAGCCGACCAAATTGACGTGCGCCCGCTAAAAGCAGAGCTAGAATTGCCTAAGACAAAAGTCAAAGGCAGAAAGGTTTCTTTAAGAGAATACCGCGAAGTCGTGCACAAGTACATTACTGAGCAAAAAAAGGCCGAAAAACCATGGTTTTGGGGACTTCGGTACTAAATGGCGCTCTCAAATAACTTGCCTTGGCCATTAGTCCTACCCTCCTTATCAGTGTTTTTCGGTGCAGCCCTGGGTTATTGTCCTGCGCGCTCGGTAGCCATCGAGTTACACCCCGGCGGTAGCGCAGAGACATCCAGACGGCCGCTCTCTACGCGCAACAACTGCACGACGCGGCCATCGGCGCTGTGCAGCCGAGCCAACATCGGGCCTGCGTGCGCACCGGTGTAACGCACCACGTCACGGCAGGGATTGGGCGAAAGCACCGACGGCTCCGCGCGCAGCGGCTCATAGGCCGCCTCCTGCGCGCTGACTACTGGGTCGCCGTTGGGAGAGAAT
>JANWXM010000034.1 GCA_025055285.1 Saprospiraceae bacterium
ACGAGGAGGTGGCCGAGTTGTTCGAGGTGCCGGTGGAGTTGGTGCGCCGCGTGCGGCAGTCGCTCTAGGGTCGTTGGCTGCGAGGTTTTAGGATTATTGTTTTTTCTCAAGAAGAGTAAGAACGAGAAAGCTCTTGTTCGACATTAAGAGGCGGAATACTCGGTTCCAAAGTAGAGACTCACTTCTCCTTCGCTAAAAGGAGGTTCTTAATTACACCTTCAGATAAGCCATTAATGACTCGTAGCGCTCGCGTAGAGTATCGGTATAGTCCGATTCAGTAAAGGAATGTTTGACGTAATAATCATAACGGTTTAGAGCAGCTAGGACGCGCCCAAGATCTTGAGTATTAAGTTTGAGTGTAACCTCAATAACGTCGCTATTAGCTGGAGAGGTCACAAAGGAAGCGAGAATCTTAGCGTTTTCCTCTTCAATAACGCGAGCGAGCAAGGCTAGCGAGTAATCTCGGCGATGCATCTCCAGCACGATAACACTGCCTGGCTCAGTAAGAGAAGCTGTGTAGGCAAAAAACCGCAGAAGATCACTCAGCGTAATTACCCCCAAGTAATTTTCAGCATCGTCTACCACTGGTATGACAGTCAAGCGGTTTTCGCCCATTATGCGCATGACATCAAAAATGTGGTCAGTATGGCGGACAAAAAACCGGCGCACTAAGGAGAATTCGTACTGCTCAATCGGCTCATATAGCTTGTGATTAAGTACATCCTCCTCCGAAAGAATGCCTACAAGACGGCCATTCTCTACGACTGGTAAATGACGTACGTGATGCTCGTTAAAGGCATGGAAAGCATCCTTGCCAGTTTGATTAACCGTCAGAGGCGGAATCTCTTGTGCGATGAGCATTTGAGCAGTCATACTAGAAATATCTTTTCATGAGGCTGGTAGCACCTTCGTGCACCTGATATTGATAACGAACGTTTACGGGGAGTTGTTCGGATAGTGTCCAACAAAGATTTAATTTTGTGCGTCAAAGACACGGCCACTACTCTAACGGCACAAAGATTGGCGCAAAAAAAATTGCATGCAAGTGAAAAATCGCTTCCATAAGCTCGCAATTCCTAAAAAGGTACTGTAAGTTTCTCCAAATAGCAGGCGTTCTTTCTTTTTTTACTAACATCTAGGCCGAATCGGCGTTTTACTGCAAAATGAATAATTATTCACTAAAACCTGAACATTGAGACATGGGTAACTCTCTTTTAACGATTTTCTTCGCTTTTATCGTAGGGATAACCTCAGTATCTGCTCAGATAAGAGTACCGCAACCGAGCCCTTTGTGTAATCTTAGCCAAACAGTAGGGCTGGTGAAAATTGATGTAGAGTACTCTCGGCCTAGTGCTCGAGGTCGCAAAATTTTTGGCGGCTTAGTACCCTTTGGCGAAATGTGGCGCACAGGTGCAAACGCTGCCACTAAGATCACTTTTGCAGATGAGGTTAAGGTAAACTATGTTAACCTGCCAAAAGGCTCCTATGCTTTGTATACCATTCCTGGCGAAAAGGAATGGACGATTATCTTCTACAAAAATACTTCTTTCTGGGGGGTACCAGATGCTAAATCCTTTAAAGAAGAAGACGTAGCTGCTCGTTTTAACGTCCCAGTTAAGACAGTAGCCGAGAAAGTAGAAACATTCACCATTAACATCAGCAACCTTACCAATAGCAGTGCTGACCTAGAGCTAGTATGGGAAAATACCAAGGTCGTCATCCCCATTCAGGTAGACACTGATTCAAAAGTCATGGCAGACATCAAGGCGACCATGGCAGGCCCCAAGGCGAGCGACTACTACGCTGCCGCGCGATACTACTATGAAGAGAATAAAGACATGGAACAGGCACTAGAGTGGGTAAACAAAAATATTGAAATGGCAGGCGAAAAATTCTGGGTGCTGCGTCTGAAGGCCAATATACTGGCTAAATTGGGTCGCTATCAAGAAGCTATTGCAGTAGCTAATAGGAGCACCGAGCTGGCAAAAGCTGATGGCAATACCGAATACCCGCGCCTAAATGAAGAATCCATTGCAGAGTGGAAGAAAAAGCTGTGATTTTTATGTCTCTTTCATTAGTGAAAAGGGATATTTGCTTTGCATGCCCGTGCTTCCAGGAGGTACGGGCTTTTTTCTGTGGTGCGTTTTTCGAGAACTATGAGCAAGCTACATACCCTTGATTTTTCATCAAATGCGAACAGTTATTATCCTTTTTAAAAGAAAGTAATATGTCAAAAACTGACTTAAACATAGAAGCCGAGAGGAATGCCGATGCTATGCGTCTGGCAGTGGGCAAGATGAACCGTTTGTTGGAACAAATAGCCCTGGGTGGTGGTAAAAAACGAATTGAAAAACTCCACCAAGAGGGAAAGATGACGGCGCGCGAGCGCATAGACTATCTACTCGATCCTAACTCACCTCGACTCGAGATTGGAGCATTTGCTGGCTACGAGATGTATGCCGAACATGGCGGCTGTCCAGCAGGAGGTGTAGTGGTGGTTATTGGTTACGTGCGCGGCCGCCAAGTGATCGTTGTAGCTAACGACGCCACGGTAAAGGCCGGTGCTTGGTTTCCCATAACAGGCAAAAAGAATTTGCGCGCCCAAGAAATTGCGATGGAGAATCGCCTGCCTATTATTTATTTGGTAGACAGTGCCGGCGTCTATCTGCCTATGCAAGATGAAATTTTCCCCGACAAAGAACACTTTGGGCGCATTTTTCGCAATAATGCGCGCCTTTCTTCAGCGGGTATTCCGCAAATTGCCGCTATTATGGGGGCTTGCGTGGCAGGTGGAGCCTATCTACCTATCATGTCTGATGAAGCACTTATTGTAGAGGGTACGGGCTCCGTGTTCTTAGCTGGGCCTTATTTGGTTAAGGCAGCTATTGGCGAACAAGTAGACAAAGAAACTCTCGGCGGCGCTAAAACTCACTCGGAGATTTCCGGCGTTACAGACTACAAAATGCCTGACGACAAAACATGTTTAGATACGATTAAAGAATTGATAGACAAGTTAGGCAAGCCGCAAACTGCTGGATTCGACCGCATAGCACCACGGCCTCCCTATGGCGACCCAAATGAAATTTTTGAACTCTACCCGGAAAATGGCGCTAAACCTTACGACACTGTCGAGTTACTGCGCCGTATTGTAGATGACGGCCATCTTGTCCAGTACAAAGAGCATTACGGAAAAACTATAATTACCGCTTACGCGCGCATCGATGGCTGGGCAGTAGGTATTGTAGCAAACAACCGACAGGTAGTCAAAAATGCAAAAGGTGAAATTCAATTTGGAGGTGTAATATATTCTGATTCAGCCGACAAAGCCACCCGTTTCATTCTCAATTGCAATCAAAAGAAAATTCCCTTAGTGTTTTTCCACGATGTTACGGGTTTTATGGTCGGTACGCGCTCCGAACATGGCGGTATCATTAAAGACGGAGCAAAAATGGTCAACGCTGTAGCTAATTCAACAGTTCCAAAGTTTAGCGTGATTATTGGCAACTCCTTTGGTGCGGGCAACTATGCTATGTGTGGCAGAGCTTACGACCCTCGGCTTATCGTAGCATGGCCCACCGCGAGAATCGCTGTTATGGGCGGAGACCAAGCAGCTCGCGTCTTGACGCAAATTCAAGTGCAATCGCTCAAGGATAAAGGCCAAACTCCCGACCCAGAAGCAGAAAAAGCACTATACGAAGAAATTAAGACTCGCTACGAGGCGCAAACAACTCCCTACTATGCGGCAGCCCGCTTGTGGGTGGATGCTATTATCGACCCGCGTGACACACGACGTTGGATTAGCATGGGTATTGAAGCAGCCAACCATGCTCCAGTGGAAAAATTCAACGTTGGCGTCCTTCAAGTATAGGTTTAGCGCCAACTTTAGATGCAAGAGCCCTATTTTTATGCCCACCTAAACTGTTAGGTATAAGTAAGAATGCGCCATCTTTTGCGAAAATTTTTAGCTGCTCTCGTCTTTACGGATATGGCAGCTACTCTAGCACCAGCGCAAATCTTTTGGACGGAGACTTTTGACGACTCCTTTCAGGCTGCAAGCCATTGGGTACACGGCGGCGTCAATGCTGGCCCTTCACAATGGGAATGGACAGCCAACCCTGCCGATGGCTACCAAGAACCCGGGTTAGTCCCTTTCGCTGCGCCAACGGCAAAAAAGGGTTATTTCTTATTCAATTCGGACGCTAACGGTCCTTCGCGGCACGACGTCTGGCTCACAAACCTAAATCGGCCAGTCGATTGTAGCTACCGTGTGGGTGTGCGGTTGCGCTTCTATACCCAATACATTTACTTCAGCCCGAGTGGTACGCGTGCACAATTGGGCGTTAGTACAGACGGCAGTAATTTTGAATATATTGTGCTGTTCGACGGTCATCCAGCCAATCTGCCCTTCGAAGGGTGGATGGAGGTAGAACTACCTCAAGCTGACAACGCACCGCAAGTATGGCTTCGATTTCGTTGGATCGGACAATACGAGTACCATTGGAAAATAGATGACCTAGCACTCGTCAGTTCATTGCCCCAAAATCCAGACTTCTGTCATACGGCTCTGGATATCAGCGAACTATTTCGAAAACCGGCTGGCGAAGTTCAGATTTCGCCAGTTGTTGATAATACGTACGCTACGACTACACAGATGGATCCTGTAGTCTCCTGCTGGGAGGAGACGCCCCAAGGCGAGCCAGACTTCTTAGATAACACTTTATGGTTTGCCTTTACAGGCACAGGGCATCGCTACGACATCCAGACAGTACCTTGTTCTGCCCAGAACTATGTGGGCACAGCGCAAGGCCTCCTAGGCGATACCCAAATAGCCCTTTTTGAGGGCGACAATTGCAATGCTCTGAAACTTATTGCCTGCAACGATGACCGCTCGCCTATTGGCGACCCCGACTGGCGAGCAGGCCTTGTGATACCTACGACAGCAGGGCAACGGTACTTCTTGATGGTGGACGGCCACAGAGGGCCCAGTGGAGCGGCTCAAGGAGAGTTTTGTCTACAAGTTATGTGTTTGCGCGAGCTGCCGTGTCATAAGGGCTCAGTAGGCAGAGTGTCTGTTAGCTTGGATGGCTTAGTGTGTTTCAAATCCTACTTAAACTATTACATAAAACTTGACACGACGAGCTTCTCACTGCCTACGGAGGGCGAGGTGTTTGGTATGGCTTGGTGTCTGAGCTCTCAGCCCATCCCAGACTCTGTATGGCCAGGTGACTTGCCTGGAATAATCAGCACCGTATTCTCGCCCACCCTGAGTATCCCTGTGTTGGTCAACGACGGCAGCTTTTTTCCCTTCGGTACCTACTACCTCACACCAGTAGTCGTTGGCAATGGACTGCTTAAAGGGCCTGGACCCGCCTTTGTATTCAATGTGCGCCTCGACACCGGAGGGTGCTTCTTTGTAGGCGCCTCGCAACGCCTTGTGCTCTTGCCTCCCTTAGAGCCACTGGATGCTACTCTTGTGGTTACTCATGAAACGGTGCCTCCTGGCAAAAATGGATCCGTTCAAGTTATTGCAACAGGCGGCTCAGGACAATATCTGAACACACCCACGCTTTACGAATACTATTGGAGTCATGGGCCTAGAACGCCCATCCTGAGTCAGTTGAGTCACGGTATCTATACGGTTACAATAGCCGACTTTGCAAGTTGTGTACCAGGAATTAAACGAGTAGCCGTGGTTCAGCAAATAGTGAATACCGCCGAGCCAGCAGCAAACTTGCTGCTGAACGTATTTCCCAACCCAACTGCTCAAGGTGTATGGGTACAGGCGGCACTACCTCCCGGCGTATCCGAGGGGTGGGTGCAAATCCTCTCTCCACTAGGACAGGTATTACTAAGCCGGCATATTCAGAGTAGTTCCCAAATGGACGAATACTTTGATGTACATACCCTGGCTCCTGGCCTGTATGTCGTTCGATTAATCGTTGACAATCTATCGACTATACAACGTTTCTTCATCAAACAGTATTAGGCAGGACGTTCGAGGGATTGCCGACGCTCGCGCCAACGCACCCAGCTTTTGTATAATTCCATGGTTATCAGAAGCGTGAGCGCAAGAAGAAGAAGCAGTATCCAGTCTCTCCAGTTGACGGGCTGAATGCGCAGAATTTTCTGCATAAAGGGTATGTGCATGCACACAATGTGGAGTCCCTGAGCAGCTAATACACCTATTACAAGTAAAGGATTTCGAGCTAACGGTATGCGGAAGGCAGAGGTGCGTTCGGATCGGCAGTTAAACACGTGAACGTTTTGCATCAAGACAAATAACAATAACACCTCATTGCGCGCTTCGGCCTCGCTCATTCCTACAATTCGGATAAGCCAGTACCATAGGCCTAGAGTGAGTGCACTCATTACTATACCTGCCACTACAGTCTGCTCAATCATGAGGCGATTAAAAATAGGCTCTGAGGGTTTGCGTGGTGGGCGCCGCATAGCTCCTGCTTCTCCTTTCTCAAAGGCCAAGGAGACGTCTTGAATACCGTTGGTTACAAGATTAAGCCATAACAACTGAACAGCCAGCAAGGGCGCGGGTAGTTGCACAACCACTGCGGCGAGAAACAAGAATACCTCCGCAGCTCCTGTAGAAACGAGCAAAGAAATCACCTTACGCACGTTGTCGTAGGCGTATCGCCCTTCTTCCACGCCCGCTACAATGCTGGAAAAATTGTCGTCAACAATGATCATGGTTCCTGTTTCTTTGGCAGCATCAGTTCCAGAACCCATGGCTACCCCTATGTTGGCTCTTCTCAAGGCGGGCGTATCGTTGACGCCGTCTCCTGTTACGGCAACAAATTCGCCTTGGCGAATAAGCGTGTCTACGATGTGAAGTTTTTGCTCGGGAGATACTCGAGCAAAGACATTAGTATTTCGAACCAAATTATCAAATTCTTTCGCGTGCGGGTCGGCAGCTTCCTTCAGTAAGCTTCCGCTAACTACAGGGTATAAGTGACTGGGACTTATCAAGCCTAACTCACGTGCTATAGCCTCTGCGGTAGCAGGGTGATCGCCTGTAATCATGAGCACGCGAATGCCAGCCTCCCGGCAACGCTCAACAGCCGTTTTCGCTTCTGGTCGCAAAGGGTCAATAAAACCTACCAAACCTAGGAAGCGCAAGCCACGCAGGGAGGCTGATGGTTGGTCTCTGCGTAAATGCAGACACGGGCCTCCCGCTACCGCTAATACTCGCAGGCCTTCGGCCGCCATTGCATTGGCCTCTCGTTCAATCGCCGCGCAATCTAGAGCCACAATCTCTCCATTTACCCATACACTACCGCAGAAGCTCAAGACCGTTTCCACTGCTCCTTTCGCAGCCGCCCACAATTCACCGCTCTTTTCATAAAATGCCGCTGAATACTTGTTCTCAGATTCATATGGGATTTCTTCTACTAACTTAAAGCGTTTCTTCTCCTGCTCTGGCGCGATCCCAGCCTTATATAAAAGGGCCAATAAAGCTACATCCATTGCGTCGCCTTGGTGTTCCCACTGACCTTGGGGAAGAGGGCGTAAACTCGCTTCGTTTGCCATCAGAACCGCCTCCATTAGCGGAGAGAGGGCTGATGTCTCGGCCAAAACATCGCCTTGCAGAATTTGTCCTATGCCATTGTATCCCTCTCCTGTAACGCGATAGTGCATGCCATCAGGCAAAAGAATGCACCGAACCGTTTGCTGGTTGACAGTAAGAGTGCCAGTTTTGTCGCTCGCAATCACCGTACAACTACCCAAACTTTCTACTGCTGTCAAGCGGCGTACTATGACATTCCGTCTCGACATGCGATGACTGGCTACTGACAAAGCTACCGTCAAAGCTACAGGCAGCCCCTCGGGAATGGCCGAAACCGCTAGCGCCACTACAAAAAAGAAGATGCTCATCCACGCGTAGCCCTGGGTTCGCAATATGAAAGTGAGCAATATGCTGACGACGAGAATAAACACGGTGATGTTTCGGGTAAACTGCTCCATGCGCACAACCAAAGGAGGCTTGGCTGTCTCCGACTCGGCAACGCGGCGTGCAATGGCGCCTACCTCCGTGTGCATACCTGTAGCTACTACTACGCCTACGCCGCGTCCTGCTGTAATAGTTGAACCCGCATAGACCATGTTACGCCGATCAGCTAATGGCACATCTTCAGCAAGCGCTTTAGTGTCTTTCTCAACCGCAATAGACTCTCCCGTCAACAGACTTTCATCAGCAAGCAAACCACGCGCTGAGAGCAAACGCATGTCAGCGGGCACCCGAGCACCAGAATCCAACAAGACAATATCGCCAGGAACTAACTCTTCTGCATCTATTTCGCGTACACGCCCCTCGCGCCGAACGCGGGCTTGCAGACGAAGCATCTGCTGCAGACTTGAAGCGCTCCTTTGAGCCCTGTATTCTTGATAGGCGCCTAACGTCGTATTGACGCCAATAACAAACAAAATGAAGAAGGCATCTGTCAGTTCTCCTATTAATACCGAAATGCCTGCCGCTACTAATAGAATGACAATCAAAGGACTGGCTACTTGGTGAAGAATGATTTCAAGAATCGTAGGTTCCCGAGGAGCAGGCAATGCGTTTGGCCCGTAATCCCTCAAACGAAGATGCACTTCCTCTTCAGTAAGTCCCTCATGACAACTCCTCCACAAGCGTAACGCCTGATCTTCTGTTAGAGCATGCCAGGCTCTTGCTCCTTCAAGTCGAACATCAGTAGTGTGTATTGCAGGCTTCATAGTCATCCACTGCTGAACATGGTCTGGGCAAAAAAAGAGCTTTTTACGCGGCCATCCTGCACTTGCCTCTCCTATCTGTTGCTCAAACGAGCCAAGTGGGATATTCTCTCGTTATGGTTTGGATAATTTTCGCATAAACCAACGCTTTCAAGACTCGCTCAATTTAGATTTAAAGCCTCTCTATGTCTTCAATAACGTCTCTCGTCTATCCGTTGGGTGCGAGTGAAGTAGGTGCTCTATCTTCGCCGCATGGCTTGATCATTTTCTTATGAAACGCATTAATCTTCTGGTATTTCTTCTCGAAGCATGCACAATCGTCGCCGAGGGACAAAATTTTAATATTCAATTGCGCGCTACGCTAGACTATCCTGGCCAAACGCTAGCAAACGTATGGGGCTACGCCCAAGATGGACGTGAGTATGCACTAGTAGGAGCTTCGCGCGGCTTGTCTATTGTAGATGTGACCAACCCCGACACACCCATCCAGATTGTGCAAATTCCCGGTCCAAACAATCTCTGGCGCGAGGTTAAAACCTACAAACACTACGCATATGTAACTACGGAGGGCGGTGGAGGAGTACAAATCGTGGATCTAAGCAAATTGCCCGATCCAAACCTAGATTACCGCTATTACACGGGCACAGGAGAAATTGCCGGCCAGTTAGGAGCCATTCACGCCCTACATATTGATGAGACGCGCGGCTTTCTGTACACCTATGGAGGCAATTTTAACGGCATACGGGTACACGACCTCAATGCTGATCCCTTTTATCCCATTTATGTAGGTAAATTTGATGATTTAGGCTACGTCCACGACGGCTTTGTAGACAACGATACTCTCTACGCATGCCATATCTACGCCGGTCTCATGTCAATATTGGATATGCGCGATAAAGCCAACCCCAAGATCTTAGGTACAGTAGAAACGCCCTCTCGCTTCACCCATAATTCATGGATTCTCAGCGACCGAAAAACAGTATTGACCACTGACGAACGCGTACCTTCCTTCTTAACTGCTTACGACGTAAGTGACCCGACGCATATTCGAGAACTAGACCGCTTCTCTACGAACGACGGCCTTGGCTCTATCGTTCATAATACACACATAATCAACGACTATGCTGTCACTTCCTGGTATACCGATGGTGTAACAATTGTAGACGCTCACAAGCCAGACAATCTTGTTCTCGTAGGCCAATACGATACCTGGGTAGGCTCTTCCCCCACCTTTGATGGATGCTGGGGTGTATACCCCTTTTTTCCTTCGGGAACTATAGTAGCCACCAATATTCCCTCTACTAGTCCTGGAAGTAGCCCCGGGCGCTTATTCGTGCTGACACCTACTTATCAGCGCGCATGCTATCTGGAAGGCCGTATTATCGACGGATGCAGTGGTCAACCGTTAGCCGATGCAGAAGTTAAGATTCTCAGCCCTTTAGTAACGCCTGTGAGGTTGACACAAAATGACGGCACCTTTAAAACTGGCCAACCAACACCAGGCACCTTCGCTGTAACTGTTCGCAAACCCGGTTTTCAACCCATTACGGTTCAGGTTCCCTTCCAATCAGGCCAAGTCACTCGATTGGAATTGACTTTGCAGCCCATTACTGCTTTTCACGTTCAGGGTAGGGCAGTAAGAAAGGGTGTGGGAAAACCTCTAGCCAATCGGCAACTTGTGTTGCGTGGCCCGGTAAATACCTACACTGTGCAAACCGATGCTCAAGGTCAATTCACTGTATCCTGTATGAGTGGTGGCAATTATCGAGTAGGCACTTGGGGTTATCGCGTAGCCGACGTACTCGTAGAGGCCGATGGCCCTCTTACAATTGAGTTGGAAGCGGCCTACTACGACGATTTTGAACTAGACTTGGGCTGGACGACTGCCGCAACCGCTACTGCCGGCTTATGGGAACGCGGGATACCCATAGCAACTACTTTTCAAAATGCTCTTTCTAATCCAGGTACTGATGTAAACTTTGACAATGGTGCCGAGTGTTACGTTACGGGCAATGCTGGCGGTGCTGCTGGCAACGATGACGTAGACAACGGCAGTGTAACCCTTATTTCCCCGCCGATGCAATTGAACGGCTACGCCGATGCAGTGCTTCGATACCATTTTTGGTTCTTCAATCGCGGTGGTAATTCTACGCCCAATGATCGCTTTGAAGTGCACCTCAGCAATGGTATCCAAACTACAATTATTCGCACCGATACAGCTTCTTTAAGTGCTTGGCGGGCGTCAGGCGACATCCGCCTTCGCGACCATTTGCCTCTAACCGACGATGTACGAGTGCATTTTATTGCATATGATATCAACCCAGGTCACTTGGTGGAGGCTGCCGTGGACGCTTTCGAAGTCGTGCCCATACCTGTCTCTGCGCATCGCGAGGCATCAGCGTGGCTGGATTGGCAAATAGCGCCTAATCCGTCACCGTCATTTTTCTGGCTGCGCTACCGCACGCAAGGCACTGAAATTGCGCGAGCTGAAGTAATCGACGCTCTTGGACGCCTTGTGGAAGACTACGAACTTTCCTCTGCTGAAGGAGAACTGCACTTTGGCCATACTCTGCCACCGGGTTTCTATTTTCTGCGACTAAAGGCCACTGATGGTCAAGAGGTTAGCCAGCGAGTAATGAAGGTTCGCTACTAATTTTCTTACTGACAAGCGGTTCTACTCGTTGACGAAGACTTTACCTGCGCGCATGACGGCGACCACGCGTTCGAAAGTGCGAATATTTTCCAGCGGATTGTCGCGAACGGCCACCAAGTCGGCAGCAAAACCAGGGGCAATGCGTCCGATTTCGTTTTCCAGCCCCAAAAGTTCGGCAGCATTCACAGTCGCGGCGCGCAAGATATCCCACGGTTTCATGCCAGCTTGAGCCATGTAGTGGAATTCCAGGGCATTTTTGCCGTGAGGGAATACACCAGCGTCAGTACCAAAGGCGATTTTCACTCCAGCCCGATAGGCACGCCCTAAGGTTTCCATGACGGTAGGCCCGATATCGAGAGCCTTCCGACGAACCACTTCAGGGAAAAAGCCATGAGCACGGCGAGCACTATCGGTGACAGCCCATCCAGCGGTAAGGGTGGGCACATACCAGGTGCCACTGTGCGCCATGAGGGAAAGGGTTTGGTCGGTCATGAAAGTGCCGTGCTCAATACTGTTTACACCAGCGACAATGGCACGACGAGCACCTTCATCGCCATGGGCGTGAGCAGCTACGCGTACGCCCAAGTCTCTAGCAGTGCGCACGATAGCCACTAATTCATCTTCGGCATAATGCGGAAGTCGCCCATCGCGCGCTAGGCTCAGCACGCCGCCTGTAGCGGTGACTTTGATAAGGTCGGCTCCTCGGCGTATTTGATGGCGCACTGCTGCCCGACAAGCATCAGGGCCATTGGCAATGCCATCTTCGACGCCAGGAGGTGGGTCGAATAGGTCAGAACGCGCACCGGTGGTATAGTCGCCGTGTCCGCCCGTAATGCTGATAGATTTGCCTGCCGTCAGAATACGCGGTCCTGGTATCCACCCTTGCTGAATAGCATTGCGTATCGCCAGATTAGCACCGCGCCCGCCTAGGTCACGCACTGTAGTAAAGCCTGCACGCAGGGTGCGTTCAGCATATACTACGCCTCGAATGGCATACTCGGTGTCGTCGAGCGTATAGCGATCGTAATAGGTCGTACGGCTTTGCTCCGACTCAATGTGTACATGGCAATCGATTAACCCGGGAAGCACTGTGTAATTTTTCCAATCTACGACTTGCGCTCCTACAGGAGGTTGGAGGTAGCCAGGCTCTATGCGAGCAATGCGGTCTCCCTCAACTACCACCGTCATTTGCGTTAGTACACGTTCGTCGGTCATAGTAATTAGGCGCCCACAGTATATGTAACGCGTCTGAGCTTCGACAAATGGGCCCTTGACGAGAGACACTACGCAGAGCAGCAATGTACAGTAAAGCTTCATGATTTTTCATCCTTTTTATTTACTCCTTCCAAAAAGGGTACGAAGCGGAAGGCTTCGAATACTTCGTCCTGATATTCATCTGCTGCGAGGCGCGTGATGCGGTGCATGTACTGCACCTCTTCGCCTACTGGAATAACTAATCGACCTCCTATAGCCAGCTGCTGGCGTAGGGGCTCGGGCACAAAAGGTGCACCAGCAGTGACAATAATCCCTTCATAAGGAGCGTATTTAGGCAAACCGCCAAAGCCATCGCCCCAAAAACAGTATACATTTCGGATACCCAATTCTTTTAACAACGCTTTAGCGCGTAAATATAGGGCCTCCTGACGCTCTATGGTGTAAACACGCGCCCCCAGGGCTGCTAGAATGCTCGCTTGGTAGCCCGAACCCGTGCCAATCTCTAGTACGCGGTCGTTAGGCTTTACTTGAAGGAGAGCCGTCATGTATGCTACTGTGAAGGGTTGAGATATGGTTTGTTTGTGACCGATAGGAAACGGCTTATCCTCGTAGGCATGGTCTTCAAAGGCTTTATCTAGGAAAAAATGTCGCGGCACGGCCATCATTGCCGTGAGTACAGCTTCATCGGTAATGCCGCGTTGACGGAGGGCCTCTACCATCCGCTTGCGCAAGCCTTTGTGCCGATAAGTATCCTTCATTGAAGACGCGTCCACAAGCCAACAACACATCTTCTACTAGTGCCCCAAAGTTAAGGGCTATTGCAGGCTTCGACAAAATCTCCAACTTATGAGAACTTTATCGGTGACTTATCGGCATTCTTTCGTCTTAGATTAGCGAGTAGGTCTAGTGATAAAGCACGTGCTATTTCTATCCTTTTTCGTCTCTTTGCAGCTGAAATTTGCGTCAACTTTTTCACAGACCAACTTCGTTGTATCTTCTTTGACAGAAACAGTTTTCTCTTCGCGTAGTAGAGCGCCACTTGTTTCGGATGCCGAACTGGTTACTCGCTTCTTGAAGGAGCAAGACCCCTACTCTTTTTCGCAATTATATCGGCGCTATGCGGCTCGAGTATATGCTAAATGCTTCTCTATATTAGCCAATGACGCTCAAGCCCGTGATGCTGTACAAGATATTTTCATCAAGGTATTTTTAAACCTTTCTCGTTTCAACGAAAACTCTGCATTTTCCACGTGGCTCTACTCCATTACGTATAATTACTGTATTGATCTGCTCCGGCGAAAGAAAAAAATGCCGGTGTTGCTAGCAGATGACGTGAGTCGAATTGGCGATGAGCCGATACCAGACGTGCCTGATAGTGTCCTGCTAGAGATGAAGCACGAACGATTAGAGGTGGTACTTCAGCACTTGTCCGAAAATGACCGCTTAGTTCTATTAATGAAGTATATGGACGATATGTCTATTAAAGAAATGGCCGATTTTTTTCATAAGACCGAGAGCGCTATAAAGATGCAGTTAATGCGCGCTAAGCACCGCGCTCAGCTTGTATATCGCCAACTCTATGGAGAAGACCCTCTTGTGTCATAGGAAGGCCAAGTTGGATATGCCTTTATAATCTACCTCGCCTATGTACGATTTCAACGCTTTCAAGAGCTTAGAAACTCGATGGATGTCCCAGTTGCCGCCAGAGTTGGAGTTCCAGGTGAGTAGTCAAGTGCGCATGGCTACTGCCGCTGGGCGTGTGATGGAGATCTTCGTGCCCAATGCCTTGCGCACTGCTGCCTACCTTATAGGAGGTAGTAGTCCTACGAGGGTCCTGGGTTTGCCCTCAGGAAAACAGATAGAGGCTGATCCTTTTTCAATTGACTGGCGTCAACCGCCTAAACACTATTAATTATCTTCCTTACCCTTGCCTGCTTTCGCATATGGATTTTATTACTAAATTTCGGGAGGGCGTCTTTGCCGAGCTAATAGCCCGTTTCTCAGAAGGAGCACCTAAGCTCTTATTTGCCTTACTCGTCTTGATTCTAGGGCGTATTGTGGCCGGACTACTCCGGCAGGTGGTTCAGCGCATTCTTGCCTTAGCTGGTGTCGATCGATTAGCTGAACAACTCAACAATATCGATCTTGTTCAGCGCACCGGCATGAAAGTCGAGTTATCTGCTATAGCAGGCCAAATGGTCTTTTACCTAACTATGCTGGCCTTTATCATCTTTGCTACTGACGTTTTGGATATTCCTGCCATTACCGACATGGTGCGCGACCTGATTAATTACCTGCCAGCGCTGTTTTCAGCCTTTGTTCTGTTCTTGTTAGGCCTCTTTTTAGCCGACATAGTGCGCAACCTTGTGCAGACTGCTTGCCAAAGTATGGGCATCCCCGCCGCTCGATTGATAGGCACCGCTGTATTTTACTTTCTCTTCATCACTGTGACGGTCAGTGCCTTGGCTCAGGCAAAGATTAACACAGGCTTTATCGCCTCTAACTTGACGGTCATCGTCGGGGCGTTAGCACTAGCTTTTGCTATTGGTTATGGCTTAGCGGCGCGCGATTTAGTGGCAAACTACCTCGCCAGCCAATACAATCGAGACAAAATTCAGGTTGGGCAGGAAGTGCGTATTGCTGGAGTTAAAGGAAAGGTGGTGCACATAGATCTTACTTCCCTAATTCTCCAAACTCCGGACAAGGCGGTCATTGTGCCGATGAGCAAAATGATGACAGAGAAGGTAGAAATTTTTTATCCCGAAGCTGAGGAAGAAAACCTCTTGCCGCCAGAGCATCCTATCCAAGGGTCGTGAGAAACATTTTAAACAAAATATCTGTTATGCGTACTTTATTGTTACTTTTCGCCTCGATTTTTGCATTCATCAGCTTTGCTCATGCTCAAAATCCTGCCGCTTCAAAGGACACCACTTGGCGCTTTCAAGGCGGGCTAGGATTTGACCTAAGTGGTCTAGGCATTATCAACCCGCGAGTAGGAGCCGGAACTAACCGCCTTGCGGTAGGTGGCCTTGGTACACTCTCAGCCAATCGCCTCTCTGCACGTTCGTTCTGGAGAAACCAGCTGTCGCTCCAATTGGTGCTCCAACAGCAGGGCCGCACCTCGCCTACTCAGCCTACCGGGTTTCTTAAGAACCTCGATGTCCTGCGCCTGACGTCTACGTACGGCTACAAAGTAGGGGCAGGAGACAAGTGGTTCATATCGGCCGATTTGCTAGCTCAGTCGCAGTTGCTTCCAACTTATCAGAGCAACTACTTGCGGGCTACGAGAATTAACGGCAAGCCTGACCGCCTCGTAGCAAATTTCCTCTCGCCACTCATCACTCAGTTTTCGCCGGGAATTACTTTCAAACCTAATAAACACCTCAGCTTCCAGTATTCACCTGCCGCCGTGCGTTTTATTTATGTGGCTGATGACTCTTTAGCCATTCTGGATATCCATGGCAATGAAGTAAAAAAAGATGCTCAAGGCAACATCCTCGAATACAACAACTTTTTCCTTGGCCTAGGTTCGGAGCTGATAGGTCGCTATGAAAACAAATACTTTAATGACCGCTTGGCCGTTGTAAGCTCGTTGCGCTTGTTCTCCAATTATCTCGATAAACCTCAAAACTTGGTAGTGCTGTTTTCCAACAACTTCAGCCTTCAACTATTCAAGGGCCTATCCCTCGACTTGTTAGGAGAGGCATTTTACGATCCTAACCTAAAAATGATTATTGACGCGAACGAAAACCGCATTTACGGCGACGATGGCGACCGACAAGCTCCAGCAACCCAACTTACGGGAGCCTTTATGCTCAAATATAACGTGATCTTTTAATGCGCATCTTAATGGTTTGTCTTGGCAACATCTGCCGAAGCCCGTTAGCGGAGGGAATTTTGAAACATAAAGCCCGACAACACAATCTGAACTGGTGGATAGACAGCGCAGGCACGAGCGCATGGCATGTAGGCGAATTACCTGACCCGCGCACTATCGAAGTGGCACGCCGATTCGGAATTGATATTACAGACCAACGCGCAAGGCAGATTAGCCTCAACGACTTTGAGCAATTTGACCTCATCTTTGCTATGGACCGCCAAAACCTTCGAGACCTAAGGGAAATGGCTCCCTCTTTGCAACAAAAGCAAAAGATTCGGCTTTTGCTCGATGTCCTCTATCCAGGCCAGGAACGCGAGGTGCCCGACCCTTACTATGGCGGCATTGAAGGCTTTGTGGAGGTATTCCGCCTCATTGAGCGGGCATGCGATCAGATAATTGCTCAATACAAACCTAAGTAACACTTCGATGCGCTAATGGAAAGGGCCTCCATGCGGTTTTTTCTCACCGTTGGGAGGCCCTTTTTTATGAGACAAACCGTGCTACTTACTGCTACCTTGTGGTCACTGTTTTCAAGAAAGCGGCTATTCTATTTAAAAATCCGCAAAATGTTAAAAAAATAAATTTGACGAAAAAGCATATACTATTTACCCTAGAAGGCCTGTTTAATAGGTGCTCTTTTAGGCAGTACGATCACCTGTGAATTCTTCTTGCTTATGTTCAAATCGCATACTCGAAACAGCATCCTTCGATTTTTATACCACGAGATGACGGCCGAGGAAGCTGCACGGATGAGACATCGCCTTAGCCAGAACCCTACGCTATGGGCGGAATTCGCTGAGCTACAGCAAGCAAAACAGACCCTTCCTCAAGTTCAATTTTTACCTGCTCCCGACACTATTCACCGCATCTTGCAATACAGTACAAAAACAGCTTTGGAGGTTCAGGTGTAAACAAAAGCCTCGCTTGCTATGCATTTCTCACGCTGAAAACGAGAGCAGCAGCCCTTTGTACTGTAGCACGTATTCGTCGTTGATGGAGCATAAATTACCTTCCACAGCCTGCGCGACTCGGCGACTTGCTCTTCAGGAGTAAAGACACCGCGCCTATTCACCTGCCAGCAGAACAAGTAGGTCAGGTGCAGCGTTCTGTTGCTCCAGAATACGTAGCGTATGCCCAGCTCGCCGCTCTAGCCGACGTCGTAAAGGTTGAAACTTCGGTCTATGGGAAGGTCTCTGGGCTGCAATTTGCCATCGTCCTGCAATTCCAGCATCTGCGCATGAAAACTTCGACTGCGGTATTAGCTGGCCGCTCCCCACACTTGCCAGCGCGTGCCGGCAAACCAGTCTAACGTCAGGCCATTGGCCAGATATTCGAAGTCCTGGCGCAGGAAGAACCAGCCCGGTATGGGCTGTGGGTGAAGGGTCAAGCGGTCGAGTTCGCGCCCGACCGAGGCATTTGTCCGCAAGCGCCAGGCCCGCCGGAGGTTCCAGGAGACGCCTGCCAAGACTCTGAAGCCGGGGTTTTCGCCACGCAGTGTCGTTCGCCTATTCGCCTTGAGATAGAACGCTGCCGAACGGAAGCGGCTTTTGTAACGTCCAGTTTATTTTCCACGACATTGGAAAAGTTGGCAGGGTTGGAGCACCTGGAGGCATTTCTCCAACCCTGCCGAAAAGGGAAAGCTGAGCGCTGCGGTTACTGCTTCACCCAGGGCGTTGTCCAGGTCTGTCCTTGCGCATCAATGGCCTGCAGGTAGTACAGACCTGGCGGCAGGTGTGCAATGGCGATGTTCTGGCGAGCGTCGGCGGGTGTCAGCGTTTGCACCCATTGCCCGCGGGCATCCAACAGGCGCAGGGCGGTGGGTGCAATGCCGGCTATTTCGAGGCGGATGCTTTCGGCGGCCGGGTTGGGCAACACGCGCAGGCGCGCCTGAGCGCTCAGGTCGCGTGTGGAAATGACGTTATCCACCACTACAGGCCCCAGCGTCCGTGTGCAGCCGTTTTCATCCGTAACGGTGAGCACGTAGCGGCCAGCATTCAGGCTGTCTAAGTTTTGTCGGCTGGCAAACGGCTGATTGTCTTTCGTCCACTCGAAGCGCAGCGCGCCCACGCCACCCGATACCGAAACCCGGATACGGCCTCGACCAGCGCCACCGACGTCGTTGACCACCGTGTCTAACGCAATAACAATGGGCGGCCCAACGGTTACTGTGAAAGAGCACGTGGCCTTGTTGCTCGAGGCGTCGCTCAGCTCGAATACCTGGAGCGTCTGGCCCACCGGGAAAATGCTGCCACTGGGCAGCCCTTGCACCAATTTTGGCTGCGCATTGCCCAGAGCGCAGTTGTCCGAAAACGTCGGCGCCGGGTATTGCACAGGCTTATCGGCGCAGCCCGTCTGCGCTGGCGGGCAGGTCAAGGTGGGCGGCATAACGTCGTTGGACGTTACCGTTACGCTGCGCAGGTAAAGACAACCGTTAGCATCGGTAATCGTAACCCCGTATGTGCCAACACCGACGTCCGTTGGCGCGCCGCCCGGCCACGAAAACGTATAAGGCGGCGTGCCGCCCGAGACAATCGTAATAACAATGCGCCCATCCTTGCTTTCCGGGCAGGAGGTCGGCGTTACGTCAATGCGGACATCCGGCAGAGCAGGTTGCGATACCGTAACTGTACTAATGGCCTGACAACCAGCAGCGTCAGTAGCAGTAACTGTGTAAACACCGGCGGGCAGGTTGACAATGGTCGCCGTGCTACCGCCACTCGACCACTGGTACGCAATAGGCGGCGTGCCGTTGACCGGTGTAGCGGAAGCTGTGCCTGAAGCCTCGCCCGGGCAGCGAGCCGGTGTGGCCGATGTGGTTACCGTCAAGTTGCAGTTGAAGGCATTCACTACGACCGTTTGCACGGCTGTACAGCCGTTGGCATCTTGTACCGTTACAGTGTACGCGCCAGGCGCCAGGCCCGCAATGGTGGGCGTCGTCTGGCCGTTGCTCCATTGATAGGTATAAGGCGGCGTGCCGCCCACGGGCGCAGCCGTGGCCGTGCCGTCGTTGCGCCCAACGCCGGTTTCAGGCGTAGCGCTGGCGTTTGGTTGCAGGGCATTAGGGCCGGTTATCGAAACAGAAAGCTGCAGCGGACAGCCCGCGTCGTCGGTTATAGAAACGGTGTAACTGCCTGGCGATAAGCCTGTAATCGTGGCCGTAGTGTCGCCCGTATTCCAGGAATAGCTGTAGGGCGGCGTGCCGTTGCTGACGTTGGCCGTTGCCGTGCCGTTGTTGGCGCCGAAGCATGTTACAGGCGTAGCGCTGATGGTAGCCGTCAGGGAGCAGTTGAAGCTGTTCACCGTAACCGTCTGGGCAGCGGTGCAGCCGTTGGCGTCCTGCACCGTCACGGTGTAAACGCCCGGCGCTAAGCCCGTGATAGTGGCCGTGGTGTCGCCCGTGTTCCAGGCATAGGTATAGGGCGCTGTGCCTCCCGTAGGTTCAGCGGTCGCCGTGCCGTCGTTGGCGCCGAAGCCCGTCTCGCCCGTAGCGGAGGCATTTACTTGCAGCACAGCGGGCTGTGTGATTTCTACCGATGCCGTCGCCGAGCAGCCCTCGCTGTCCGTGACGCTGACGAAATACGTGCCGGCTGCTAAGTTTTGCGCTGTTGCAGTAGTGTCGCCACTCGACCACACGTACGCGAAAGGCCCTACGCCGCCGCTGCCGGCTGCCGTGGCGCTGCCGTCTTGTTGGCCAAAGCACGACACGGGTGTGGCATCTGTAATGGCTACTCCAACCGGCGGCGATTGCACCACTGTTACGGTGTCGGTGGCCACACAGCCATTTATCGTATTGGTAACAAGGAGAATATACGAGCCGACGGAGTCCACTAAGGGCGTTAGCGTGGTGTCGCCCGAAACAATATGCCCGTCAGGTGTTGTCCACAAGTAAGCGAAGTTTTGGCCTTGCGACGAGGCAGAGGCATCGAGCTGGAGGGTGTCGTTCTGGCAGTTGAAGTTAAGTGGCGGCGCTATGCTGGCAATGGGCGCCACGGTATCCAAGACCACCGTAGCCGAGGCAGTGTTTGTGCAGCCGTTAACCAGATTGGTTACAACAACGGAGTAAGTACCTGGCACAGTGGTTTGCAGGTTTTTTTGAGTGGAAGAGAAGCCTTCTGGTCCGCTCCAAGCGAAAGAGGCCGAATCAGCATTGGTAGTCAACGTCAGTTGGGCGAGCGTATCGGCACAAGTGAGCGGTTCAGCGGTAGCAGATGCGGTGGGCGGCACAGTGTCAATAGCAACGGTAGTCGAGGCGGTATTCGTGCAGCCGTTAGAGAATTTTGTTACCACTACCGAATAGGTACCGGGCACAGTGGTTTGGGGGTTTCGCTGCGTCGAAGAAAAGCCCTGTGGCCCGCTCCAAGCGAAGGTAGCCGAGTCGGCATTCGTAGTCAGCGTCAGTTGGGCCAATGTGTCGGCGCAAGTGAGCGGTTCGGCAGTAGCGGATGCCGTGGGCTTCACCGTGTCCTGGGCTACGACGACTGTGGCCGTATTCGTGCAGCCGTTGGCACCGTTCGTTACAGTTATGCTATACGTTCCAGGGGCGGATACACTTGGGTTTTGTTGGGTAGAGGTGAAGCCTCCTGGCCCTGCCCAAGCAAACGTTGCTGGATTGGCATTGGTAGTAGTCGTCAACGCAATTACGGTATCTGCACACGTCAGTGTATCGGTCTGCACCGACACGGTGGGCGCCGTGGTATTGGTCGTTACAGATGCTGTAGCGGTCTTCGTACAGCCGTTGGCAGGGTTAGTTACTGTTACCGTATACGTTCCCGGCGTGCTGGTCTGGAAGCTTTGCTGATTGCTGGAAAAGTTGTTGGGCCCTGTCCAGGAGAAATTGGCCGGATTGGCGTTAGTGCTCACCTGGACGGTTGCTGAGCTTTGCGCACAGGTAATGACACCAGCTGTAGCTACGGCAGTTGGCGGCTGTTGGTTGCTAGTGGCCGTTGTGGAAGCCGACGATGTACAGCCGTTGACGTTATTAGTTACCACTAGAGTGTACGTACCAGCAGCGTTGACGACGGGATTTAATGTATTGGCGCCCGAGACGATGTTGCCGCCGTTAGAAGCTGTCCACTGGTAAGAGAAGTTAGGCCCACTAGAGGAGCCAGCGCCGTTGAGCGTAGCCAGCGGTTGCGAGCAAGTAAGGGTAACCGATGGCCCGGCGTTAGCGTTGGGCGGCGTTGTGTTGGCCATTACTGTCACCTGTGCCGAGCGGGTACAGCCCTTGGAGTCTGTGACGACGACCGCGTAGGAGCCTGGTGTGCTCACTTGAATGGGGTTGCCCGTTTGGCCGTTTGACCACTGGAAGCTATAGGGTGGCGTGCCACCTCCTGCCGTGGCCGTTAGAGTAGAAGTTGGGTTTAGGCAGGTAATTGGGTTGCTCGACGAAGCTGAGAGCGTTAGCAGCGGCGGTTGCGTGATGGTTACCGAGGCCGTGGCCGTACCACTGCCCGAAGCACCAGTTACCGTTACGGTGTAGGTACCGGCTGTTAAGTTGATCGCTGTCTGTCCAGTCTGACCGTTGCTCCACAGGTAGGTATAAGGCGGTGTGCCACCCGAAGGCTCAGCAGTAGCACTGCCATTGTTGCCGCCAAAGCAGGAGACGTGGTTCACATTAGTAATCGTAACCGTTAGCGGCGGCGCGCCTGCGAATGCATAAGTTTCGGAAAAGGCAAATGAAATGTCGCCACTAGTGCTGTTATTGCCGTTGCAGAAGTTTCCAACGAAGTAAAACTTTATAGTATTCCCTGCTGCAGAACCAGGCGACTTCCAGTTGAAGGCCCAGCTCACGGAATTGCCCGAAAAGGACTTTCCGCCGCGCTGTTCAATGTACTCACGGCCATTGAAAAACTCTGTTCCGCTTTCACTGTTCACTGTCATTAAGTCACCAGCATTGTTGTTGTTGCCATCTACGACCACTAACTGATAGCCACCACGCACGGGGTTGCCGCTGGTAGCCGTAAGGGTAATGTCCATGGAATACGTTGTGTTAGGCTGAATCGTTGAAGGCAGACCGCTAATGCTGACCGTACCAGCGTAATTGCCACCGCCGTGACAGCCGTTACAGGTACCGTTGTCAAAGGGCGCCCCCGTGCGTCCGTTGGGTGGATTACCCGAATTAGCCAACCACAGCAGTACGCCTAGCGCTACGCCCGCTATGCACATCAAGCGAGAAGGGTAGAACTGTTTCATAATTCCGACAATTTTTTTATAGTGAATGAAAACAGGGCGAATGCGCCGCGATTTTTGATAAAAGGCCAGGAAGCGCCTCGCACTATGCAAGACGCTAAACAAACAAATACGCGAAAATTCGGGTGCTTCGATTTACCCCATGGCACTCTCGCTAATGGTAAAAGGCCGAGACTACTGGCGGATGAAACGCTGCGCCTGCCAAAGGCCGTCGGGCCCGCGCATGCGAACCACATAGGCTCCCGGCGCCAGATCGCCTACCCAAAGCGCCTCGCCCGCTGCCAGAGTGGCCGTGCGTATTAAGTGGCCAACGCTGTTGGTTAGCTCCACCTCCAGCCTCGTCGTCGCGTCAGACCCGCCGATGCGCACCCAGTCCGTTGCCGGGTTGGGATAAAGGCGCAGCACCGCCGGAGCAGGCAGGCGATGGGTCGAGACGGTAGTGTCCGGGCCGAAGCGAAACACGCGCACGTCTGTGAATGCAACGTCGCCACTGGAGCTGCCGTTGCCGTTGCAGAAATTACCAACAAAAAAGAAACGAATGGTGTCGCGGCCAGCCGTCGCCGGTGAAGTCCAGGAGAAGTCCCAAGAGGCTGGGCCTCCATTGAACAACTTAGGCGCGCGTTGTTCGATGTACTCCCGGCCTGCGAAAAACTCGGTACCACTTTGCGAGTTTGTGGCGATTAAATCGCCTGCATTTTGGTTGTTCCCGTCTACCACCACCAGCTGATAACCACCGCGATTAGGATTGCCAAGTAAGGGGGTCAAGGTGATTTGCAGAGGATAAGTAGTGTTGGGTGCAATTGTCGCCGGCAGGCCACTGATGCTGACCGAACCTGAAAAATTGCCACCACCGTGGCAGCTGTTGCAAGAGCCGTTGTCAAAAGGGGCGCCTGTGCGACCTGTAGGTGGATTGTTGGCGTTCGCCAACCAAACTAGAATACCTAGTGCTAAGCCACATACTCGTAAGAGAGGAGAGGTGTTGAGTTTATGCATGGGAGAATTTTTTTACTCCTTAAACTACTAGGCAGTCTTGTGCTTTCACGTAACCCGCTTCTGCACGCCTCCACTTAAGGAAAAAGATCGATCTTTTTAGTGGACAATTCAGCAAGTTGGATTATTTCTTACTTTTAACAACTCGGCAATTCCTATAAAAAAAATTGGGTTTCTCGTAAATATACGTTTTTTCGCAGCTTTTTGTTCACAAAAAAGATGAATCTTACCTGGTCTTTTGCAAATCTTCTTCACGGTGGCAATATCCCTTCTTTGCAAAATCCTGGAGAGTGCTGAAACTGCATTTTCCTTCAGGTTCATAAAGAAACGCTCAGAATCACACAAGAAAAATCCTTGGGACCCTTGGGCCTTCCTGCACGTCAGCTGCCGAGGAAAAATTTTCTTTGCTTTTCTTCAATCCTCTGCGACCTATTGTCGCTAAGAGCGCAGAAAAGGATTCAACAAGGCTATATCAACCGAGTAATAAGTGCTGCAAGAGCGCAGCATTTTACCCTAACCATTATTATGCAACATCCTCCTACCTTTGAGCACTCTTTTTAAATACTACCGTTCATGAAGAGGTATTTTTCTGTAGTACTTCTGTGCTGCGTAGCGGCACTTCTAGCGGCTCAAGAGAATAAGCGCCTAACTTCGGCAAAACTGAAAACATTGGAAGGACAAACGGTGGACGCCCAGGAAATTCCCCGCGCAGGTAAAATCACGGTCATTAGCTTTTGGGCCACGTGGTGCTCTCCTTGCAAAAAAGAACTAGATGCTATTCTCGACTATTACGAAGAGTGGAAAGAAAAGTACGGCATGGAATTGGTGGCCGTTAGCGTAGATGATTCGCGTACAGCAGCCAAAGTGCCCGCAATGGTGGCCCAGAAAAAGTGGCCCTATCGTATTTTACACGATTATAACAAAGAGTTCCAGCTTGCTGCTAATGTAGCGCAAATTCCGTACACGTTAGTGGTGGACGCCAATGGCAATATCGTCTACGAGCACACAGGTTACGCTCCCGGCGACGAGTTGGAACTAGAGGAGCAGCTAAAAGCCTTGAGCCGGAAGTAGCGGGAGACATTTCGCAGCATCCAAACAGAAATAGGGCTCGTCTTTAAAGACGAGCCCTAGAATGCTTCCTTTGTGCGGGAAGCGAGAGTCGAACTCGCATGACCTTGCGGTCACTGGTGTTTGAGACCAGCGCGTCTACCAGTTCCGCCATTCCCGCGCCTGTTATCGAGGTGCAAAGGTAGCAAGCTTTTCGCGAATGCGAAATAAATACCTTTTCTTTAAAAAATAATCGCGCACTTGCAATAAGTCTTCGCGGCTTGTTGGACTGTCCTCGGTGTATCGGTCTAAAACGGGTGCAATAGCCTCGTCCAGCGCGCGCTCCAGTTGAGCAACTGCCTGTGTGGCTTGCTCTAAGCGTTTACCATCGAACTCTAGCTCTAGCTCCAGAAGGATTTCGTTGATGTCCATTACCTCGCTGAGAAACGCTTCGGGTACCCGCTGTTGACCTTCCTCATTGAGCAATCCTTTGATTTCGAGCACATGACGCATCCGGAGCTCTGGGTGAGAAAGCGTTTGGAATGCCTCGTTGTTGAGGGTAGCAAGGCGCAACGTTTCTTCCTGATCTTCTGGCGAGGCCAAGGTGTAGAAATCTGGATGGTATTTTCTACTATTCTGATAATAAAGGTGGCGCAATTGCGCCTCGTCTATGCGAAAGGAAACGGGTAGTCCGAAAAATTCAAAATAGTTCATATTCTCAAAAGAAGCGTTGAAAGAAATGACGCCACAGGTCTAGGCCAAAGGCATAAACCATGAGGCCGAGCAGGAGAAAAAAGCCTATAGTAACAGCCCGTTCCACAACCCGATCACTAACCTTCCGACCAGAAATAACTTCCCAGAGAAGAAACATGACATACCCTCCATCTAGAGCAGGTATGGGTAACAGGTTCATAAACGCCAACAAAATACTCAACGATGCCGTAAGGGTCCAAAACCGTTCCCAATCCCACGAGGTGCCATACATTTTGCCAATACTAATGATGCTTCCAAGGTTTTCCTTAACAGAAAGCTCGCCTCGAAACATTTTACCGAAGGCCTTTAGTTGATTGCTCAAAAATTCTATACCCATACGCACGCCTTCGGGTATCGCGGCTGCCAAGGAGTAAGGTTTGCGCTGGACGAGAAAGAAACCCTCGACACGAGGCCGTACACCAATAAGCCCTTGAGCAGTCAGCGTAAGAGAAAAAACAAGGGTATCGGCTCCGCGCAGGATGGTAATGGTTGCGGGTTTACCTTTGTTCGCTCGAGCTAGAGGAGTAAATTCATCGTAGAAAAGTGTGGGTTGGTCATTAAAAGCAATAATTCGGTCTCCTGGTTGAATGCCCGCCTCTTTTGCAGGCATTCCAGGCATTACTTCTGCTACATAGAAAGGTATTCGGGGACTCATAAGCGTGTTTTTGGCTACTTTCTCCTTCACCAGGCGGTCAGCAATGTCGTCCGGTAGCCGAAAAGTGAGGGACTTCCCTTGGCGCAGGACAGTTACCTCGCAGGCATTATTGAGAATTACTTCCTCGACGAATGCCGCCGGATCTACTTGGTCTATAGAGCGATTGCCTACCCGCAAGAGGACATCGCCTTGTTGAAAACCACACTCCAGCAAAATAGGCTCGAAGGCCAGCCCATACGGCAGGGAGTTATTGGGAATGTAGGACTTTCCGAAGAAAAACAGTAAAGCGGCGAAGATGAAGAAACCCAATAAAAAGTTTACCGTGACGCCACCGATCATGATGATTAAGCGCTGCCAAGCAGGTTTGGAGCGAAACTCCCATGGCTGAGGAGGCCGTTTTAAAGCCTCCGTGTCCATACTTTCGTCTACCATGCCAGCGATCTTGACATAGCCGCCAAGCGGAAGCCATCCAATGCCATATTCGGTATCGCCTTTGCGCGTTTTCCAGAGGGCATGGAAAGGAGCAAAATCAAAAAACAGGTAAAATTTCTCTACACGCGTCTTAAACCAACGCGCTGGGAAGAAATGGCCCAACTCGTGTAGTAGGATGAGAAGCGAAAGGCTAAGCAAAAACTGCGTAATGTTGACAACAGTATCCATTTCCTAAAGTGTTAAACGCCGTCAGAGATGCGCCTAATTTCCAGAAAAAATAGAGAAAAGAGCTTCAAATACCTCATAGAACTGCAAAGGTAGCGCGACAATAGGCGAACATCACCAAAAATGACTGCTGGCTGAAGCAAACGCATATAGAAACCGATTTTTCTATCCCACTTCCGTCGAGCATGCGCGCGCCTTATCAAGGAAGGAAGTAGTAGGTAGTAATTGGTGGAAATCCTGTTTTCTTGTCTTGATCGCTTCGTCTTTGGCGCCCTAGGTTCCTAGTATCAAACCTCAGTAACTGCGAAAAAGGTGTTTTTCGTTAGGTAAATGTTCAAAAGACTGCCGTTAACCAAAGGAGGAAAGAGTGCCTTTTGCTGTGCGCAGCTTAACAGTTACTTATACGTTTGTGGTAGAAAAATATCAACTTCATGGGCGATTGTCGCCTCGAAAGACTAGCGAAATACGCTACTTTTGTCGCGGATGAGTACCTTCGTCGTATCTGCCCGAAAGTATCGGCCCCTGCGCTTTGAGGATGTTGTGGGGCAGCAGCACGTAGCTCAAACACTAAAGAATGCCCTAGCTACGGGTCACTTAGCGCATGCTTTTCTTTTTTGCGGGCCGCGCGGCGTAGGCAAGACTACTTGTGCTCGCATCTTGGCTCGAGTACTTAATTGTGAAAATCGGACGCCAGCCTTCGAGGCGTGCCAGCAGTGTAGCTCCTGCTTAGCCTTTCGAGATGATGCCTCTTGGAATATTTTTGAGCTCGATGCTGCCTCTAACAACGGTGTAGATCATATTCGCGCTTTGGTGGAACAAGTGCGCATTCCGCCGCAACGCGGCCAGTACAAGGTCTACATCATTGACGAAGTGCATATGCTCTCACAGGGCGCCTTCAACGCCTTTTTAAAGACTTTGGAAGAGCCGCCGCCTTATGCCGTCTTTATTTTGGCAACGACGGAAAAACACAAAATATTGCCAACCATCTTATCGCGTTGCCAAGTGTTCGACTTTCGACGCATCGAAGTGACCGACATTGTCGCTCATTTGGCCAAAATCTGCCGGTTGGAAGGCATTCAAGCCGATGAGGAAGCTCTGCGCATTATTGCACAAAAAGCTGATGGTTCTTTGCGTGACGCCTTGTCCATCTTCGACCGCCTTAGTAGCGCTGCGGGAGGAAGACCCATCTGCTACCAAACAGTACTAGAAAACCTCAATATCCTAGATTACGACTACTATTTTCAAATTACCGATGCGCTGTTGAGCGAAGACACTTCGGCCGTGCTGCTCCTGTTCGACGACATTTTGCGAAAGGGCTTCGAACCTGAAATTTTTCTCACGGGACTTGCCGACCATTTGCGCAACTTACTGGTGTGCCGCGATCCGGCGACCTTGTCTCTATTAGAAGTAGGTGAAAACTTGCGCGAACGCTACCAGCAACAGGCTCAAGTAGCGTCGCTTTCATTTTTAATGACAGCCTTGTCGATAATTAACGATTGTGATGTCAACCTGAAAACAGCGCGGCACAAGCGACTGCATGTTGAAATTGCCTTGCTTAGAATATGCTACCTGCTGCGAGCAGAATTGGTTCCTGGCTTTGCTGAAAAAAAAACGATTGATGTACCTCCATTGAGCCATAAACTTGAGCCGTTACCGACTGCATCGGAATCACTTCCAAAAGTGCTAGCAAATTCACTGCCCAAGGCCTCAACCCAAGGAAATTTGCCTCCGTCTACCGCAACGGAGCTCAGCCCGCGCGATATGCAAGCGCTTCGTACCGACATAAAACTAGGGCGCAGGCGCATTGAAGACATCCCATTGCGATTAGACGCATTTGACTCGGTTGTCGCAGAGGAGGCCATCCAAATAGCAAAGTTAGAGAGCCGCCTTTCGCTAGCAAACGTCTGCGCCGAATGGCAGAATTTTGCTAATACGACACCTTCGCCCTCGTTGCGCCAAGCTATGTCGGCTTCAGAACTTTCCCTCGAAGGAGAAAGTCTAATTGTTTACGTTGGGCTTGCTGTCCACAAAAACCTTATTCAGGCCGAAATCAACCATCTACGCGATACCCTGCGCCGAAATCTGAATGCTCCAAAATTGAATATCCGCGTGCAACTCGACGAGCAAAGAGCCTCTGCCGTCGAATTGCCCAAGCCGCGGCGTATACTGACGGCAAAGGAAAAACTCGACCAGATGGTTCAAGCTAACCCCGCCGTACTTGACCTGCTTAAGCGCTTTGAACTAAAAATTGACGAGTAGCCCTACCACTACTTTCTTTTCGATGCCCTCTTTGGCATTCAAAATGAAGGAAGCCTCTCCTCTGCTCACAGGGCAGTCTACACCGACTCAATGCTACTAAAAACGCACTTTAAAGCCTATAAAAGTGTGCTGGGCATGTCTACCAAACGCAGGTGCAAAGAGTTAGAGGGAGAGGGAACCTTGGCATCTAACTTAGGCAGTAGAACCTTTTCTACCTGCACCCTCTATCCCTCTCTGAACGGCTTTTCTGTTTAATTGCGTCTTCCTCAACCGAACGACTATCCTAGAGAAGAACCGTATTCTGTCTCGCTTACTTAGGGTTGATCGCTAAAATTTAGTGGTGTACTTTTGTTTACGACATAAGTCGCTCAGCATTCTTTGCGATGGCCAACGTTTGGATTTACGGCATTCGCCACCACGGTCCTGGTTCGGCACGTAGCGTGCGGGCTGCATTGGAACACGCCCGACCGGATATACTGCTCGTCGAAGGACCCGCCGACGCAGAAGATATGCTGCCGTGGATCGGACATGCCGATTTAAAGCCGCCTGTAGCCTTATTAGTGTATAACCCAAAGAACCTAAAGCAGACGGCCTTTTTCCCTTTTGCAGAGTTTTCGCCCGAATGGCAAGCTCTCTCCTACGGCTTGCAAGAAGGCATACCTATTCGTCTTATAGATTTGCCTATGTCGCTGGCATTTAGCCTCAGGGCGACATTGTCTGGAGATGAGAGCCAGCAGTATGCTCTCTACGACCCTTTTGGCGACCTCGCTCGAATGGGCGGATACACAGATGCGGAGCGTTGGTGGGAAGTATATTTTGAACGACAGAAATACGGTGACGCTCAGGAGGTCTTCAGCGTGATTCTAACATTGATGCAGGCGCTGCGCAATGCTCGACACGCTCGGGGCGAAAAAGAGCCTTTGGAAGTGCTGGTGCGCGAAGCGTTCATGCGAAGCAGGATACGACGCACTCAGCGCGAGGGTTTTAAGCGTATCGCAGTGGTATGCGGAGCCTGGCATGGGCCAGCGCTAGCCCAAGTAGAGGCAATCTCGACGAAGAGCGATGAGGCTTTACTGAAGCCGCTTAAGCGCCAGCCAACGCGAGCGACGTGGATTCCATGGTCATTTGACCGGCTAGCGCGTCAGAGTAATTATCCAGCGGGAGTGTGGTCGCCAGCGTGGTACCAGGCGCTGTGGAATGGCGACGCTGAATTAGAGCATTGGTTTTCCCGTGCAGCCCAGCTGCTGCGTCGCAAAGGCCTTTTTGCTTCGCCCGCTCAGGTAATTGAAGCGGTTCGGCTGGCACAAACCTTGGCAGCTTTGCGAAATACTCCCGTAGCGGGCATCGAAGAACTGCGCGAGGCTGCTATAACAGTCTTGTGCCAGGGAGCTGAAAGCGCCTATGCATTGATAGAGCGACACCTCGTGATAGGAGATGCTCTGGGTCAGACGCCTGCAGATGTACCTCGCGTACCTCTAATAGCAGATTTCGAGGCTCAAGCACGAAGTGCTCGACTTAAACTAAGCCCAGAAGAGGAATGGTTGGAATTGGATTTGCGGGAAGAGGCGCATTTGCGCAAGAGCCGTCTTTTACATCGAACGAAATTAGTGGGCGTACCCTGGGGGCGCGAGCAGATCGTCCGTGGGCGAAAGGAGGGTCGCTTCCACGAGCAATGGGTGCTGCGCTGGCTACCCGACTACACGGTGCAACTCATTGAGGCGGGTCAATGGGGTGGTACCCTAGAGGAGGCTGCGGTTCATTACCTCTGCTGGCAACTCTCGTCAGAGAAATCCTTAAGTAAATTGGTAGAATTATTGAGCGATGCCTTGAAGGCTGATTTGCCTGCTCTACTCGAACCGTTGCTCAAGCGTCTAGAGGAGTCGAGTGCTCAGAACCAGGATATACTGGCATTAATTGATGCCGCCTTGCCTTTAATAGAAATGTTGCGCTATGGCCATGCGCGCCAATTAAATTTAGAGGCAGTAGAACAACTTCTCCAGCGCCTTATTCCGCGAATATGCGTTCAATTGCCCGGAGCCTGCGTGGAACTCCCAAATGACACAGCTGCACAGTTGCTCAAGCGAGTGCTCGCCATGCATCGAGTGATTCACCTGTGGCATCCTGAAGTTTATCTCCCTCTGTGGCAGGAGGCGTTGCTTCAAATTGCTGAACGCGGGTCTCCTCTGGTGGCGGGTCTTTGTGTTCGCTTGCTATTGGAAGACGAAGTGTATACCGTGCAGCAGGCGACGGAGGAGATGCAGTTTCGGCTTTTCCACGGGCGTTCGTCATGGGACTCTGCCTCCTGGTTGGAGGGCTTCCTTCATGAGGGCGGTCTCCTGTTGCTTTATCGCCCTGCCCTTTGGCAAGTACTCGATGACTGGGTTTGTGCTCTTGAAAAGGAAGCTTTTGACCAGGTACTTCCACTCTTGCGCCGCACATTCAGCGCTCTTAGTGAAAGTGAGCGCAAAAAATTATTCATGCTCGTTCGGCATACACAACGAGGTGATGTTCACTCTCGACCTGCCGAGCTAGACTCTATCCGACTGGAGCTTTTGCGCCCTTTATTAGAGAAGCTTTTCCCTTGAGGCCGCTACTTGGGCAGCACGTACTTATGCACGTCTTCTTCCCGAACGACGTTGTCACACAGGATGAGCAACCGCTCAACGACGTTAGCTAATTCTCGAATATTGCCCGTCCAATTATATTCCTGCAGAGCGCGAATCGCTTCCGGAGTGAAGTGCTTCGGCGGGTGGCCATAGTCATCGCTAATGCGGCGGTTGAAGTGCTCGATTAGTAAAGGTATGTCCTCTCGACGCTCGTTAAGCGAAGGGACCTGAACTACAATGACCGCCAAGCGATGGTAGAGGTCTTCGCGAAACCGCCCTTTCTCTATCTCTTTGCGCAGATCTTTGTTCGTAGCAGCAATGACGCGAACGTCAACCTTAATCTCTTTTGTGTCGCCTACTCGAGTAATTTTATTCTCTTGGAGAGCGCGCAACACTTTGGCTTGAGCGTCTAAGCTCATATCGCCAACTTCATCAAGGAAAAGCGTTCCTCCATTGGCCTGTTCAAACTTGCCGGGACGGTCTGCTATCGCTCCCGTAAAAGAGCCCTTTTTATGACCAAAAAGTTCACTCTCAATGAGTTCGGAAGGAATGGCCGCGCAGTTAACTTCTACCAAAGGGCCATTGGCGCGCTGACTCTTCTGATGAATCCAGCGGGCTACTAATTCCTTGCCGCTGCCGTTGGGGCCCGTAATGAGCACTCGGCTCTCTGTAGGCGCTATCTTTTCTATCATGCGCTTTACCTCTCGAATAGGTGCGCTTTCGCCGACCATAGTTATGCCCTTTGTGTTGCCCTTCACCTGCTTCTCCAGCTTCTGTTTGGTGGTTACTAGCTCGGCTTTCTCCATGGCGTTGCGCACCGTAATGAGGATGCGGTTCAAGTCGGGCGGCTTAGAGATGAAATCAAAAGCGCCTTTCTTTACTGCTTCCACAGCCGTATCAATCGTCCCGTGCCCACTAACCATAATAACGGGAGTTTCGGGAGAAATCATCATGATGCGCTCTAGCGCCTCGATGCCGTCCATCTTGGGCATCTTGATGTCCATGATGACGACATCGTACTTTTGGTTTTGAACTTTGGACACGCCTTCTTGTCCGTCAGCTGCTTCTTCTACTTCATACCCTTCAAATTCAAGAATTTCTCGCAACGTGCGGCGAATAGGCACCTCATCATCAACGATTAAAATTTTCGCCATGGGAACTCTTTGGTTATCGCGTTAGTTGCCCACAAAGAAAACAGCTTTATCACAAACGCTAATAATTTACGGCAGTTTGTTTTGATGAGTCAAAACTGACTTCATTTGGGTAAAGTTTTATAACTTTTGAGATAAAATCTTGTGAGGCCGTTTAATGCATCTTCCGCACCCCTTCTTCCAAAAATAGAGAATAATGCCAAAAGTTGTAATCTTGCAGGATGGAGACACAA
>JANWXM010000035.1 GCA_025055285.1 Saprospiraceae bacterium
GTTTCAATTCCAACTGGTTCGATTACGAGCGCGATACTTCTTGATTTTTGACTGAAAGCGAGCCGGTTTCAATTCCAACTGGTTCGATTACGAGTGCTTCCGACATCGAAGCAAAAGCGGCGAAAGAATTGTTTCAATTCCAACTGGTTCGATTACGAGTGTTCACACAGCTAACAGATGTGCCCTCTTCGTACAGGTTTCAATTCCAACTGGTTCGATTACGAGAAAAGTGATGCTCGGATTTGCATCCAAATCGATCTGGTTTCAATTCCAACTGGTTCGATTACGAGGGCATTTGTGGGCGTCGTCAGGGAGGCGCTGAAGACGTTTCAATTCCAACTGGTTCGATTACGAGCGTAGCGGGGTGATAAAGCCACACTGCGCTCTGCTGTTTCAATTCCAACTGGTTCGATTACGAGCCTATTACTTCAGCGCTTTCCAACCCTTGCGAGATGTTTCAATTCCAACTGGTTCGATTACGAGGCGTAAAAAGCCTAATGCATACAGTTTTTATTACCAACATTTTAGATGTTCGACCTTTGACGTGGATTTCGCCTTTTCTGTCGTCGATCGGAAGTAATGCAAAAATAGTGGGGGTTCGACGACATAGCAAAGGAGGATACCATTTTTTTTTCGAACGGTAATTTTTTTCCGTTGAGGCCGACACCAGCTGAGCGAGGCGACTCCGCCCTTTTGGGTTCTTACAGCAGGCGATGGTAGTCGCTTCGAGGTGGTGCGAGTGGTTCAGGAGACGTTGTTTTTTTCGGCGACGGCGTCTGGGTGGGCATTTGCCGTTCCCATTGCTCCAGTAGGCGCAAGCCCTCTTCCTCTAAGACGCCGTTCTGAAGATCAATAGAGTCCATAAGATGCCTACTGACGTCGGTAAATTGCTCAAGGCTACCTACTTTCTGGCTGACCTCCTCTGCGAGCTGCTCCAGGGCGCGGTCGAAGAGGGCGCGTTGGTCTGGATGGCCTTTGAGAATGCTTTGAGCCGAACGCATCGCCGAGTGGCTTGCCTTAATGGCTCGATACTCTTGCTCTTTTAAAGCGACCTGATCGCAGGTGTCTTCTAAGACGATTTCAGCATGTTCGTACATGCGCCGCAACACTCGATAAAGGTTCTCCATCTTGCGGTACAATTCGGCGTATTTGGCGTTGACTTCTTGAAGGCGCCCAACCTTTCGGGCAGCGAGGGTCAGACTCTTCTCGTCGTTTTGGCGCTTAGCTTCGTCGGCAACAGCCAAATTTTTTTCGATGTCGGCGGTATTTGCCGCTATGATGCTCTTTAAATCGCGCATCTGTTTGCGCAGAACGCCGATCTGACCACCCAGAGCAACCAAATTTTTCTCCAAATGGCGGATGTGCTCTTTGAGAATGCTGATGGAATCGACGCGTATAAAAAGACCTGTGAGCCAACGCATGGCCATTTTGTAGAAATGCCAAACCAGAGCACGCACATAGGCATCGAGAAGGGCGTAAACAAAAAGCCCAAAAACTGCCAACATGAGCGCTAAAGCAACGGGGTCTTCGGCCCAGACTAGAAATTGTCCGGAAAAGCGGTACAGCAGCCAACCTCCTGCTAAAATTAACCCTATCAGTACGATAGCTCCCGTAACGCCCTCCGGACGTTGCCAAAACGATCTGACTTTCATGACAAAGGCAGTAAAAAAGGCCAACGTGCGGCTCACAAAGATAAGCCACTTTGGTCATTCACGGATTACCAGTGCTGGTGTTCAACGCGTTTGATTTAGGAGGGTTTTTCTCGTCTTTCCAAGGCAAGACTCTACTAGAGCGTCCTGCAGCTCGAAGCAGGCTCCTCGTTCTCCCTCAGCGTAGTTTTTGCTTCCTTTGGCCGCGGGGCAGGCGCTCTCTCTTGTGCGCAAGCGCCGGCCTTCGAGCCTTCCGCCGGTCAAAGGGCCATCAATAGCGCACAACTCAAGCGCTCGTGCTCGCCTGCTTTAACAGCTGCTGCCCGGACACATCTTAAGACTTTTGATCCTTGTCGAGGAACCGCGCTCCCTTACGGCTACAGCGCTCGGCGGCGCTTTTCGCGAAAAAGCGACCCGACGAAAGGCAAAGTACGGAAAAGAAGACGCGCGTCACTCTCCTTCCCAGAGTCGCTTTACATCGTCCGACTTTAATTCTAGCGTGCGAATAGGAAACGGAATGAGGATGTGCTCTTGAGCAAAACGCCGGTGCAGTGCTTTGATCAGGAGGTGGATGACGTATATTTGATCGGGAAAGGAGGGCACGGGGAAGAGGATACTCAATACGATGCTAGAGTCTGAGAAGGCGCGATAGCGCACCCGGACGTTAAAATCTGTTGAATGGTCTTTGTAATACTCCCGCAGGACGGTTTGAGTCGTCTCGACACACACGCGTTCCACGTGCTCCAAGTCGCTGTCGTAGTGGACACCCACATCCAGGCGCGCCGTAATTTCCTCTGTTGGTAAACTGGTATTGGTAACAATAGCATTTGCCAATCGGGCATTGGGGATGATGACCACCTGATTGGAGAGCATTCGCACCGACGTATAGTGCCAAGTAATGTCGGTAACGTACCCTTCCTCTGTGCCGTCAGAGAGGCGAATGAAATCGCCGGGGCGGATCTTTCGCGAGGCGATAATTTGAATGCCCGCAAACAAGTTGCTCAGGGTATCTTGTAATGCCAGTGCCACGGCCAGCCCCCCTACGCCCAGAGCCGTAAGCATAGGTGTGATGGCGATCCCGAGCATTTGAAGGACTACCAGCAACCCTATAATGTAGACGACCACCTGCAGGACTGTCTGTACGAGCGAAGCCGTCGATGTCTGGCGGCGCAACTCGGCAGTCTGGTCTTCAAAATACTGGCCGATTAGATGCGCCAAGAAGATGGTGACGATGAGCACCATAGCAATGCGCCACCCTATTGCGGCCTCGTCGTGCCAGTGCTGCGGCAACACGCCATAGCGCAAGGCTACGCCCGCGCCCGCTACCAACCCTATCCAGCGGCCTAGGCCCTTTAAAGTGCGCTGAAGAAGCCCGCCTTTCGCGGCCTTACTTAAAAGCACATACTCTACCAACCACCCTACTGCCCACCCTAAGAGTGGAGCTAGCAGCCACAGGAAAATCGTTTTCTCCGAGAGTCGACTAAAGTCCATCTCCGCTGGGATTAGAATGCTTTAGCTCGGCACGCTCTCTTGTGCGCCATCTCAGCCCTCCTCTACAATGGCCGAAAGGCCGCGGTCGAGCAAAGCTTCGCACAGCGGAATGAGCTCGCGTTTCGCCCCTGTTTTTACTATGGCCTTTCCTTTGAAGTGAATGAGGATAGAGAGCTGCTCCGCCTGCTCATGCGTGTGCTTGAGCACCTCCATAAAGCACTGAATGACCCAATCAAAGGTGTTAAAATCGTCGTTAAAGACGATGATATGAGCAGGTAGGTCAGCGCCGATGTCGTCTTCCACTAAGATATCTTCCTGTTCTTCCCAAAGTGGCTTAGGCATGTTCAGGTAAGATTTTTAAGCGTTTGCTGAATGGCTTCGAAATTTGGCAACTCACCAGCGTTTTCCAAAATTTCAGCGTAGCGCACGATGCCCTTACGGTCAATGACAAACGCCGAACGCTTGGCTACGCCCTTCATCTCAAATACAAAATCTTTGTAAAGGACTCCGTATTTTTTGCAGACGCTTTTATTAAAATCAGACAAAAGAGGAAAATTGAACTGCTGTTCTTGCTTCCATTTGTCTAGGGCGAAGAGGCTATCTACGGAGATGGCCAGCACCTGCGCGTTGAGTTTTTCGTATTCGCTTAAATTGTCGCGCATGTAACACAATTCCTTGGTACAGACGCCCGTAAAAGCAAGCGGAAAGAACAAGAGCACGACGTTTTGACCGCGGTAGTCTTTCAACGACACTTGCGATTTGTCACTGGCACGCAGCGTAAAGTCCGGCGCTTTTTTTCCAACACTGACAAACATAGGTTTGATGAAATGCACTTTCAACTGCAAACATACAGCTTGGCAAAGCCCCTGCGAAGCAAGATTGGCTGAAGAAAAGCATGCGGGCGTTAAAGTTGCTCCAAGGCGTGTAGCCAACGCTCGCGTATTGTGGCATAAACATTTCGGGAGTCCATAGGTTCAAAATGGCGCAGGGTTTTAACGGGCCAATGAGAGGGTGGCTCTTCGGCCTCTAGCCCGATGGCGGCAGCTCGAGCGGCACCCGCAGCGCCCGAAGTATCGCACAGCGCAATGGGCAAGTCAGTGACATCGGCCAACATTTGAGCGAACAGCGCGGAGCGGAAGAGGCCATCGCTACCGGCGCGCAAGGCAGTGGGCGAAAAGCCTAGTTTTTTCATGTGTTCAATTCCGAAGGCGAAGGTGCACGCAATGCCCTCCAACGCACCGCGGCATAGGTGCGCTGGTGTGTGCCGGTTAAACTGAAGGTTTAGGAGGCGCGCGCCTACGTCGCGGTTGTTCAGCAAGCGCTCTGCTCCATTGCCAAAAGGCAAGAGCGTTAGTCCGTCTGCGCCAGCAGGAGCATCGGCTGCCATCTGGTCCATGGCTGCATAGGTATAGCGCTCGCCCAGGAGCCGGCGCAGCCAATGATAAAGAGCACCACAACCGTTGAGGCACAAAAGCAAACCGATGGATGGGCTTTGGGGTCGATAGTTGACGTGAGCGAAGCTGTTGACCCGCTGCTCAGTATCTGCAAGGAGTTGATGGGTGGCTGCGTATACGACGCCAGAAGTACCTGCGCTCAAGGCTGCCTCTCCGGCGCAAAGCACACCAAGAGCCAGCGCGTTGTTGGGCTGGTCACCAGCGCGGTAAGTGATCGACGTGCCCGCCGCCAGGCCCAGTTGTTCGGCTGCCTTCCGATGCAACACGCCCTGGCGACCAAAGACGGGAACAAGTGGCGGCAGCAGAGCCGAATCTATTTCCCAATGTTTAAGCAGAGCATGGGCTGGCATAGCCGCAACGTAGTCCCACAAAATACCCTCCGACAAGCCGCAAACGGTAGTAGCAACCTCGCCCGTCAGGCGATAAGCCACGTAGTCGCCTGGCAACATGACGTAGCGAATGCGTTCATAATTGCGCGGCTCGTGCTCAAACACCCAGCGTAATTTTGAAGCAGTAAAATTGGCTGGACTGTTGAGCAGGTGCTTCAGGCAGTACTCTTGCCCAAGCGCGCGAAAAGCAGCATCGCCCACGTCGATAGCGCGACTATCGCACCAAATAATGGCCGGGCGCACCGGCTTACCTTCCCTATCTATAGCTACAAGCCCATGCATCTGGTAGGCCAGTCCAATGGAAATGACACGAGGCGGAGGAATCTTTGCTGCTCTTAGCACGTGCTGTATAGCCCTTGTGCAATGCTCGTACCATATCTCTGGGTCTTGTTCGGCCCAGCCGGGTTGAGGCGCTGCTATAGGCAGCTCTGTTGTCGGCGATTGTGCCGTACCCACGACTTCCTGAGTAAGAAGATCGACTAGCGCGGCTTTAACCGAAGAACTACCAATGTCTAAGCCAATTGAAAACATATGGGGCAACGGTATAGCTCTGTCGTCCGAGGGGCTTAGATGCGAACACCAGCTAAAATACTAAAGTAAGCTTTCTGCCAGCAGCGCTCTCTGTTATGTAGGACTAGTTGTGGAAAATTCCCGTACCATCGGCATTGCACGCCCTAGGAGAGGGCTATGTTACCTCTGGGCGAGTTGCCTAGCCTTTTCCTCCGAAAACTTCTCTTAAAATAGCCGGCGGCGAAGCAACCTCCCGCGCGATGCCTCGCCGCCGAAAAGAGCACACGTGTTTTCGAGCTGCCCTAGTTCTTCGTGAAGACTAAGGTGAAGGGCGTCGGCTGAAGGAGGTCGCCTTTTGCGTCTCTGCAGCCTCCGTTTGTAGCGTAGTCAATCAACTCTACCTCGAAAGTAGCATCGCTTGTAAAGGAGAAGGGCGTTTTAGCGCCTTGTGCAATAGTAATCCGACCCTGCCCACAAGTTCTGGCCGTCGTTATAGTGCCCACCCGAATCTCGTTGCACGCGAAGGTGAGCGTTACGGTGGTATTGGTCGTTCCCAGGTGTTTCAACGTCAGCGTGCGCACACTTGAGGTTGAGGCAGTCAACGTGACATTGCCCGGATTTGCGCCAAAAGGCGCGCCCAGTGCACTAGTGGGCGGCGTCTTGTAGGTCACTCTATAGGAGCCCGTGTATAGGTTACCCAATGGACAAGTCATCAGAATAGAGAAGTCGAAGAAACCACCCAACGCTCCTGGAATATCCGGAGTCGTATTGGCGGAGCTAAACGTACGGCCATCCTTCGTCGTTACTACTGTTCTGAACTGAAAACGGTCGCCGTACTCCACATCTGCAGCTGTCAGCCCTAACAAGCTCGCTATTTCGTTGAAAGGCACTACCACCGTCAGGCCCAAATTTCCCTTTGCCTGGGGAGAGAAATTTTCGGGTGTAAACGTCTTCCACAGCTTTTCTGCCTTAGAAGAAGTTCCTCCGGTGTTGTCCTGAAACCGCACAAAGATTTCATAGCGAGCAATTTCCTTACCGCCACTTACGTCCTTGAAATCTACGGTGTATTCGTACTTGGCATTGGCCAAATCGCGAATGTTGTATTCTCGCACAGTTTCGCTCAGAATACGAGGAAAAGCGCCTTTTTCTAATTTCTCAGGAATAGCAATAGGTGCTAGGTCTTCGTCCCTACAGGAGAGTGGGAAAAGGAGGAGGATAGAGAGATAGAGTGTTATCTTTTTCATAGTGAAATGTTCTTTTGATAGAAATGAGGTGAAAGGAGCGCATGTGCTGGGAGGCTTTCTGCTTTAGCGAAAGCCTCCTCAGCTATTTATTCTAAGCAAGAAGCTCCGTTTTTGTCCCAGAAGACAGGTTGGTTGAGATCGGGTTTTTGCTGTGCGTTCGAGTTGCGGTTGATGTGATCAGACGGATACAGGAACGAGCGCGGGAACGGCTCCTTGATGCCATTGATGTTAGGCTGCAGCTGAGTGGGCAAACAGGTTCGGCGCATCGTGTTGTAAGCCTCCAGCGCATTCCCCCATAAGGCGATGAGGTATTCCTTGACGATGATATCTAGGCGAGCTCTGTCGTCCGGAGCGGCGTCGTAGCGCGCCAGGATGTGATTGACATAGTTCGTAATATCAGCGGGTTTAGGAATAAATACCTCTGCCGTAATGGGATTTCCATTAGCGTCTACACCGATTTGCCGAGTGAAGTTGCCCTTAGGCACAAAAGAGAGCACCTTTTCAAAGGACTTGCGGATACCACTTTCCAACAGCGCGCGCGCATTTTCGCCTGTGCCCATTGTCAAGGCAGCTTCTGCGCGCATAAAGTCTACAAAAGTCGCTAGCATGATTGGGTTAATGCCCTCTCCACGCGCGCCTTGAGTGCCCTGTCCTCGCGTTTGCTCAAAGGAGTTGTCGTCGAAGCGCCCGCCTGCCGGATAGAGGCCGTACACGGTGCGGATAGGCCCGTCGGGCGGAATACCCTGTCCGTTGCCATGATCGCGGCCATAGTAACCATCGTAGGTTGCCACGCAATAGGGCATCCTCGGGTCGACGTTTCGATAGAACGGTGGTCGAGCATTCGAATCAGGCACCAGCGAATGGATGCAGGAGTAAAGAGTTCTATCCGTTAGGTCGTATTGTTCCCGCTGGCGGTAGAAATAGAAGCGGATGCGCGGGTCGCGGATGCCCTTAGCCTCGGCCATTTGCCACATGTACCAGTTGCTCTGGTAGGTACCGTCTAGATTTTCATAAGAGTCGTTGTAGAAAGGATGGCGAGAGTTCGGGTTTACCCGGTTATTGCCATACGGGAATTGGAAGTCTTTCGCAATGGAGTTAATAAACTTACCTCCGTCTACAATTGCCTTAAATTTAGCTCCTGCTTGGTTGTCCACTAAACGTGTTTGCAGGAAAGCCCTCATTTTGAGTGTATTGGCCAAGTCAATCCAGCGGTCTGGATTGCCGCTGTAGAAGAAGTCTGAGGTAGGCCGCACGGCTTTTGTGCCATTTAATTGATTGATGGCTTCGTCTAGCAGGGCTAAGGCCTTGTTGTAGATGCTGGCGCCGCTTTCTGGACGAGGGCTCAAAGCACCGGCACCCTGAACGGCTTCCTCGTAAGGAACATCGCCGAAGAGATCTACCAATGTCATGGCGGTCATCGCCTTGAGGATTTTAGCAATGGCCGCGTGGATAGCTAAGCCGCGCGATTCTGCTAGCGGAATCAAGGCATTGATATCAGGCAAAAGCGCGGCGTAAGCATCGTACCATATTCCGTTAAAACTAGGTGGTGTGAGCTGGCTTTGATAGGTATTACTCGTCATCGCCCGCATGCGGGTAATGGCCGACGTAGGCCCCCACAGCCCGATGTGAAACGTATTGAACTTGAGCAGAACGGAGTTCAACAAGAAGTTCGCATCTGCCTTTTCAGGCGAAACCGCATTTGGGTTTTCCTGCAGATTTAGCTCCGTTTGTTCACAAGCGGATATGCTAACTAGCAGTAAAAGCACTAATAAAATTTTATAAGCTACTTTCATGTTTTTGCTTTTTTAAGATGATGAAAAAAAGGGCACCCTTCTTTAGAAAGTGAAATTGAGCGCAATGCCATATTTTCTGACCGTTGGCCCCGTCAGGTTTTCAATGCCGCGTGCATTGCTCACGCCTGTGCTAAGGACCTCTGGGTCGTAGTTGACATACTTAGGGAAGTTGGGCGCTTTGAAGAACATATTCTCCCCAGAAATGCGGATGGAAGCGGAACCAAACGGCGACTTGCGCAACCACGACTTGGGTATTGCGTAAGACAGGGCGATATCGCGCAAACGAATGACTGTGCCATCGAAGACCGTACCTTCATCGGCGAAGAAGTAAGCGTTGAACATGAGGCTACCCAGATATGCCTGAATCCGGTTCGGATTGCCATCAGCGGTTACGCCCGGTAGGATGTAGCTCAGTGTGCGGTCTACGTCGGTGTCCTTCGTGTTTCCGCGAGCGAGCATGGTCGCCGTGGTAAGCGAGGAGATATCACCACCGTGGATGTATTGCCAGTGCCAGCTGAGGGTCAGCCCTTTCCAAGAGATGCTGTTTATCCAGTTGGCGAGAAACTCTGGGTTCGGGTCTCCAATGATAGCGATATCGTTGCCGCCCACGTATTCGCCGACGGCATTTACAATACGCTGACCATTTTCGTGCCGCAGGAAAGGATAGCCCTGAAGCACGCCGTATCGCTGCCCAGGAATAGCCCAGTTGGCTACGTCGCCGACGGCTTCTCCAATTTGCACTTGGTCAATGCCTTCTGCAATGGACTTGACCTTGTTTATGTTGCGCGTGAAATTCAAGTTGACATCCCATGTAAAGTTGCGAGACTTAATGGGAATGAGATTCAGACCTAATTCGATGCCCCTGTTTTCCACTGCAGCGGCATTGATGGTAGTTTTCGTATAGCCTGTGGCCGGGTCAAGGTCGAGGTCGATGATCAGGTCTTTAGACTGTTTGTCGTAGAGCGACAAGTCTAGGCCCACGCGGTTGCGCAAGAAGCGGCCTTCTACGCCGAGTTCTATCTCGCTGTGCAACTCAGGGCGGAGGTTCGGGTTACCCAGACGGTCGTCCACCGAATTCGTATTGACGATGCTGCCTCCCGAGGTGATAAATACGCGCGTAGAAGTGGATAAGATGTTGCGCGTCTGATAGGGGTCAGGATATCCCGCGGAAGTACCGTAGCCGATGCGCAGCTTCAAGTAGTTGAGCGCGCGACTGTTCTGCAGGCTTCGGAATAATTCTGTTGGAATCATCGAAAGGCTAACGCTCGGATATAGCACGGAGCGATTATCGCGCTCCAGGGTCGAAGTCCAGTCATTACGAGCCTGTAGACCCAGGTAGACGGCATTTCGGAAGCCCAAAGTCGCCGTAGCATACAACCCTAGAGTATTCTCCAGAGACTCAGCAGAAGTAGTGGTATGTTCGATGAAATTGTTGTGATTCGCCAACCCGAACACAAATTGCTGACGGCTAGCAGCAAAGGTGAGGTCGCGCTTTTCACTGCGGATGTTGAAACCTAATAATGCATCTAGGCTCCAGTCAGCACCAAAGTTGCGGTTTGCCAAGAAGTTGAAGACTTGGTCTGTAATCTTGTTAAAGCGCTCAGAAGTCTCCAATACACCGTCAGGAATATGCGATCCACCTTTGTTGACGGAACGGCGCTGCTGCTGGGTATATTGGTCTATACCTAGGCGATACATCGCCATGAGCCACTTCGTCAGCTGATATTCCAGTGTAATGGTGCCGAAGAAGCGGCGGATGTCTTCCACGTCCTTGGCGTTATCGCGCGTCCATAGCGGGTTCTGAATTGGAGAACCTCTCCGGTAGTAAGCCATCGAACCGTCTATCGGACTCTGATAGGGGAGATTTAACAAATCAATGCTCCGCGGCGTGTACAACACGTCGGAAAACAGCGAGGTCGTGTTGGCATAACCTGGGCCGCTACCAAAGCCTACTGCTGCCGGCGGTACTTGACGCTTCGATTCTACGTAGTTAAAAGTGCTCCGCACGATCAACTTGTTAGCCAACTGGACTCGACCACCTAGGCCAAAGTTGTGTTTGTCTAAGAAGTTGGTCGGGTTGCCCTTTCCATCGCGCGGAATAATGCCCTCGTCATATAGGTAGCTATAGCTCGCAGAGAGGGCGTTACCATTTCCGAAGTTCTTGTCTATGCTTACGGAAGTGTTGTTTATCAAGCCCGTTTGGAAGAAATTCTCCATAGACTTATAGGGCTTGTAGTCGTAACGCACGCCGATGAACTCGGGAAAATCATCGTTGTATTGAGGCTGGTCGAGGGGGTGTGCTGTCTGCCCATTGGCATCGATGCCATTTGAGCCACGGGTTGTAAAGGCTGGCCCCCAGTTAGAGAAGAACCAACCAAAGTTTCCGGCGAAACCTATGCCATAAGTGTCTTGATACTTGGGCAGGTTAGCCACGCGCGTGTTGTACACAGACTGGGTGAAATTTACCTCAAAGCCCTTATCGCGCTGCGTATCGCCCGCTTTGCCTGTTTTCGTTGTAATCAAGATGACCCCATTGCGCCCGGCCTCGCCGTAGAGTACCGTTGCTGCTAAGCCTTTCAAAATATTGATCTCAGCGATGTTGTTCGGGTCTAAGTCTAGGAAGCGGCTTGATGCCGTGGCTCCTCCTGCAATGGCACTGCGGTCTTGGTTGGTCTCGCTACCAAACGGAAGCCCGTCTACGACGAAAAGCGGTTGGTTGGACCCGGTAATAGACGAATAGCCGCGGATGATAATGTTTGTACCTGTACCAGCCATCCCCGACGACTGCAGAATGTCTACGCCGGTAGCTTTCCCACGCATCAAACGCGCCAAATCGGCTTCAGGTCGAAGAGCGATGTCTTTGGGCGCCAACGTAGTAACGCCATAACCCAGCGCTTTCTTCTCCTTTCGAATGCCCAAACCTGTAACTACGATTTCCGTCAACTGCTCGGCCGATTCTCGCATGACCACGTCGATCACGTTCGACGACCCGATCGTCACCTCTTCCGTCCGCAAACCCGTGTAACTGAACACTAGTACGTTAACGCCTGCAGGCACGTTCAACGAGTACTTGCCCTCTAGGTTCGTCTGAGTACCCGTAGTAGTACCCTTCGCTAAGACGGTTACACCGACCAGCGGGCTGCCGCTTTCGTCTGTAACCGTACCGGTGATGGTGCGTTGGCCAAGCGCAGCGATCGCGCTCAACAACGCCATAGCCATAAATAGTAAAGATCGCTTCATAGATATGAGTAATGTTTAGTAATTTAAATGCCAGAGCATCAAGCTATTTGTCGGTAAAGAGCCTATTACTTTTGCTTCTCTACCTAACGCCCTTTCTACGACAGATTAAAAAGCAACAAGTTGGCAAAAACCAACACGCTAACCCAACGCTAGATAAGATAACACCCCGTCGAAATAACTTATTTTGACAGCCTCTTTTCTTCCCAAATTTGAAGGAGCGAGAATTCGCTGCAATTTTAAAGTCTTTTTCCGCAACTATCCAAGACCTATTTTCACTTTCTTTTAAATTATTTTTAACAAAAAAGACAAGTAGCTCGGCTTGCTTCCATCTATATATGATTAATGGGTTTAAAAAATAGAAGGCATAGAAGAAATCTACTGTACGGCTTTCTCTCGCCTGGTTTGGCTGCAAAGAGGAACCTTCATCTACGCAGCGGCGCTCGAGCTTTGCGAGATTCATTAGCAACTCAGCTTTGCACCGAGCTCAAGGGCGATCTTCCCGCTTTACGCACAGAGGATTTTTCAGTAAAAGGAAAAAGGCACCACTTCGATGCCTTCTCGAAGTGGCACCCGCTAAAAAAGCAATACAGAAGTGAAGATTAACGGACGAGAGTGATATCGCCCTTGTAAAGCAGGCGACGTCCGTCAATAAGCTCAATTTCAGCGTAATAGACGAAAACGGCTGGATTCATAAGCACTCCGCGGAAGCGACCGTCCCACCCGTATTTTGGGTCGTTGGGTGGGAAATTGCGCGCTTGAAAAACCATCGTTCCCCAGCGATCGAAGATTTGGAAAGAGTTCACTTGGCGCACCTGATTGCTCTTGGCAAAGATGAACACCACGTCGTTTTCGCCCTCATGCCAGGGAGAAAAAGCGTTTGGAATGTATATATGGGGCTCATCGTCCACGCGTATCAACACGCGGTCAGAGGCCTCACACCCGTCCTTGCTCACCACCGTTACCTTGTACTCCGTAGGACGCGTAGGCACGGCAATGGGTTTTAGCAAGCTGAGAATATCTCTACCGGTGAAGATAAGTCCTTCCAAAGGAGACCACAGGATGGTATCTACTAGTGCCAACGGATATCCCGAGGGCAATTTTGCCTGCAATCGAGTGCTATCGCCCAGCGAGAGATTAATCTCTGGCACGAGGTCAACACCAGGGTCGGGCGCTTGAGGCACGACTAGCTTCTTGTGGAATTCGCATCCGTTGGCATCTTGAATGACCAAATCGTAGGTTCCAGGAGTGAGGTTTTTAAACTCGTTTTCTGGGCGGAATGTCTTACCGTTGTCTATGGAATATAGATACGGCCCATAACCGCCCACCACTTGTTGGAAGGCGACGATGCCGTCGTTGTCCTTGCACGAAGGTCGTTTGAGCTGGAAGAGAAAATCGGTAGGCACATTTGTCTCTTGGTAGACGAGGGTTTCGTCGCTCTTCGTACAACCTGTTTGCGTGTTCGTCACTAAAAGGAGGTAACGACCTGGCCGATTGACGCGCGGATTTAAGGTATTCGCTCCGCTGAGGATATTACCGCCTCCAGCTGAGGTCCATTGATAGATGAACTGTGGGCCCGTAGAAGCAAAGGCTTGCAACCTCACTTCAAGTACCGAACAAGTAAGGGTAAAGGGCGGCCCTGCCGTAGCATTTGGCGCAAGCGTATTCGAAGGCACCTGTACAGAGGCTGAGTTAGTGCAGCCGTTAATCGTATTTAGCACAGTCAGGGTATAGACACCGGGCGCGTTTGCCTGAGCAACCAAGACATTCGATGGACCCACGATGTTGCCGTTGGTAGTGCTCCAAGCATAAGCATAACCTGGCCCACTAGAGGAGGCACTACCATCTAAAGGCACCTGTTTCACTGCACACGTGATGGTCGGTGCATCGGCAATCTTCACTGTCGGTTTTTGAATGTCCTGAGTGACCGAGACCTGAGCAGTGCTGGAACAGCCGTTTGCAATATTTAAGACGAGCAAGGCATAAACGCCCGGAGCTGCTACCGTAGGTGTCAGCGTATTTTGTCCTGCTAAGATAACGCCGTTGGGCGTCGTCCATTCGTAGAAGTAAGGGCCCCCAACTTGGCTGGAGCCAGTGCCGTTCAGCTGAAGGGTTGTCACGGCACAAGTGAGGGTCTGGGCTGCGCCCGCATCCGCCACTGGAGGTGTTACGTCTTCCTTTACCTCAATACTTTCTACTGCAGTACAGCCGTTATCTAAATTCGTCACCTGAAGGGTATAGGTACCCGGCCGGCTAACTATGGGCTTGAGCGGATTGCTAAGGTCGGCGAATTGACCATTGGTCGTGCTCCAGTTGTAATTCACGTTGCCTGTAGAAGTGCCTGTCGCATCAATAGTTACTTGCTTTACTACACAAGTTAGTACATTGGGTGCGACATATTTGATGAAAGGCGCACTTTCGTCTTTGAGCACTTTGACAGTATCAGAGGCGCTGCAACCATTGAGTAGGTTAGTGACGCTTAGCACATAGGTGCCTACGGCATTTACTGAAGGCGTTAGCGTATTTGCGCCCGAGACAATATTGCCATCTGGTGTCGTCCAGTGGTAAATGAAGTTGCCGTTGTTTTTCACCTCTCCTTGAAGGGAAATGGTAGGCAGCGTGCAGGTAAGCACTTTGGCTAACCCAGCATCTATGTCGGGTTTCTCGATGTTTTGAGTAACCACGACGCTGGAATAAGATACACAACTGTTTACCTTATTGCGTACAGCCAATTGATAAGTGCCGGGTTGATCTACTACTGGTTTTAAGGTATTGGCACCTGAGACGATGTTTCCTCCGTTGAGAGGAGTCCATTGATAAACAAACTCTGGCCCTGTGCTTGAGCCTGTGCCGTCGAGGGTAACGCTCTTAATGGCACAGGTGAGTTGTTGAGAAGCCCCAGCTACAGCGTCGGGAAACTCTGCCGACTGCGTGATTTGTACCACGTCCGTGGCTGTGCAGCCATTGGTGGTGTTTGTCACAACCAGGTAGTAGAGCCCTGCTCCATTCACTGTGGGTCGAAGAATATTGGTCGGCGATATGAAGTTGCCTCCTGTGGTGGACCACTGGTACGTAAAATTGGGCCCCATGCTGGCAGTTGGAGAGAGGACATAAGTCGTCTCTGTACAGGTAAGTTGGAAGCCAGGGCCGGCATCGACCTGAGGCGGTGTTTGGTCTACTGCTAGTTGAACGACGTCCGAAGAAGTACATCCATTTTTCGTATTTGTAACTAAAAGCGTGTATGTCCCGCCCTGGTCTACAACGGCTTGAGGTGCATTTGCTCCAGAAATGATACCTGGGCCGCTCCATTGGTAACTAAAGTGCGGGCCGGTTGAAGTGTTGTTACCTCCGATGACAAGTTGAGGGAAGTAGCAATTTAAAACGTCGTCTGGTCCCGCGTCCGCTGTAGGCGGCTGAATATCGCGCTGGACAGTTACTGTTGCCGTCGTCGTACAACCGTTTTGGGTGTTGGTAACGCGCAAAGTATAATTCCCAGGTTGATTTACTACAGGAGCAAGGCCTGTGCCGCCAGAGATAATTCCAGGACCGCTCCAATTATAAGTGAAGTTAGGACCTGAACTAGAGCCGGCAGCATTTAAAGTCACTTGAGCAATGTAACAGCTCAGGATATCGGGTTGCGCTATTTTAACCACGGGTTTAGCCGCATCTTCAAATACCTCCACTGAGGCAGCGCTGGTGCAGCCGTTTTTAGTGTTGGTAACAAGCAGCTGATAGACGCCTGGTGCATTTACTTGAGGAGTTAAGGTTGTAGCGCCAGCGACAATATTTCCGCCATTAAGAGTTGACCATTGATAGGAGAAATTCGCCCCTTGACTGGAACCACTCCCGTTGAGGTTAAGATTCGGATTAGTGCAGTTGAGGGTTTGATTTTGCCCTGCGTTAGCAACTGGTGGAGTTAAATCAGCATTCACCGTCACCGAAGCTGAAGCTGAGCAGCCATTTGCCGTATTGGTGACAACGAGCGTATAGGTACCTCCCGCACCAATGACCGGCTGAGGAGTGTTTGCTCCCGAGAGAATTTTGCCGTTCTGAGTGCCCCACTGGTAAGTTATACCATTGTTTATGCCAGAAACGGTAGCCTTCAGCGTCTGTTGTGGTTGATAACAGTTGATCAAGGATGGCGGATTTATAGAAACGCTGGGAGGCGTCAAGTTGGAGGTGACGTTGACACTTGCAGAATTCGTGCACCCATTTGCTTCGTTAGTAACCACAAGCGTATAGGTGCCCTCCCTTGTTACAGTGGGAGTTAGGGTGTTTGCGCCAGCTGCAATGTGACCGCCAATCGTCGTCCACTGGTAACTGAAGTTAGCGCCTACACTGGAACCCATCCCACTGAGTTGAAGCACAGGAGTTGTGCAGTTGATCACGCCTGGCGCGTTTACTACCGCAGCGGGAGCCGTTTTGTCTTGTGCAATTACGGTCGAAGCCGAGGCAGTACATCCCGTCTGCGTATTTGTCACCAACAAGGTGTAGGTGCCTGGTTTGTCCACTATAACACTAGGTGTATTAGCTCCACTGACAATATTTCCCCCTGGAGATGCGCTCCACTGATAGGTAATATGCGGCAGAACCACCGTAAGCGGGTCGCCCAACTGAATTTGAGGTTGATTGCAAGTTAATGTTCCGGCCTCGCCTGCGTTGACTATAGGAGGCGTTCTGTCTGCCGTAACCAATACGGAAGCCGATGCCGTACAGTTGTTGAACAAATTAGTCACAATAATGGAATAAGATCCTGGAGCATCCACCACAGGAGTGTAAGTGTTGTGTCCACTGACAATGTTTCCTCCGGCGGTGGCAGTCCAGTAGAAACTATACTGCGGCCCCTGAGAAGACTGAGTGGCATCAAGCGTAACAGTAGGATTGTTACAAGTTATCTGCTGGTTTACTACAATAATTGCTGCCGGGTCGGTAAAATCTAAGCCCACATAAATGGTGGCAGAACCAGTGCACCCATTTTGAAGGTTAGTAACGATGAGGGTATAATCGCCTTCTTCTGTCACGATGGCGCTAGGGCTGGCCTGACCGGAGAAGAAGCCTCCATTGAGGGTAGTCCACTGGAAGGAATAGTTACCTCCTGGAGGTGAAGCACTGCCATGGAGCGTCACGCGCGAATTCGTACACGTGAGAATGCCCGGCGGTGCAGCAGTTATATTTACTTGAGGCGGCGTGTTGTTTAGGCCCACAACCACGCTACTTGTGCTTGTGCATCCATTTTGAGTGTTGGTTACCAGAAGCGTGTAGGTAGCTGGCGTTGAGACAAGGGGCGTTCTGGTGGTAGCGCCGCTTACGATGTTTCCGCCTGGGCCTGCTGTCCATTGGTAAGTGAAGTTTGTGCCTGACGAAGAAGCCGTGCCGTCGAGGGTTACACTGGTGATAGCGCAGGTGATGGTTTGAGGTGGGCCAGCAGAGGCTACTGGAGGCGTTTGATCAGCAGTTACTTGAACTGTGGCGGTGGCAGTGCATCCATTGGTAGTGTTGCGCACCGTCAGGGTATAATTACCCGAGCGATTGACTACGGGATTGAGGGTATTTGCTCCGCTGACAATATTCCCTCCTCCGGAGGCAGTCCACTGATAAGTAAAATTAGCACCTACTGAAGAGCCATTTCCATTGAGCGTCTGCGTCGTTCGAGCACAGGTTAACACGTCTGGAGGAGCTATGGCAGCAGTGGGTGGAGTTAGGTCACCAGGCACTGTAGCGGAGGCAGTGTTTGTGCAGCCCGATTGATCTGTTACCGTGACTGTGTAGGTACCTGCTGACAAACCTGAAGGATCTTGAACTTTTGCACCGTTACTCCATTGATAGGTGTAATTGGGAAATCCACCGGTGACGTTCAAGTCTATACTACCACCGTTGAGGTTATAGCAATTGGTTCCAGTTACCCCGGCGATAGTAGGCGTTAATGGATTGGGCGCAATGATAGTAAAGGTGCGGGTTCGGGTACACCCTGCCGCATCAGTAACAGTAACACTGTAGGTTCCTGGCGGAAGGTTAGTGGGATTTGCTGTATTGGGTGGTATGGACACCGGCCCACTCCACTGATAGGTGTAGGGTCCTGTCCCCCCTGTCACGGAAGTTTGAATGGAGCCATTGGCAGCGGTAGCACACTGCACATTATTGACAGTACCGCTCAGGGCTAGAGTGGAGAGGTTTATTTGCAAAGCGCCTTGACCTGTGCCCTTACATCCCATCGAGTCCTCTACCATATGCACCTGGTATAGACCCGGTTGATTGACCGTGATGAAGAAGGGATTCTCGGTAACATCGTATATCGTAGGCTGTACTACCCCATTGATTTTATATTCAAAAATGAATGGGCCTGTTCCGATAAAGTTAACTTTTATTTGGGCACTTTGTCCTGGCCCACATAAGACAGGCGCAGGCGGGAGCAACTGGGCCACGGGAAGGGGGCGTACGTTAATACGGGCCGTTACCACCTTGGTTTTGCCACAAGCATCGGTTACGGTCACGCGGACGTTCGTAGAAGTGCCTACGAACAAGGTGACACTTGTTTCCGTGGAGCCATTTTGCCACTGATAGGTGTACGGAGGCACGCCGTCGAATGCCTCTACGCCTACCGTGGCTACGCCTTGGCCACAAATCGTCACCGTATCTGGCTTGGCTTTCAGCACCGGTAAATCCACGATGACGAGAGTTGGCTGCGATTGCTCGCAAGAACAGGAATTGTTGATGGTTAGCACGATTGTCTCATTCCCTTCTAGGATACCATCATTGATGATTCGAACCGTATAGACGACTTCTCGCTGCCCGGCTGGAATCACTGCGGCTAATGGCAGGCCCGTGTAGTCTACGCCGTACGTAGCAGTGCCGCCGATGGTGTACTGGACTGACATAGGCGCGTTTAAGTTGCCGCGACGAGTGAAGCGAATGCGAACGGTTTCGCAGTCTTCGAAAGCCCGCTCCACATCGGGATCACCATTCACCTCCCACTGTGCCTTGACACTGCCGCCCGCAGAGAAAGAATTGGCTGCCAGGAATACGGCTGAGTCAAAAATGCCGTCGCCAACATCGGCAATTTTTATTTTCATTCGATAAGTCTCGCAGGGAATGAGATTAGCCGTAGCTGTAAAGCGGCGAGTAAAACCATCGTACTGCACCTCATTGACTGCCGGTCCTGTAGCAGGTTGTTGACCGCAAAGATTGCTACTCGTCGCAGGTTGGTTGTTGACGTAAAAAGCCGAATAAGATTGATGGTTAACGTTGTTTATAGTGATAGGAATATTGGTATTCGGTATGACAGCAATATTCTGCTGACCACCGGGAATGCCCGGCCCTGCGATAAAGAAGCCAAACACGTCATTATACTGGCTACCCACGTACTCACAATACTCCTCGGAAGCGAAAACGAACTGAAAAGTGAGTTGCGACTGAGTAGGTCGGAAGTCGAATTCAAATCCCGCGCGGTCAAAAAGGGCGCCGTTGGTCAGCGTAGACAAGTCAGCATCCGGCGTAGAGGCACCATAACCTGCGCTGGCGTTGTCTTGATTATTCGGGCCGGGCGCTATGTATATCCCACCTGTGGCAATGATAACTCCTGTATTGATTCCTATGTTGGTCTGCCCGTTGGTAAATGTGCCTATCTGGTCGCCCTGCCCTAATGGTGTTATGTTAGCCACGTCGAAACAGTCACCCCCGATGAGCACATCTCTAATAAGCTCTTCTGCTGAAGCGCCAGCCTGTACCTGAAGTACGGCAGCGAGAGACTCGATATATTCGCGCAGCGTCTTTTTCACACAGGTTTGACACTGCAAGGTCACGTAATGACTCGGCAACGCATAGTCAGGACTGGAGCATGCATAGTCTATCCAGAAGTCCATCACCCGTTGTGTAGCTTTGAAAGTCAACTGACGCGCTACAGAATCATATCCTAGCACAGGCGTAGTCGGGTCAGCAACTCGCAGGGTAGGTTGACAGGTACCAAAAGCGGGGTCCTGTGGAACGACAAAAGAGTAAGTCTCACCCGGGATGAGTTGCTCTATGCGAATCCTTTGTTTCGGTTGCTTAGGCCAAATTACGTGCCGCTGGTCGCGGCCATTCAGCGTAATCAAAGATTCTTCATTTTGAGCGGGTGATTCTTGCCCCCTAAGGAACCCTACGAGCAGCAAGACAAAACCTAACGAAAGAGGAAAGCGACACGTAGCCAGGTTCATAAGGATGAAGTTTTGTGTGTAAGCCAATTAATTATGGATAATCGCTTGTAAATCCGGTTGGCTGTCCAGATGCTATTTTGAGAAAAACCGCTGCAAGGGAGAGAAATTTCTTGGCGACCGTTTTTCCCTTTTCGCAGAGATTATACGAGAGTTGTCTGTGTAAAGCCGCCTAGAAGTACAAAATAACGGGGGTGAGGCTTGCCAATGTTTCACGCGGCAAGATTAAGAAAAAGTTAGCGAACGGAGATTTTTTTAACAAAAAAGCAGCCCAAATACCTTAACAACCTTTAGAAAAGGGAAAAGCCCAGCCGATATGAGCTTTTTTTAGCCCTTAGAATCTCGAATTAATTAAAAAAGTCGGCTTATGTTTGCCGCGCTTTTGAGAAATGCGTCTTCTAATCCTAAAGTTCAATAGGAAGGCGATTTTTTCACCAATTCAATGCTCCATGGACAGTGATCCGTTATTACGCACGCGAAAAACGACGCCTCGTGGAACTGCCCGAGCTGGAGCCTGGATGCTGGGTAGACTTAACGCCTCCATTTGCTCCGGACGAATTGGAGGAAATCGCCCGCTTGTTGGAGTTTGACGTCACGTTTTTAACTGATTCCCTCGACCTAGACGAACGGGCCCGGTACGAACGCGATGGCGATGTTCGCTTTATTCTCATTAATACACCCGTACTCAACGAAGCTGCCGACCACGCTAATGAAGCCGTGTTCATTACGGCTCCCATCGGCATTATCCTAACCATCGAACACGTCGTTACCATATCGGCCTTCGAAACTCCTGTACTCGATGTATTCCGCCAAGGCAAAATTCGACGATTTGACCCTGCTGACGAAAAACGTTTCGTGCTACAAATCCTAGAGCAAAACGTTTACTATTTCCTCTCCTATCTTAAAAAACTTAACTTGCGGCGCAATATCGTAGAAAAAGAACTGATGCATTCTAGCCGAAACGAGGAAATTAAGCAACTCCTCGCCATCGAGAAAAGCCTAGTTTACTTTGTTAACTCCTTAAACGCCAATGAGCTCCTAAAAATGAAAATGAAACGCACTGATTTTTTGCATATCAACGGTGATGAAGACCTCATGGACTTGTTTGAAGACATCATCATTGACAATTCTCAGGCCCTTTCCATGGCTAACGTGTATACCAACATTTTGAGCGGCACAATGGACGCCTACTCGAGCATCATTTCCAATAACTTAAACATGGTCATTCATCGACTAACGGTCATTACGGTGGTGCTTATGGTGCCCACTCTGATTTCATCGTACTATGGAATGAATATCGACAACGGCGTCCCAGATAAGCCGTGGATGTTCTATCTAACCATCCTAATGTCCTGGGTAATTACGGGTGCTCTCTATTGGGTCATGAAAAGGCGCCGCGTGCTTTAGTCTGCTCAACCGTAAAAATTGCTTAGTCCCTCAGGATGTATAGCCCGAAGGGAGGGCTTGTTGGCGTTCAATCTGCTCGGCAAAGCACGTTCTGCCTGATGGACTGAACGGTCGCGAGATGCTCAAGGCTTTATTGAGACAGAGCCATGCATCCTTGAGCAAATAGCATTTAGCCACGGACGCAGGTAATTCGTATGCCTAGTGCTCTGCTACCTATCGAGCGCTTATGTTGGTGAATTGGAAGACCTCTCGGTCAAACAATTCACCACATCTTCCAGGGCGCTTCGCCGCTGTTCCACAGGCGGTCGAGATTCATCTTGTCGCGTAAAGTATCCATAGGATGCCAAAAGCCGTGGTGCTGATAAGTAAATAGTTCTCCATCGGCGGCGAGTTTTTCCAAAGGCGTACGTTCGAAGACAGTAGCATCTCCTTCTGTGATGTAATCGAACACTTTATACTCGCAGACGAAGAAACCGGCGTTGATCCAACCGCCCTGACCCTTAGGTTTCTCGACAAATTGACTTACCTGTCCGCCCTCGCGAATATCTAGAGCGCCAAAGCGCCCTTCAGGCTGGCTTGAAGTCATCGTGACGGCACGTCCATGGGCCCGATGAAAACGAAGCAACGCATCAATGTCTATGTTGGCTACGCCGTCTCCATAAGTAAGCATAAACGGCTCTCCTGGCTCAAGGTAGGGTTTGGCGCGCAAAACACGGCCACCCGTCATGGTGTCTAGACCTGTGTCGAGCAAAGTAACTCGCCAGGGCTCACTTATATTGTTATGGACTTTCATCTCATTGGTGCGCAGGTCAAAGGTTACATCAGAGTGATGCAAGAAATACTGAGCGAAATATTCCTTAATCATGTAAGCTTTATAGCCACATAAAATAATAAAATCGGTGTGTCCGAAGTGGCCATAAATTTTCATGATGTGCCACAAGATGGGCCGCCCTCCAACCTCGACCATGGGTTTAGGGCGCAGGGTAGTTTCTTCGCTTAAGCGAGAGCCATAGCCACCCGCGAGAATGAGGACTTTCATAGCATTGTGCAGATCGTTTAAGCGGGAAAGTAACGGACAAGTAAAGGGAGTAACTTAAGACGTTTCCTTAATGCAAGGGATGGTGTGCGATATAGGGCCGAAAGTGTTTTGCGAAAAATCACTGCCTTTTCTTCGCGCGACAAAGACCGTTGGTTTTGTTGGTCAAAATCCAAGAGGATATCGGCCAGGACAGCATGACACTTGCGCCGATTTTGGAGGGCTCTCTCTTGCAACTGCGTCGTATTGTTGCCGTGCCACCGATATGCAGTAGTTCGCTCGGGCAAGAAATGTACCTTAGCTCGAGCAGCTATATGCAGCCAGAGAAGATAATCTGAAATGGTATAATCGCGCGAAGGCTCTATGTGAAAATTTTGCAACAACTTACGCCTAACTACTGCAGTTGAGTTGTTGATGAAATTTCCTTTCAGAAGGTTAGTAAAAACCTCTCCTTCAGCGTAATATTGTCGGATTGCAGCATAATCTGGAGGCTCTACTCGCGCTTCTGTTTCTAGAATAACTTCTACATCGGAGTAAGACAAGCCGTAATCGGGATGTTCTTCGAGAAAAGAAACTTGTTTGCGTAGTTTAAGCGGGTCAATCCAGGCGTCATCGCCATCGCAGATGGCCATATATTTCGCTGTGCAATAGGGCAGCATGCGCGCTGTGTTGGCCGTAATACCCATATTGCGCTCAGCCGGCAGAAATACAATTCGGTCGGGATACCTTTCCGCATAGGCCTGGCAGATGGCCGGCGTGCGGTCAGTAGAACAGTCTTCACCTATGAAGAGCCTCACCGGAAAGGAGGTCTGTTGAGCAAGCACGCCCTCAATAGCTTGAGCGATATATGGCTCTACATTGTAGGCCAGCATGTATACATCAACCGCAACATTCTGTTCCGTGCTGTTTGTGGGAGGCTTGTTTGTCATAGGATTATCGATGCGGGCCTTTGTTTTCGCATTTAACTGAATCGTGGAGTCCTCGTAAAACATCCTTAGCATATTTTTTCTGATAAAAGAAGATTAAATTTAAATTCAAAGTCAAACAATACCTACTTCTTCGCTCAAAGCTAGTTCCGCCCATCTATTATTTTCATGGCCTTGGGCAAAATAGTATGTCGGATAAATTGCATTTCTTCTGTTTTTGCAGCTAGATGCAAAGCCAGATAGACAAACAACGCCGCAAGGGCCAAGACAAAGAGGTAAATCGGATTAGAGGGATGCGAGGCGTGTTTAAGCCCAAACAGCACTCCACCCACGAGAACGCTAATGAGCAAGGTAGGAGCAACATCGCGCAGTTGCTCGCCGAAGGAATACCCTAGTAACTTCCGCGAATACCACACGTTGACAAGTAAGTTAAGATAAGAAGCAATGACCTCGCCAATGATGAGCCCGTAAATACCGAAAGAGATACCCCCGAGGATGGCAGCAGTAATAATAATTTTCTTTATCACCTCCAAGCGCAAGCTCAAGTCGGACCGCCCCAATACGAGGAGCATATTCAAATTAATGGTGCCGAAATGGATGGTTAGTCCCGATAAGCACAGGAGCTGGAGCATAGGCACACTAGGAAGCCACTTCTCGCCTACGAGCACTAAAATTATGGGTTCGGCCAAAACTGCTAACATCGTAAAGGCAGGAACAATAACGAACGAACTCATCTGCAGCATTTTGCGATAGCCGGTCTTGAGCTTTTCCCGATCATCTTGTAGCTTGGCTAACACCGGATAAGTCACAGACTGCACGGTACGAAAGAGGACATTTACAACCATATTGCTGAAATTGCCTGCCTGACTGTAGAAGCCCAATGCTGCAGCGCTGAATAAGCGGCCGATGATTAATTTATAAATGTGGAAATAAAATTTATCCAACACGGCAGCAGCTAAAATGCGCCAGCCAAAACCAAATAGGCGCTGAAAAGATTCGCGGCAAAATCGCTCCTTTGGCCTCCAACCACTTACAACCCAGTAAAGTATTGTACTTACGAGATCTAACACCATGAACCGGGCGACTAAGCTCCATACTCCCCAACCTGAGTAGGCCATACTCACTGCCACCACACCAGAAGCCGCCACGCCGGCAAACCGAACCAGTGTTTGAGTCTTGAAATCAATTTCTTGAATCAGAACACTATGCTGGACGATGGACAGTGCATTGACGATGAGGCTGAGGCCCATCACGCGCACAATCGTCATTAACAGCGGTTGGTGAAAAAAATGCGCAATGAAGGGAGCCGAAACGAAAAGAACAGCATATAGGCATACTGCCGCTATAAGATTGAAAATGAAGGTCGTAGACTTGTCAGCCTCAGTAATGGTCTTCTGCCGAATTAGAGCCGTAGAAAAACCGCTCTCGATGAAGACCGCCGAGAAGTCAAAGAAAATCATAACCATCGCCACAAGACCGAAGTCTTCTGGCGAAAGCAAGCGTGCTAGCAAAATAGTGATAAAAAAGCTGAGCACACTTCCACTCAATCTATCCAAAACCGCCCAAATTACTGCAAGCAGCGAGCGCTCGCTCAGGCTCTTAGCCATGACCTTCTCTACTTGCTCAGTTGAAGTTCGACGTCCTCGGCTTTACCTTACTTTTGTATTGCTGTTTTGTGCGGCGCTCTGGCTCGTAATAATTTCTGCTTCGGCTACTATAGCCGTAGCCATAGCCGTAAGCATAGCTGCCATAGCCGGGCTTATTGAAAGGCACGGCGTTGAGTACAATAAAGGGCCGAGTCAGTTTGTTGTGTTTTGCAATCTCATCAATAATTTTTAGCTGTCCCTTGTAAGTGTAGCCTGAACGCACGACGTAAATCGTTGCGTCTGCCAAGTCGCGCATTTGAATGGCATCGGCTACCAATCCGACGGGAGGTGCGTCTAGAATAATGTAGTCGTATTGCTGGCGCATTTCAGCGATGATCTGGCGCAGACGAGCGGACAAGATTAACTCACCTGGATTGGGCGGCACTGGTCCACTGCCAATAAAGTCCAAATTCAGATGAAGCCCTGTATTCCGCACGACCTGCTCGGGTTTCATGGTGTGGTCTATGATGTAATTCACTATGCCGTCTTCACCAGGTTCGATACTCATGTACATTTCCTGCTTAGGGCGGCGCAAGTCGAGTTCTACGATGAGGACTTTCTTCCCTGATAGTGCTAATGTCATACCTAAGTTAAGCGCTATAAAGGATTTGCCCTCTCCCGAAGTACTTGAAGTCACTAGGAGAGTTTTGATGGGCGTGCCCGGAGCGATGAAGGCCAAATTTGCTCGCAGCAGGCGGAACATTTCTGCAATTGCGGTGCGACTGTTCTCGCGCACAACGAGTTTCTCCTTACTCGAGCTAAGCCCTAATACGCCATAGACGGGCACCGAAGTCAAGCGAGCAATGTCTTCCTCTGTATGCACCCTGTCGTTTAGGCTTTCAATGAACATGATCAAGCCAATGGGCAAAGACAAACCCAGAAATAATGCAATCAACCAAATTTGATTTGGCTTTGGACTTAGCTTGGCATAACTTACAACTGGAGGCTCTATGACTAAGCCCTTTGGGCTAGTGACCGCCATAGAGATGGCTGCTTCTTCGCGCTTTTCTAACAGATATAAATAGAGCTTCTCTCTTACATCTTTTTGGCGTTCAATTTCTAAAAGTTCGCGCTCGCGACGCGGCAGACTGTACATGCGGCTTGCCAGGGCTTCACGAGCACTTTTGCTGGCGTTAGTAGCTATTTCTATGTCTCGCCGGATGGAACGGATATTTTCGATGATCGTTTCGCGCAAATTTTGAATCTCCTTCTGCGCTAGCAGCAAATCTGGGTGAGCGGGGCCGAGCGACAGCTCCATCTTCTTGCGTTCGTCGAGCAACTGGTTAAAACGCTGCAACTGGGTTGTCAGGGTGGGGTTACTCACGCTCAAATTCGTCGGCACGAATTCGAAGTTGTTGCGATTTCTAACTAAAAAGTCTTCGATGCCATTTAGAATCTGAATTTGAACTTCTCCAGATGTAATTTCTTTGTTGTATGCCGACATCTCAGCCATCAGTTGCGTACCCTCTGCTCCAAGTTGAATGACTTCGTGCGTTTGGCGGTAGGCCTCTAGGCTGCGCTCGGTAACAGAGAGTGTTTCGGCAATGAGGTTGATGCGCTCATTGACCATCTCAATAGTGCTCTCAAAGGCCTTGTTGCGAATGGCGATACTGTGCTTGTTATAAACCTCGAACAATTCTGCCAAGATGTCGCGCGCGCGCTCAGCAGAGTGATCCTTTAGTGATACCTTTAGGGTGCTGGACTGCTCACCCATAATTTCTACTTTAAGGGTTTCGGCATAGCCTTTTGCCGTACCGTACTCCGAAAGGATGAGAATACCGATTTTCGTATCAGCATATTGACCTGGCTTGCGCGACAATGTAAGAGTGCCCATGGGGAGCTTAAGCTCTTTTCCAAACTCTCCTTCATACACCTGTCCGTACTCCTCCAGCTCGAAGGAGTATCCTCCACGGCCATTGTCGGTCAGGATCCCATAGATTTCGGTGTCCGGTGTCGCAGGATTCCACGAAACAACGTAAACGGGGCTATCTTTGTATAGTACCTTCTTCTTTAGTCCATCGATGCTCGTGTATTGGTAATTTAGGTTTAATTTTTTAACGACCTCCAACATAAGCGGTGTTGAGGTAAGCACCAAACTCTCATTTTCGAGAATCTTAGTCTTTTTTCCTAGGCCTAATTCGGTGAAAATGAGCTCTGCTCCGGGTTGGCCAGCGTTTTCGTCCTCCTTTATGAGGATCAGACCTTCTGATTTGTAAATAGGTAAGGTATATTTCAGGTAAAAATATGCGCCCGTCAGCGTAATCCCGAGAAAGATGACGAAAAGATACCAATAGCGCAAACCTTTGTAAAAGAGTTGCTTAATGTCTATTTGATTATTTCCCATAGCAAGTACTAATTTTAGAAGATATGTTGGATGCTCGTGTAGCGGCCTTTACTATTCTCGTTCGAAAGGATGAGGCTCAAGAGGTAGTCTCGCCAGCGGATGATAATAGTCGCCATTCAACTCCACGAGTTGAGCTTTTCGAATTTGGTAGACGATTTCTATCGCTCGGGCAGCATCGTCTAGAGTAAAGCCTTTACCCTCTAATATCCTCTGGTAACTAAGCGTATGCAGGTCGGTGAAACCTTCGCTGAACTCGATTTCTTTGCCCTCTACCGTAATGGAGCGAAAGGTGCGCTGTCCGTTGCTTAGCGCAAAAGCCTGGCGAAGGACATCGTAGTTGATGCTCAGAAACCAGTTCACTCGAGCCTTTTCTAAATGTAAAAATCCACAAGCGCGATCGTGAGTATGAATATACACCCGATTTTCAAGCACTTCGCCAAAAATCCAGTGCAACATATCAAAAAAATGAATGCCGATGTTGGTGGCAATGCCGCCAGATTTTTCGATGTTGCCTTTCCAACTTGCATAATACCATCGACCGCGCGAAGTGATGTAAGTGAGGTTTACATCGAACACTTTATTCTTGGGAGCTGCCTCCACGTAGCGTTTCAACTCTTGAAGGACAGGATGTAGGCGCAGTTGAAGAATAGTATACACGCGACGTCCAGTTTCTTGCTCGATCTCGCGCAAGCCGTCTATATTCCAAGGGTTTAGCACTACAGGCTTTTCACAAATGACGTGAGCATCGTTGCGCAAACCAAAGCGAATATGTGCATCGTGTAAGTAATTTGGCGAGCATACGCTGACGTAGTCTATCGGGCAACCCGACCGCGCCAACTTGTTCACATAGCGGTCGAAGCGTTCGAACTCAGTAAAGAAAGCGGCATCGGGAAAATAGCTGTCGATGATACCTACCGAGTCGCTGGGGTCGAGAGCTGCAACCAAAATGTTGGCCGTCTCTTTGATAGCACGCATGTGTCGGGTGGCCACATAACCCGCTGCACCGATAAGAGCAAAGCGTTTCATAAATAATTGTTTATGAGATTTTATGAACCATACCGTTTTCTAAGACATAGCGTTCGCCGCTACTAGGGCAAATGGCCAAGCCGTTGGCATCGAAATGCAATCGCTCGCCATACTCGCTCATCCAGCCGATTTGACGGGCAGGATTACCTACTACTAAAGCGTACGGCAAAACGTCTTTCGTTACAACGGCTCCAGCACCAATAAAGGCATATTCGCCAATATCATGTCCACATATAATGGTAGCATTCGCTCCAATACTGGCACCACGCCCTACTCGCGTGCGACGAAACTCGTTTTTGCGCTCTACTGCACTGCGCGGATTAAGCACATTGGTAAACACCATAGACGGGCCAAGAAAAACGTCGTCAGCACATTCGACACCCGTGTATATAGACACGTTGTTTTGTACCTTGACGTTGTTTCCCAGCACTACTCCGCTGCCAACGAAAACATTTTGCCCTAATATACAATTTCGACCAATACGCGCGCCCGGCATGATGTGGCAAAAATGCCAGATGCGCGTGCCCTCACCGATTTCGCACCCTTCGTCTATCACCGCTGTCGGATGAGCGTAGTAAAGAGGAGCAACCACGATTGAAAAAACTGTTTTTGTGTTCGTGTCAAAGTATATTGATCTTGCCAAAAGTCGTGCCAGCCTAAAATTTGGTCAAAGCAGGGCGTCGGCGCCAAAAATCTCACGTAAGCACACCGCCCTTCAATTTGGACTATCCTCTTCGGGTGGTAAGGTCACAGCATGTGCACCCAAAGTGACCTAACTCTTTTTCGCGTTCCGTGTCGCTATGCAGCCTCCTTAGTAATCCTCAAAGTTCGAGTTTTCTCCGGATTGAAAAAATCAAAAAAGTGCGTTTGCCAAGTATCAGACAATCTAAGCAGGCTTAGATAAGAGCCGACGTTCATGGAAGCGCAGAATACTCAGATCGAGCAGTTGATCGCTCTCTCAGGGATAAGGTTGCAAGGATTTGGGCAATGCGCTCGGCTGCTTGACCATCCCACAAAGGAGGGCGAGGAGGCGTTGGAAAGGGTGCTGCTGCCGACCACCACTGGCGAAGTTGGGCCAAAATAGCATTAGGGTGCTGCAAATCCATTAACATGTTCGTACCGTATTGAAGGGTTATAGGGCGTTCGGTTCGAGGTCGCAGGGTTAAGCATGGTATTCCTAGCACGGTGGTCTCTTCCTGAATGCCGCCGGAATCCGTCAGCACTACGCGGGCGTTTTTTTGCAAGCACACAAAGTCGGAGTATCCTACTGGGCGAAGGAGAGCGATGGAAGGACACGCCTGCAAAGAAGCCCACAGCTTCCACTGGCGAAGACGCCGTTCGGTGCGCGGATGTACTGGAAAAAGGAGCGGCATCTGTTGGCCAATACCTTGAAGGAGACGAACGAGGTGTTGCAAAGCCACAGGGTTGTCTACAGTTTCGGCGCGGTGAAAGGTACACAAGGCATATCCTGATGTCCAGGCTTTGTCAGGCAGAATTGATTGAGCGGGCAGGGCATAGCGACGCAACACTTCTGGCCAGGATTTTTTCTCAGCCAGCGGCAGGGTTTGAAGCAAGGCATCAATAAGTACATTACCCACAAAATGAATGCGTTCTGGAGCAATGCCCTCGCGAAGCAGATTGGCTACGGCGGAAGATTCAGTGGCAAACAAGGCATGAGCGAGGTGGTCAGTAAGAATTCGGTTCTGTTCTTCCGCCATGTGCATGAGACCACAGCGAAGACCAGCTTCTACGTGAGCCAGTCGAACGCCTGTGCGGTAGGCAGCCCATGCACCGGCCGCTGTGCTTGTGACATCGCCAATGACGACCAACCAATCAGGTTGCAGCGCACGCAATAACGGTTCTAGATATGCCGCTAACGCTGCTCGAGTAGGGGGCCTTTGAGCAAGCATGTCCTCGGGCGGCCCACAGCGCAGAGGTCTTGGCAAACCTAACTCTTCGAAAAATACGCCGCACATATCCGGATGCTGGTGCTGACCAGTGTGTACCAGCCAGGTTCGGGCAGAACGAATTCGACTGAAAGCACGCCACAAAGGAGCTGCCTTAATGAAATTGGGACGTGCCCCTACGAGTAGAACGATGGTCATAAGTAAAAAGAGCGCCGAACTTATGCTTTTTCTAGCGTCAGGCCAAAGGTAGAGCCTTGCCCTAAGTTACTGCGCACGTGAATCGTCTGTTTATGAGCTTCTACAATATGCTTAACGATGGAAAGGCCTAGTCCTGTGCCGCCCGCTTCGCGAGAGCGGCTTTTATCAACTCGATAAAAACGGTCAAAAACGTGGGGTAGGTCTTTTTCGCCAATACCGATACCGTTATCGCTAACCTCAATTAAGATGTGCGTATCCATATCATAGAAGCCAACCTTCGTCGTTCCTCCCTCGCGGCCGTATTTGATGGAGTTGTCTACTAGGTTAATGAGCACTTGGCGAATAGCTTCCTTGTCGGCACGCACGCGGAAATGTTGGGCTGCACCCTCTTTGTAAGTCAGGCGGATGTTGCGTTCTCTGGCCTTCATCTCCATATCGGCAAAAACCTCATCGGTTAGGGCGCGGATATCGAATTCGCGAATGTCTAAGAGAATTTGCCCCGACTCCAGTTTGTGGATAGTCTCTAGGTCTTGAACGATGGCTTCCAGCCGTTCTACATTCTTCGCAGCGCGTTCTAAATATTGGATAGCTACACTGGGATCGTGTATTGCTCCGTCGAGCAACGTATGGATATAGCCCTGAATATTAAAGATTGGAGTTTTCAATTCATGGGAAACGTCGCCAATATACCTGCGCCGATAAGCAGCTAGTTTCTCCAAATCTTCTCTCTCGCGTTCGCGGGCTTCTGCCCACTCCTGAACCTCTTTCTCTACATCCTCAACTATATCAGTGCGCGCGCTTTTGGCTACATTACCTGTGCCTTTGTGGCGATGAATAACTTTGTAAATTAGCTTGATTCTCCGGTAAATATAATGTTTTACAAACAGATAATTGATTACATAGACTGTTATAAATACAGCCACTGCCACTATGAAAAGTTCCCAAAGCGGCAGGTGAACTTGAGGAACGAAAATTCCTAGCACCGCTAGCACCGCCGGTATGAAAATGCTCGACATGAGCGCAGTAATTAACGCCAGTTGCTGTGGATTCTGATTTTTGAATCGAAAGGTCATAAGGCGCCTAACGTTGCCGACGGCTACTGATTCTTCTTATGGTTTTTTATAGCAATGGTTCGTAAAGAATCAGGCTGCGATTTTTCCAAGATTGTACAGCTTTTGGATTTCGGGATGATTTTTTGTGAG
>JANWXM010000036.1 GCA_025055285.1 Saprospiraceae bacterium
TCTTGTGTCTCCATCCTGCAAGATTACAACTTTTGGCATTATTCTCTATTTTTGGAAGAAGGGGTGCGGAAGATGCACTTGAAGCATTTCAAGAAAGGGTTCTCATAAGATGCCCCATAAAGCAGTACATCTATCAAACTTAGGCTCAAGCAAGCGCACCCTTACCTCTCTTGAAGGAGAAGAACGAGGGCAAGAAACGCCAATGGCTGCGAGAGAGCCTCTTCGCTGCAGTGCTCTACCTTTTCTTAGGCTAAAAAACGCCCATCTTGAGCCCTATCCAGTCTCAGAAGCGCGATTGCGCGTCGAAGACGTTGTTTCGGTAGGGAATGCGCAGGAAGTCGAGCGAGCCAGGTTTGGCGGCGATGAAGAATTCATAAGTGCCGCGCACGGGTTGCCAGCGGAGGCTGAATTGCCAACAGTGAAGGTCTCGAGTAAGGCCGATATCAGGATAAACAAGACTCTTGGTCTGAAAGTCGTAGCTGATGTTGCCGATGTCAATCGTCCACTTTGGCGTCAGAGGTATGGTGCCGAAAAAGCTAATGTTGTTTGTACCGATGAGGAAGGTATCGCGGTTGGTTCCAAATATTTGCCGTCGTTCATAAGAGATGCGGTGGCTGATTTGAATTTGGTTGAACCAGTCGAAGAACCCATCGCCCTTTTCCTGGCTAGTTGCAGTGGGTTGTTGAGGCCCTTGTGGTGTTTTGCCTTCGAAGAGGCGGCGCAGGTCGCCGATACTAGTTTGAGTGTTGAGTTCTACGCCGAAGGCAGCCATTCGGAGGAGTTTGCCCTCCCTTATGGCAAATCGGTTGATGCGATTGCCTCGCTCATCGAGTAGGTAGGGGTCGAAGGTGGCACGCCAAGTGAGGTTGCTTAGGCCTTTAAAAAGTCGGAAAAGACCGCCAGTAGTGATGGTGCTCCAGCGCAGCGAATCGCGGCTGATGCTGTAGCTGCCTGAAAAGACAAGGTTATCGAAGAGCCGTACGCGCCGAATGGTGTCGCGCTTAGCGGAGTAGAACTTCATTTCCAGAATGTTTCCCAAGCTATAGTTGATTGCTAGCTCAGGTTTAGCATTACTTGGGCGTCCGAAAACAGCATCGTCGAAGATGCTATAATTTCGGAAAGCTTCGCGTCCTGGGCGCGAGGAAACTTGTACTTGTTGAAAATATCTACTCTCCGAGAAATCAGGCCTCAAGCCCGTGGAAATGCTAGGTTTAAGGGTATGGCGTATACCGCGAAACCAACCTTTAGTGAATTGTTTGGTGAAAAACATCGCTGTATTGATGCTTATGCCAAGGTCGTACTGGCGAAAAGGGTAAAAACCCCATTTGCGAAAGGTAGTATCGCGTCCCCACACTGTTCTGTTGCTGTCCACTACGATCAGTTCTGCAATTGTGTCATATGCATAGCGAATAGTAGGGTCAAATACTCGTTGCACGATGTAAGGATACCAATTCTCCTCATAATTAAAGCGCGGAGCCACATTAATGTATTTAAATACTTTGAAGTTGACATCGCTACTCAGTTGGTGTTGGATGCCCATGCGCATGTTGCGCAGAGTTTCATAGGTGAACAGGAGTGTATCAGCTACAGAAATTGTATTTTGAAGGCGCGAGGCGTAGGTGAGCGAAATTTTTTCATACCAACGCTCGTTGCCCACGGGGTTTCGGCGCTTGAAAGGAAAGATGCGCTGGAGATTGAAGGTTGCAGAGGGAAAGGTAATGTTCATAATGCGAGTCTGGGTATTTTGGGTGTGGCTGAAGGCGGCATTGAACTGGTAAGGTTTGCCCGGAAAACGCTGTGAATAATTAAGGTTGGAATTGAGGGTATTTTGGAAGACACTGCCAAAATCATTTCGGTTTCGATTTTGGTTGCGGTTGGTTTCAATATTTACAGAGCCACCAAATGTGCGCGTGGGATGCGCTTTAGCATCTTGTTGATGCGACCACCGCAGGCCGAAAGATTTGAAAGAATTTTTCTGCGCTCGGTCGTTCTCCACTATTCGGTTGTTGTAGCTCAAACTAAAGTTGCCGTTGTATCGATAACGAAAGTTGTACCGGACGTCGCTTTGAACTCCCCACGAACCACTGGTGAAAACATTGAACAGCAGGGTCACGTCCATATGTTCGGACAAAGGCAGGTAATACCCCCAGTTCATGATGCCAAGTCCCTCTCTTCGAGAGGGTTGGAAGTCGCGCGGGATAATGAGACCCGACTTTCGAGTTTTAGTAATTGGATAAAAGCCAAAAGGCAGGATGAGCGGCGTGGGTACGCCGCCTATTTCTAAGTTGGAGAAACCAGCAACAATGAGTTTATCGGTAATTATCTTGAGTTTTTTGGTACGAATAGCAAAATGCGGCTCTGCGTGGTCGCATGTCGAAATGCGGGCTCCTCGGTTATAGATCAGATTTTGAGGCTGTTCATTGGCTTTTGTGCGGACGGCCTCACCAAAGAACTTGGTGCGCTCACCAATAATGTTCAGGTCTTGCTGTTTAGCACGTGCTTCGTAGGCAAGGCCGCGCTTGGTGCGAAAATTATAGCGTAGGCGAATGGCTTCAAACTCATCATCGCGGTCCTTAAATTTTGGACGACCCGTTAGTTTTCCTGTACTATCGGCTATTTCAGTAGCAGTTAGTTCCATCGTATTAAAATCAACGAGAATGTATCCGGCACGCAATTCGAGTGTCCCATACTTGACGAAAGCGCCTCCGTAGAGGTGCATCTGACGTTTGCGAATGTCTAACCACTGTGAATCTTGAGCGCCGTATTCTACTTCTCGGTCAATGGCATCAGGCGAGAGCGGTACGGGTGGTAGAGTATCCACACGCACTGCAAGCGTGTCGCGCTGAAAGGGCGACAAAGTGTCGGCTACTTGGGCACAAACAGGTACACTGAGGATGCACCAGGTAATTTGAAGGAAAAGCCGATATTTGCCCATCGCTTTTCAAGAGTGCTCCAAAAACGGTTTTAAAAGATGTGGATGCCTACTATTGACGTGCGACGAACGCTGCTAGGCTGGGCTGCGTGGTTTTTTCTTGGATATTTTAACATTCTTGTCGCTTGCTCACTTGATGACTTTCAGCATGTCCACGTCGGACTGGCCGGCAAAGGTAGGCAACCTTCTTGTGCGCCACACCGCGAGAGTGTTTTTGGCGCTTTGCAGCCTTATTTTTTCGCCGCTCAGCCGGGATATCGCCTCCGCAAAGTCGTCATAGATGCCGGCCATGGCGGAAAAGACCCTGGTTGTCGAGGATCTTTCTCGATAGAGAAACACAACACCTTAGCCATTGCTCTGAAGTTGGGCGCGCTCATTGAGGCGGAATACTCCGATGTACAGGTCATCTATACGCGAAAAACGGACGTCTTTGTTGAGCTCCAAGAGCGCGCTGCCATCGCCAATCGGAATAATGCCGACCTATTCATTAGCATCCACTGCAATTCTATCAGCGTTTCGCACATTAGAGGGGTCGAGACATATGTGATGGGGCTTCACACTGCCGAAAGTAATCTCGAAGTAGCTAAGCGCGAAAATGCTGTCATCTTGCTAGAGGAGAATTACCAACGCAATTACGGCGGCTACAATCCTAACAGCCCAGAGGCCCACATTTTCAGTAGTGTATGGCAAAGCGCGTATTTAGAACAGAGCATTCTCTTTGCCGATTACGTACAAAAATACACCCGTTCGATGGCCAAACGCGAAGATCGAGGCGTTCGGCAGGCTGGTTTCATTGTTCTCCATCGCACGGCTATGCCTTCAGTGCTCATAGAGGTTGGTTACTTGACAAATCGCGATGAAGAGCGCTTCTTGGCTTCCGAGGAAGGCCAGATTCAAATAGCTGACGCTATTTTTGAAGCATTCCGCGCTTATAAGGCGCGGATGGAGGGCACACTCCTCTCTGCTCGAAAAAACACTTCCCTCCCCGCTCAGGTACTCGCTCAGCTAAGAGGAGGACAAGCACCTCATGCTCCCTCGAGTGCTTCAGCGCCTTCCTATGCAGTTGTGGTGCCATCGGATACTCCTGCTAACCAGCCCTCCAGTCCTTCCTACGCGCCCGCACCCTCTTCCGCTGAAGCTGTTTCCAATAGTCTAACGTTTTCGCCCAAACCGGTATCTAATATTGCTGATATACAAATTATTCGCGCAGGCGATCGATATGCAGATGAGGTTGTCGAGCAGCCTCCTCGCGTTAAAGATTCTGAAGGGCTGTATCGCATTCACCTATTCTCTTGGAATGCTAGGCTCGATCGCAATGTCGGACAACTTGCTCTCCTCGCAGAAGTAGAAGAAGAATACGCCGATGGACAATACCACTATTATCTCGGTCGGTTTAGCCGACGTACAGAAGCAGAAAAACTCCTTCCCGACCTTTATAACCTTGGCTTTCGAACTGCTCGAGTCGTTTTTAAGTAATAAGCAGGGAGAGTTAGCGCGTTTTTATTGCCTATGCCGTCGCTGAGGCCATTTTATCCTTATAGTCCTCGCCGTCGGTGTTAAATCTTTGTTCAGTACAATTACACATAATATGTTGAAAATAAGCAGAGAAACGCGAATTGGTTTACTCGCTATCGTGGCCATCGCCATTTTCATTTGGGGGTTCCAGTATCTAAAGGGCATAAACCTCCTAACTCTCTCTCAAACTTTTTACATTCGGTACAATAACGTTGAGCAACTTCGTCCCTCTTCACCGGTATTTCTCAGCGGATATCAGGTTGGTACGGTCAAAGATATTACTGTGGATAGGCAGGATGGGCGCTCAATTATTGTGGCCATTGACGTAGAACGCCGAATCCGGTTGCACAAGAATACTGTAGCTACTATCATTAGCTCTAGTTTAATGGGCGGAAAAGCGGTTAGCTTGGAGGTGCCTGGGCCATGTTTCGATGGTGATTGTGCCAGCAGTGGAGACACTCTCCGAGGGCGTCTCAAGGGCTTTTTAGAAACTCTCATTGGGAATCCGCGAGACATAGATGCGTACACTGAACGCGTGCGCGCAGGTCTAAAGGTGCTCTACGATTCCTTGGCCAACCCTGAAAATCCTCAAGGCATTGGCCGCACGTTAGTGGCCTTAGAGGGAACACTTCAAAATTTAGAGCGCTTAACAGCTAACCTTAACGGCTTGTTGGTTGATAATCGCAGCAACTTATCTACAGCGATGCTCAACTTACAGGGATTAAGCCAAACCCTCAGCAATAACTCTAAAACCATTGATGCCATCCTCAAAAACTTTTATTACTTCACCGACAGCCTCAATCGAGCGAATTTGGGCAATCGCCTAGCTATGGCTAGCGATTCGTTGACGCTTGCCCTCAGTAGCCTGCGCATAACTTTGGATACTGCAAGGAGAACGCTTGGGCGTTTTAATACCCTGTTAGACGATCCTAACAATAGCCTCAATCGCCTCCTGCGCGACTCAATTTCTCTCGACGAACTCACTTTCACTCTTCGTCAAGTTCGCTACTTGGCTCAAGATTTGCGCCTCCACCCAGAGCGGTACGGTAAAGTCAAACTCAGAATTTTTGGCAAGGATAAGCGACCACCCTATGAGATACCCTATGACGATCCCGTCTATCGCGGAACGGTGGATAGTTTAGAGCGAGAACTCACACGCCGCGGGCGCCAGTGAGGGCTGTTTACGGCCGCGTCCACAAACGCACGATGTCGTTGCCTACCCGCCACTCCTCTTGCAAGACAGCAATTTCTGGAAGGCGTGGTGCCTCTATGCCATGATGCAAATAGAACGGGCTTTGCAATACGCGGATTTCGTCCCAGCAATCTAACTCAAAAAATTGGCGCAGTATATCGGCACCACCCTCTACAAGTAAGATGCCCTTCTCTGCCTCGCGAAGTTTTTCTAGTAGAAAAGAAATCCACCAGCGACGGCCCTCTGCCTGACGGGCAGGAACATGCCAAAAGTAGGTATTTTTCCAGCGTCCTGGTCGTTCTGGGCCTAAGATCCAAGTAGGTTGGCTATCGTCGAGCAGGTGGGCAGAGAGCAGGAGTTTGCCTTCAAAATCTAGCGCAATACGCAACGGTGGAGGCCCAAAATAATGGCGGTTGTCTAGACGAGGGTTATCTACTACTGCAGTGCGCGTGCCAACGAGTACGGCATCGGCCTCGGTACGCCATCGATGTGTCAGGCGCTGTGCAAGCGGACTGGTGATAGGCGTACGTTCGCCTGGGCGCCCTAAGAAGCCGTCGGCGCTTTGAGCCCACTTTAAGATAATATGCGAGCGACGTTGAAGAATCCACGTGAAGAAAGCGCGATTTAGGTAACGACCTTCCCGTTCGAGCACGCCAGTGCGCACGCGCACGCCAGCAGCGCGTAGACGAGCGAGGCTCTTGCCCGATACAAGCGGATTTGGGTCTGTGTTGGAGACAACAACTTCAGGGATTTCTTCTTTCAACAAAAGGTCAACGCAAGGCGGCGTCTTTCCATGGTGAGCACAGGGCTCCAAGGAGCAATACAGCGTCGCTCGCCTCAAAAGAGGGCGTTCCACAGGCTTTACGCTAGTTATGGCATTTACCTCGGCATGAGCTTCTCCATAACGCTGGTGCCACCCCTCGCCCAAAATGCGATCTTCGTACACTATTACCGCCCCTACCATGGGATTTGGCGAAACATAACCCGCTCCTAAACGCGCCAACGTAAAACAGCGACGGATGTAATCTTCTGCCGCAGGCATAGGCTCGCTTCCTTTCGTTTAATCGCCGTCCAACAAATTGCCCAGTCCTCCTAAGATACTGCCCTCCTCTCGGCGCGCACCATGCCCATACTGCAAGATGCGCGAAGCAAGCCGACTTACGGGTAGCGACTGCAACCAAACCCTTCCTGGGCCGCGCAAAACAGCGTAAAAAAAGCCCTCTCCGCCAAAAAGCATATTTTTGATTCCGCGCACCATCTGGATATCAAAATCTATTTCTCGGGTATACGCTACCACGCAACCAGTATCAATGCGCAAGACTTCGCCCACTCCTAAAGTGCGCTCCAAAACGTGCCCGCCGGCGTGCAGAAAGGCCAGACCATCGCCTTCGAGCTTTTGCATAATAAACCCTTCTCCCCCAAAGAGACCAGTGCCTAGCCGGCGTTGCAACGCGATATCGAGAGAAACTCCTTTGGCTGCGCACAAAAAGGCGTCTTTTTGGCAAATAATTTGACCACCTACTTGAGCAAGGTTAAACGGCACAATCTTGCCTGCATATGGAGCCGCAAACGTGATGCGCCGTTTTCCCGTAGACACGTTCGTAAACGCCGCCAAAAATAGGCTTTCGCCGGTGAGCACGCGCTTCCCTACCGAGAGGAGTTTGCCCCATAGACCCTGTTCACGCCCATCGCCTACGACGGTGTCCATCTCAATACCGTCTTCCATAAACATAAAGCTACCTGTTTCGGCGATTACTGCTTCCTGAGGGTCTAGCTCAATTTCTACGCATTGCATCTCTTCGCCGTAGATGCGGAAATCTACCTCGTGTGCAAAAGGCATAGTCGACCGTTTTTTTAAAGGATATTTTTGCGATTGTTCAACCACATAGCCAATATCAAAATAAGTGCTCCAGAAAGCGCAGCAAGGTAAGTCGGCACAGAGACGTCCTCTTCCAAATTCAGCGAGGATACTCTCTCGTGATACAAATACTGCGCTACAACCTGCACAGCGTTGTTAGCGAAATGGGCCGCTACAGGAACCCAAAGGCTCTGAAAACGCCAGTAAAGCCAACCCAAAATTACGCCTAATAACAAACGAGGTAAAAAACCTTCGAACTGAAAGTGAGCTAAACTAAATACGGCGCCAGAGAGGACAATAGCTGCCCAAGGCGAGCGCACAAGACGCATGATCTGCTGCTGTACTACCCCGCGAAAGACCAATTCCTCGCCTATGGCGGGAATAAGAGCAATGAGAATTAAGTTAGCTACTAGTTCCCAGGCGTCTTCCATCTTCAGCAGAGCCTTGAGCACTTCATTTGCCTGTTCTTCTGCTTGGCGCAGAACATCAGGTAGAGGTAACGCACGGTTAAGTTGGTACAGATAAAGTGCTAGTGGAATAGAAAATAGCATCAGCCATATGCCGCCCCATATCGCCACTGTCGGTGGTTCTCGACGTACTTGCAGGTAGTCTAACGCTCGAGAAGTGGGGGGATAGAAAGTGCGCACTACTACCCAGCCAGCCAAGGCAAAGGTCAGCACGTGGCTTAAGATCAGAAAAGTGCGCATCTGCCACCGCTCCAACATAGTGGCATTTGCATGTAAGCCACCGTAAATTAGCCCTCCGTCCCACCCTACCATTGTCGCTAGAGCCTGATAAAGTAGCGCAGCCATGCTCCCCAACGTAAGGCTAGCCAACAGTTGCATGGTTAAGATTAGAAAAGCCGAGTATTCTGCTGCAATAACCGGCGTATGCTGTCTTTCGAAAAGATGTCCTTGCTCTGGTTCCTGTTCCATGCTTTTTTAGTCGAGGATGGACGCAGGCGGTTAAACAAAACCTGCGCTTTGAAGTTCGACTTTACATTTGACCTCAAAAATATGACAAAGCCATGACTCGCCTCTCCGTAAACATCAACAAGGTTGCCTTGCTGCGCAATGCGCGAGGGGGGAATCTACCTGACCTCATTCAGTTCGCCAAAGACTGTGAAGCTTACGGCGCAGAAGGTATTACGGTACACCCCCGCCCTGACCAGCGCCACATCCGATACAGCGATATCCCTGCCCTGCGCGAAGTTATCACTACCGAATTTAATATAGAAGGAAACCCTACACCAGAGTTTCTTGACCTAGTATTGACCTATCCTCCACATCAATGTACGTTAGTGCCTGATGCCGCTCATCAGCTTACTAGTGACCACGGGTGGAATACCCTTGAACACGCTGACTTCTTGCGCGACGTTGTCGCCCGACTTCAAGCAAGAGGCATTCGAGTTTCGCTTTTTGTAGACCCTGACCCGCGCATGGTGGAAGGCGCTAAACTTATTGGTGCAGATCGCGTAGAACTATACACAGGCCCCTACGCGCACCATTTTGCTCAGGACCCCGCTTCGGCTATCGCGCCATACCTCGAGGCTGCAGAAGCGGCCCACCAATGCGGTCTGGGCCTAAATGCTGGTCACGATTTAAACCTAGACAACCTGCCTTATTTTCGACGTCACTGCCCTAACCTCCTCGAGGTGAGCATTGGCCATGCCCTCATCAGCGACGCTCTTTACTTCGGCATCGCTAATACCATAAGGCTATACAAAAAAGCGCTAGTGGGTGCTCAGCAGAACTAACTATCTCGTAGGAGATAGGCAAGGCCTCTTTCCGTAAAATTTGACCCAATTCTCCCGGTTGTAACTCGCCATTCCTCTTTGGATCCAAGTAAAGCGCGCTTCTAGCGTTAAACATCTTTTGGCAGCCTTAAAGCCTTTGAGTTTGCAACTTCCAATGAGGCATCATTCGTCGTTTCTAGGTTTGGCTCCGATACATACAGGCAGGAGCTCCTTCGCACAGGTTTTGTCTCAGCTGGAGCTTTGTTGAGGCAAGTTGGGACCTTCGCGCTGAAAAGCCACCTAGCCTTCGGCGCCATCTCGATTGGCTTCTTTTATTAACCTTTGATGAAAAGCAGAGAGAGGTCGGCAACTATTTCTTCCTTCGCTGCGCTGCCAACTCTTGCCGAATTTTATTAAGGGCGCTTCCGGCCCGCACCCACTCTATTTGCTGTTGATTGTAAGTATGCGTAACCTCAAAAATGTCTACTGTGCCATCGGCGTGATCTAGGCGCACTTGAAGCGGTTTGCCTGGAGCAAACTCTTCGAAGCCTAAAATGCTGACGAGGTCGTCCTGCCGCACTTTGTCATAGTCATCCGGGTTGGCAAAGGTTAGAGCCAACATGCCCTGCTTCTTCAAGTTAGTGTGATGGATGCGCGCAAAAGACTTGACGATAACAGCTTTTACACCTAAATAACGTGGCTCCATGGCGGCATGTTCGCGGCTAGAACCTTCGCCGTAATTTTCTTCGCCAAAAACCACCGTACCGATACCTTTCTTTTGGTAATAGCGGGCCGAAGCAGGCACTTCCATGTACTCGCCCTTTTCTACATTGTATACCAGATTGCGCTGGTCGTTGAAGTAATTGACGGCACCGATAAAGAGGTTATTAGAAATGTTCTCTAAGTGGCCGCGATATTTAAGCCAAGGGCCTGCCATGGAGATGTGGTCAGTAGTGCATTTTCCTTTTATCTTGATAAGTACCCGCATGTTTTGCAGTTCCTCGGCTGTAATGGGTTTAAAGGGTTTGAGCAGTTGAAGGCGTTCTGAATTTTTATCTACGATTACCTTGATTTTACTGCCTGATTTAGCCGGTGGTACGTAGCCGGGATTTTCTACGGCAAAGCCCTTCTTGGGCAATTCGAGGCCTCTGGGAGGATCTAGTTTGACTGCCTTACCCTCTCGGTTAATGAGTTTGTCCTTCAGGGGATTAAACGTCAGATCGCCGGCAATGGCAAAGGCGGTAACAATTTCGGGCGAGGCTACGAAAGCATGGGTATTGGGATTGCCGTCGTTGCGTCCGGTAAAGTTTCGATTAAAGGACGTCATGATGGAATTAGGGCGCTTCATGTCGTCCATATGGCGTGCCCATTGACCAATGCATGGGCCACAGGCATTGGCCAGTACGACGCCACCAATAGCTTCGAATTCCTGTAGAAGTCCGTCGCGCTCTGCAGTGTATCGAATCTGTTCCGAACCCGGAGTAACGGTGAATTCCGCTTTAACCTCAAGGCCTTTCTCTCGCGCTTGGCGTGCAATGAAGGCAGCGCGGGTTAGGTCTTCATAGCTAGAATTCGTGCACGAACCGATGAGGCCTACCTCGAGTTTTTGCGGATAGTTGTTTTTGCGCACAGCATCGGCAAATTTGGATAGCGGCCAAGCCAAATCAGGCGTGAACGGGCCATTGATGTGAGGCTCCAGGGTAGACAAGTCAATTTCGATGACTTGGTCAAAGTACTTCTCTGGCTCGGCATAGCATTCAGGGTCTCCTGTGAGGTAAGGGGCAATTTTATTGCACATGTTGGCTACCTTACTGCGCCCTGTCGCCTTCAGGTAGCGAGCCATGCTCTTGTCGTAGCCAAAGAGCGAGGTAGTCGCTCCAATTTCCGCGCCCATGTTGCAAATGGTCCCCTTTCCTGTACAAGAAATATTCTGAGCACCAGGGCCAAAATATTCCACAATAGCTCCTGTGCCTCCCTTGACGGTTAAAATGCCGGCGACTTTGAGAATCACATCTTTTGGCGAAGCCCAACCGCGTAATTTTCCGGTAAGCCGAATGCCAATGAGCCTTGGCATTTGCAACTCCCAAGCCATACCTGTCATGGCATCTACGGCGTCAGCACCGCCCACGCCAATAGCAACCATGCCTAAACCACCTGCGTTTACGGTGTGCGAGTCGGTGCCGATCATCAGACCGCCCGGAAAGGCATAATTCTCTAAAATAATCTGATGGATAATGCCTGCTCCTGGCTTCCAGAAGCCAATGCCGTATTTTTGGGAAACGGTGCTAAGAAAGTCGAATACTTCCTTGTTTTTGTTCAAAGCAACCTCCAAGTCTTTGGCGGCGCCTACTTCTGCTGTAATAAGGTGGTCGCAGTGAACGGTAGTTGGTACGGCAACTTTCTTTCGGCCGCAAGTCATAAATTGCAGAAGCGCCATTTGAGCCGTAGCATCTTGCATAGCAACGCGGTCTACCTGAAAAAAGACGTAATCAGAGCCGCGTTGGTAGTCGGCCATTGGGCTATCCGGGTGTAAGTGGGCGTACAAAATCTTCTCGGCTAGCGTCAGAGGCCGCTTTAAAAATGCGCGTGCGGCATCTACTCGGGCGGGATAGTTTTTATAAAACTCCCGAATCATTTTTAAATCGAAGATCATTGGACTAAACGTGCTTAATGAATAAATAGAGAATGGTATTTTCTTGCCGCGCAAAAGTAGGTAAGCGCTTTGAATTTTGGCGTCGGCGGGAAAGACTCTCGATGTCGTCTTTCTCGCGATTCTGACATTTTTTTGCGGCGTAATTCTAATGTTTTTTGCTGTTGAGGCTTTTTTCTGTTCTTTGTGCACCGCTATTCCTTCGTACGCTATGCAACACTCTTTAAGCGAAGAAACCCAGCGCCGGACAATCGAAGCTGAGCGCTCGTTCATCGACCGCCTTTGGGAAGCAACGGAACAGGTCATCATTGGCCAGCGCCAAATGCTTGAACGCCTGCTTATTGGATTGCTCACTAAAGGGCATATCCTCTTAGAAGGCATGCCTGGCTTAGCCAAAACACTGGCCATTAAAACATTGTCACAGGCTGTAGATGCTCGTTTTAGCCGTATCCAGTTTACGCCCGATCTATTGCCTGCCGACATATTGGGCACGATGATCTATAACCCTGCTAAAGCAGAATTTACAGTGCGCCAAGGGCCCATCTTTGCAAATTTTGTGCTGGCAGATGAAATCAACCGCGCGCCGGCAAAAGTGCAAAGCGCCTTACTCGAGGCCATGCAAGAACGCCAGGTTACCATTGGAAACGACTCCTTTCGCTTGCCCGAGCCTTTCCTAGTGCTAGCTACTCAGAATCCCATCGAACAAGAAGGAACCTATCCGTTGCCCGAAGCGCAAGTAGACCGTTTTTTGTTGAAAGTTAAAATTGGCTATCCTTCTCAAACCGAAGAGCGCCTCATCTTGCGCCGTTACCTCGACGGCGAAATGCCAGAGGTTAAAAAGGTTGTTTCTACAGAGACCCTCTTAAAGGCGCGCGATACAGTAAAAAAGGTATTGCTCAGTGAAAAAATAGAGCAATATATTTTAGATATTATCTTCGCTAGTCGCGAGCCAGCGCGTTTTGGGCTAGCCCAATTAGCGCCTTTAATTAGCTATGGCGCTTCGCCACGCGCTACTTTGGCATTGGCCCAAGCATCGCGGGCCTTAGCCTTTATTCGCGGGCGCAGTTTCGTAGCGCCCGAAGACGTGCGCGACGTGTGTTTCGATGCATTGCGCCACCGCATTGGTTTAACCTATGAGGCTGAAGCCGAAGGCCTTATTCAAGAAAACATCATCGAGCGAATTTTGCAAACTGTACCTATTCCATGACCTCTACCGAATTGCTTAAAAAAGTGCGAAAAATCGAAATCAAAGCGCGCGGCCTAAGCAGTCATCTGTTCACGGGTGGTTACCATAGCGCATTTAAAGGGCGCGGCATGTCGTTTAGCGAAGTGCGTCTCTACTATCCGGGCGACGATGTGCGCAACATCGATTGGAACGTAACAGCTCGTGCTGGTGAGCCTTACGTTAAGGTCTTTGAAGAAGAGCGCGAAAACACTGTCATGCTTTTGGTAGACGTCAGCGGCTCAGCGGTCTTCGGCAGCCACAGTCAGTTTAAAGAAGAGTATTTAACCGAATTATGCGCCGTGTTGGCCTTTTCAGCCATATCGAACAACGACAAAGTGGGTGTCATGCTCTTCTCCGATCGGGTGGAGTTATTTATCCCGCCCAAAAAAGGCAAGCAGCATATTTTGCGCATCATTCGCGAAATTCTCTTAGCCCGCCCGAAAGGCCGCCTCACCGACATTGGACTAGCGCTGCGCTTTGTGCACAATGTCCTCAAAAAGCGCAGCGTGTGTTTTATCCTTTCTGATTTTCTTGCTTCCGGCTATGAAGAAGCGCTGCGCATCGTAGCGCGACGGCACGATTGCATCGGCATCCACTGCTGGGATATCTTAGAGCGCGATTTACCTGATGTAGGAGTATTGCGCGTAGCCGATGCGGAGACGGGCGAGCAAATTTGGGTAGATACCACTAGCGGCCAACTGCGACGCCAATATCGCCAGACATTCGAGGCGCATCGAGCCAATACACAGGCGCTATTCCGGCGCGCGGGAGCCGATTTCCTCAGCCTGTGCACCGACCAGCCCTATGTGCGCGAATTGCTCCAATTTTTCGCTCGCAGGTCGAAAGTAGTGGCACATGGTTGAAGCCAGGATCACTATGCGCTCAAATGCGTTAAAAATACGAAGACTGTGTTGGCAAAGCATGTGCTGGTGGTTGCTCAAGGCAGCACTCTTTGGGTTTTGGGGTAGCCTAGCGTTGGCATCAGTGGGCCTAGCACAAGTGCGCGCCGTAGCAAGCTTCGACCGCACAAACGCGGAGGCGGGAGATACGGTAGTGCTGCGCATACAAGTGGCGGGTCTCCAGGTCCCTCCGCAACGCGTAGACCTTTCTGCCTGGCTGCAAGTGCTTTCCGCAGATGATATTCGGCCGCTCTCTTCCTGGCGACGCATAGGTGAATATTGGGTGCAGACGATGGCGATCGTCCTGCTCGACACTGGTCGCATAGTGTTGCCTCCTCTAGCAGTGTTGCTCCATGTAGGCAATGCCGTCCTGACTAACTCGATGGAGATCCGCGTAGTTGCTCCGGACGTGCCCGCCGACCTCAACGCCATGGCGCCCATCCGAGACATCCGCCGACAATCCCGGGGAGGTTACGCTTACTGGCTTGCTATTGCGGCCGCTCTGACACTTGCTACCTTATGGTGGGTGTGGCGCAAATATCGACAACGCTCTACCCGAGTGCTAACTGCTTTGCCTGAACAACCAAGACCCTCGCCCTGCGACATCGCCCAACAGAAGTTGACCGTCCTGGCCGAGCAAAAACCTTGGATGCAACCCGACCGCATCGAAATGTATTACACTGACCTAAGCTGGATTGTGCGCGAGTTTCTGGAGGGGCAATACGGCTTTCTCGCGTTGGAGCAAACTACCGCGGAAATCGCTCAGAACCTGAGCCAGACGGGTCTTCCAGAGCATCTGCGTCTGGACGCTCAGCGCCTACTAGAACGAGCAGACTGGGTTAAATTTGCACAAGGTCGGCCGGCGACAGAAGAGCACGAGCGCTGGCTACAAACGGCAAAGCGTATTTGCCAAAAGTTTTCATCTGCGCCGAACAGCGCCAACTCGCCAGATGCGCAACCGCGTACCATCTAGCGAGATGCGTTCGTCGATGAGCAACAAAGAGCGTTGGCTTCTGATGTGCTCCAATACAGCGCTATTTTCAGCATTCTTCTTGCGCCAATCGGCGCTATCCTCGCGAGTGAATAGATGAACATAGAATGCTTCATCGGGCATGCCATCTGTACGTAACGGCAACAAGCAGGTAAGGGCATGTAGAGCATTCAGGTATTTTCGGCTCTCGTCGTAAGAAAGGCTCCAATGTTTATCTGTCGGCAACTGCAGGAGCATTTGCGTCATCGCATTCTGTTGGTTATTGTAAAACCACCCTATCAGCTGGACGCCAACAAACAGAAAACCTGTAAAACACAAAGCAAAAACCGTGGCCCAACGCGGTATCTCTTCGGCAACTTTCGAAAAAGCACCCGCGAATGCCAAAAAAGGAATGAGCGGTAGGACATAGCGCCCTTGCAATACTAGGCCCTTGATGCCACCACTTTTGGCAAGAGCATCGTAACCATAAGTGCTGTATAACCCCAGAACCGCCACAACCGCTAGAATGATTTCCGGCCAAAAAGGCACTTTCTTGTTTCTTAAAAAGAACAATCCGCCTGGACATAAAACCATGAGTACCAAACAGTAAAGGATTATATTCTTCGGGGCGTAAGCCAGTGAAAAGCCTATCCCAGGGTCGCGTATGTATCCGAAATGGTCAAAGCAAAGTTTAGCCCAGAGCATTCGCCCAATTAAGCCTGCCAAGAAGCCTGCCCAGAGCCAACTGGCGCGATAGGTAGGCCGCCACAAAGCACCGATGAGAAAAGGTATGGCCCATACTGCATTTGTTTCGCGAAAAAGAAGTGCCGTACCGGCGCACAATCCGCCAATAAAGGCGCCTTGTCGTTGTTGACCGTAGCCTCCATAAGCACAAAGGAAAGCAGCCGACAGGCTCCAGCTGAGCAGGTCGCTCATGAGCACGCGCGATAGCACCACACCAGGTAAAAATAAGGCCAAATACAGAGCCCAGTGCACAGGCCGTCGCCAGCGCCAAAGCGACCAAGCAGTCAACCAAATCCCCGTAAACCAGGCGAATAATCCAACGCCAAATCCTGCCCTAGGGTGCCCGGTTAAGCCGATGAATCCAGCAGCGACAAGCGAAGTGCCTGGAGAATAACCGCTCCACGTAGATGACTCGCATGGAGAGGCGCGACCTAACCAGCGCAAAGCATCGTCGAAATACGCAACCTCATCGGCAATAAGCACATGCGTAGGCCAGGTGAGCCCGTACACAACCGAAAGGAGCAAAGTCCAAATCAGCAATAAGCGAAAATTAGCCGACATCGCTCTGCGAAAGTGCGGCAATACAACTTTTTTCGAGCGATAACTTCGTCGCCAACTCACAATTGGTCAAACTCAGGTCTCTTGCCACAGCACCTGAACGAAAAAAAGCCCAGAGCTCTTCAAAAGCTTGGTGCGCAAACCCTCCTACTGTTGCTTATTTAACTGAATTAGTGCATATGTCGGATACCTCACATTAGCTTTGTGCAAATACGTACTTTTGCGCGCCTCCGCCCTAGAACACCCACTACCCTATTCTACGTCCATGGAAATACATAAAGCAGAGTTTGTGTCAAGCTTCTCAAAAGAGGAACAGTGTCCAGAGACGGGCTGGCCAGAGTTTGCCTTTACGGGGCGTTCAAACGTTGGGAAGTCATCGCTAATTAACATGCTTACAGGGCGTAAAGGGCTAGCCAAAGTATCGGCAACGCCGGGTAAAACTCAGATGATTAATTTTTTTAATATCAATGATCGCTGGTATTTGGTGGATTTACCCGGTTACGGCTATGCGAAGGTGCCGAAAGGTCGGCAACAAACTTTAGCTCAGATGGTCAAAGAATACCTCATTCGGCGACGCACTTTAGCATTGGCTTTTATGCTTGTAGATGCAAATATTCCGCCCAAGCGCGTTGACTTAGACTTTGCTAATGCCTTAGGCGAGTGGCAAGTGCCCTTTGCTATTGTGTTCACTAAGACCGACCGCTACAAAAAAGGCGTTAACCAAGCCGACAACATTGCTGCTTTTTTACAAGCCTTAAGCCAAAGCTGGGAACCCTTGCCGCCGTACTTTTTGTCTTCCACCGTTACTGGTGCTGGCCGCAGCGAAATTTTAAACTTTATAGAAAAAACCTTGCGCCGTATCCCTCATAAGGTATCGTCAGACCAATGAAGAAAGAGCTCCGCCTCTATCCTCCGCTGTATGAGAACATAGAAGATTGGCCGATTTATCGACTAAGCCAAGATCGGGCGAATTTCATTCGCCAAGTAGAGGAGGTAGCGTTTGAGCGCCTAGCTTCGCGCAGCTTTCAAGCTCTAGTAGATCTGCTTGTGAAGACAATTTACCAAGAGCGCATCCGCATTAAAGAATCGCCTTGGAAAGTAGACCCTCCCGATGAGAAGGTATTTTGGAGCAAGGTAAGCAAGCAACTTATCCAGCGCTCTCTCGACCGCCCTGAGGCAGAGGCCCGGGCAGAAGCTGAAGAAATTCTGCGCCGTATCATTCGCCGCTATGCCGAAGAAATTGTCGGTAGTTTTCGCATTTCTACCGTGCGCTTTGCACGGCGTTTTTTGACAGTGTTCTTTAATTGGCTCTTCAATGCAGCAATAGGGAAGAACTTCGCTGCCTTGTGGTGTGAACGGCGTCAACTGTATGAGCGCTTAAACGTCGTCGGCGATATTGAGACCGTGCGCAGCCTCTTCCAGTACGGCACTGTAGTTGTCGTGCCTACGCATTCAAGTAACCTAGACTCCATCCTCATTGGCTATGTAATGGATCAGATCATGGGTCTGCCCTCTTTCTCCTATGGAGCAGGGTTAAACTTGTACAATTTTACTCCGGCCGCCTATTTTATGAATCGCCTGGGAGCCTATCGCGTAGACCGCCGGAAAAAAAATCCTATTTATCTAGAAACGCTGAAGACTATGAGTCGCTTGAGCATCCAGCGAGGGGTAAACAGCCTGTTTTTCCCAGGCGGCACGCGCGCGCGCTCTGGCGAGCTAGAACACGACCTCAAGCGGGGTCTCCTGAGTACCACCGTAGAAGCACAGCGAGCTTTATTCGCTCAGGGCTCTGATAAAAAGGTGTTTATCGTGCCCATCGTGCTCAGTTATCACTTTGTCCTGGAGGCGCCATTTCTCATCGAAGAGTATTTGTGTAGCATTGGAAAAGAACATTACCTCCGCCTGCGAGACGAGGGATACAGCATAGGCAGTTGGTTTCGATTTATCTGGCGCTTCTTTTCCACAACTAGCGACATTGCCGTTAGCGTAGGCAAGCCCATGGACGTTCTGGGCAATTTTGTAGACGCCTATGGACGAAGCTACGATTGGTCTGGCAATCCAATAGACATTCGCGATTATTTTCGAAACATTGAGGGTGAAATTAACGAAGACAGACAGCGCGAAAGCGAATACACTCGCCGGTTGGCAGCCCGCATTGCAGCGCGTTACAAGGTAGATAACATCGTCTTGAGCAGTCAACTGGTCGCTTTCGCGGTGTTCGAAATTTTAGCCCGCCAAAATCCAAAACTCGACCTCTTTGGCCTACTCCGCTTACCCCCAGACGACTACCGCATTCCCTTTCAAACCGTTGTAGAAGTAGTAGCGCAAATGCAACAACAACTTCTCCGTTGGGAACAAGAAGGCAAGATCAAACTTTCCGAGGAAATACGCTGGCCTCCCGCTGAACTCGTGCGCCACGGCGTAAGCAAATTAGGCGTTTTTCACCGAGAAAAACCCCTTTATTTTGCGAAAGATAATCACATCGTGTCGTCCAATTTCCGCCTTTTATACTTTTACCACAATCGGCTTAAAAACTACGGCCTGGAAAGAGCTGTTCAGTGGAAACACCAAGACTTTGCAATTTGGAACAACGAATAGGCGGGCAAAATTGTTTTTACAGCTCCCGGCAAACTAGGCAGGAGTGCGTCTTAGGCGCCGTTTGAGCAATTTTGCCTCGAGGGCCGTAGGCAGACTTCAGTAGCATTCGTCAGCTGAGGCAAAGTGCGCCACCGACAACAAAATTTATTAGTTTTTATGTACGAAAATCTGCGTATTGACTACCAAGAGGGTATTGCCATCCTCACTATTTGCCGAGAAAAAGCATTAAATGCGCTCAATACGGCGACGATGAACGAGTTTTATCGTTTTTTTTGCGAGGAAGGGCCAACTCTGTCGAATCTGAAGGGCGTTGTTATTACGGGCGCTGGAGAAAAGGCCTTTGCGGCAGGTGCGGACATTACGGAGTTTAGCCACTTGGACGCAGCGCAAGGGGCAGCTTTCGCTCGCCGAGGACAGGAGTTATTTGACCTCATAGAGCGCTTTTCGAAGCCGGTAGTAGCTGCCGTGAATGGTTTTGCCTTAGGAGGCGGGTGCGAATTGGCTATGGCTTGTCATCTGCGCGTCGCGAGTGAGCGAGCGCGTTTTGGGCAGCCAGAGGTCAATTTGGGTCTCTTGCCCGGCTATGGCGGTACGCAGCGCCTTGTTCGGTATATTGGCCGGGGCAAGGCCTTGGAATTGCTCTTAACTGCTGAAATGATTGACGCCCAAGAGGCATTGCGCTTAGGTCTAGTAAACTGCGTTGTTCCAGCGGGCGAAGAGGTGGCGAAAGCTTGTGCGCTGATTGAAAAAATTGCTGCAAAAGCGCCCATAGCAGTTGCTAAGGTTATTGAGGCTGTAAATGCTTACTTCAAGCCCGGCGCAAACGGCTTTGCCGTTGAAGCGGCAGCATTCGGCACTTGTTGCAATACCGAAGATTTTCGAGAAGGCGTGCGCGCCTTTTTGGAAAAGCGCCCAGCACAGTTTCAAGGGCGATGAGCAATCTCATCAGGTGTAACGATTAATACCATTCTACCGTTGAAATTTTGCTTCTGACTTTTGTTCGATGTTTTTACTATTGACGGCTGCTTCTTATGGGCATGGATTCCAAATATATTGAGACAGATATCGTTATCATTGGTGCAGGGCCAGTAGGTCTTTTCGCGGTATTTGAGGCTGGACTGCTCAAAATGCGGTGTCACTTGATTGACACTCTCCCGCAACCGGGCGGGCAGCTGGCAGAAATTTATCCAAAAAAACCTATTTACGACATACCAGGCTTTCCTAGCATCTTAGCAGGCGACCTTGTGCGCAACTTGCTCAAGCAGATAGAGCCGTTTCAGCCCGGCTATACGCTAGGCGAACGCGCAGAAGTACTTGAGCGACAAGCCGATGGTCGTTGGCGCGTTATCACAGAGCGCGGCACTGTTCATGTAGCTCCTGTCGTCTTTATCGCTGGTGGGTTGGGCGCTTTTGAACCGCGCAAGCCACCCATCGGCAACATCGGCGACTACGAGAACGGCCGCGGAGTAGCATATTGCGTGCGCAATCCGGAAGAGTTCTCAGGTCGGCGCATTGTCATTGCTGGTGGCGGCGACTCAGCGTTAGACTGGACAATCTACTTAGCTGACGATGCAGCTTCCCTAACTTTAGTGCACCGGCGCAGCGAATTCCGCGGCGCGCCCGACTCCGTTGAAAAGGTGCAGGAGTTGGCCCGGCAAGGCCGCATCCGCCTCATCACTAACGCTCAGGTGGTAGGCCTCAAGGGCAACGGACGCCTGGAGCAGGTAATTATCCAACACGAAACCGATGGTCTATTCGAGGTAGATACCGACTACTTCCTACCGCTCTTTGGACTAACACCCAAACTCGGGCCTATTGAACATTGGGGGCTAGAACTAAAAGACGGTGCTATCGCTGTCGACACCCGCGACTATAGCACGAATTTACCAGGAGTATTCGCTATCGGCGATATCAACACCTATCCCGGCAAACTAAAACTCATTCTTTGCGGTTTTCACGAGGCGACACTCGCCTGTCAGGCTGCCTTCAAAGTGGTTAATCCCGACAAAAAACTCTCCTTCAAGTATACAACCGTGACGGGTATCGAGGGCTTTCCCGCTAAGACACCCCGTTGAGCTGACTTCTACATCGCTGCTCATGAGCGAACACCTCATTCGCATCACCGTTCTCGATCGTAAAGGCCAGGCACATGCCTTAGAAGCACCCACTGATTTAGGATTAAACTTGATGGAACTGTGCAAAAGCTATGGGCTGCCCATTAAAGGTACGTGTGGCGGCATGGCCTTGTGTGCTTCCTGTCATATTTATGTGATGAGCAACCACGCCCTGCCCAAGCCTTCTGACGATGAACTGGCCATGCTCGACTCTGCCTTTTTCGTTCAACCCAATAGCCGTTTGGGTTGCCAAATCCGCTTGCGCGACGAACTCGATGGCTTACAGGTACAATTAGCACCTGAGTCGGAATAACGCAGATTTTTATCTAATTTTACTTAAAATCCTGACGTCTTTATTTGTTCTTTGACGCAATTCTAAATACGTTTAATGCTGAGAGATTATGGGTCACTTTTTTCGATCGCTGTTTGCTTCCTGTCTTGGCACGCTGTTGGCTTTGGCTTTGCTCCTGTTTATTGCTATCGGATCTTTAGCGGGTTTGGCTTCGAAGGGTTTGGAGAAAGCTAAAGTAGACATTAAACCCAATTCTGTGCTCGTGCTAACCTTAGACAAGGTGGTGCCTGAAAAGACTAATAACGTGCCTCTTTCGCTCATGGAATTGGAGCAAGAAGATGTCTTGGGACTACACGATATCATCCGAGCTATCCGCAAAGCAAAGGAAGACCCAGATATCAAGGGCATTTACTTGGATAAAGTAGCGCCGGTCATGGGTTGGTCTTCGGCCAGCACACTGCGCGCTGCTCTTGAGGATTTTCGCTCATCGGGCAAATTCGTGATAGCCTATGCCGACCTTTACACGCAAAGCGGTTACTACATTGCCTCTGTATCCGACGAAGTCTGGTTGAATCCCATCGGCATGGTGGATTTCCGCGGTTTGTCCAGTTTAATCCTGTTTTTCAAGGGCATGTTAGACAAGCTGGACGTCCAGATGCGCATTTTTTACGCCGGCAAGTTTAAAAGCGCTACTGAGCCATTCCGCTCAGATAAGATGAGCCCTGAAAATCGCTTACAGGTGCGCGAGTACCTCACTACAGTGTACAACAGCGTACTGGCCGACATCAGCGCTAGCCGAAAGATGGCTCTCGATTCGCTGCGTTCTGCTGTGGAAAACTTTGATGGTCGGGCTGCCCATACCGCTCTTCGCAGTCGGTTGGTAGACCGGTTAGCCTACGAAGACGAGGCGAACAAAAGGCTTAAAGAACGGCTAGGGTTGAGTCAAGAAGATAAGTTGCCTCTAGTAAAAATAGAAGATTATTTTGCTACTCGCGTAAAGAAGACCGATTGGAAAAGCAAAGATAAAATAGCGATAGTATATGCAGAAGGTGCTCTTGTCGGCGGTAAGGAAGGCGAGCCTGGCGAGATAGCCGATGGGCCCTATGTAAAACTATTGCGCAAGGTACGCAAGGATAAAGCGGTCAAAGCAATCGTACTTCGCATCAACTCACCAGGCGGTAGTGTATTAGCTAGTGAAAACATCTTGCGCGAAGTCATCCTGTGCCGCGAAGCAGGCAAACCCGTCATCGTCAGCATGGGCGACGTAGCAGCCTCCGGCGGCTACTACATCGCCTGCCAGGCCGACAGCATCTTCGCTGAACCCACCACCATCACCGGCTCTATTGGAGTGTTTGGCCTGATTCCTATCTTGCAAAACACGATGAAAAACAAACTGGGCATCACGGCAGACACCGTGCGCACCCAGCGCTACTCCGCTATGGGAACGCCATTTTTCGATTTCTCGCCGGACGAAAGCCGCCTCATCCAGGCGCAAATAGACCGCATCTACGCCGACTTTCTGGAGCGCGTGGCCAAAGGGCGCAGGATGACGCCCGAACAGGTGCATGAAATCGCCCAGGGCCGCGTCTGGGCGGGCCAAAAAGCCCGTGAAATCGGCCTCGTGGACGACCTCGGCGGCTTAGACCGCGCCCTGAGCGCCGCCGCCAAACGCGCCGGCATCGAAAAGTACCGCGTTGTGGAATACCCTGCGACAAAGACGCCCATCGAACAACTGTTGGATAAAATCACCCAAACCTCCGACCCCGACGACGAGGTGCGCACCTGGATGATGCGCTCCGACTTAGGCGAACTCTATCCCATGTATCGAATGCTGCGCGATGCGCGCAAAAATCAGGGTATTCAAGCCCGATTGCCGTACGAAATTATCTTGCGATAAAGCCTGCGGCTGAGGTGTCGTCTTCGCATTGCGGGAAGACGATACCTCAGCGCTTTCCTCCCAGAACGTACGCAGGCGAGCGGAATGCCGTTTGCTGCGTGAAGTGTCGTTCGGTTGAGGCTGGCATATCCAACATCCTGTAACCGCCCGATTCATCGGGTGGAGGGGGCAGATTTCCCTCTCTACCTCATTGAGCATCCCAACAAACATCCCATCATGGATGAGCGCTCGATGTCGGGAGTAAAGGCTTGTCCGAAGAATAGAGCCTCTGGTAGAAAAGGCCTGGGCCGACAGGTTGGACGCTGGCGAGACTTCCCAAGGCGTGCGTAGCATCAGTTCCTCTAATGATAGGCGCCTATTCTCGCTTCAGCACCACTTTCTGCACCGCCAGCAACGTGCGGTCGCGCGCGTCGAACACCTGCGCCACGTAGAAACCCTCCGGCAGATGACCTACCCACAGCGCACCGCCGTCCGTCACCTCCTCCAGCACCAACTGACCCGCAGCGCTGAACAGCCGAACCCGCACCGGCGACTCACCGCTCCAAAACAACTGCCCGCTCGACGGATTCGGATACAGACGACCCAACTCGCCTACCAAACCCTCGCCCGCGCTCAACGTAGACAGCACCCACACCGTCTTGCACTTCGTGTCCGTGCCGTACGAGTTGCCCACCGTCAGACACACCTGGTACGGCCCAGGAGCCGGGTACTCGTGCGACGGATACTTCTGGTCGCTGTAGTTCAACAACCCAGAACCCGGATCGCCAAAATCCCAAGAATACCACTCCGGTTCGTACCACGACACCGACACAAAGTCCACCCGCAAACCGCCCGCACGCTCGTAGCGCCAATGCGACAGCGGACGATTGTCCAAACCCAGCGTGTCGCACGCCGAACCGTCCACAGGACCAAGGCGAAAATTGGGAAAATGCGGAAGGCCCTGATAGCCGTATTGAAACCGATAATAGTTGTGCTCTACCTCGCACGCCTCGCCCCGCCGCTCCGGATGCTTGATGCGATGCATACACTGCTGACCCGCCAGAGGCGCGCAGTAGATCACGCCGTCCGGACCTAACTCCATCTCGCCCAGCGCTCCACTCAAAAAGCAAACGGGCGGCTGTCGGCGCGCCACAACCACTCGACTGGCAGAAATGTCCGAGGCCGCCATGTCAAACTGCATAATCATGTACGCATCCGAAATGTACAAATACCGCCCATCCGCTGACCAGGCCAAACCTCCCGTCGGTTGACGAAG